>CAYQEC010000011.1:0-78152 GCA_964416425.1 uncultured Acidimicrobiaceae bacterium | reverse complement strand
ACCGTCAGCTCCTCCTCGAGGCGGCCGATCCGCTCCCGGGCCTGGTCCAGCTCGGCGACCGCCGCGGTGAGCCGTTCGATCTCGGCGTCTTTCCCCTGCCCTTCGGCTTCGAGCCGGCTCACCCGCTCCTGTGCGTCCACGAGCTGCTCCCCCAGGGACATGTCGAGGGACGAGGCAGCGAGGAGGCGCTTGGCACGGCTCAACTCGGTGCGCACCCCGTCGAGGTCGCGGCTGCGCTCGCCGAGGCGGGCCTCCATCTGCCGGGTTCGCTCCCGCTCGGCGGTGAGCTGGTCTTCGACCTCCATCCCCGCCAAGGTGCGCTGCGTCCACCGACCCAGCAGCCAGCCGACACCGAATCCGATGATCGCCGAGATGACGAGGAAGATGATCACCTCGCCGATTGCATAGCCCGTCCCCTGCATCTATCCATCTCCCTCTCGAACGCTGAACTCGACCCTTCGGTTACGGTCACGGCCCGCCGCGGTGGCGTTGTCGGCTACGGGCCTATTCGAACCGTATCCGATTGTGCTGAGGCGCGCCGGATCCACCCCGGCCGCCACCAGGTAGTCGGCCACCGCGTTCGCCTCCCGGCGGGACACGTCGACCGCGGAGGCGGCGTTTCCGAGATCCTCGGTGTGTCCTTCCACCGTCAGCGAGGTCGACGGGTTGGCGAGGAGGATGGCGGCGATCTCGTCGAGGACGTCGCTGGACGACGGCGACATCGTGCCGGTGCCGGGCTCGAAGGTCACCGTCCCGGCGGCGAGATCGGTGAGCGTGGCGGCCAATGCGGAAGGATCGATCTCCACGCTCGCCGCGAGGTCGAGGCCCGGCAGCACGAGGGCGTCGAGCGCCGCGGAGGCGGCGTTCACCGCCGCCTGGTCGGCGCCGAACCCGGTCACGGTGAGATGGCCGCCCTCCACGGCCGCAGTCCAGGAATCGAGACCGCCGACTGCGCCGAACAGGTCGGGCAGCCGGGGCAACCACTCCGGTGATCCCACGTCGCCGACCACCAGCGAGCTGGTGACACCGTCGCTGCCGTGGACACCGATGGCGCCGGTCACGAGGGCGTCGACGCTTGCCTGATCCGGCATGGTCCCGCTCAACTCCACCCGGTCCTCCGCGGCGGACGCCTGGAGCGTCGGGGAGGACCGGGCCGCCACGCTGAGCCGGTTCCTCACCACCACCTCGTCGCCGAAGAGCAACTCCATGGACATCTGCAGCGAGTCGACCGCGTCGGCCGATCCCACCACGCCGGTGAGGGTGACCCCCGTCACGTCGAAGGTGGCGCTGCCGTTGCCGAGTGGGCCGAGATCGGCGATGGCCTCCCCGACCAGGTCGAGCCAATCGGCCGTCGCCACGTCCTCGGCCACCGTGACCTCGTTGGTGACGGCGTCCGCCCCGAATTGGCCCACGGCGGCGGCCACGATGGCGGTGCTGGTCGTCTGGCTCGGCACCAGACCCGAGAGCGTGATCTGCCCGTCGGCGATCGTCACGGTGACGGTGGGATCACGCAGCGGCTCGGGTTCGGCGGCAACCTCGACGTCGCCGACGGCGCGCCGCACCCCGGTGACGGCCTCGACCACCTCTACGGCCCGCTCCGGCCCGTCGAGTGAATCGACGGTTCCCGACAGGGTGGCGTCACGCCCGGCGAAGTCCACCATGACCGGGAGGCCGGCCTCCGCCAGGGCCCGCTCGGCACGGGTCTGAAGATCTTGCTCCTCGTGGGGGATCGCCCACACCACGGTGGTGACGGCGAGGATGAGCCAGGCGACGAGCAGCCACCACACCCCGACGGGGACCCACGGCCGTGGAAGACCGTCCCCCTGTACCTGGCTCATCTCGATACACCAACCTCCGATGTCCCGGGCCCGTCCGGCGGTCCCCGGGTCCTTCTCCTGAGTGAATCGACCGTAGCCGGTTCGCCACCGAACCGCTAGCGAGAATGAGAAAACGGAATATGACAATGATGCACTCAGGTTATACACTGTGTATCAACTCAGAAGGATTCACGAGCAAGGAGCTACAGCCATGGGACGAGCGGTCGGCATCGATCTCGGTACCACCAACTCCGTCGTCGCGACCCTCGAAGGCGGCGAGCCGAGAGTCATCGCAAATGCCGAAGGCCACCGGACGACCCCCTCCGTCGTCGCCTTCGCCAAGAACGGAGAGGTGCTGGTCGGTGACCAAGCCAAGCGGCAGGCCATCACCAACCCTGATCGCACGGTGCGGTCGGTCAAACGGCACATGGGCACCGACTGGTCCACCGAGATCGCTGGCAAGACCTACACCGCACAGGAGATCTCGGCCCGCATCCTCCAGAAGCTGAAGCGGGACGCCGAGGCGTTCCTCGGGGAAACCATCACCGAAGCGGTCATCACCGTGCCCGCCTACTTCGGCGACGCCCAGCGTCAGGCCACCAAGGAAGCCGGCCAGATCGCCGGGCTCGAGGTGCTCCGCATCGTCAACGAGCCGACCGCGGCGGCCCTCGCCTACGGCCTCGACAAGAGCCACGACCAGCAGATCCTCGTCTTCGACCTCGGGGGCGGGACGTTCGACGTCTCCGTGCTCGAGATCGGCGAGGGGGTCTTCGAGGTCAAGTCCACCAGCGGTGACACCCACCTCGGCGGTGACGACTGGGATCAGCGCATCATCGATTGGCTGGTCGAGCAGTTCAAGAACGAGCACGGAGTCGACCTCGCCGCCGACCCGATGGCCCTCACCCGGCTCAAGGAAGCCGCCGAGAAGGCCAAGATCGAGCTGTCGTCGGTGGCCGAGACCGAGATCAACCTTCCGTTCATCACCGCCACCTCGAGCGGCCCGATCCACATGTTGCAGACCTTGAGCCGCGCCGAGTTCGAGCACATGACCGAGGATCTGGTGGAGCGCACCCGCGCCCCGTTCAAGCAGGCCATCAAGGACGCAGGGGTCAAGGTCGAGGACATCGACTACGTGATCCTGGTTGGTGGATCGACCCGCATGCCCACGGTCCAGAGCCTGGTGCGTGAACTCGCCGGGAAGGACCCTCATCAGGGCGTCAACCCGGATGAGGTCGTCGCTCTTGGCGCTGCCGTCCAGGCCGGCGTGCTCAAGGGAGACGTGAAGGGCATCCTCCTCCTCGACGTCACGCCGCTGACGCTCGGCGTCGAGACCGAGGGCGGGGTCTTCACCCGCATGATCGAGCGCAACACGACCATCCCGACCCGGCGCAGCGAGATCTTCACCACGGCGGCCGACGCCCAACCCGAGGTCGAGATCCACGTGCTGCAGGGCGAGCGGACCATGGCCAGCGACAACAAGTCGTTGGGGCGCTTCAAGCTGCCCGGGATCCCTCCCGCCCCGCGGGGCGTGCCGCAGATCGAGGTCACCTTCGACATCGACGCCAACGGCATCGTCTCGGTGTCCGCCAAGGATCTGGGGACCGGCAAGTCGCAGCAGGTGACGATCACCGGCGGCACCGCACTGGTCCAGGACGAGATCGAGCGCATGGTGCACGATGCCGAGGAGCACGCCAACGAGGACACCCAGCGGCGGGAGCACGCCGAAGCGAGGAATCAGGCCGATCACGTCGCCTACCAGACCGACAAGATGCTCGGCGAGCACGGCTCCAAGCTCAGCGACAACGAGAAGGCCGAGATCGAGGACAAGATCACGGCGCTGCGCAAGCTGCTCAGCGACGACGCCGCCACCGAAGAGCTGACCAAGGCCACCCAGGAGACGCTGACCGCCTCCCAGATCCTTGGCCAGAGGATCTACGAGGCCTCGCAGACGTCCGGCGAGTCCGAGTCGGCCGGTGAGGCGCCGGGCGACGGCGACGACGTTGTCGAAGCCGAGATCGTGGAGGAAGGCGAGGAAGGTTGAGCCCTCCTCGCCGCAACGACTTGAGTGAGCACACCGCATTGCCGGAAGACCACGTCCCCACCCCCGACGAGGCCTTGGACGATCTCCTCGGCGACGAGGAGCCGATCGGCGGCGCCGAGCTCGAGGTCGTCGAGCCCGCGCCGAGTGCGGCCAGCGCCGCCGACCTCGGGCTGGATCTTCCCAAGGACCCGGCGGATGCCGTGCCACGGCTGCTGACCGCCGTCGCCGAGGCGCGTGCCGAGGCCGGTGAGTACCTGGACACGCTGCAGCGGGTGGCGGCCGAGTTCGACAACTACCGGAAGCGAACCGAGCGCGACCACGCCGACATGGCGTTACGGGCCTCGCAGCGGCTCATCGAGCGGCTGCTGCCGACGCTCGACAGCTTCGACGCCGCCCTCGGCTACGAGGCCGCGTCGGCGGCCGAGGCGTCCATCCTCGAAGGGCTCCGCTCGACCCACGATCGCCTGATCGAGACACTCGCCGGAGAGGGCTTCGCCCCCATTCCGGCCGACGGCGTCCCCTTCGACCCGGCCGTCCACGAGGCGGTCGCCGGACCGAGCAAGGAAGGAGAGAGCGAGCTGATCGTCCGGGAGCTGCGGCGCGGATACACCCTGCGGGGTCGTGTCATCCGGCCGGCCCTGGTGACCGTGGAGCACGCGTGAAGGTCATGAGGAAGGAATGGCTCGACACCGACTACTACGCCGTGCTCGGCGTCGAGAAGAGCGCGTCCGCCAAAGAGATCAAGCAGGCCTACCGCAAGCTCGCCCAGCGATTCCACCCCGACGCCAACGCCGGCGATCTGGACGCCGAGACCCGCTTCAAGGAAGTGAACGAGGCCTACGAGGTGCTCGGTGACGAGGAAACCCGCAAGGAGTACGACCACGTCCGCGACATGGGCTACTTCGTGGGCGGGCCCAGCGGCGACCAGCAGTACGTGCGGGTCGAGGATCTCCTCGGCGGGGGCGGTGGATCGCCCTTCGACCTGTTCGGCGGCCTCGGAGATCTCTTCGGCCGGGCCGGCGGCACCGGCACCCGGCGTCCGCGCCCGGGCCAGGATCTCTCGTCGGAGATCGGGCTCACCTTCCACGAGGCGATCGGGGGAGCGACGAAAACCCTCAACCTCAACGGCCAGGTCGTCAAGGTCAAGATCCCGAAGGGCGTGGCGAACGGCGCCCGGATCCGGATCAAGGGCAAGGGCGGAACGGGGGCCAATGGCGGCCCGCCCGGAGATCTCTACGTGACGGTCCGGGTCGCCTCCCATCCCGTCTTCGGCCGCACCGGAAAGAACCTCACGCTCACCGTCCCGGTCACATACCCCGAAGTGGCCCTGGGAGCCGACATCAAGGTCCCGACCCTGGCCGGCTCCGTTCGGCTCCGGATCCCGGCCGGCACCCCGAGTGGGAAGACCTTCCGGGTGCGGGGACAGGGGATCGAGGCGGCCGATGGCAGCAAGGGCGACCTCCTGGTCACCGTGGAGGTTGTGGTGCCCACCGAATTGACCGACGAAGAGAAGACCGTTCTCAAGCGGCTGCGTGACGAGCATCCGGGCGAGAACCCGAGAGCACACCTGGGGGTGTGAACGATGGCGCAGAAGGACAGTGCGGTCTACATCATCTCGGTTGCCGCCGAGTTGGCCGGGGTGCATCCCCAGACCCTCCGCATCTACGAGCGCAAAGGGCTGATCGAGCCCTTCCGCACCCCGGGCGGCACCCGCCGCTACTCGGACGAGGATCTGGAGCGACTGGGCCTCATCCAGGAGCTGACGTCACGCGGCGTCAACCTCGAGGGGGTGCGCCGCATCCTCGACCTGCAGGAGGAGAACCGGCGGCTGCGGGGCCAGGTGGACCGGCTGCGTCGTCTGCTCGGCGAGGCCGAGATCCGGCACAGTGGCCGCCCGGTCCCCGACGAGGGGACGGTGCACACGGTGACGGTGCGGACCCGCCGCAACCTTCCCGACGTTCGTCGTCGCCGCCTCTTCGAGTAGATCAGGCGCCACTGCACTCTCGGGATTCGCCTGGATCGCGACCGGGCGGAACCTAGAACCTGAGGATCTGGTCGCTCGAGATCTGGTTGTCGACGAGCAAACCGGCGACGGTCCGGCGCTCGACGATCATCGGAGCTTCGTACTTCACGATCTTCCTGCCTTCCTGCTGACGTCTCCCTGGAACGAATGACGCCCAGGCCATGTGAGGAATTGCCCACCCCTCGCGGCCCGGGAGTCACACGACGGCGACGAGCGCCTAGTTGGGGATGTTGAAATCGCTGCCCTGGACCAGAACGATCATCAGACCCTCGACCGCTTGGCGATCGACGATCATCGGAGCTTCGTACTTCACGATCTTCCTGCCTTCCTGCTGACGTCTCCCTGGAACGAATGACGCCCAGGCCATGTGAGGAATTGCCCACCCCTCGCGGCCCGGGAGTCACACGACGGCGATGAGCGCCTACCTGGTCGCGGCCAAGTCGCTGCCCTGGACCAGAACGATCATCAGACCCTCGACTGCCTGGCGATCGACGATCGCCGGAGCTTGGTAGCTCATGCCTCCCCTCCTTTCGGTTCCCGAGCAAAGGTACGGCGGAAGTGTATGGATCGAAGCCGCCAGGGGAAAGAATTCCTGAGTCGGCTAGCCCACATTTAGCTAGGCAATCGGGGAAACCCGCCGACCCGGCCGCCCGATACCATGCTGGCCCGATGGATTCGATCACGACAGCGTTCCTGACGGGCCGCACCATCGAAGTCGCCGGCGTCGCCACCCGCTTCACCGGCGTCACACCCGACCGGGCGGCTGCCATGGCTTCGATGCTGGGCCTCGAACCGCCGACCGACCTCGAACCCGTCATCTCGGTGATCTTCGGCACCGCGGCGCCCCCCACCCCGGACGGCGCCCCGGATCAGGCCCACGACGACGTCGACGTGTGGACCCGTCCCGACGGGCTCTGGTTGCGCCATGCCGGCGGGGTGACGGCCCGGGTCGCCGGCACCGAAGCTGTGATCGGGGGGCCCACCACCAACAGCTGGTTCGTGTTCCGCCGCGTGTTCCTCTGGGTGATGGGGCACCTGCTAGCGGCACAGGACCGCTACCTGCTCCACGCCGCGGCAGTGGGACGTGACGGCGCCGCCCTCCTGGTGTTGGGTACCAGCGGCCAAGGCAAGTCGACCACCTGTTACGCCGCCCTCGCGGACGGCTGGCGCATCCTTTCCGACGATCACGTCGCGATCCGGATGGGGCCGACGGGTCCCGAGGTGAGTGGGATCCCGAAACCGCCGGCGGTTCCCGGGGAGCTGGTCGCCGGGGTTCCGGCGCCGGGACGGGAACTGATGGGCGATCCACGCCGTCGTTACGAGCTGGGCACCGAGGTGATGGGCCGCGGCTTCTTTCCCGTTGCCGCCGCCGTGCTCCCCCGCCACCACGACCAACCCCGCGGGGTGGTGTCCGGCGGCGATCCCCCCACGGTGGTACAGACGGTGGTCGGGAGTTGCGCCGTTGCCACCGACGGCCCGACCCTGGCCCAGCTCTTCCCGCTGGCCGCCGCGATCGGCCACCTCCCCGCCTACGAGCTGGGCCTCAGCAACGATGCCGCCAACCGGGTCGACGAGATCGTCACCATCATTCGGCGCCTGCGTCACCAGGGGTACCCGTCCGACCCCGGCTGACCGCCGGCCGCCCCCGGAACGGTTTCCGGCTACGCCACGAAGGTGTCGCCGCCGGGTTCCTGGACCACAAAAGCGACCACCAACGTCGGCCGCGGCCGCCACGAGGCCAGGGTGTCGCGCGCCTGGCCGTTGGCGACGGACCGGAACAGACTCCACTCGTCGATGCCGGGGGCCCGGACGGTCAGGTTGAGGTTGGGGCGGGGCACCAGGGCCTCCCCCTCCAGATCGAACCCCTCCATCTCGACCACGGCCAGCCCGATTTCCTCGCAGCGCTCGATGAAGGCTTCGGCCACCCCGAGCGGGAAGAACCCCTCGCCGTCGGCGGTGCGGTGGGCGGCCTGCGGGTCGAACTCCGCCACGAGCTGCAGCGTCGCCGGGTCCTCGTTCCCCCACCCGTCGCCTCCGTCCGTCGGGGCGATCCGGATCTCGAAGTCGCCCTGTTCGTCGTCCGAGTACTCGTCGGGGGCGACGATCCGTTCCGCCAGCTCGAGCACCCGCATCAGGTCCCGCGCTTCGAGGTCGTGGACGTCTCCGGCGTCGTCGGGGTAGATCTGAACCACGACGACGTCCTCGTCCCAGAAGACCATCCCGATGAACTCGTCGTCCCGCCACAACTCGACGACCGGCTGGTCGAAGCCCTCTCGCTCACTCTCGACGATGCGCAGCGGAATCATCGCCGAGAGGGTACTCGGCGAAGGCGCCCCCGGGCCGTCGCCCGGCTGCGGGTGGTGCTCTAGGGTGCCCTGGTGACCGCCGACGTCCTCGACATCCTGCTGCTGCTGGCCCTTCCGGCCTCGGGCAAGTCGGAGATCCGCCGCTACCTGGAGCACCTCGATCCGGAGGTGGCCCGTCGTGACCTCCACGTCGGGCCGACCCGGCAGCTCGACGACTACCCCTACGTCCACCTGATGCGACGGATCTCACACGAGCTGCACAGCCGGGGCCACGATCCCGTGTTCTTCGCCTCCGACACCGACCCGATGCAGGATCCGCGCGACTGGGAAACGCTCACCCTGCTCCTCGACGAGGACTATGCCGACCTGACCCGGCCGTTGGCGCATCCGGTGCGGGCCGCACCGTGGCTGCTGGGCCGGTTGGATCGGGCCCGCGGCAACGCCGGGGCGGATCCCTTCCTCGATGCTGTCCCGGCCGGCCTTCGTCACGATCTCGAGGTGGCGATCGAAGAAGAGGCGGCGGCGCTGCTCCGGCAGAAGCTTCGTCAGGCCGCCCCCAGCCTCGCCGGACACACCGTGATCATCGAGTTCGCCCGCGGCGGACCCGAGGGGGCGTGGATGCCCCTGTCGGCTCCCTACGGATACCGCTCCTCGCTCGGGCTGCTGTCCCCCCGGATTTTGGACCGGGCCGCGGTGCTCTACGTCTGGGTGACCCCCGAGGAGAGCCGGCGCCGCAACCGGGAGCGGGCCCGGCCCGGGATCGAGGGCGACGCCTCGATCCTTCATCACGGGGTGCCGGAGCCGGTGCTGCGCCACGACTACGGCGTCGACGACCTCATGTGGTTGCGGGACCAGGGAGGCGGCACCCACCTCGCGGTGACGACCACCTCCGGTGAGCGCCACAACCTCCCGGTGGCCGTGTTCGACAACCGGGTCGACCACACCTCGTTCCTTCGCGACGACCCGGGTAGGTGGGACCGGGAGGCGGTCGCGAAGCTCCACACGGAGCTGGAGCGCCTCCTGGCGCCGCTGGCGGCGGCGCGGCCGTGACCCCCGGTCCGGAGAGCCGCGCCGCGGTGAGTGACCGGCGGGTTACGGCTGGCGGCGCACCGCGTCGCGGATCTCGGTCAGCAGCCGGATCTCCTCGGACGGGGCCGGGGCCTGCTCCTCACCGGCGCTCATCCGCGCCCGGAACATGGTGTACGGCTTGACGACGAAGAAGAACACGCCAAAAGCGATCGCCAGGAACCTGACGACGGCGGACACGAAGCTCCCCCAGTAGATGATCGAGTCGTTGATCGTCCACGTGAGACCATTGAAGCTCGGCTCACCGAAGATGATGCCCACGATCGGCATGACCAAGTCATCCACCACCGCGCCGATGACGGCCCCGAAGGCGATCGCCATGACGAACGCGACGGCCAGTGTGATCAGATCGCCCTTGAAGGCGAAGTCCTTGAACTCGTCGAAGATCTTCCTCATCCCACTCCTCCTCGGGTCGGACTTCCCGACAGTACTCGCGGGTTGGACTCGCGAGCCGGCCGTGGCGTTTCACCGCTCGGCAGCGACGGGGAGGCGCAGGTGAGACCGCGCCGCCTCCTCGCCGCGGTGGTCGTCGCGGGCTTGGCGGCAGGGTGCACCACCGGCACCGTGCCGGACGGCACCAGCACGACCACCTCGCCCGCCGTTCCCACCACCACGACCGCCGCCACCACCACGACGACCACCCCGGACACGCCACCCGAAGCGGCGGGAGTGGCCCACATCCTGCTGGTGGGTGACGTCATGCTCGGCCGGGGCGTGGCGCCGGTGGCCGCCGCCGACCCGGACGGCGTCTTCGAGCACATCCGCCACACCGTCTCCGGGGCGGACGTGGCAGCCGCCAACCTCGAGTCGCCGCTCACCACCCGGCCCCACCTCGCAGAGAACCCGAACGCCCTCGAGGCCGATCCCGCCACGGCCGGGCTCCTGGCGGCGGCCGGGTTCGACGTCGCCGCGATCGCCAACAACCACGCCGGGGACGCCGGACCGGCGTCGGTCACCGACACCGTCGAGGCGATCGAGGCGGCCGGGATGCGCGTGGTGGGCGGTGGATCCGACGACGACGCCGCCGCCGCACCTCTGCTCATCGAGGTCGAGGGTGTCACCGTTGCCTTCCTGGCCTTCGATGCCACCCGACAGGGGCTCGCCGCCACCGCCACCACGGCCGGCGTCGCCCCCTACATCGGCGAGGACGTGGAACGGCGGGTCAGGGCGGCCCGCACCGCCGCCGACGTCGTCGTCGTCTCCCTCCACGGCGGCATCGAATACCTCCCGGAGACGGATCCGGGCATGGAGCGACTCGCCGGCGACGTCGTCTCCTGGGGGGCCGACGTCGTGTGGGGCCACGGCTCCCACGTCACCCAACCGATCTCGGTGCTGCCGGGCGACCGGCCGGCGGTGGTCGCCACCAGCCTCGGGAACTTCCTCTTCGACCAGGAACGTGACGTCACCGAAACCGGGGGCGTGCTCGAAATCCTGGCCGACGCCGGCGGGGTGATCGCCTACCGCAGCGGGACCGCGGCGCATCCTCAGCAACGGGTCGGGCCGATCGCATGGGACCTCCCGCCCGGGGACGCGGCACTGCTCGACCTCGACTGGTGGCAGCTGGTCCGGGACGTCCCGGCCCGGATCCCGGCTGCGCCGCCCGGGCTGGCGGAGCACTTCACGGGCGGCGACCTCGTCGCCGCCTCCCGCGGCGACGTGACCGGCGACGGCGATCCCGAGCTCGTGGTGTCGTTCCGCCGCCCGTATCACCCCAATCCGGTCAACCGCGCCGCACCCGATCAGGATTGGGAGGACGCGGCGGGTCGCAGCGCCCACCTCGGCGTCTATGCCGCCGACGGTTTCACTCCGGTGTGGGTGGCGGGCACCCTGTTCCGGCCGGTCGCCGCAGTGGCGGCGTGTGACGGTTCGATCGCCCTGGCGTTCGACGAGTTGCACGACCCGGCGGTGGTCGCCACCGCCGCCTGGGTGTGGCATGGATTCGGCTTCACCGTCCCGGCGGAGCTCCCCGGCCCGGGCGTTCCGGGCTGCGGCGACGTCGACGGAAACGGGGCGTCCGACCCGTTGATCGTCGGCCGGTAGCGGCAGACGGACACCGGCGAGCTCTCCGGAATCTGGATTCGGCGCACCCGTGGCAATTGGTGGCATGATGGGGGCGCGGTCGCGCTCGGCGGCCATGACCCGGGGGTTGGCATGAGATCCGTCCGGATTGCCCTTCTCGCATTGATACTGCTTCTGCCCGCCTGTACCGGAGGCGGCGCAGAGGACACCACGACGTCGACGGAGGCGACCACCACCACGGCCGCGGCCGGCACGACCACGACGGCGCCCTCCACCACCACGACCATCGCCCCACCGGACGGAGCCGGCATCGCCGGATTGCCCCGAGCGCTACCGGCCTTCGCCGCCTTCGAAGCGATCCCGCTGCGGAGCGAGCCCTCGCCAGCACTCGATTTCGACCTCCCTTCGAACCTCGACGGCGTGCTCATGCCAGAGTGGCTGGAGCTGGAGCCGGACACCGCCGCCAAGCTGCTCACCGACGGCGCCGCCATCGAACCCGCCGGCTTCCTCCAGTTCCAGCACGCCTACGCCAGCTACATGTACGGCGGCGAGACGTTCTTCGTCACCACCGACGTCGGGTACCACTTCATGCACCTCGCCTTCTCCAAGGCGCTGCGCGACCTGGAGCAGTACACCCTGCTCCCCATCCTCGAAGACGTCGTCTCCGGTTTGGTGACGGCGACCCGGGCCCAGCGGGACGAGCTGGCGAGCACCGCCCTGGCAGACCAGGCCGACCGTGCCGCCCAATACGCCGAGGCTGCCGCCGGCCTGCTCGGGCTCGACGTCGGACCGATCGGCCCGCTCGCCCAGGAGGAGATCGCCCTGGCGCTCGCCGCCACCGAGCTGACCGAATCCCCCACCGTCGGCGTCGGGGAGTGCAACCCACTCGTGTCCGTTGCGAGTTGCACCGACTACTCCCAGTTCAAACCGCGCGGGCACTACACCCGCAACGCCGACCTCGAGCGCTACTTCCGGGCCATGTCGCTGCTGGGCCAGGCCGCCTTCCCGGTCGAGGAGCCGGAGGCGATCCAAGTCGGCGCCCTCGTCTCCCGCGCCCTGCTCTCCGACCCGTCTCTGGAAGAGGGCTGGCGGCTCATCTACGAGCCGACCGCTTTCCTGGTGGGCATGGCCGACGACTACACCCCCCAGGAGCTGGCCGCCGCCGCCGACACGGCGGCCCCCGGCTGGCAGGCGGATCCGACCCTGCTCACCACGGCTGCGGCGGAGCAGGGCGCCGCGGCGCTGATTGCCACCCGTGCCGTCGGCATCGATCCCGAGGCGGCCTCGGTGCGGATCATGGGCGCCCGCTTCGTCATCGACTCCTTCGTCTTCGACCAGCTCCGCTACCCCAACGTCGGCGAGCCCGATCACATGCGCACCTACACCTCCCCGCTCGACCTGGTGGCCGCTCTCGACTCCAGCCTCGCCTACCGCATCCTGGAGGAGCAGGACCTGACGGACTACCTGCACTTCGACGAGCAGCTCGACCTGATGCGGGAGATGCTGGCCGACCGTACCGCCGACGACTGGGCGGCGACGGTCTACGACGCCTGGCTGTATGCGCTGGAGCCGGTATGGGTCGATCACGATGAGGCGTACCCGCCGTTCATGCAGACCGACACCTGGGCCGCCAAGGACCTGCAGTCGGGTCTCGGCTCCTACGCCGAGCTGAAACACGACACGATCCTCTACGCCAAGCAATCCTTCGCCGCCGAGGGCGGCTTCGAACCGCCCGAGGTGGCGCCCCGCCACTGGGTGGAGCCCAATCCGGTCGCTTTCGAGCGCATGGCGGCGGCGGTCGGCCTGCTTCAGGACGGCCTCACCGACCGGGGCCTGATCGACCCGGTCGACGACATGAGCAGCATGCTCGACGACGTCGGGACCATGCTGGCGCGGTTCGGGCGCATCGCCGACGACGAGCTGGCCGGCCTCCCCATCTCGGAGGAGGACAACGCCTGGCTGGAGGCGATCGGCTCCATTCTCGAGGGACTGTGGGTGGAGACGTCCGATTGGGATCCCGACCTGGGCGCTCCTTCGGCCGACGACACCGACGCCGCCATCGTGGCCGACATCATGCGCAGCTCCTTCGCCTACCTCGAGATCGGCACCGGCCGCATCGACCGCCTCTACGTGCTGGTGCCCAACGATGCCGGGCAGATGCAGCTCGCCGTCGGCGGGGTCTATTCGTACTACGAGTTCTGGCGCGATGAGGAGTTGGGGCGGCTCAACGACGACGAATGGCGGGAGCTGCTCGACACCGATCCGCCCGACCGGCCCGCCTGGCAGGACGCGTTCCTCACCGCCACCGTCGAGTCGAGGCCGTCCGGCGCCCCGCTCTGCGCCGACCTGGCAGACGACGGCTACGACTACGCCCTGGCGGTGGGGTATTGGGTGGAGGACGGCCGGCCCGATCGGATGGATGCCGACGGGAACGGGATCCCGTGCGAGACGGTCTACCCGGCAGCCGAGATCGATGCCTTCTACGCCCCCGCCCCCGCCACCGCCGGGCTGTTCTGCCGCGACGTCGTCGCCGCCGGCGGTGACTACGCGGCGGCGGTTGCCTACTGGCTGCTGGAGGGAGCGCCCAACCGGATGGACGCCGACGGGAACGGCATCCCCTGCGAGACCGTGTACGACGCCGGGGAGATCGCCGGCTTCTACCCCTGAGCCTCAGAGCAGCCAGGGCAGGAGCCGGTGTGGCACCTTCCGCCGGTAGGCGCCGTATTGGGGGTACTGGGCGGTGAGGAGGCGCTCCTCGAGCCGGGTCTTTCCCTCGAACAGGAACAGCAACGCCACGCTGCCGGCGAGGGCGAGGGCGTTGGCGTCCATCGCCGCCAGCCCGGTGCTTCCCAGCACCAGGGCCCCGTAGATCGGATGCCGCACCAGGCGGAAGGCACCGCGCCGGTTGAGGGGAGCCCCCGGCTGCGGCACCGGCAGCGCCGAGATCTGGCGCCGGATCTGCCAGGCGGCGGACACGCCCATGGCCGTGCCACCGATCGCGGCCACGGCGCCGGTAACGGCGAGCCACACCGGGGGATCACCACCGGTGACGGCGAGGGCGACCGCGATGAGGCCGAACAACAGGAACTGCCCGACGACCCACCATCCGCCCCGATCGAAGAACTGCCGCATCGGTCTCCTGATCTGATAGTAAGACACTAAGGTTTCTTGGCATATCGATGCTAGTATCGGCGTTGTCTCTAGCAGTGTCGTTCGCAGGATTGCAGGATCGTATGGACATCAATCGTTTCACCCAGAAGGCACAGCAGGCCATCCTGGCTGCCCGCGACGGAGCCGCCGGGAGCAGCCATCAGCACGTCGGCCCCGCCCACCTCCTCGAGGCACTGCTCGGCCAGCCCGACACCATCGTCTACCCCCTCCTCGCCAAGCTCTCCGTTCACCCGGCCGAGCTACGCGCCGCGGTGGGCGCTGCCCTGGAGCGTGTCCCCCGGGTCTACGGCGATGCCGGCGAGGTCACGTTCTCCCCCGAGACCGTGGCCGTGCTCGAGGCGGCCGAGCAGCAGATGCGAACGATGAAGGACCAATACGTCTCCGTCGAACACCTGCTGCTGGCGCTGGCGGAGTCCGCCACCGAGGTCGGCCGGCTCCTGCGTGATCAAGGCCTCACCCCTGACGCCGCCCTCGCCGCGCTCGCCGAGGTACGCGGCAGCCAGCGGGTCACCGGTCAGAACCCCGAGGACACCCTGGCGCCGCTCGAGCAGTACGGACGCGATCTCGTACAGCTCGCCGGGCAGGGCAAGCTCGACCCGGTCATCGGCCGTGACGACGAGATCCGGCGTGTCATCCAGGTGCTGTCCCGCCGTACCAAGAACAACCCGGTGCTGATCGGCGAGCCCGGCGTCGGTAAGACCGCGGTGGTGGAGGGCCTCGCCCAGCGCATCGTCGACGCCGACGTCCCCGAGGGTCTCAAGAACAAGCGCATCGTCGCCCTCGACCTCGGCGCCATGGTGGCCGGGGCCAAGTACCGCGGCGAGTTCGAGGAGCGCCTCAAGGCGGTCCTCGACGAGATCGCCGCGGCCGCCGGCGGCATCATCACCTTCATCGACGAGATGCACACCATCGTGGGCGCCGGCTCCGCCGAAGGCTCGATGGACGCCTCCAACATGCTCAAGCCGATGCTGGCGCGCGGTGAGCTGCGCATGATCGGTGCCACCACGCTCGACGAGTTCCGCAAGCACATCGAGAAGGACGCCGCCCTGGAGCGCCGTTTCCAGCCGATCCTCATCGAGCCCCCCAGCGTCGAGGAAGCCATCGGCATCCTGCGCGGGCTCAAGGAGCGGTACGAGGTGCACCACGGGGTTCGCATCACCGACTCCGCCTTGATCGCCGCCGCGGTGCTGTCGGATCGTTACATCACCGCCCGCAACCTGCCCGACAAGGCGATCGACCTCATCGACGAGGCGGCCTCCCGGCTCCGCATCGAGATCGACTCGATGCCGGAGGAGATCGACGAGCTGGAGCGGCGCCGCCGCCAGCTCGAGATCGAGAAGAACGCCCTCACCAAGGAGACGGATGCAGCGTCCCTGGAGCGGCTGGGGGCCATCGAGCAGGAGCTGGCCGACCTCGGTGAGGAGCTGGATCGCCTCACCGCCCACTGGCAGCTGGAGCGGGAGCGGATCGACGCCATCCGCGCCACCAAGCAGCAGGTCGAGGAGCAACGGGCGGAAGCCGAACGCGCCGAGCGCGGCGGCGATCTGCAGCTCGCCGCCGAACTCCGCTACGGCGCGCTCCCCGAGCTCGAGAAGCAGCTCGTGGCGAACCAGGAGAGTCTGGCCGAACTGCAGGCAGACCTCACCATGCTCAAGGAGGAGGTCGACGAGGAGGACATCGCCGAGGTGGTAGCCCGCTGGACCGGCATCCCGGTCTCCCGCCTCATGGAGGGAGAGGTCGAGAAGCTGGTGCGGCTCGAAGCCCACCTGCACGCCCGGGTCGTCGGGCAGGAGGAAGCGGTGACCGCGGTTGCCAACGCGGTGCGCCGCAGCCGGGCCGGGCTCGCCGACCCCGACCGTCCCATCGGCTCGTTCATCTTCCTCGGCCCCACCGGGGTCGGGAAGACCGAGTTGGCGCGCGCCCTCGCCGAGTTCCTCTTCGACGACGAGCGGGCGATGGTCCGCATCGACATGTCGGAGTACATGGAGAAGCACTCGGTGAGCCGCCTCATCGGCGCCCCTCCCGGCTACGTCGGATACGACGAGGGCGGCCAGCTCACCGAAGCGGTACGGCGCCGGCCCTATTCGGTGGTGCTGCTCGACGAGGTCGAGAAGGCCCACCCCGAGGTCTTCAACGCCCTGCTCCAGGTGCTGGACGAGGGACGCCTCACCGACGGCCAGGGCCGCACGGTCAACTTCACCAACACCGTGCTGATCATGACGTCGAACCTGGGATCCGAGTTCATCGACCCGGATCTCCCCGACGCCGCGGTGAAGGAGAGGGTGATGAAGGCGGTCCACAGCCACTTCCGGCCCGAGTTCCTCAACCGGGTCGACGACATCGTCGTCTTCGCCCGTCTGACCAGGGACGACCTGCGCCGCATCGTCGACATCCAGTTCGGGCACCTGCGAGCACGGCTGGCGGCGCGGCGCATCGATCTCGAGCTGACCCCGGAGGCGGCCGACTGGCTGGCTTCCGAGGGATACGACCCGAGCTACGGCGCCCGGCCTCTGAAACGGCTCATGCAGCGCACCATCGGCGACCCGCTCGCCCTCGAGCTGCTCGAAGGCGTTTACCGGGACGGCGATACGGTGCGGGTGGTGGGAGCCGGAGACCACCTCGGCTTCGAGAAGATCTGAGCGCGGCGCCTCAGTTGGCCCGGGCCTCCGCCTCCGGCGGCCCGCTCTCCTCCTCCTCGACCTCGATGATCCGGCCCGGGAACGTGATCTCGAAGCAGGCGCCGCCGAGCACCTCGGAGCGCCGGTAGCTGGCGGCGCCGCGGTGGGCGGCCACCACCGCCGCCACCACCGCCAGCCCGATCCCCGAGCCCGGGGCGCTGGCGTTGAAGCGGTTGACGCCGCGCTCGAAACGCTCCCAGATCATGAGCTGGTTCTTGCGGGGAACGCCCGGCCCGTCGTCGTGGACCTCGATGACGAGATCATGTCCGGCGCGCCCGGCACGCACCAAGCGCCGGGAACCTCCGTAGCGCACCGCGTTCGAGATCAGGTTGAGCAGCACCTGCTGGAGCCGGTCCCCGTCGAGCACCGCCATCATGTCGTCCGGGCATTGCACGGTGGTGCCCCTCGACGCCGACTCGACCATGCGTGTCGCCCGATCGATCTGATCTCGGACCACCAGCACCGATTCGTCGAGTTGCATCTCGCCGGGATCGCCGCGGGCCAGCATGATGAGGTCGGAGACGATGCGCGCCATGTAGGAGGCCTGTTGATAGGCGAGGCCCGCCATCTCCTGCCACTCCTCGATGTCGAGCTGGTCCTTCACCTCCATCATCAGGCTGAGGAACCCCACCACCGACGTGAGCGGGGTGCGCAGCTCGTGGGAGATCGACGACACCAGATCGCCGCGCTGCCGCTCCACCAGTTGCCGGTTCTCCCGGATAGCCACCACCTGTCGCGCCACCACCAGGACCGCCACGAAGAGCGCGGCGAAGAGCAGGGTGCGATCGGTGCCGCTCAAGTCGGCGTTCCACATCCTGCTGACGAGCAACCCGGCCATGAGCACGGCGGTGCCGTAGGGGGCAACCATCGCCCACCAGGGCACCGCCCGCTCCGGGTACTCACGGGCGCTGGGGGCACGATGCAGGTTGAGCGCCGTGGCCAGGTAGAAGGACGCCGCCACCAGGTAGAGCGGGTAGGCCGGCTTGGCCTCTTCGAACGAGCGCCCCACCCCCGACACCAGGAAGGAGACGTCGGCGAGGGCCTGGGCGAGGAGGCCGGCCCCGAACAACCAGAGCCGCCTGTCGAAGCGCAGGTGGGTGCGGCGAATCGTGACGATCATCACCACGACGAGGCCGACGATGTCGATGAGGGGATAGACGGCTCCGAGCCAGCGCTCCCAGGTCGGCGTCCCGGAGAGTTCCCGGAGCACGCCTTCGAGCAGCCCGAGCCAGACGAGGGCCGCGATCGACACCGCGCCCACCAGCCCGTCGAGGAAGACGCGGACCCGCTGAATCGAGTTGCCGGTGACGTGAGGCAGGGCGGCGAACCCGGCCACGATGATCGCGTACGCCACGATGAAGAAGAAGTCGAGGGGGCCGAAGGCCGGCACCGTGTCGACAACCAGGCTGACAACGCCCACCGTCGCCACTCCGACACAGCCCACGAGCATGCCGGCTCCGACCAGCGACCAGGCGAGGCGCTCCCGTCCTTCAAAGGCGCGCGCCTTCGAGACGAAGAGGACGCCGGCGCCACCGTTGCCCACCATGATGCCGACGGACCCAATGGCCTCCCCGGCACCCGGGAAGACGAGGACGGCCAGGATGCCGATCCCGAGCAGGACTAGCACCAACACGGCCAAGCGCGGCATCGCCGCCGGCGACGGGCGCACTTCGTTACCAGGCGTTTCGAGACGAGCGACCTGCATTCCACCTGCTATCGGTCGCAGGCCGCCCGCAATAAAGCATCCCTCTCAGACGCCGGGAGGGGACCTCTCAATCCTTACTCGTACGAACGCAGGTCGACGTCCTCGTCCGGCGTCTCCAGGACCTGGGGAACGTGCCGTGCCAGCGAGTCGATCAGGGCCAGGATCTGATCGTCGCTGTGCTGCAAGGAGTTCATGAACCGTAGGCCACCGTGCTTGATCGAGACCAAGGGGAACGAGGCGACGTTGACGAAGAACCCGTCGTCCAGGAGTCGCTGGGCCGCGTCTCCCACCCGATCCGGACTGCCGAGGCGCACGTACCAGATCGGCGTGTTCTCGAGTGCCATCACCGGCAACTGGTGCCGCACCAGCTCGGTCTTGATGAGATCGATCTGGGCTCTCATCCGGGCCTGCAGCACCTCGTGCTCAGGCGACAGGTGGATGCGGGCCGAGGCGACGGCGGCACCGAGCACCGCCTGGTGAATCGGGCCGGAGAAATTCAAGGTGCTGCCGCAGCGCTGAACAAGCCGCGCGATCTCACGATCCGGGAACGCCAGCACTGCCCCCCCGCTACCGAACGACTTCGACAGGCCCGCGGCAACGACGGTGCGCGGGTGGAACGGCGCCTCGTTGAGCACGTGTCCCCGGCCGTGGAGGCCCTGCCAGCCGAATCCGTGGGCATCGTCGTAGTAGACGTGCAGCTCCGGGTATCGCTCCAGCAGAGCGGTGATCTCCTTGACCGGGGCGGTGTCGCCGTACATCGAGTACACCCCGTCGACGACATACCACACTCGATCGTGGGTTTCCGCCGCCCTCGACACAGCCCGCTCCAGAGCTTGCAGGTCATTGTGGGGCAGCAGCGAGACCTCGCTCCCGCGGCCCCGCAGCACATCGGCGGTCAGCTGCAGCGAAGCGTGGGCCTGCCCGTCCATCAGCACCAGGTCGTCGGGCGCCACCAGCACCGGCAGCGCCGCCAGATGGGCCAGCGTGGTCGTGGTCGGCAGCACCACGTGGGCGTCGACGATCCGGCTCATCAGCTCCTCGAGTTCCGAGTAGAGGGCAACGGCCGTGTAGCCGGGTGAGGACGAGTAGGACACTCCGTATTGGCCCACCGCCTCGATGGCCGCCTGCTTCAGCCGCTCGTCGGTGTTGAGGCCGAGGTAGCAGCAGTGGCCGAAGTTGACGACCGATTTGCCCCGGATCATCACCGAATCGCCGGTGAAGCCTTCGGCGCTCAGCCTGATTCGGGCGAATCCGAGCGACTCCGCCAACGCGACCTGTCTGGCGGCGAGCTCCAACATCCGCGTGTGTCGACTCTCGGATCTGCCCGTGGTACGCATCGTGGGTCCCTTCTCGTCAGCGTGTCGTACGCATGCACGACCCCACGACCCTTCCCCTTCACCGCCGTCGCAATGAGCCCCATTGGGACGTTTGGCCCTTCGACGTCACCTTACCCGGTGACCCGACGCTCCCTGAGGGCCATTCGGCCCTTCGCTCAGGGATCGCCCGCTGATTCCGCGAGCGGGACGAAGGTGACGTCGGTGTAGCCGAGCCCGAGCAGGAATTCGCGCATCGTCAACTCGGCGTTCTGGCGAGCGGTCTCGAGGATGCCGTGCTCGAGTGCGCTGTTGACCAGCACTTCCTGCGCCACCTGGCGGGCGTCGGATTCGAGCTGGGAGTCGCCCTTGGTGAACAGCCCGGTGTCCCGGTCATAGACCCGGGTAGCGTCGTTGTCGATCGACACGTACGTGATCTCGGTGGGAGGGAGCTGCACCGTGACCGAGCCGCTGTCCTCGTCCACGTCGAAGCTGTTGTCGTAGAGCCGATCGAGATCGACCCCGGCCCCGATGCGGGCGACGGCGAAGAGGAAGATCCGATCGCCACGGGCCCAGTTGAGCCACCCGAAGTCGGTTCCCTTGTCGACCGTGGTGTACTCGACCATCTCGACGGTGGTCAGCTCGGCCAACCGCCGCACGCTGTCGACCACGCTCGGCCCCACCTGGCTGTACGGCTCGCCGCGGAGGGACTTGAACGGCGACCATCCGAGCAGGGACGACCCGATGAAGAAGGCACCTGCGATGAGCACCGCCGCGATGACGATCGACCCGACCCGTCTGCTGGTATCGGCCATCGATCCGAACCTCCACTCTTTGGACACCGCGTCGCGCTCCGCGGTTTCGCGGTTCCTTCCGGAATCCTCTTGCCAGCCTACACAGCTCGTGTTACGTTGCTAGGCAAGGTAACAGGTTACGCAAGCTAACAGGCGACACATGATAGCGACACCCCGATGAACTCTCTGCGAAGGTAGGGCGGGCCGGTGGACCACAGCTCCCAACTCCTCAAAGGCGTCCTGGACATGTGCCTGCTGGCGATCATCGCGGAGGAACCGAGCTACGGGTACGAGATGGTTGACAAGCTGCAACACCGCGGACTCCACCTGGTCAGCGAAGGAAGCATCTACCCGCTGCTCAGCCGGCTCCAGAAGAAGGGTTACATCGAGGGCTACTTCGTCGAATCGAGCGGGGGGCCGCCCCGCAAGTACTACCGGATCGCCACAGCCGGGAAATCACAGCTCGCGGATTGGTCGACCGAGTGGCACCGGCTGTCGGCGGGAGTGGAAGAAGTGCTGAACGGAGGTGCACGTGGGTGATCGTATGAGCGTCGACGAGGTCGTCGCCGACTGCGGGCGCTACTGGATCGGAACCAGAGTCCCGCAGGCACGGGTCGAGGAGATGAAGATCGAGCTCGAATCCCACCTGCGTGAGGCCCAGCTTGCCGGCAAGAGCCCCGAGACCGTGGTCGGTCCGGACCTCGCCGCCTTCGCCGAATCCTGGGCCGCGGAGTTTCGCGCCCCGGCGGCGCCCGACGCCTGGCGGCGCCAGGAACGCAGGGCCCGGGTGCGCCGGGAACGGTGGTCCGCCTACGGTTGGCTGGTGGGACTGGCCGTCGTCGTGTTGATCTTGATCGCCATTGGACCGAAGGAGGAAACCGTGAACGACATCGAGACGTGGCGCTGGGTTTGGCTCGGAGCCGCCGTCATCCTCGGCATCGGGGAGATGATCACCGCGGGTCTGTTCATGCTGCCGTTCGCCATCGGGGCGGTGGCCGCCGCAGCACTCGCCTTCTTCAACGTGGTGGTCTGGATCCAGCTCACGGTGTTCCTCGCCACCTCCATCGCCGCGCTGTGGGGCATGCGGCGATTCGCCTGGCGGGACAAGGAGCCCCAATACGCGGTGGGCGCCAAGCGCTATCTCGACGCGGTCGGCACCGTCATCGAAGCCGTCGACCGGGTCGAAGGGACCGGCCGGGTCCGCCTCGACACCGAGCAATGGCGCGCCACCACCGATCTCAACGACGTGATCGCCGTCGGCACCGAGGTCAAGGTCCTCGACGTCCGAGGAGCGCGTCTCGTGGTGGAACCGCGAAGCACAACCGAATGAACATGCAGGAACGCCAACAGAAAGAGGAGGAAGCTCGATGGCTGCCATCGGTGTAGTTGGAGGGCTCGTCGCCGTCGTCGTCGTGTACGCGGCGCTCGGGCTCAAGATCGTCAAACAGTACGAGCAGGGGCTCGTGGAGCGCTTCGGCAAGTACCGGGAATCGCTCGACCCGGGGCTGCACCTGATCGTCCCGTTCATCGATCGCATCCGGCGAGTCGACATGCGGGAGATCGTGGTCGACGTGCCGCCGCAGGAAGTCATCACGAAGGACAACGTCGTGGTGACCGTCGATGCCGTCGTGTACTACCAGGCCACCGATCCGGTGAAGCTGGTGTACAACGTGCAGAACTTCGTGCTGGCCGCCACCAAGCTGGCCCAGACCAACCTGCGTAACGTCATCGGCGACCTCGACCTCGACGACGCCCTCACCTCGCGTGAGACCATCAATGCCCAGCTGCGGGAGATCCTCGACGAGGCGACCGACGTGTGGGGCACCAAGGTGGTCCGGGTCGAGATCCAGCGCATCGACCCGCCGGCCGACGTCACCGACGCCATGCACCGCCAGATGAAGGCGGAGCGGGACCGGCGCGCCATCGTCACCGAGGCCGAGGGTGAGAAGCGGTCGCAGATCCTCAAGGCCGAGGGTGTCAAGCAGTCCCGCATCCTCGAGGCCGAGGGTCAGGCCGAGGCGATCAAAAAGGTCGCCGAGGCCGAGAAGTTCCAGAAGCTGACCGTCGCCGAAGGTGAAGGTCAGGCGATCGAGCGGGTGTTTGCCGCCATCCACAACGGCGACGCCACCCCCGACGTCATCGCCATCCGCTACCTGGAGGCCCTCGTCAACGTGGCCAACGGCCAGGCGACGAAGATCTTCCTCCCGATGGAGACGAGCGGAATCCTCGGATCCGTCGGCGCCATCGGCGAGATCTTCACCAAGGTCAAGGAAGGCGAAGCAGGAACGAAACCTCCCTCGAGCGGCTACGGCTCGATGTAGCGGGATCCAATACGCTGAGACCTGAGGCGGCGCCCGGCGCCGCCTCAGCGCGTCACCAGCGTCTCACCGACCTCAGGTTGGCTCCAGCCAGTCGAGCTCCTGGTCCTCCGCCACGTCCGATCCGTCCGGAGTGGACACGGCGGCGCGACGGGCACGGCGGGTGATGACGGCGAGCAGCGCCGACCCGGCGGCGACGGCGAGCAGCGACACGTAGGCGTTGCGGCTCAACCCGAGGAACCGGAACGTGGTATCGGTGCGCATCAGCTCCATCAGGAAGCGCCCAATCCCGTACAGAACCATGTAGAGGGGGAAGGCGGCGCCCTTGGGTAGCTTGCCGCGCCGTTCCAGCAGCAGGATCGCCGGGATCACGATCAGCAGGTTCCACAGAGATTCGTAGAGGAACGTGGGGTGGAAGGTGGCGGCGTTGGCGAACTCGGCCGGTCGATGGGTCGGGGAGATCTCGAGACCCCACGGCAGGTTGGTCGGTGTCCCGAACAGCTCCTGGTTGAAGTAGTTGCCCCATCTCCCGATCGCCTGCGCCAGGGGAATCCCCACGGCGCCGGCGTCGGTGAACGCCGCGATGTCCCCGTTTCGCCTCCGCAGCAGGTAGATGGCGGTGATGGCGCCGGCGGTGAGCCCGCCGTAGAGGGCCAGCCCGCCCTCCCAGATGAAGAGCACGGCCCACCAACGACCGGCAAAGCGGCCGGTATGGGTCGAGACGTAGGCGATGCGGGCCCCGAGGAACCCGATCCCCACCGTCCACAGGATGACCGACTCGAGGATCGAGGGATCGGCCCCGGACCGGGTGTAGCGGCGCTGCACCACGAGGGCGGCCGCCAGGACACCGAGGCCGATCATGATCCCGTAGAAGTGGATCGTCAGCGGACCGATCTCGATCGTGTTGTGCGCGGGGGAGGGAATGGAGGCGAGCAGCATGATGGAAACCCGGTGAGCTTAGGCGGAGACGCGACTCATGGCTGCGGCGAATCCGGTACACCGCCCGCATCGGCCGCGGCGACTTCCGGGGTGGACCCCGCTGCGGCCGCCCCGTACCCGGCGTCGTACATGTCGAGGAACGGCAGCGGCCGCAGCCCGAGCACCGCGAAGCGCAGCATCCCGCCGAGGATGCCGCCGGCGTAGCCGCCCAGGACGGAGAAGTCGCCGGCGAGGCCAACCACGTCGCCAAGGCCGTAGCCGGGATCGGAGAGGTGGGCGGGCACGGTGAAGAGGCGGGCGCCGAGCAGCGCCCCGACCAGGGCCCAGCTCAGCGCCGAGGTCACCTTCTCGGCGCTGAATCCCCGCCGCCGCACCTCCCGCAGCATGAGCAGCGCCCGGCGACGAAACCGAGCCCGGCGAAGAGGCCGTGGAGCGACAACGAACGGACCCACCTCGAAGAGCGGGATCGGCAGGTAGCTGATGGCGGCGGTCACGGCGGAGAGCCTATCGGCCGGGCGCCGCTTCCGGCCCGGGCAGGATCAGGGCTGATCCTCGGTGAACTCCCGGAATGCCGCCCATGCCCGCGAGGCGTAAATCGAAGCGGGGCCGCCACCCATCTGGATGGCGACGCCGATCGTTTCGGCCATCTCGTCTGCGGTGGCGCCCTTACGGACCGCGCTACGGGTGTGGGAGGCGATGCAGGCGTCGCAACCGTCGTGCACCGAGATGGCGACCGCCATCAACTCCTTCACGGTCCCCGAGAGGACACCGTCGGCGTAGGCGTTGCGGTACACCTCCCCGAACCCGTCGTAGACCCCACCGATGTGGGTGCGCAGGTCACGGGTCGACTCGTGCAGCTTCTTCAACAGGTCCTTGTTCTCGCCCACCGATCCTCCTGAGTTCGTGAGAGGTCCCGCCATAATACGGCCGGGTAGCCTGAAGGCCGTTGCCGACCCGGAGCCTGCCGTGGACCCGAAACAGCTCGCCACCGAACGATTCACCGCCGTCGAGGCGGAGCTGCGCGACCTGTCGCGCTGGATGTACGAGCATCCCGAAGTCGCCTACCAGGAGCGCGCCACCTCCGAACGCCTCGTCGCCTTCCTCACCGCGGCCGGTTTCGACGTCGCATACCCGGCCCACGGCCTCGAGACGGCGTTCTCGGCCCGGGCCGGATCGGGCGGCCCCGAGGTCGTCGTCTGCGCCGAGTACGACGCCCTCCCCGAGGTCGGCCACGCCTGCGGCCACAACATCATCGCCACGGCCGCCTGCGGCGCCGGGGCCGCCCTCGCCCCCCTCGCCGACGAGCTGGGGATCCGGGTGCGGGTGCTGGGAACCCCGGCCGAGGAGGCGTACGGGGGCAAGGTGGACCTGATCGAAGCCGGCGCCTTCGAAGGGGCCGCGGCGGCGATGATGATCCACCCCTCCCCCATGGACCTCGTCGACCCGGCAGTGCTCGGGGTCGTGCACCTCGAAGTCGAGTTCCACGGCAGGGAATCGCACGCCGCCTTCGCCCCCCACCTCGGCGTCAACGCCCTCGACGCCGCCGTCCAGGCCTACGTCAACGTCTCCACCCTCCGTCAGACCCTGCTCGCCACCGACCGGGTCCACGGCGTCATCGTCCACGGTGGCGGGGCTCCCAACGTGGTCCCCGCCTTCACCTCGATGGCCTGGTACGTGCGCTCTGCCACCACCGACCGGCTGGCCGAGCTGCAGCGCCGGGTCGAGGCATGCTTCGAGGCGGCGGCCGTCGCCACCGGGTGCAGCCACCAGGTGAAGGAACTGGGTCACCCCTACGTCGACCTGATCTCCGATCCGCTGCTCGTCGAGCTGTTCGCCGCCAACTCGGCGGCGCTGGGGCGGCCGATGCCGCGCCGCGACCCTTCCACCCCGATGGCCGGGTCGACCGACATGGGCAACGTCAGCCACGTCGTACCCAGCATCCACCCCATGCTCGACATCCACAGCCTTCCGGCGGTCAACCACCAGAAGGAGTTCGCCGCCCACACCGTCACCCCCGACGGGGACGCCGCCATCCGGGACGGCGCCCTCGCCATGGCCTGGACCGTCATCGACCTGGCGACCGGCGACCGCTGGGACGAGCTCGGCGCCCCCGGCTGATCGTGGCGGTGCGGAAGACCAACGCGGTGCGCCTACTGGAGCAGGCCGGCGTCGCCTACGAGCTGCGGTCGTACCAGCTGGCCCTCGACGAGTTCGCCGCGGCCCGGGTGGCGGAACTCGTCGGCCTGCCGGCGGCCCAGGTCTTCAAGACGCTGGCGGTGCGAGGGGAGCGCTCCGGTCCATGCCTGGCGGTGGTCCCGGGAAACGCCGACCTCGACCTGAAGGCGCTGGCGGCGGCGCGCCACGACCGGCGGGCCGCTCTCGTTCCCCTCCAGGAGATCGAACCGCTCACCGGGTACGTGCGGGGCGGGGTGACGGCCCTCGCCACCAGGAAACGCCTCCCGGTGGTGCTCGACGAGTCGGCGACGGGTTTCGACCGGATCGCGGTCTCGGCCGGCGTCAAAGGCGTCCAGGTGCTGCTCGATCCGCGGGACTACCTCACGTTGACGGGGGCGTCGCTGGCGGCGATTGCCCGCCGCGGCTGAGCCGGGGCAGCGGGCTCAGGTTCCCAGGGCGGCTCAGGTCCCCTGAGCGTGGATGAAGACGCGGCGTTCCCGGGCCTGGTCCAGCTCCAGGTACATGATGCGCTGCCACTGGCCAAGCAGTACCTCGCCATCCACCACCGGGACCGTGACCGAGGGCTGGCCGGTCAGGAGCTGCCGGCAGTGGGCGTGCCCGTTGATGAACTCGTCCTCTTGGAGGTTCTCGGTGCGGATCTCGTGGTCGTCGTGCTCGAAGTACTCGTCCTCCCGCACCAGGGTGGTGATGACCCGGCGGAAGTCGTTGAGGAACCCCGTCTCCGACTCGTTGATGACGATGCTGGTGGTGGTGTGGGGGGTGTAAACCGTCACCTGGCCGTGCCGGACGCCGGCGCGGCCGACGACGTCACGGACGTAGTCGGTGAGATCCCAGAACTCGTTGGCGCCGCCCGTGGCGAGATGCAGCGCCTCGGTGCGGATCATGGGGGCGACGGATTCGGCGAGCACGGTGAGCGTTCCGTCGGGGCGACGGGTCGCCCGGCGCGTGGTCGATGGTTGGTCTTCCAAGGCTTCTCTCAGATCTCCAGACGGCGAGCGACAGAACGATACCCGGTGCGGGACATTACCGGCAGCTCATCGGCCCTCGCCAGTCGCCCCTCCACGGTCGACCCCCAGCCCCTGGCGCAGGAACACGAGCCGTTCCGCCAGGATCATGGGCGCCGCCTGGATGACTTCCTCGTGCTGGGTGAGCTCGTCGATGCCGCCGACGAGGAGGTCGGCGACGGCCCGTCCGCAGGTGGTGACGGAACTCGCCGAGTAGACGCCGCTGGCGGTCCCGACGGCGCAGAGGCGGTACAGCTCCTGGGTGACCCGGTCCAGCGTGCGCCACATCTCGTCCCGCTCCGGCTTGGGGAGCTCCCGCCCCACCCGGAACAACAGGGCCGCCAGGTCGGACTGTTCCAGGGCGAGCTGGAAGGCGCCTTGGAAGAGCAGCTCGGTGCGCTGGTGGATCGCCACGTCGGGCAGGGCGTCGACCAGGGCCTCCATCAGCGGGGGAACCCGGTCCTCGAGCACGGCGAGCAGCACCGTCTCCTTGTTCGGGTAGTACTCGTAGATGGTGGTGCGGGCGATGCCGGCGAGGTCGGCGATGGTACCGATCGACGTCCCGGAGTAGCCGAACGTGAGGAATGCCTTGGCGGCGGCATCGAGGATCGCGGAGCGGGTGATCTCCTTGTGGGCTTCGATGCTGTGGGCGCGAATACGCGGCATGTTCCCGGTCTCCCCAAACTCGCCAAGGAGTGTACAAGCCGTAAAGGCGACCCTGGCCAACCCGACAAGCGGTCCGCCTACACTTGCGCTGCGTCCGCTCCTGGAGGTTTCGACATGCCGGCCACCGTGCTCATCGGCTCCCAGTGGGGAGACGAGGGGAAGGGCAAGATCACCGACCACCTCTCCGAAGACGCCGACGTCGTCGTGCGCTATCAGGGGGGCAACAACGCCGGTCACACCATCGTCGTCGGAGACGAGCGTTTCGCCCTGACCCTGATCCCCAGCGGGGTCCTCTACCCCCGGGTGACCCCGGTGATCGGGAACGGCTGTGTCGTCGACCCGGCGGTGCTGCTGCGGGAGATGGCCGAGCTGTCCGACCGGGGTATCGACCCCTCCCGGCTCAAGCTCTCCGGCAACGCCCACCTCATCATGCCGTATCACCGCAAGCTGGACGCGGCGATGGAACGCTACCTGGGCCGGCAGCAGATCGGCACCACGAAGCGGGGCATCGGACCGGCCTACATGGACAAGTACTCCCGCAACGGCATCCGGGTCCAGGATCTGTACGACCCGAAGATCTTCCGCCAGAAGCTCGAGATCGTCCTCAAGGACCGCAACCGGGTGCTCACCAAGGTCTACAACCAGCTCCCGATGGATCCCGAGCCGATCGCCGAGGAGTACCTCTCCTACGCCGAGCAGCTCCAGGACCACGTCGTCGACACGTCGCTGCTGGTGTGGGAGGCGATCCACGACGGGAAGAACGTCATCTTCGAAGGCGCCCAGGGCACCCTCCTCGACATCGACCACGGCACCTACCCCTTCGTGACCTCCTCCAACCCGACGGCGGGAGGCGCCTGCACCGGGACCGGGATCGGGCCCAAGCTGATCGACCGGGTCCTCGGCGTCGCCAAGGCCTACATCTCCCGGGTGGGTGGCGGACCCTTCCCCACCGAGCTCGACAACGAGGTCGGCGAGAAGATGGTGGAGATCGGGGGCGAGTTCGGCACCGTGACCGGCCGCCGCCGTCGCTGCGGCTGGCTCGACGGGGTCGCCCTGCGCTACGCGGTCCGGGTCAGCGGCATCACCGAGCTGGCCCTCACCAAGCTCGACGTCTTGTCCCATTTCGAGACGATCAAGGTGGCGATCGCCTACGACTCCCTCGATCAGCGCTACGTCGAGTTCCCCCGGCAGCAACGGGTGCTCTACAACTGCCACCCGGTCTACGACGAGCTGCCGGGCTGGAACACCGACATCTCCGGGGTGCGCACCTTCGAGGACCTCCCCAAGGAAGCTCAGGCCTACATCGAGTACGTCGAGGAGATGGCGGGGGCCCCGGTGACGATCGTCTCCGTCGGCCCGTCGCGGGCGGCAACGCTCGTCAGAACGTGAGAGGTAGCGCATGAGAGTCCTCCTTCTCGGTGGCGGAGGGCGGGAGCACGCCCTCGGCTGGAAGCTGGCGCAGAGCCCGGCACTGACCGAACTAGTGGCGGTCCCCGGGAATCCCGGCCTGGCCCAGCTCGGCGCCTGCATCCCCTGCGTCGACCTCACCGACACCGACGCGGTGGTGTCCCTCGCCCTCGCCAACGCCATCGACTTGGTGGTGGTGGGTCCCGAGGCGCCGCTGGCTGCCGGGGTGGTCGACGCCCTGGCCGAGGTCGGCATCGACGCCTTCGGGCCGACCGCGGCAGGTGCCCGGCTCGAAGCGTCGAAGGCCTTTGCCAAGGACGTGATGCGCCGGGCCGGGGTGGCGACCGGGAATGCCTGGTCCTTCACCGACGTCGACGAGGCGATCGCCCACCTCGAGACCATGGAAGGGCCTTACGTGGTCAAGGCCGACGGCCTCGCCGCCGGCAAGGGGGTGCTCGTCACCGAGGATCTCATCGCCGCCCAGGGTTGGGCCCGTCTCTGCATCGAGGGGCGCTTCGGTCCGGCCGGGACCACCGTCGTCGTCGAGGAGTACCTCGAGGGTCGCGAGGTCTCGGTCTTCGCCATCTGCGACGGGGAACGCGCCCTCGCCCTGGAGCCGGCCCGGGACTACAAGCGCCTCGAGAACGGGGGCCGCGGCCCCAACACCGGCGGCATGGGATGCTTCTCCCCGGTGGCCGACCTCCCGCAAGGGCTGGTGGAGACGACGCTGCGCGACGTGATCGAGCCGGTACTGGCGACGATGGCCGCCGACGGCATCACCTACCGCGGGTTCCTCTACGCCGGCATGATGATCACCTCCGAGGGCCCCAAGGTGCTGGAGTTCAACTGCCGGCTGGGGGACCCCGAGACCCAGGCCCTCGTCCCCCGCCTCGACGAGGACATGCTCGAGCTGCTCGCCTCGGCCACCGAGGGCCGGCTCCCGGATCGGCCGCTGCGCTGGAACGGCACCGCCGCGGTCGACGTGGTGCTGGCAAGCGCCGGGTACCCGGAGACGGCGGACACGGGCCGGGCCATCACCGGTCTGGAATCGGTCGCCGCCATGAGCGACGTCCACGTCTTCCACGCCGGCACCGCCCGCACCCGCGACGGGCTCATCACCTCCGGCGGTCGGGTCCTCAACGTGGTCGGCATCGGGCCCGACGTCGCCGCCGCCCGGCGCCGCGCCTACGACGCGGCCGGGCACATCCACTTCGGCGGGATGCACCACCGGACGGACATCGGCTCATGAAGGTCGCGGTGCTCATGGGGTCGGACAAGGACGCCGCCTCCATGCAGCCGGCAGCCGACGTCCTGGACCGTTTCGGCGTTCCCCACGAGGTGCACGTGATGTCTGCCCACCGCACCCCCGGAAAGGTGGCTGCCTTCGCCACCGCGGCCCGCGGGGCCGGGTTCGGAGCGATCATCTGCGGGGCCGGTAAGGCCGCCCACCTGGCGGGGGCGGTGGCCGCCCACACCACGTTGCCGGTGATCGGCGTCCCGCTGGCGGCCGGCACGCTGGGCGGCCTCGACGCCCTGCTGGCGACGGTGCAGATGCCCACCGGGATCCCGGTGGCAACCGTGGCCGTGGACGGCGCCGCCAACGCCGGGTACCTGGCGGTGGCGCTGCTCGCCGCCAACGATACGACGCTGGCAGCACGGCTCGACGCCTACCGGGAGGAGCTGCAGGCATGATCCCCCGCTACTCCCTGCCCGAGATGTCGGCGATTTGGAGCGAGGCCCACAAGCTGGAGGTGTGGAAGGAGGTCGAGGTGCTGGCGGTGGAGGCCTGGGTGGCCGCCGGAGTGGCGCCGCTGGAAGCCGCCGAAGCCGCCCGGGCCGCACCCGAGGTCGATCCGGTCGCCTGGAAGCAGCGAGAGGAGGCCACCAACCACGACGTAGCCGCCTTCGTCGACGTGCTGGCGGAGTCGGTGGCGGTGGGCGGCGAGTGGATCCACTACGGGCTCACCTCCTCCGACGTGCTCGACACCGCCCAGGGTGTCGTCATGCGCGACGCCGCCGATTTGCTGCTCGGCCGGGTGGCGGACCTGTTCGCGGTGGTGAAGCGGCGCGCCTTCGAGCACCGGGACACCGCGATGATCGGCCGCACCCACGGGATCTGGGCGGAGCCGACGTCGTTCGGCCTCAAGCTGGCCACCTGGGCCTTCGAGATCGCCCGCGACCACGCCCGGCTACGCCGGGCCCGGGAGACGGTGGCGATCGGGAAGGTGTCGGGGGCGGTCGGGACCTACGCCCATACCCCACCGGCGATCGAGACCTACGTGTGCGAGCGGCTCGACATCGGGATCGAGCCCGCCTCGACCCAGATCACCCACCGGGACCGCCATGCCGAGCTGCTGTCGACCCTCGCCCTCATCGGCTCGTCCCTGGAGCGGTTCGCCACCGAGATCCGTCACCTGCAGCGTTCCGAGGTGCGCGAGGTGCGGGAGTCGTTCGGGACCACCCAGAAGGGCTCGTCGTCGATGCCGCACAAACGGAACCCGATCGCCTCCGAGAACGTCACCGGCCTGGCGCGGCTGCTGCGGGCGTACGCCGGAGCCGGGTTGGAGGACGTGGCGCTGTGGCACGAGCGTGACATCAGCCACTCCTCGGTGGAGCGGGTGGTCCTGCCCGACGCCTGCCTGGCGCTCGACTTCGCCCTGGTGCGGATGACGAAGCTGATCGACAACCTGGTGGTGGACGCCGACCGCATGGCGGCCAACCTGGAGTCCACCCGGGGCATGGTGTTCTCCCAGGCGGTGCTGCTCGACCTGATCGAGCATCAGGGGCTGTCCCGCGACGACGCCTACCGGATCGTGCAACGCAACGCCATGACGGCGTGGGACACCGGGGCCCGCCTCCAGGACCTGCTGGCGGCCGACGACGACGTGACCCTGTCGACCGAGCAGCTGGCCGACTGCTTCAGCACCACCCGGGCGCTGCGCAACACCGGCGCCGTCTTCACCCGGCTCGAAGCGGCCCACCTCGCCTGATCCCGGGCACCGGGAGCGGCTGTCACTGCAGTCTGCAAGTGCCTTTCGCCCCTAGGAGCGATCCGGTCGGTGCCGTTAAGCTCACCCGCAAACACGGAGTCACGGAGTGTGACGGTCAGGCGTGTCGGCGTGGGATGGGAGGGCCGAGATGCGCTGTGACGTGTGCGGCTACGACAACCGCACCGGGGTGCGGTTCTGCGAGAGCTGTGGCGCGCCCCTCGCCGCCGATGCCCCCGGCGACGTCACGGCGCCGGGCGCCACCTGCCCGTCCTGCGGGCACGACAACCGTCCCGGGGTCCGGTTCTGCGAGGACTGCGGCGACGCCCTCACCCCCGCCGCCGTCCCATCCGGGGACGGGGTCACACCGTCAGGAGAGGCCTGCGCCTCGTGCGGGTTCGGCAACCGCACCGGAGTCGGCTTCTGCGAGCAGTGCGGGCATCCCCTCGCCGTCGTGCCTCTCGCCGTCGATTCCGGGGCGACGTGCCCGGCGTGCGGCGCGGTCAACCGCCCCGGGGTCCGTTTCTGCGAGGCATGCGGGCACGCCCTGGTCGCCCCCGCCGCAGAGCCCGCCGCCCCGGCTCACCGCGGCCGCCGCCTGCTCGGGATCGCCGCCGCGGTGATCATCATCGCCGGCGCCGGAGTCGCCGCCGCCGTAACCGGCGTCTTCGACGACGACAACGGTTCGGATGCCCCCGACGTGGTCGCCGGAGCGGAGTCACCGGCAACCACGACCACTGCCGCGGCGGCGCGACCGGACCCCGACCAGGCTCAGCCCGGCACCGCCGCCGGCGACGACCAGACGGCGACGGGATCGACCGGCAACGAGGACCCGCCGCCGGTCACGGTCGTCGACGAACACGAGGACATCCCTCCCCCGGCACCGGACGTGCCGGTGACCGGCGGGGAGGACACCGGCACCCCTCCGCCGGAGCTGGTGGATCAGCTCGAACAGGACGTCGACGACTCGGTCGGGGAGCCCGAGGATCAGGTGCCGGGGAGCGCCACCGTCGTCCGCCAGCTCGCCCCTGACGCGAGCCGCAACTGGGACTCCGACGCCGACGGGCTGTCGGACTGGACCGAGAACCAGCTGGCCCAGCAGTACGTTCCGGTCCTGGTCTTCGACGAGGAGGAGGCCAAGTGCCTCGACCCGGTCGCCGACCTCGCCATGCTGTGGCAGGCGACCCCCTCGGCGACCTTTCCGGTCCCCAGCGAGGGCGTTCCGCAGGTCACTCCGCCACAACCGACGGAGAACTACGACGAGGCGCCCTACGTGGTGCTCACCTTCGTCGCGGCCTACACCCAGGACTGCGGGGCCTGGGGCATGGACATCGACTTCTGGGTTCTCGCCCCCCATCCCGGTGACACCGAGACCGCCTACCTCGTGCTGCAGCGGGCAGGCTCAGGGTGGGAACCGGCCGAGCTGCGGGTCAAGCGCCACTACGAACCGGTCCACACCTACGACGCATCGGAGCTCAGGTACTCGGGCACCCACCCCGCCATCTGGGTGTCGGAATCGAAGCACGCCTCCTACGTCTCCGACACCGAATGCGAGGGCAATCCGGTCTACCTCAAGAACGAGAGCCACGGCTTCTTCAAGGACATCGCCAACTGGCTCCTCAGCCAGGCGTGTGTCGAGAATGCCTTCGGTATCGGGCTGTGCATGGAGGACTGCGGCGGAGGTACGCAACTGTTGCCGTCGGTGCCGCTCACCCTCAACGTCGGTGAGGTGAACGTGCTCGACGCCGGCGACGGCAACGTCGACATCGTCGAGCGGGAGACGTTCGACTCCATCGCCGACATCGAGAACACCCGGGTCGCCCGGCTCTTCGGCAACGAGCGGGCCTGGTATCCCGACGACGACTTCTGCGGCGGCCTCGGCCAGCACGATCACTGCGCCGGATCGCTCTCCGGCAAGTGGGTGCGGTCCGACCCGTGGTTCCGGAATGAGCCCGACCAGCCGTCGTTGCAGGAGCCGTACACGGCACAGATCGACGCCACCTCGTGGACCTTCGACGACGCTGGCGCCTGGCTCCACCTCGACCTCAGCGTCTTCAACCACCACCGTCGCGACGATTTCCTGGTGACGGCCCGGTTCTCGACCCAGAACGCCGCCGGCGCCGAAGTGCCCGCCCTCACCCTCGGTCTGGAGAGCTTCCACGACGGCACCCGCCTCGCGGTACAGCAGGTCGCCACCACGGTGGCGGCCTACACCGGGACTCGCTGGGAGGACTTCACCATCTTCGTCCCTTACAGCCAGTTCTTCCCGGGCGAGCGGGGATACGTCGCCGACGTGGCCGTGACCAACCCCGACGGCGGGTCGATGGCGACGGCACGCACCGGCTGGATCACCGTGTCCCGCCCCGGGGCGCTCGACGGGACGTGGGCCTCGAACATCAACGGTGGCTGGGTGTACGACATGTGGCAGGACACGACGAACCCCAACGTCTACTGGTGGCGACCCCGCACCATCGCCGAGCTGGGACGGCTGACGTTCACCGGCGACGGCTACGAGCTGTTCGCCGAGTGGTGGGCCGACGACGGCTCATACTCCGGCAGCGGAATGTCGGGGGTGGTGGCGGTGAACGACGACGGTTTCCCGGTGCAGATCCAGAGCTCCGACGGCAGCGGAATCATGTGGCGGTAACGAGGAGGGATCCAATGGCGACGTGTCCATCGTGCGGAGAGGAAATTCCGGAGACGGCGAAGGTGTGCGGCTGGTGTGGGCACCGCCTCGACGCCGGGCCCGAGTCGACGCCGGTGGAGGAGACGAACCTGCCCACGGCCCCGGCCGAATCCGAGCCCGCCAGCCCGCCGGTCGAGGCAACGCCGCCGACCGCCGTCGCCGCGGCGGAGACCACGGCCGTGCTGCCCCCGGTGGTCCCGGCCCCGGCGCCAGCGGCGGCGAAGGCGGGATGGCGGGGCGTCATCGGCTACGCCGGGCCGCTGCTGGTGGCGGTGGCGCTGTTCCTCCCCTGGTCGGTCGGGTCCTACGGCAGCGGCGGGTTCGCGACGCTCTTCCCGATCACGCTGTTCTGGGACCGCTACCTCTCGAACCCCGACTTCACCATGGTGGCGAGTGTCGGCTTCGCCGCATTGGTGCTGGCGATCGGCGCCGCCGCGCTCGTGGCGAGGCCGCGCGCCGGCCGCTGGATCCGCCTCATCGGGGTGGCCGACCTGCTGCTGGTGGTGGGCTGGCTCCTCAAGCTGGCCGACCTCCTCGGAGTGCTTAACAGCAACTTCTCCGACCTCTTCGACCACGTGATCCGATACGGGTTCTGGATGGCGGTCGCCGGGTGCCTGCTGATGATCGTGGTCGGTTCAGGCCGGGAGGCCGACGCCGGATAGCGTCACCGGGTGCGGTACGGCGGGTCATCCTCCCTCTTGAATCCGCGAGCAACCGAAGATCCCGAGATCAGGAACCCTGGGTGAGCTCCTCGAGGCGGGCGAGGTTGGCGTCGACAAACTCGGCCTCGTATTCGGCGAACACCTCCTGGTAGAGCGTCCGCAGCTCCGTGGCGCATTCCCAGTCGGCGACGGCGATCGCGATCTCCTCGTCCATCAGCGCCCGGAGCTCGGCCTCGTCGTAGACGGGGCCGACGTAGTCGCTCCCTGTCGGCTCACCTTCACCCGAAGGGTCGGACGAGAGGGCGTCGCCGCCCCCGCCGGGGTAGCTGACAACCTCCTCCATCCTCGCCCCGAGATAGTCGAGGATCTCGTCCTGGTCGGCGAAGGGTTGGCCGCGGCCGGCCATGCAGGCTCCCCAGTCCTCCTCGGCGGCGGCGATCCTCGGATCGGTCTCGACTCGGGTGTACAGGTCCTCCAGCTCGTCGCCCAGCTCGGCGAGCAGCTCCTGCCCGCCGTACAGCTCGCCGTAGGCGACGTCGAGGCAGCCGGTCGACTCGTAGTTGGCGATCAGCTCGTCGATCTCCTCGTCGGTCATGGTGTCGAGGTCGATGTCGGGGAAGTCGCCGTAGAGGGCGAGCCGGTACTCCTCCAGCTCCGCCTCGTCCATCGCCTCGGTGATGGCGGCGTTGGGGTCGGCCGAGAGATCCTCGGCCGACCCGTACCGCGCCTGGCTCTCGAGGAGGAATGTCGAGAGGCCGTACCCGTAGCGGCGGGCGAACTCCTCGTCGGAGAGGTCCACCCCGAGGACGCCGCCGGTGACGTCGCCGGGAATGGAGGGAACGTACTCGAAGCCCTCGGCCGCCATGCAGGCCTGGATCCGGTCCTGGGCTTCCCACTCCAGCTCCCGGAACTCGGCGCCGGTGAGCTCCGACCCGAAGGGACCGGTGAAGCCGGGGACGAAGTCGGCCAGGGTGAGGCCGCTCCCCGCCGGCTCGGCGATGGTGGTCGTGGTGATGGTCGGGGCCGGCGCCGTCGTCGTGGTGGTCGTCTCGTCAACGGCCTGGTCCCCGGCGGGGGCGGTGGTGTCGACCACGGTCGTGTCCGCCGCGCCCCCACTGCAGGAGACGGCCCCCAGGGCCATTGCCGCCAGCCATACCGTCGTTCGCTTGGCGCCCATGGTTCCCTCCGGGGTCACGGATCGGCTCCGCACACAACCGATGTTGGCACAGCCGGGGAGTTGCGAGAGCCCACCCGGCGGGCCCCAAGGGCCTCGGCGTCGCCTCAGGTGGTGGCTGCGACCCTCTTCGCCCAGGAACCTGGCAACGAGGGCTCCCACGATGGGTGCATCGTCAGTCGACGCCCGGCGGATCTCCATGGGCGGGACACGAGGACCGCCGGCACCGGGCGAGGTCTCGCCCCGTCAGTCGATGATGGCGAAGGCGCGCACCGGGAACGTCCCGAAGGCGCGCACCTTCACCGGAACCGCGAAGAAGCGGAACGGGACCCCGACCAGCTCGCCGAGCCCGGTGAGATGCTCCACGATCGGGATGCCGGCCGCCAGCAGCCGGCTGTGCACCGGCCGCTCTCCACTGGTGGTGGCGTCGATGTTGACCGAGTCGACGCCCACCAGGGCCGCGCCACCCCTCACCAGCGCCGCCGCGGTGTCCTGCGACAGGAAGGGATGGTCCTCGGACCCGTAGCGGTCGGTGCGCCAGTGGCGACTCCAGCCGGTGACGAACAGCACGGCGCAGCCGGCCACGTCGACCTGGTCGAGCACCTCCGGCGGGATCGCCTGGTCAGGCGTCCTCAGGCACAGGCCGGGCAGGTCGGCGACCCGCTCGAGGTCGAGGCCGGCGAGGTCATACCCGTCCGGGTAGCGGTGGAAGGGCGTGTCGAGGTAGGTGCCGGTGTTGGCCACCATGTCGATGCGGCCGATGTGGAACTCGGTCCCCGCCGCGTAGTGGGATCGGGAGGCCGCCCGGCTCAAATGATCGCTGATGTGGGGACCGGGGAGACCGGGGTAGGTCACCATCCCGTCCTCGACAGCGTGAGAGAGGTCGACAAAACGAGGCATGCCGAAACGCTAGCCGCAGCGAGAGCCGGTCGACCGCGGCTCAGTCCGCCAGCAGCCCGGCCCGTTCCCGTCGCGGGACGGGCGCCGTCCCGCCGTTGAGGTTCGGCATCTCGAACTCGGAAGGTTCCGCCTCACGGTGCGCTTGCCGTCGCTCCACCCGCCGCCGTTTGCGGGAGGTGCTCGTCGCCGGCCGCAGCAGCAGCACACCGGCCCGCGTCAGCCGCCACCCCAGCAGTGAGAGCACCACGGCGGCGAGGGCGAAGAGGCCGATCACGATCGAGGCTCGCACCGCGTCGACCATCGAGTCCGCCACCTTGTCGGCGGAGGCCTCGATGCCGGAGAGGTCGAGCGCGTCGCCGCCCGGCTCGACCTGGCCCTCCTCCCGACCCAGCTCGGGGACGAAGATGCGGGTCTCGGCGAAGCCGATCATCCCGTTCTCGTCCTCGATCTCGACGCCGACCACGTAGTCACCGGGGGAGGCGTACTCGTGCTCGACGGTCCGCCCCCGGGCGGTGAACCCGTCTCCGAGATCCCACACCCATGAGGTGATGGCGGCGTCGCCGGGCTCGGACCAGTCCTGGAGATACGCGACAAAGGAGGAGACCGGATCCTCCCCCTCGGCAGGCACGTCCTCCGAGACGGCGCCGTCCGTGCGTCCACCCTCACCGACCCACTGGAAGCCGGCCCGGGGCGCCACCGGGGCGGCCACGACCTCGGGCGCCTCTTCGGCGGTGGCGGGGAACCAGTGGTCGTAGGTGCCGACCGGGTCCTGCAGCACGGGGAACACGGCGAGAAACACGGCGAGAAACACCGCCAACCCGCAGGTGACCAGCACCGTGCCGGTGATCCGGGCGGAGGCGTCTTCTATTCGCTCCTCGGGTGCCGGGCTCATGGTCTGGCCTCCTGATCGAGAGTCGGGACGTCAATCCGCCACGTCCTCCCGTATCAATCGGCCGCGACGCCACATTTCTCAAGCCGGTACCGGACCCCGACGGGGTGCGTAGCCTGGCGCCATGGCTCCGTGGTCCCGTTTCGAGCAGGAGCAGCCCGCCCTGGCAGCGGCGGTGCGCGCCAGGTTTGACGCCCACCTCCATGCCCTGCTGGCGACCCTCGACCGGGAGGGAGCGCCGCGCCTCAGCGGCATCGAGACCAACTTCTGGTCCGGGGAGCTGTCGCTGGCGATGATGCCGGCGTCGATGAAGGCGGCCGACCTGCGCCGTGATCCCCGCTTCGCCCTCCACTGCGCCCCGGTCGACCTCGAGCTCGCCGACGGCGACGCCAAGGTGGCGGGAAGCGCGGTCGAGATCGACGATCCCGGCACCGTCGCCGGGTTCGCCGCCTCGCTGCGGCAGCCCCCACCCCCGGGCGGGATGGCGTTGTTCCGCGCCGATCTCACCTCGGCGACGCTCACCCGGCTCGACGGTGACCATCTCGTGATCGAGACGTGGCGACCCGGCGCCCCGGTGACGAGGCGGTTCGTCGAGTAGCCGACCCGGTCAGTAGTCGATCAGGATCAGCAGCTCGACGTTGAACCCGTCGCCATCGACGGCGATGCCGCCGCCGATTCCCCGTGCTTGCCCGATGACCGCCCGCTCCTCGGAGGCGAGCGGAATCAGGCCGGCGAGGCGGGACACGTCGACGAAGATGGAGAGGCCGTCACCGGCCACCAGATCGTCCAGCTCCCGGTAGAGGGCCGTGCCCGTGACCCCCTCCCCGGTGCCGTCGGCGACGGCGCCGACCAGCTCCGGACCGGTCCCGACCACGAGCAGGTCGTCGCCGAGGGACAGCGAAGCGACGTCCCGGCCACCGAACCGCACCGTGGTGAGATCCCCGTCGTCGACCAGCTCCAGGCCGTACCCGTCCGGGTGGTCGCGGAGGATCCCCAACAACTCGTCGATCGGTTGCCGGTCGAGGAGCCCGACGGCGCCCACGAGGCCGATCGGGACCGCGCTCTCCCGGGCGATGGAGCCGTCCCGGGTCTCGGTCACCGCCACGGTGACGTCACCCGAGAGCGCTCCGAGCAGGTCGAGGAAGCGAATCCCGGTTATCGACTCGATCTCCGCCGCGATCTGATCGAGCTCGAACTGGACACTCGGATCCAGCTGTGCCATGTCACCGACGCCGGTGCCCCCGGTGGCGGAGAAGAAGGCGATCACGTCGGACGGGAGGGACTCCAAGATCGCCATGTCGGGACCTTCACCGGCCTGCTCCATCGATCCGACGTAGCCGTAGTTGAGCCGCACCCCCTCGTCGACAACGCTGAGACTCATGGCGTAGCTGCCGAGCTCGCCGCCCGGCAGGCCGCTCGTGCCGAACGATCCGCCGGCCATCGCCCCCAGGAAGCCCGTGTCGATGAACGCCGTGATCATGCGGTCCTCCGGGAGCCGCCGCAGCGCCGCTTGGTAATCGGCGTCGTCGGCGAGGGAACCGGTTCCCCCGTCCAGGGCCAGCGCCCGGGTGACCATGGCGTCGGTGCCGAACAGCAGCATGTCGTCGGTGAGCACGAGCAGCTCGGACTCGGGCACGAACTCTTCGGTGAGTTCGAACCCCTCGTAGCCGGCGACGGTGCGCGCCGTCACGGTGATGTCGGCGCTCTCCGCCAGCGCCACCATCTTGTCCACGAAGGCGGCGGCGGCGGCATGGTCCCGCACCGCGGCCGTGATGAGGACGCCGGGCGAGAAGCCCGATTGGAGGAAGGCCGCATCCGCCGTCCTGACGGCGGCGGGCGCCACGGTGTTTTCGGCGAACCCGGTGTCCCCGCCGAGCTGGTCGATGCCGTCGAACTCGCCGAAGCCCTGGAACCAGTTCATGTCCCCCATCGCCACGGCCACCGTGGCGGACCGCCCGATCCAGGAGAGCACGTCGCCCGACAGGGTGAGGTCGGTCTGCTCCTGCAGCGCCTGGTCGATGGTGTCGACCAGGTCGAAGGGCTCCGAGATCACGCCAGCTTCGTGGAGGGGATCGGCGAACGCCCCGATCAACCGTTCCAGACGCTCGCCGTCACCGAGCTGGAGCACGTCGACCGTCACCGCCAGGTCGACGTCGGAGGGCACCATCCGGGCCGACGCCATCGGGTCGCCGGCGCTCGCCCGCCACGCCGCCACCAGCCCGATGGCGGCGACGATCACCACCGTCAACACGAGCCCGGCAACGATCCTGCCGCGGGGCTCGGGACGGGGCGCCACGACCTGCGGCATCATCCCTGTTTCGTCTTCGGGTGGGAGGGCCTCAACCCAACCCTGTTCACTGCCGTCGGTCACGTCACGTCCCCCTTTGGCTGGCTTGCCGTGGATTGTCTCACAGGTGAGGGGATTTCGGCCAGGGATTTCCACGGTGGGCAGTCGCCGGAATCCGGCTCACGCCGTGCCGTCCTCGATGGCGACGACGAGATCCGCGCCGTCGGAGCCGCACACGACGTCGAGCGCGACGCCGCCGGCGGCGATGCGCTCCCGCACCGCCCGTTCCACGTCACCGCCCTCGATGAGGGGGTAGAGGTTGTCGCCGGGACAGCTCGTGGCGGCCCAGTCCCGATGCCCCCGAATCGACTCCTCTTCATCTCCCCTTCGCAGATGTGCATCGTCAGGCCGGTGGGGCACCTTGGGCCACGCTCCGTGGTAATTCCTGTTACTCGGAGTGATTGCAGGCGCCGGCCGCCCTCGCCGTCCCAGCCCCGGCTCACGGCTCCCCCACGTCGCTCGACCACCACGTCCGCGTCCTCCCGGCACGGCACACCACCGGAGCGAAGAGGAAAGTGTATGCATCACTGCGCATTCAGCGGGACGCGTCGATGGAATCGGGGGTGTGCGTCGCGGCCGCTACCATCCCACCCGTGCTGGCGCTGAAGCATCTGGGCTCGGGGAAAGTCCGGGAGATCTACGAGCTGGACGATGAGCGGCTCCTCATCGTCGCCTCCGATCGCATCTCGGCCTTCGACGTCGTCATGGACGACCCCATCCCCGACAAGGGCCGGGTCCTGACCCGCCTCTCCCGGCACTGGTTCGACGTGCTCGACACCCCCCACCACCTCCTCTCCACCGACGTGGCGGAGATCCAGGAACTGACGGACGAACAGGCGGCTGACCTCGACGGCCGCGCCATGATCGTGCGCCGGGCCGAGGTGGTTCCGATGGAATGCGTGGTGCGCGGCTACCTCTACGGGTCGTCGTGGAAGGAGTACGCCGCCGGGGGTGGCCCCACCACCGAGCACCTCCCGGCCGGCCTCCAGATGGCCGACCGCCTTTCCGACCCGATCTTCACCCCCGCCACCAAGGCCGTCAGCGGCCACGACGAGAACATGACCGAGGCCGAGGCCCGCCGCTACGTCGGCGACGCCCTCTACCAGGAGCTGCGGAGGCGCAGCATCGACATCTACACCCGCGGCGCCGAATACGCCGCGGCCCGCGGCATCATCCTCGCCGACACCAAGTTCGAGTTCGGGCGCATCGGGAACGAGCTGCTCCTCATCGACGAGGTGCTCACCCCCGACAGCTCCCGCTACTGGCCGGCCGACCAATGGGCGCCCGGCGCCGTCATGCCCTCCTTCGACAAGCAGCCGGTGCGCGACTGGCTCGACGCCCAGGACTGGGACAAGACGCCGCCCCCGCCCCGCCTCCCGGCGGAGGTCATCGAGAGCACCCGGCGCCGCTACGTCGAGGCGTTCACCCGGCTCACCCGACAGGCATTCGACGACCCACCCAGAGGTGTGTGATGAAGAGGCTGCGGATCGACATCCGGCGCAAGGAGGGCCTCTCCGATCCGGAGGGCGTCGCCACGCTGCGGGCGCTCCACGACCTCGGCTATGCCGAGGTCGACGAGGTGCACTTCGGGCGCATGATCTATCTCGACCTGCCCGACGGCGGAGCAGCGGAGACCGGCAAGCGGGTCGAGGAGATGTGCCGCCGCCTCCTCGCCAACCCCGTGATTGAGAACTGGACCGTGGAGACGGTCGAATGAGAGTCGCCGTCGTCATGTTCCCCGGTACCAATTGCGAGCACGACGTCGCCTACGCCTTGGCCGAGTTGGGGGCCGAGCCCGAGCTGGTGTGGCACCGCGAGACCGACCTCGACGGGTTCGACGGGGTGGTGCTCCCCGGCGGGTTCGCCCACGGCGACTACCTGCGGACCGGCGCCATCGCCCGCTTCTCCCCCGTGATGGGCGCCGTCGAGCGGCACGCCGCCGCCGGCACCCCGGTGCTCGGGATCTGCAACGGATTCCAGATCCTCTGCGAAGCGGGCCTGCTCCCCGGCGCCATGGTCGCCAACCGCGACCTCCGGTTCATCTGCCGCCCGGTGCATCTCCGGGTCGAGAGCACCGACAGCATGCTCACCCGGGCCGCCCGGGTCGGCCAGGTGCTGCGCCTCCCCCTCAACAGCTACGAGGGCAACTACATCGCCCCCGCCGCCGACCTGGTCCGGCTCGAATCGCAGGGACGGGTCATGCTCCGCTACTGCGACGCAGCGGGCGTCGCCGACGAGGCGACCAACCCCAACGGCTCCACCAACTCGATCGCCGGCATCGCCAACGAGCAGGGGAACGTCGCCGCCCTCATGCCCCACCCGGAACGGGCCGCCGAGGAGGTCCTCGGATCCGTCGACGGGCGGGTCATCCTCGAGTCGTTCGTCGCCAGCATGGTGCGGGAGCCTGCTCCGGCATGAGCGGATCGGAACCGGCGCATCGCCAGCTCGGCATGACCGACGATGAGTACGACTCGGTCGTCGAGATCCTGGGACGGGAGCCCCGCCCGGCGGAGCTGGCCATGTACTCGGTGATGTGGTCCGAGCACTGCTCCTACAAGTCGTCCCGTGCCTGGCTGGGGCGCTTCCCCACCGAAGCCCCGTGGGTGGTGGTCGGTCCGGGGGAGAACGCCGGGGTGGTCGACCTCGGCGACGGCTGGCTCGCCGCCCTCCGCATCGAGAGCCACAACCACCCCTCCTTCGTCGAGCCGTACCAGGGCGCCGCCACCGGCGTCGGGGGCATCCTGCGCGACGTCTTCACCATGGGAGCCCGCCCGGTGGCGGTGTGGGACCCGCTGCGCTTCGGACCGCTCTCGGTGGCCCGCAACCGCTACCTGCTGTCCGGGGTCGTCTCCGGCATCGCCGGCTACGGCAACGCCGTCGGCGTCCCCACCCTCGGCGGGGAGCTGGAGTTCGCCGACTGCTACAGCGCCAACCCGCTCGTCAACGTCATGGCGCTCGGCCTGCTGAAGCGGGAGCAGCTCGTGCTGCGGGCCGCCTCCGGTGACGGCAACGTGGCGGTGCTGCTTGGGTCGTCCACCGGCCGCGACGGCATCGGCGGCGCCTCCATCCTCGCCTCCGCCAGCTTCGACGAGGAATCGGGCGCCAAACGCCCCTCGGTGCAGGTCGGCGACCCCTTCGAGGAGAAGAAGCTGATCGAAGCCTGCCTCGAGCTGTACCAGCGGGGCCTCGTCGTCGGCATCCAGGACCTCGGCGCCGCCGGGATCTCCTGCGCCACCTCCGAGTCGGCCGCCGGCGGCGGCATGGGCATGGACGTGGACCTCGACGCGGTGCACCTGCGCGAGCTCGACATGACCCCGGGCGAGATCCTGATGTCCGAGTCCCAGGAGCGGATGCTCGCCATCGTCAAGCCGGGGGACCTCGACGACGTGCTCGCCCTCGCCGAGAAGTGGGAGATCGCGGCGAGCGCCATCGGCCACGTCAACCCCAGCAAGCAGCTGCGCGTTTTCCACCACGGCGAGCTGGTGGCCGAGGTCCCTGCGGCGTCGCTCAGCGACGATGCCCCCCTCTACCGGCGCCCCGCCGCCCGCCCCAGCTACCTCGACCGGGTGTGGCAGGTCGACGAGCCGCTCCCGGCGGGAGTGGACATGGGGGACACCCTGCTGCACCTCCTCGCCGACCCGGCGCTGGGCGATCCGTCGTGGATCTACGAGCAATACGACCATCAGCTCTTCCTCAACACCGTGGTGGGGCCCGGCAACGACGGATCGCTGATGCGCATCAAGGGGACCCGCAAGGGCCTGGCGGTCTCCACCGACGGCAACGCCCTGCTCTGCTACCTCGACCCCCGCCGCGGCAGCGCCCGCCTCGTGTACGAGGCGGCCCTCAACGTCGCAGTCACCGGGGCCCGTCCCTACGCGGTGGTCGACAACCTCAACTTCGGGAACCCGGAGAAGCCTGACGTGATGTGGCAGTTCCTCGAGACCGTCGAGGGGATGGCGGAGGCCTGCGAGGTGCTCGGCGTCCCGGTGATCGGCGGCAACGTCTCCTTCTACAACGAGACGGACGGGGAGGACATCTACCCGTCGCCGGTGGTGGGGATGCTCGGCTTCTGTGACCCGATGCCGGAGAGCCCGCCCCGCCTCGACCGGGCGGAGGCCGGGATGGAGGTGTGGCTCATCGGCCCCGAGGACCACGACGACTTCGCCGCCAGCGCCTACACCCGGGTGATCCTCGGCCACCGGCGGGGCCGCCCGCTCGCCCCCGACCCCGCCATGGCGGTCGCCGTGATCGATGCCGCCGCCACCCTCGCCTCCACCGTGCCGGTGCTGCACGACGTGTCCTCCGGCGGCGTGGCGGTGGCCCTGGCCGAGATCTGCATCGAATCCGACGTCGGGGTCGAACTCGCCAACGGCGACTGGCGCTGCCTGCTGAGCGAGTCGCCGCATCGTTTCCTGGCCGTGGTCCCCCCCGGGGGCCTGCCCGACCTCGGCGACGTCCCGGCCCGCCGCATCGGCACGATGGGCGGCGACTTCATCGACTTCGACCGCCACGGCGACGTGACGGTCGCCCGTGCCGCCACCGCCTGGCGCAACGCGCTGCGGGGACAGTTCGGCTGAGGCGACGGATTATCGGGGCGTGTCGGTTAGGTTGACGAGAGTATGGAAGAGCACGTGTCCACCACCGTCTGTTACCGCCACCCGGACCGACCCACCGGGCTCTCCTGCACCGAATGCGGCCGTCCCATCTGCGGGGAGTGCTCCCGCGACGCTCCGGTGGGTCAGCGCTGCCCCGAATGTGCCAAGCCGACCGGCCGCCACCGGGTGATCGACGCCCGCCGCATCACCGCCGGTCCCAGCTTCCAGACGAGCCCGGTGACCTTCGTCCTCATCGCCGTCAACGTCGCCCTCTTCGTGGTGTCGCTCAGCTCCAGCGCCATCGACCGCCAATTGTTCAACGACTTCTCGTCCTACAACGTCGCCATCGCCCAGGGTGAGTGGTGGCGGATCCTCACCTCGGCGTTCCTGCACCTCAACCTCACCCACATCCTCTTCAACATGTACGCCCTCTACCTGTTCGGGCCCCGCCTCGAGCAGCAGGTGGGATCAACCGCCTTCGCCTCCCTCTACCTCGCCTCGGCGGCGGGGGGCGGTGCCGCCTCGTACCTGTTCGGCCCGCTGCTTCAGGCCGGCGTCGGCGCCTCCGGGGCCATCTTCGGGCTGTTCGGGGCGTGGATGTTCGTCGCCTACCGGCTGCGGTCGACGCCGGCGGGCCGGATGATGTTCAACCAGCTCATCCTGCTGCTCGTCATCAACCTCGCCCTGCCCCTCATCATCCCCTCCATCGACTGGCGGGCCCATGCCGGCGGCATGGTGGTGGGGGTCGCCATCGCCGCCCTCTGGGCCCAGTACGCCCGGGGCCGGCGCAACGCCCGCGCCATCCGCACCGGCATCGCCACCGCGGTCCTCGCCGTCATGATCCTCCTCGTCGTGGTGTGAGACCACGGCGCGGCGCCCCGGGGCGGGGCGCCGCCGGGTCGGTTGAGGTGGCGACACGGCGCTCTACACTCGCCGGGTGCCGCACGCCGCCACGCCGCCAAGGCCGCCCCCGGATCGCCCCGGGGAAGCTTGTGGAACCTTCGGAGTCTTCACTCCCGGCGAGTCGGCGGCCCGGCTCACCTATTTCGGGCTCTTCGCGCTGCAACATCGGGGCCAGGAGAGCGCCGGTATCGCCGTCTCGGACGGTGACGTCCTCACCGTGTTCAAGGACCTGGGCCTGGTGGCCCAGGTCTTCGACGAGACGACACTGGAGAGCCTCCCCGGCCACGTCGCCATCGGGCACACTCGCTACTCGACGACCGGCTCCTCGGTGTGGGAGAACTCCCAACCGGTGTATCGCCAGATCGACCACAACGGCATCGCCCTCGCCCACAACGGCAACCTGACGAACACCGCCGAACTCGCCACCCAACTCGGCAAGCAGGCGGCGACGACCGACTCGGAGCTGATGACCGAGGCGATCGCCCGCTCCATGCTGGAAGGTCGCGATCTGGCGGCGGCGCTGGCCGACGCCTTGCCGCGGTTCGACGGGGCTTTCACCCTGGCGGTGATGGACCGCACCACCCTGGTGGGGGTGCGGGACCCGTACGGCTTCCGTCCCATGTGCCTGGGCCGGATCGACGGTGGCTGGGTGGTGGCTTCCGAGACCGCCGCCCTCGACATCATCGGCGCCACGTTCGTGCGGACGGTGGAGGCCGGCGAGATGGTCGTCATCGACAAGAGCGGCGTCCGCAGCGTCTTCCCGTTCCCGCACCGCTCACCCAAGCTGTGCCTCTTCGAGTTCATCTACTTCGCCCGACCCGACTCCCTGCTGTACGGCCAGAACGTGCACGCCGCCCGGCGGCGCATGGGGCGGCGCCTCGCCGAGCAGGCCCCGGTGAAGGCCGACGTGGTGGTCCCGGTCCCCGAGTCGGGCATCCCGGCCGCCCAGGGATACGCCGCGGCGGCCCACATCCCCTATGTCGACGGCCTCGTCAAGAACCGCTACGTGGGCCGCACCTTCATCGAGCCCGCCCAGGTGATGCGCGACCGCGGCATCCACATGAAGCTCAACCCGATGCGGGAGGAGCTCGAAGGCCGCCGGGTGATCATGGTCGACGACTCGATCGTGCGGGGATCGACCACCCGCCAGCTGGTGCAGATGGTGCGGGAGGCGGGAGCGACCGAGGTCCACATGCGAATCTCGTCGCCGCCCTACCGCTGGCCCTGCTTCTACGGCATGGACACCGGCGACCGGGCGACGCTGCTCGCCGCCGACCTCACCGTCGAGGAGATCGCCGCCTCGATCGGAGCCGATTCGCTCGCCTACCTGGAACTCGCCAGCGTGGTCGAGTCGACCGGCGCCCCCGAGGACGGTTTCTGCACCGCCTGCCTCTCCGGGGACTACCCGACCGAGATCCCGGTCAGCGGCGACAAGTTCCTGCTGGAGCGGAGTTGATGTCCAGCTACCGGGAGGCCGGCGTCGACCTCGACGCCGCCGAAGACGCGGTACGCCGCATCGGCCCGGCCGTCACCGCCACCTGGGGTGGTGAGGTGGTGGGCGGCTTCGGCGGCTTCGCCGCCGGGATCCGGGTCCCGGCCGGCTACCGGCACCCGGTGCTGATGATGTCGACCGACGGGGTGGGCACCAAGGTGGAGCTGGCGCGCCGCGCCGACCGGCTCGACGGGCTCGGCTGGGACCTGGTGGCGATGTGCATCGACGATCTCGTCGCCGCCGGGGCGAGGCCGATCGCCATGACCGACTACCTGGCCGTCGGGAAGCTCGATGTGGACCGCGTGGCCCGGCTCGTCGCCTCGATCGCCGCCGCCTGCGAGCAGGCCGGAGTCGCCCTGCTCGGCGGCGAGACCGCCGAGCATCCCGGGGTGATGGAGCCCGACGCCTTCGACCTGGCCGGAGCGGCGCTGGGAGTGGTGGAGGAGGGGGAGGAGATCGACGGCGCCGCGGTCGTTCCCGGCGACGTCATCGTCGGCGTCGACAGCCCCAACTTGCGCTCCAACGGCTTCTCGCTGCTGCGGGCCGCGGTGCTGCCGGTCCTGGCCTTCGACGACGAGTACCCCGGGACGGGCCGGCCGGTGGCCGAGGTGCTGCTGGAGCCATCCGTGCTCTACACCCCCGCGGTGCTGGATCTGCTCGCTGAGGTGGAGGTCCACGGGCTGGCCCATGTCACGGGCGGCGGTCTACCCGGCAACCTGCCCCGCATCCTCCCCGCCGGGACGGCGGCCACCGTCGACACCGGATCGTGGAGGGCCGCTCCCGTCTTCGCCGCTCTCGCCGACCTGACCGGAGCACCCCGGGCCGAGCTGTACCGCACCTTCAACATGGGGATCGGCTTCGTGGCGATCGTGCCGGCGGCGGCCGCAGCCGCCGCGGCGGCCGTCTTCGAGCGGCACGGCCGGCAGGCGTGGGAGATCGGTCAGGTGAGCCCAGGCGAGCCCGGCGTCACCTTGCTCTGAGCGGCGCCACCGGGAGGATCAGAGCAGCCCGGCGACGACCCCGACGGCGTTGCGGGCCTCGATGCGGACCAGGCCGAGGTTGGTGCCCGACGGCATTCCCAGGGCCAGCACGCCTCCGTCGCCGGCGGCGAGCACCAGCAGGCAGCCCGCGGTGCCCCACACCACGGCCTCCTCGAACCCGCCGAGCCCGGCCGTCTCGGTGATGCGCCGGCCCAGCCCGAGGGCGGTGGCCGCCATCGCGGCCAGACGGTCGCTCTCTTCGGGGGCGAAGTCGTGGGCGATCGGGAAGCCCTCCTTGGAGGCCACCATGACGCCGTTGAGGTCGGGGATGGCCTCGTGTATCGAAGCGATGGTCTCCTGGAGCTTCTCCTGGGTGCTCACGGGCATCTCTCCATTCTGCGATTCGTCGGACGTGTCGCGCTGCTGATCGGGTGATTCGTCCTCGGGAGCGGGGCCGTCATCGGTCACGTCGCGGCTCATGTCGCCGAGTTCCGCCATGGCGCCGACGTCTTCCACCTCGGCGGCCTCGTCGTCCACGAAAGCCTCGTCCTCCGCCGCGGCGAAGTCCTCGGCGGCTTCGTCTCCACCCTCGGCGACCGGTACCTCCTCGCCGAGGTCTGCCACCTCACCGACGTCTTCCACTTCGGCCACGAACTCGTCCTCCACGGACATGGGCTCCGACACGGCAGGGGCCGAGTCCTCATCGGTGCCTTCGGGGTTCTCCATCGTGTCCTCCGTCTCGTCCGGGGCGTCGTCCGACTCGGCCGGAGTCGGCGGCCCGTAGGGATCGCCCAGCTCGGGCTCGGGCCTGGTGAGGGGATTTCCCTCCCACGGGGATATCAGGACCACGGACGGGGAGGTGGTCTCGACCTGGAAGACGCTGTCGACGGAACCGCCGGTCTCGGACGACCCGTCGAAGGCGGACTCGTCCTCCTCGGCCATCTCCTCGAAGAACTCATCGTCGAGGGGACCGGCGGCGGCGAGCACGTCTTCCTCGGTGATGACGCCGTCCTCGCCGGTGCCGACGATGGCGGAGAGGTCGACTCTGCCCGATTCGACGAGCCGCGTCGCCAGCGGCGACAGCAACACCCGATCGAAGCTCGCCTCGCCGGGGTTCCTCCGGCGTTTCTTTCTACGAACCATGGGCCGTCGTCTCCATCCGAGGGCGACGATGCGCGGGGAGAGCCGGTGACGCGTCGCGAATCACCCCGCTCCGTGGCGGCCGTCCTCCTCCGGGAGCCATCGGTGACGGAACCCGGCGACTTGAGTGCAAAAACTCCGGCTTCTTCCAGGGACATGGAGCCGCGACGCCTCGGACCCGGGAGCGGTCCCGCTGCCCTGCCTAGCCCGCTCGGCACCTCACGCCACCATTCCAATGGCCCCTGCCCCTCCGCCCAAGTGGCAATGCATCCCTGGCGTGCAGTGCTCCGGAGCCGGAACGTGGCCGCCGCCGCCCCCCTCTGGCAGACTTCCACCATGACCGAAACCACCGTCACGATCCGCCGGATCCGTCCCGACGACGGACCCCGAGTGCGTGACGTCCGCCTTCGCGCCCTCCGGAGCGACCCGGCGGCGTTCGAGTCGGTCTACGCCAGGGAACGGGACCGCGAGCCCGAGGTGTGGGCCACCTGGGCCGCCACCGCGTCCACCGGCGACGACCAGGTCCTCTTCGTGGCGGATCGGGGCACCGCCTTCGCCGGGATGGCCGGGGCGTTCCGCGAGCGGGACGACCCGCGGGCTCTCCACCTCGTGGCCCTGTGGGTAGAACCGGAGAGCCGGCGCCTCGGCATCGCCCGCCGCCTAGTGGAGGCAGTGATCGACTGGGTGGGTTCGGTCGACGCCGACACCCTCCACCTCTGGGTGGTGGAGGGAGCCATCGCGGCACGGCGCCTCTACGAGCAGGCGGGCTTCGAGGCTACCGACACCACCTCGCCGGTGGTCTCCCGTCCCGAACAGACGAAGCGGCTCATGGTCCACTCGCTCCGAGGCCGCGGGGCCCGCCGCGTCCCGTCCGGATACGTGGAGCTGGCCCCGACCACCGCCGCCGAGTTCGACGCCTACGCCACCTGGGCGGTGGCGAACCTCGCCGGCGATCTGATGGAGTCCGCCGCCCTCGACCTGGCCGGGGCGAAGCTGGAGGCGGAACGGCGGATCGCCGGGCTGCTCCCGTCGCGGGAGGTGACCCCCCGCCATCACGTCTGCACGGTCCGGGCCGGGCTGGCGGACGAGGCCGCCGGCTGGGTGTGGTTCGCCGCCGGCGAGCGGGACGGGGAGAGCGTCTGCGTGCTCCACGACCTCGTCGTCTTCGAGCCGTTCCGGGGCCACGGCATCGGCGCCGCCACCATCGACGAGGTGGAGGAGTGGGCCCGCACCCAGCACCACACGGCGATCGTGCTCGAGCTGTTCGCCCACCAGAACCGGGCGCGACGGTTCTTGGCAGGTCTCGGGTTCGAGGAGGCCGAGGAGGTTCCCGGCCGAGTCACGATGCTGAAGACGCTCACCCGCTAGAACGTGGTGCCTCCCACAATTCGTCGGCGTCGACGTCGACGAATCCCACCTTCTCGTAGAGACGGTTCACCCCTGGGTCGTCCCCACAACCCACATATGCCGTTTCCGCGCCGAGAGCCGCCGCGCGCCGCATACCTTCGGCCATCACCGCCGATGCCAGCCCGATCCGGCGGTGATCCGGATGGGTCCCCACCGGCTCGAGGACCCCGAAGCGATTGACCTCGTCGAGCCATACGGTGGTGTAGGCGGCAAAGGTGCCGTCGCCGGCAATGGCGGCGAGGTCGAGATCCGGCCGGTAGGAGGGAGCCGAGGCGAGGACGCGCGCCATCTCCGCAGTGCGGGTGGTGCCGAAAGCGGCTCGACTCACGGCGGCGCGCCCCTCCGCGTCGCGATCGCCCATGAGGTCGAGTGAACGGATGAGGTAGCCGTCTGGCAGTGGCCCGGCAGGGAGCGGGGTCAGCAGCGACCGCCGCCGGGTGTAGCCGTCCAGCCCGATCCGCTTCCACCCTCGTGAGCGCAGCACCTCTCGGCGATGGCTGTCGTGGGCTCTGACCCAAGTCGACAATGCACCGGCGACCTGCCCCGGAGAGCGATGCTCCTCACCCCAGGCGAACATCTCGTTCTCGAGGTACCGGTGATCGGCGTCGATCTGAACGTGGAGGTCACCCCCATCCTCGGGGTGGGCAACGCCGACGAGCCGGCCGCCGTCCTCCCACAACCGAACGAACCGTTCCCAGACTCTGTCGCCTGCCAGTTCGGACCCGGCGTTGCCCGAGTACCGGAACACCTCCCACCGGTCGATTCCCCAATTGAAGAGGTGATCGAATCCGGAGTAGGAATCGATGAGGAACTGCCGCACCAGCATGAAGTCGCTGTGACCCGAGAAAGCCCGGTCAGGGATTCCCGTCATGCTGCAATCGTGTCGGCCCTCGATGAAACCCCGGAGAGGCCGATCAGACGACCTTGTGCCGCTCGCCGGCGGCCTCGGCCTTCTTCGCCCTCTTCTCGGAACGCTTCTCTTTGAGGTTCTTGGCGGCGGCCTTCTTGGTGGATCTGCCGCCCTTGTCCTTGTTCGCCATTTGGTGCCTCCCGGCCGGCCGCCACGATGGGCGGCCGTGCCCATTCTCCCACCCCCGGAGGGAGGAATGAACCGTTTTGCCTCTCCGCTGCGACAGTACCGGTGTGGAACGATCCGACACTGCGCTGCTGGCAGCGATCTCCGAGGGAGACCGGGCGGCGTTGCGCCTCCTCTACGACCGGCACGCAGCCTGGCTGGTGGTGCGCCTGTCGCGCCGATGCGGGAGACCCGGACGTGGTGAACGAAGCGGTGCAGGACACCTTCCTGGCGGTATGGCGCAAGCCGGGGGCCTACCGGGGTGAGGGCGACCCGGCGGCCTGGCTGTGGGGCATCGCCCTGCGCCGGCTGCTGGACCGGGTGCGCCGCCGCTCCCGCTGGGAGTCGGTGGCGGAATGGGTGCACCCGGGCGCGGCGGCCTCGGCCGAGGACGAAGTGCCGGTCGGGCTTGAGCACGGCGACCTCGGCGCCGCCCTCGATCGCCTGTCGCCGGAGTTGAAGGCCGTGGTGCAGGCGATGGTGCTCGACGGGTTGACGGTGCGGGAGACCGCCGCCCGGCTGCTCCGCCCACTCGCTTGATTCGCGGCCGAAGCACGCCCCACGCCTGGAATTGACTTGCATCAGACAGCGCCGGGTCGCCATAGTGCACGCCATGGCCTCGGTCCAATCCGAGATGAGCAGACTTCACGCCAGCGTGTGCCGGGGTCTGGCCGACCCCAAGCGCCTGCTGATCATCAACGCGCTGCGCGCCGGGGAACGCTCCGTGTCCGACCTGGTGGCGGAGTTGGGCATCCCGCAGGCCAACGTCTCACAGCACCTGGCGGTGCTCCGCGAGAAGGGTCTCGTCACGTCCCGCAAGGACGGCCAATGGGCCTACTACTCGGTGACGTCGCAGAAGATCATCACCGCGATGGATCTGCTGCGCGAGGTCATGGCCGATCACGGCCCTGCCCTCTCCGACGACTGAGCGCCCGCCGCTAGGTCAGCTCGGGCTCCTCGCCCTCCTCGGTCGCCTCGGTGGCCTGCTCCGCGGCCGTCTCGTCATGGGCCTCGGCGGCCTCTTTCTCGGCGGCGACCTCCTCGAAGGCCTCCTCCGGGGTAGCCGGGGCCGGCATCACCGCACCCGGCTCGCCGGCCACAGGCGCGGCTGCGTCCTCGGCGGGTGCTTCCTCGCCCGGTGCACCCATCGACTCGACCGCATCCTGCTCCTTCTTACGGCGCCGCCCCTGCAGGTACACGGCTCCGAGGGCGAGCAGGATCAGTCCGGCGAGCACGGCGAGCGCGACCACGACCACGCCGCCGCCGCCGCCGCCGACCGACGACACGGCGCTGAGAACCTTGCCTTCGTCGTTGAGCGTGACATTCCAGGTGAGGGTGTTGCCGTTCACCTCGTCGGCGTTGTTTTCACCGATCTCGCCGGGAAGGGTGATGACGATACGGACCTCGAAGAGCTGGTCGAACATGGCTCCCATGTCGACGCCCTCCATCTCGGTCCCGAGATCTCCCCCGGCCAGGTTGCCGAGGGTGTCACCCACTCCGGTGAGGTCCGACTCGAAGGAGAACTCGTCTCCCTCGTGGCTGATGCCGATGCCGGTGAGCATGCCGGTGGTGGCCGAGCCGCCGGTCGCGACCAGGTCGGAGAGCTCCTGCTCGAACTCGGCGATGCTGGAGAACGGGTGGCCCATACGGACCCCGGAGAAGTCACCGTCGGTGAACTCCTCGACGGTCCATCCCTCCGGAACGTCCTCCAGGCCCTGGGTGAAGTCGATCGGCTCGCCACCCTGCTCCTCGGCCAGCTGGCGAAGTTCCGAGTCGACGGACATCTCGATGGCATAGGTGCCCGACTCGTCTTCGTTGAGAACCAGGTTCGAATCCATCCGGATCTTGCAGCCGGTCAACAACACGACGAGCGCCATCAGGGGGGCGATGCGCTTCACGGTCTTCTCCAAGTGTCGGGAACCCTCACTGTATCGCTTCCGCAGGGTCCCGTGGCGCAACCGGGCCTCGGCGTGCTCCCCTAGGGTGCGGAGATGCCGAACCACCCTGCCCCGATCGGCGCCATCCTCGCCGGCGGCGCCGCCCGCCGCATGGGACGCGACAAGGCGCTGGTGCCGTGGGGAACCCGCACCCTGCTCGAACACGTCGCCGCCGCCCTCGACAAGGCCGGGTGCGAGGTGATCGTCGTCGGCCGTGACGGCCCTGCTCTGGGCCGTCACGCCGTTCCCGATCGGGCCGGGCCACACCGCGGCCCGGCCAACGGCCTGCTCACCGTGTTCGAGCACGCCCCGGGCCGCAACGTGATGCTGGTCGCCGTCGACCAGCCGTTGCTGCGGCCCGCCACCGTGCGCGGCCTGGCCACCATCGACGGCGACGGGGCCGAGCCCGCCACCCGGGCTCTCCCGTCGACCCATCCTGCCCCGTGTGTCACAATGTCGGCCATGCGGACCAACCGACCGGTCGACGTGCGAAGTCAGCTCTTCGCTGCCCCGTGACGCAGGGCGCCCCGTCACGCCCTACCGACTCGCCCCGCCCAAAGGAGCCTCCGATGTCAGACCTCGTTCAGCGTCACCAAGAAGTCATCGCCAAGGTGTTCAACTTCGACACCGACATCGAGGTCGTGTCCGCCTCCGGCAGTCACGTCGAGACCGCCGACGGGCGCCGCTTCCTCGACTTCACCTGCGGCATCGCCGTCTCCAACCTCGGTCACCAGCCGGCCCATGTGAAGCGGGCCATCCTCGACCAGGTCGACCGGGTATGGCACGCCGGAGCGGTGTTCCGCTACGCCTCGCTGGTCGAGCTCGGGGAGCGGCTCCGCGAGGTGACCCCGGAGGGGATCGAGAGCTTCATGACGATGAACTCGGGGGCCGAGGCCGTCGAGGGCGCGGTGAAGCTGGCCCGCAAGACCAGCGGACGCCAAGGCGTCATCGTGTTCCGTGGCGGCTTCCACGGCCGCACCATGGGCGCGGTCTCCTACACCACCTCGAAGGCCAAGTACCGCCAGGGCTACCACCCGCTCGTCGGGTCGGTCTTCATCACCCCCTACCCGTGGCCGTTCCGCTGGAACATGACCCAGGAAGCCGCCACCGAACGGGCCCTCGAAGAGCTGCACTTCCTCTTCGCCCACGTCATTACCCCCGGAGAGGTGGCGGCGTTCCTCGTCGAGCCGATGCAGGGTGAGGGCGGCTACTACCCGGGCGGCCGCGCCTTCCTCCAGGAGCTGCGGTCGCTGGCCGACGAGCACGGCATCCTGCTCATCGCCGACGAGGTCCAGAGCGGGTTCGGTCGCACCGGCGACTGGTTCACCTCGCAGCTCTACGGGGTGCGTCCCGACGTGCTCGTGATGGGCAAGGCGATCGCCAACGGGCTGCCGCTGTCGGCCTTCGGCGCCTCCAAGCAGCTCATGGACTCGTGGCCGCCCGGCTCGCACGGCACCACCTTCGGCGGCAACCCGATCTCGTGCGCCGCGGCCGTCGCCACCATCGAGACCCTCGCCGACGTCGTGCCGCAGGTTCCCAAGCTCTCCGACCATGCGTTCTCCCGCTGGAACGAGATGAAGGAGGCCCATCCCACCGTCGGCGACGTGCGTGGGCTGGGACTGATGATCGGCGTCGAGCTGGTCGAGCCCGACGGCCGCACCCCGAGCCCGGAGGCGTACCGGCGGATCGGGCGCGCCGCCCACGAGCGAGGGCTGCTCATCCTGCCGTGCGGGCCCGACGCCAACATCATCCGGTTCATCCCGCCGCTCAACGTCTCCATCGAGGAGCTCGACCGCGGGATGGACATCCTCGACGAGGCGATCACCGTCCACGAGCAGGGGTAGGTCGCGGCCGGTGAACGACGCCTCAGGCGGCCCGCGGCCCCCGCAACCCGCCCTCGGGACGACCCTCGCCCGGCACCATCACCGCGGCCACCGCCCCGGCGGCGGCCACCAGCAGCATCCAGTCACCAAAGCGAGCGTACAGGGTGAGGCCGGCGGTGCGGAAGTTGACGACGCCGATCAACACCTGCTCGGTGAAGAGCTCGGTCTTCTCGCCGACCTCACCTGAGGCGGAGATGAACGTCGACTTGCCCGTGATGGCGGCGTGCACCAGATCCTGCCCGACGGCGGCGGCGTTGACGCGGGTGAGCCCGATGAACTGGTCCGACGCCGGAGCGTTGCCGTAGCTGCTCTCGTTGGAGGTCACCACGAGCAGCTGCGACCCGGCCCGCGCCTCGTCACGGACGTACCGGACGAACGCTCCCTCGAACGAGATGACCGACCCGACCACCCCCTCCTTGACCGGAAACACCACCGCCTCCTCGCCCGGCACCATGTCCCGCGGCACCTGCTCGAGTTGGGGGATGAAGTCGAGGAGGCCGCGGAACGGAACGAACTCCCCGAAGGGAACCGGATGCCGCTTGGCGTAGCGTCCCGCCTCGGCCCCGAACGGGGAGTACACGATGTTGAGATTGAGGAACTCGGAATCGCCGACCCGCTCGGTTCCGCTCGCCAGGATGTAGGCGCCGAGGCGGGACGCCTCCTCCTTCAACTCGGCCCGGACGTCGGGATTGGTGATGGGGTCGTAGGGAGTCCCGAAGGCGTTCTCGGCCCAGACGACCAGGTCGACGCTCTCGGGCGTCAACGACCTCGTCAGCTCGAGGTGGCGCTCGTAGATGCGCTGGTTCTCGTTCTGGCAGTGGGTCCCCGGGCACGGCGAGCTGCCCTGGATGATCGCCACCCGGATCGGGTCGCCGTCGGCCGAGGGCGCCATCAGGCTGCCGCCGAGCCCGAGCATGAGCACCACCACCAGCGGATCGACGAAGAGCCGCCAGTTGGCCGAGTCCTCGGCGATGAGCACGATGCCGGTGGCGACGCCCACCGCGAGGATCGTCCAGCCGCTCGGCCCCACCCATTGCACCGAGCCGATGAGGCCCGGGTTGCCGGCGGCGGCGTATCCCACCGAACCCCACGGGAATCCACCCCACGGGAAACGGGCCCGCAGCAGCTCCCACACCCCCCAGCTCCCGACGACGATGAGCCACCAGCGGCCGGCGGGCCAGAGGCGGAACACCCACACCAGCAGGCCAAACCCGGCCGTCAGCGATGCCAGCCAGATGGTGAGCGGGATCCATGCCACCGCCCCGAGCACGAAGATCCACCGCAGCAGGAGCCCGAAGAACACACCGCCGTAAACGAACCCCACCGCGATCGCGCCGCCGGGGCGCTCGACCCGCCGCAGCGCCCACAACAGCGGGGCAGGGGCCACGAACGCCAGCAAACCCCAGCCGAGAGGGGGAAAGGCGGCCCACATGAGCAGACCACTCAGCAGCGCGGCGACGTACGGGGCCATCGAGGTCCGCAGGCTAGGAGCGGTCAGGGCAAGATACGAATGAGCCCGCCCCGTCCCATCCACGCCCATCCCGGCGGCGAGGGGCGGCACCGGTGGCGCCGTGCCGGTCGCCGTGGGCGACGATCGCAGGCCAAGAGGCCGACCGTAGAGTGTCGCCCATGAACGACACCGAGCTGGCCATCGCCGCCGCTCAGGTCGGGGCCGCCATCGTCCGGGAAGGGTTCGGATCGACCTACCGCACCGACCTCAAGGGCCGGTTCGATCCCGTCACGGACATCGACCGGCACTCCGAGCACGCCATCGTGGGCTTCATCGCCGCCGAGCGACCCTCCGACAGCGTGCTCGCCGAGGAAGGCGCCGGTCGCCACGGGGATGGGCGGCGCTGGCTGGTGGACCCCCTCGACGGCACGGTGAACTTCGTGCACGGCATCCCGCAGGTGTCGGTGTCGGTGGCGCTCTACGACGGGACCGTGGCGGTGGCCGCCGCCATCGTCGACCCGCTCCGGGACGAGGTCTTCGCCGCCACCGCCGGATCCGGCGCCACTCTCAACGGGGCGCCGCTCGCCGTCTCGGCCGTCGACGACCTGTCCCGGGCGGTGGTGATCACCGGTTTCCCCTACGACCACGACCGCTACGCCGCCGCCTACGCTCACACCGTGGCGGCCGTGCTGGAGCAGGTCAACGGGGTGCGCCGCTTCGGGTCGGCGGCCCTCGACCTGGCGTGGCTGGCGGCGGGCCGGTTCGACGCCTATTGGGAGTACTCGCTGGCGCCGTGGGACACCGCGGCCGGGATCATGCTGGTGCAGGAAGCCGGAGGCGTCGTCAGCGACGCCCACGGGGCGCCGTTCACGCCCGGAGGCCCCCACATCGTCGCCGCCAACCCCAGCCTGCACGCCCCGCTGCGGGAGATCGTCGCCGCCACCCTTCCCGCCCACCTCGCCTGAGCCGCGGCGCGGATCTCAGCCGAGCAGGGCGCGGACCGGCTCGGCGACGTCGGCGTAGTCGGGGTGGCGCGCGGTCGCCCGCTTCGAGAAGAGGAGGTGGTCACCGGCGGTCACCTCGAAGACCCCGCCGGAGGACGGCACCAGGGTCACGGCCTCGATCTGTCGCTCGAACTCCTCGAGCAGGCTGCTCGCCATGCTCACGGCACGGCTGCGATAGCCTCAAACGGCGCAGTATTCGATCTCGAGCCTCATGACGGCGAGTGTACCTCGCGGTGACGGCGCGACCTGGTCGTGACGGGGGCGCGGTAGGGTCGTGCTACCCCGACCGAGAGGCGTCGCCACCGTGAGCATCCCCATCCCCGACGACGTGGCCGAGGTCCTGCGGCAGCCCGTCTTCGCCCATCTCGCCACGATCAATCCCGACGGCACCCCCCAGGTCACGGTGATCTGGCTCGACGTCGAAGGCGACCGGATCGTCTTCAGCACGGCCGAGGGACGGGTCAAGCCGCGCAACCTGCGGCGCGATCCCCGGGTCAGCCTGTCGCTCACCCCTCCGGGCAAGCCATACCGCAACATCGTCATCAAGGGGCGGGCCGTCGTCATCGAACCGCGCGGCTTTGGCCTCATCGACCGGCTCGCCCACAAGTACACGGGCTCCGATCGCTACGAATGGGCCACCCCCGGCCAGGTCCGGGTCGACGTCGAGATCGAAGTCGACCACATCTCCGGCTGAGCCGGCCGCCTCAGTCGCAGACGGCGCCGCGCTCCGCCGACCCGACCAGCGAGGCATACTTGGCGAGGGCGCCGGAGGTGTAGCGGGGCGGGTTCGCCACCCAGATCGTGCGCCGCGCCTCCATCACCTCGTCGTCGACCAGCACGTCGAGGCGGCGTGCCGGCAGATCCACCCGGATCCGGTCACCCTCCTCGATGAGGCCGATCGGGCCGCCGTGGGCCGCCTCCGGAGCGACATGGCCGATGCAGAGGCCGGTGGTCCCGCCGGAGAAGCGGCCGTCGGTGATGAGCAACACGTCCTTGCCGAGCCCGGCACCCTTGATCCCCGAGGTGATCGCCAGCATCTCGCGCATCCCGGGGCCGCCCTTCGGGCCCTCGTAGCGCACCACCACCACGTCGCCGGGGTGGATGTCGTGGTCGTACAGCGTCGCCAGGGCGTGCTGCTCGTCGTCGAAGACCCGGGCCGGGCCCTCGAACGTGTCGAGGTCGACGCCGGCGATCTTCACCACCGCCCCGCTCGGCGCCAGCGACCCGCGCAGGATGGCGATGCCGCCCTTGGGCGCCAGCGGCGCATCGATCGGCAACACGACGTCCTGGTCGGTCGGGAACACCACCCCCTCGAGGTTCTCCGCCATGGTCTTGCCGGTCACGGTGAGAGCGTCGCCGTGCAGCAGCCCGGCGTCGAGCAGCACCCGCAGCACCACCGGGACGCCGCCGATACGGTCGAGGTCCACCATGTGGTAGCGGCCGAACGGCTTGAGATCCCCGAGATGCGGCGTCCGCCGCCCGATCTCGTCAAAGTCCTCCAGGGTGAGGTCGACCCGCGCCTCGTGGGCGATGGCCAGCAGGTGCAGCACGGCGTTGGTCGACCCGCCGAGGGCCATCACCAACATGATGGCGTTCTCGAAGGCCTTGCGGGTCATGATGTCGCGGGGACGGATCTCGGCCTCGAGCAGCGCCATCACCGCCAGGCCGGACCGGGTGGCGTACTCGTCGAGACGGCCGTCGATGGCAGGGACGCTGGCGCTCCCCGGCAGCGACATGCCGAGCGCCTCACCCGAGGACGCCATCGTGTTGGCGGTGAACATGCCGGCGCACGACCCGACCCCCGGGCAGGCGGCCCGTTCGATGTCGAGCAGGCGGGACTCGTCGATCTTGCCCTCCGCCAAGGCGCCGATGCCCTCGAAGACGTCGACGATCGAGATGTCCTTGCCGTCGAGGTGGCCGGGCAGGCTCGACCCGCCGTAGAGGAACACCGAGGGCATGTTGTGGCGGGCGGCCGCCATCAGCATCCCGGGAAGCGACTTGTCGCAGCCGGCGATCGACACCATGGCGTCGAACCGCTCGGCGTGCATCATCAGCTCGACCGAATCGGCGATGACCTCACGGGACACCAGCGAGGCCCGCATCCCCTCGTGGCCCATCGAGATGCCGTCGGACACCGCGATGGTCGCGAAGGTGAGCCCGACGCCGCCGGCGTCACGCACGCCCTGCTTGGCGGCCTCGCTCAGGCGAGGACCGCTGAGGTTGCAGGGAGTGACCTCGTTGCCGGCCGACACCACGCCGACCTGGGCCTTGGCGAAATCGGCCTCGGTGAGGCCGACCGCCCGCAGCATGGCTCGGGCTCCCGCCTTGGCGGAGCCGATCGTCACGTCCTGAGAGTGCAGCTTCTTCGTCATCATGGCGCCAGCGTACCCCCTTCGGCGCGGTCGGAAGGAAACGGAGACGAGACCGGCGGCGACGCGGTGCACTCGGCGCCGGGGCGCCGCCGTGAAGATCCCGGAACCGGTGGGCCGCCTGGATCGTTTCTGTTGAGTTCGCCTAACTCGAGGCATCGGTACACTGACGCTCCGTTGCCGTACCCGTCGATCTCCCTCTCCTGAAAGACCCCTGATGACCTCCACCCGAGCCCGTGCCGCGTCCCCGAGCGCGCCGACCAAATCGCCCCGCCGCCGGCTCAGCACCGCCAAGAAGGTTGTGCTCGGCCTCCTCGCCTTCTCGGTGCTCGCCGTCTTCGCCGCCATCGCCTTCGTGCTGTGGACCAACGCCAAGATCGACCGCATCCCCGCCGAAGACCTGCAGTCGCTGCAGCCGCTAGGCTCCAACGGCGTCCGCAACATCCTCATCGTCGGCAGCGACAGCCGCGAGGGCCTGCCCGACGATTTTGAGCACTTCGGTAGCTTCAGCGGGGCCCGCACCGACGTGATCATGGTGGTGCACGTCACCTCGGGCGAGGTCGCCCAGCTGCTGTCGCTGCCGCGGGACCTGAAGGTGCAGATCCCCGGCGAGGGCACCAACCGCATCAACGCCGCCTACGTCTTCGGCGGGCCCGATCTGCTGGTGCAGACGATCCAGAACAACTACGGGATCTCCATCAACCACTACGTCGAGATCGACTTCGCCGGATTCGCCCGTGTCGTCGACGCCCTCGGCGGGGTGACGAAGACCTTCAAGTACCCGGCCCGCGACAAGAAATCGGGGTTCTCGGTCGATGCCGGGACTCACAAGCTCAACGGCGAGCAGGCCCTCGGCTACGCCCGGTCGCGCAGCTACCAGGAGCTGCGGGACGGGAGCTGGGTCAGCGTCAACGCCAACGACATCGGGCGCACCGAACGCCAGCAGGAGTTGCTGTTGCTGCTGTTCGAGCAGGCGTCGTCGGCTTCGAAGGCCTTCAACCTGCCCGGCTTCGTCTCCACCTTCGCCGACCAGATCACCGCCGATGTCGGGCTTACCCCCGGCGTCATGGTGCAGCTCGGCTTGGACGTGCTGGACCTCCACTCCAGCGACATCCAGACGATGACGCTGCCGGTTCGGGTCTCCAACGAGGGCGGGCGCTCCTACGTGATCCCGGTCCAGCCGGACGCCGACCAGGTGCTGGAGGCGTTCCGCAAGGCCGAGCCGTGGGTGACCGCCGCGTCCTGACCGCCAACCGCGAGCCGGTTTGCAGCAGAGCCGCGGCCCCCAACCCCCTGGGTTGAGGGCAGACGGGTCTACCCTCCGCTGACGTCATGACGGATTCCGGATTCACGACCCGTGCCGCCAGCATCGTGGCGCTGCTCGCCTCCCTCTACGTGGGAGCGCAGATCCTGGCGGACGTCTCGAGCCTCAAGCTGGCCGAGATCGGCGGGATGGCGATCGACGGCGGCACCCTCATCTACCCCATCACCTTCACGCTGCGCGACCTGGTGCACAAGACCGCCGGCAAGCAGGTCGCCCGGCTGCTCATCGTCACCGCCGCCGCCATCAACCTCTTCATGGCCTTGCTCTTCTGGGCGGTCGACCGGCTCCCCCTCGTCCCGCAGAGCGGCCCGCAGTCCGAGCTGTTCGGCCGGGTCCTCGGCCCGGTGTGGCGCATCGTGCTCGCCTCGATCGTGGCCGAGGTCGTTTCCGAGCTGGTCGACACCGAGGTCTACGCCAGGTGGGCCCGCCGCTTCGGGGAACGGCTCCAGTGGGGCCGGGTGCTCTCGTCGAACGCGGTGTCGGTGCCGCTCGACTCGGTGCTGTTCGTGGTGATCGCCTTCGGCGGCCGGGTCCCGTTCGAGGTGGTGCGCCAGATCATCCTCACCAACATCTTCGTGAAGGGGTTGGTGACCGTCGCCTCCATCCCGCTGATCTACGCGGTCCGGCCCAGCGCCGTGGTCACCGAGGACGTCGACGCCTAGGAGCTCCCGCGTCCTGTCTCCCGCGCCGGTCGCGGCCCGGTGTAGGAGGCCTGGAGCCGCACCGGCTTGTGCTGGATCGCCTCCATGGCGTGGGCGATCCACCCCAACATGCGCCCGACCGCGAAGAGCATCTCGCCACTCCCCGGCGCCAGGTCGGCGGCCAGGGTCACCGCGGCGAGCCCGGCGTCGACATTGGGGAGAGGCAATCCCGCCGCGGCGACCTCCCGCACGATGTGATCGACGTGGCCGAGGATCGCCGCCGCCGGCCGTTGCTCGGCGATGGCCCGGATCAGGGCACCGAAGCGAGGATCGCCCCGCGGGTAGAGGGACTGGCCGAGGCCGGGGATCGGCTCATCGCAGGACCAGGGCCCGGCGATGATCTCCCACACCGGGGTCCCGGCGACGATGGAACGAAACAGCGGCTCGACCATGGTCGACGCCGCCCCCTGCCAGCCGCCGCCGAGGATCGACAAGCCGGCGCCGAAGATGCCGTGCACGTCGGCCCGGTAGGCGGCGGCGAGCCGGGCCGCGGTGGTGGAGGCGGCGAAGCCGTGGTCGGCCACCATCACCAGGGAGCGCCGCACCAGGTCGACCTGGGCCGGGTCGGGCCGGGTGGTGCGGGCCAGCTTGGCGGCCATCCGGGTGGCGAACGGGGCGGCCGATCGCAGCCGGGGCCCGGGCAGGCTCTCGACGATCGAGGCGATCAGCACCGGGCCTGCCTGCTGCGGCGGGATGTCGAAGTCGGACCCGGCATGGCCGCCGATCGAGGCGGCCACCACCTGGAGTCGGCGCAGCGGGGCGATGTCGGCCGGCATGGTGCGCTGCGCCCCGCGGGAGATGACGACCCAGTCCTCCCGCGGCTCCCACAAGTCCACCTCGTCGGGGATGGTCCCGTACCACAGCAGCGCCGCCACCTGTTCACAGCTCGCCCACGTCGCCAGCTCGAGCACGTCGTGACCCCGGTAGTAGGGCCGGTTGCCGTCCACCAGCGTGATGCCGGAGTCGACCCGCATCTCGGGAGGCTGGTGGCCGCGGGAGTGGGTGGCGCGGAAGTCGACGACGTCGTCCCGGGAGAACCAGCTCCCCTTGCCACCGTGGCGCTCCGCCGGCTCCAGCAGGCCGCGGCTGACATAGGCGTAGATCGTCGCCGGCTTCACACCGAGCAACCGGGCCGCCTCCTCGGTCGAGATGAGTACCGCCATGTTGATCAGTCAATATTGATCAATCTCGCCGTCTGAGTCAATATTGGATCCTCGATCACCCGGAGGGAGGACGGTCATGGCCAACGAGAGGATGCGGACGCCGCCCGGGCTGGCAGGCGTCGTGGTCGCCGACACCGCCCTCGGTGGGGTCCGCGGCCAGGAGGGGTTCTTTCACTACCGCCAGTACTCCACTCCCGACCTCGCCGAGACGAGGACACTGGAGGACGTCTGGTACCTCCTCCACCAGGGCTCGCTCCCGTCGCCACGGGAAGCTGCCGAATTCCGCCACCACATCGGCGAGCTGCGCCCCCTCCCCGACGACCTCGTCGCCCTGATCGGGCAGGTCGCCCGGGTGGGCGACGACATCCTGGCGCTGTCGTGGGTGCGCACCGCGGTGTCCCTCGTCGCCCAGTACCTCGGGCTCACCCCGTGGCTCGGCCAGCCGGCGGAGGACCTGGCGGAGCAGGCGACCCAACTCGCCGCGGTCATGCCGACGATCGTCGCCGCCGGATGGCGGGCCCGCCACGGGCTGCCGCCGGTGGCCCCCGACCCCACCGCCACCATCGCCGAGGACTTCCTCCACATGCTGCGCGGCGCCTCCCCGGACGCCCGCAGCGCCCGGGCGCTCGAGCAGTACCTCATCCTGACGATCGACCACGGCTTCAACGCCTCCACCTTCGCCGCCCGCGTCGTGACCTCAACCGGCGCCGACCTCGGCGCCGGCCTCACCGCCGGAGCCGGAGCGCTCTCCGGTCCGCTCCACGGCGGAGCCCCGGTGCACTGCCTCCGCATGCTCCAGGAGATCGGCACCCCCGACCGGGCCGATTCCTGGGTCCGAGGGTCGCTGGCGCGGGGCGATCGCATCATGGGTTTCGGGCATCGCGTCTACCGCACCGAAGATCCCCGCTCGGCGATGCTGCGGGGGGTGGCGGAGGGATTCGACGACCCGCTCGTCGACCTCGCCGTCAGCATCGAGAAGACCATCCTCGAGGCGCTCCACGAGCACCGGCCGGAGCGGGAGCTCCGCACCAACGTCGAGTACTACGCCGGCGTCGTGCTCCACCTGGTCGGCATCCCCGAGGAGTTGTTCCCGGCCTGCTTCGCCATCAGCCGCAGCATCGGTTGGACGGCGCACATGCTCGAACAGATGAACGGCAACCGGATCATCCGCCCCGACTCGGATTACGTGGGTCCGCAACCCTCGGAGGCATTCCAGCTCTGAGCTCGGGGAAACAAGCGGATCACCCGGCGGCTCGTGCCGGCGACGAGCCGCGGCCGAACCCTGATCCGCCGAGGCCCCACCTAGCACGGCGGAGCCGACCCTCCCCGGCCGAAGTTGGCACCGCGTCGCCGAACGGCGACACTCCACCCCATGGATCTGGCGGTCCGCCTGCGGGGCGTGACGAAGCGCTACAACCGCATCACCGCCCTCGCCGGGATCGATCTCGAGATCCCGGCCGGGTCGGTGTACGGCATCGTCGGCCCCAACGGCGCCGGCAAGACCACCCTGATGCGCATCCTGGTCGGAGCGCTGGCGCCGGACGGCGGGGACGTCCAGGTACTCGGCCTCGACCCAAGGCAGGAACGGCGCCGGGTCCGGTCCCAGATCGGCTACATGCCGCAGGCGCCGGTGCTGTACGAGGACCTCACCGCAGCCGAGAACGTCGCCTTCTTCGCCCGCGGCCACGTGCTCGACGCGGTGCGGGAACGGGTGCAACGCAGCCTCGAGTTCATCGACCTGGTCGACCGCGCCGGTGACGTGGTGCGTACCCTGTCCGGCGGGATGCGGCAACGGGTCTCCCTGGCGGCGGCGTTGGTGCACCAGCCCCGCGTGCTGCTGCTCGACGAGCCCACCGCCGGCATCGACCCCGAGCTGCGCCACTCCTTCTGGCAACGCTTCCGGGACCTCACCGCTCATGGCACCACCCTGCTCATCAGCACCCACCAGATGGACGAGGTGGTGCACTGCGACCGGGTCGCCATCCTCCGCGCCGGGAAGGTGCTGGCCGACGAACCGCCGCAGCGGCTCCTCACCGAAGGGCGCGCCGTGGTCACCGTCTGGGTCGGCGAGACGCCCCATCGCCACGAGATGGCCGGCTACCCCGACGAGCTGCCACGCATCCTGCGCCGCTGGCGGCTCGACCCGGCGGTGACCCGGATCGAGGTCGAAGGCCAGACCCTGGAGGACGCCGTGCTGGCCCTAATCGAGCGGGAGAAGGCCGGCTCCGATGACGGCTAGCCGCACCGCCGCCGTTGCCGGACGGGTGCTGCGCCAGCTCGCCCGCGACCGCCGCTTCGTGGTGCTGGTGCTGGTGGCCCCTCTCGGCATCGTCTTCTTCACCAAGACGCTGTTCGACGCCGCCGGCACCCCGTTCTTCGACGTGACGCCGTTTGCGGTGCCGTTCGGCTGCTTCATCGTCCACTTCGCCACCTTCATCCTCACCGCCCTGGTCCTGGTGCGGGAACGCACCGCCGAGACCATGGAGCGGATGTTCATCAACGGCTACCGCCGCCTCGAGATCATCACCGGCTACCTGCTCGCCTACACCACCCTCGCCACCGTGGTGTCGCTGCTGGTGCTCACCGAGCTCCAGCTCCTCTTCGACCTCGGTTACGGGCCGGGCCGGCTCGCCTCGATCTTCCTGGTCATGTGGCTGCTGGCGGTCATCTCGATGGCGATGGGCATCCTCGTCTCCAACGCGGCCCGCACCGAGGGCCAGGTGATCCCGTTCATCCCGGCGATCGTGCTCCCCAGCCTCATCTTCTCAGGGATCATCGTGGCGGTCGACCACATGCCACTGTGGGCTCAGGTGCTGAGCCGGATCTCGCCCATGTACTACGCCAACGAGGTGTTGCAGGAGCTGATCGCCGGATCCGGGCTCGGCGGCGACGTCGCCAGCCTGGTCATGCTCCCGGCCGGCGCGGTCGTCGTGCTGCTGCTGGCGACCCAAACCCTGCGCGAGACCCGATAGCCTGGGGGAATGCACACCACCGCCGACCGTCTCGTCGAAGCCCTCCGCCGTGACGGGTTCCGGATCACCCGGGCCCGCCGGGCGGTGTGTGAGGTGATCGCCCGGGCCCATCAGGACCATCTCACCGCCGGCGACATCCACGCCCTGGTCGGCGACGACGTGATCGACCTGTCCACCGTCTACCGCACCATGGAGGCGCTGGAGCAGGCGAGCGCCGTCACCCACACCCACATGGGCCACGGTCCCTCCGTCTACCACCTCGCCGCCGGCGCCCCCCACCAGCACCTCGTCTGCTCCCGCTGCGGCGTCACCATCGATCTCGACCCGGCCGGCATCGAATCGCTGCTGGCCGAGATCACCCGCCGCACCGGGTTCGTGCCCGACCCCTCCCATTTCGCCCTCTCCGGGCTGTGCCGGGACTGCATCGCCAGGAGTTGAAAACGGCCCGGAACGGACGTACACTCCTTACTGCAAACGACTTGCAACAAGGAGGATGATCCGTGCACATCCCCGACGGCGTGATCAACGGCACCACGTCGGCCGGCTTCGGGGTCGTCGCCGCCGGCGGAGTCGGGGTGGCGCTACGCCGCACCGGCGCCTACCTGAGCGAGCGACAGGTCCCGCTCGCCGGCCTCGTCGCCGCCTTCGTGTTCGCCGCCCAGATGTTCAACTTCCCGGTGATCTCCGGCATGAGCGGCCATCTCATCGGAGGCCTGCTCGCCGCGGTCCTGGTCGGCCCATGGGCGGCGCTGCTCGTCCTCAGCGTCGTACTCGCCGTCCAGGGGATCTTCTTCGCCGACGGCGGCCTCAGCGCACTCGGGCTCAACATCGTCAACATGGGCATCATCGCCCCCCTCGGCGGCTACGCCGCGTACCGGCTGCTCCTCAAGGTCCTCCCCCGCAACGACCGCATCGTTCCCCTGGCGGCCGGTCTCGCCGCCTTCGTCTCGGTCGTGCTCGCCGCCACCGGATTCGTGATCGAATTCGCCATCGGCGGCACGGCGGACGTGTCCACTGGCGCGGTCCTCACCGCAATGTTGGGCGCCCACGTCCTCATCGGGATCGGCGAAGCGCTGCTCACCGCCCTCATCGTGGGTGCAGTGATGGCCAGCCGACCCGATCTGGTCTACGGAGCCGCTGCCGCGCCGGTCGCCACGACTGCGGAGGTGCTGTGATGGATCGCCGGACCCGAGTCTTCCTCGCCGTGGGCTTCCTGGTGGCGATCGTGTTCGCCGTGGTCGTCAGCCAGTTCGCCTCCGACAGCCCCGACGGCCTCGAGTACGTCGCCGAGCAGGAGGGCTTCATCAACACCGCCCAGGATCACGCCCTCGGGAACCTCCCCCTCGCCGACTACGGCGAAGGCCTCACCGACAATGGCACCCTCAACACCGCGGTGGCCGGGCTGCTCGGCACCGTGGTGACCCTGATCGCCGGCTATGGGGTCTTCTGGGTGGCACGCCGTACCCGCGCCGGGGACGAAGCGGCCCAGGCGACACACGAGCCCTGAGTGGGTACCGGACACGTCCACGCCCTCTACCGGCACGGAGACAGCTCGCTCCATCGGCTCCCGCCCCACCTGAAGGTGGTGGCGGCCTTCGGGCTCGTCTTCGCCATCGTCGCCACCCCGCGGGAAGCGATCTGGGCGTTCGCCGCCTACGCGGTGTTGCTGGGAGTGCTGGCGACGGTTGGCCGCCTCGGGGTCCGCTTCGTGGCGAGCCGGATGATGATCGAGATCCCCTTCCTGATCGTGGCGCTGATGCTGCCGCTGCTGGGGCGGGGCGAGCGGATCGACGTGCTCGGCCTCTCGCTGTCGGTCAGCGGCCTGTGGAGCATGTGGAACATCCTCGCCAAGGCGACCCTCGGCCTCCTCACCTCGGTGGTGCTCGCCGGGACCACCCAGATCCCCGACCTGCTGCGCGCCTTCGACACCTTGCGGGTGCCGCGGGTGATCACGTCGATCATGGGCTTCATGTTCCGCTACCTGGACGTGGTGCTCGGGGAGTTCCGTACCATGCGCGTCGCCATGCAGTCCCGCGCCTACCACCCCACCTGGCTCGGCCAGATTCGCCCCTACGCCCAGACCACCGGCCACATCTTCATCCGATCGTACGAGCGGGGTGAACGGGTCTACCTGGCGATGGCGTCCCGCGGCTACGCCGGGCACATGCCGCGCCGGCTCGGGACGCGGGCCTCCACTGCAGCGTGGGCCGCCGGCCTGGCGGTCCCGGCAGCGGCCTGGGCGGTGGCGGCGATCGCCTGGGTGGTGCGGTGAGCGAGCCCACCATCGCGGTCGCCGGCCTCTCCTTCGTCTATCCCGACGGCACCGCCGCCCTCCACGACATCAACCTCCACATCCACCCCGGCGAGCGCATCGCCCTGCTCGGTCCCAACGGCGCCGGCAAGACCACCCTCATCCTCCACATGAACGGCATCCACCTCCCCCAACAGGGCACGGTGAACGTCTCCGGTCTGCCCCTGACGCGCGACACCGTGATGGAGATCCGGCGCCGGGTCGGAGTGGTGTTCCAGGACCCCGACGATCAGCTCTTCATGCCGACCGTGTGGGAGGACGTGGCGTTCGGGCCCCAGAACCTCGGGCTGGAAGGCGCCGCGCTCGATGCCAGGATCCACACCGCGCTGGCAGCGGTCGAAGTCGCCGACCTCGCCGACCGACCCCCCAACCACCTCTCCTTCGGTCAGAAGCGGAGGGTGGCGATCGCCGGGGTGCTCGCCATGGAGCCCGAGATCCTGGTCTTCGACGAGCCGACCTCGAACCTCGACCCGGCGACCCGGCGCGAGCTGAGCGGCATCCTGCGAGGCCTCGATCTCACCCAGCTCATCGTCACCCACGACCTCCCCTACGCCCTCGAGCTGTGCGAGCGATCGGTCATCATCGACCGGGGGCGGATCGTCGCCGACGGTGCCACCCGCCTACTGCTGGGGGACGGCGACCTGCTGCGATCCCACCGGCTCGAGCTGCCCTACGGGTTCGACACCAGCCTGGTCGGCTGACAGGACCGGACCCCCCGCCATCGCGTAACCTGCCCCGACAAAGCGAACGGAAGGTGGTGACGGTGGCCGACGGAGAACACCACGGGGTCAAGTCGATCATCGCCGCCTTCTTCGCCAACCTCGGCATCGCGGTCGCCAAGTTCGTCGGCTTCGTCTTCACCGGCTCCTCGTCGATGCTCGCCGAGAGCATCCACTCGGTGGCCGACACCGGGAACCAGGGCCTGCTCCTGCTCGGGGGGCGCAGAGCGCGGCGCCGCGCCACCGACGAGCACCAGTTCGGTTTCGGGCGGGAGCGTTACTTCTGGGCCTTCGTGGTGGCCCTCGTCCTGTTCTCGCTGGGATCCCTGTTCTCGCTGGTGGAGGGGATCGAGAAGCTGCGCCATCCCCACGCGGTGGAGTCGCTGGGCTGGGCCCTCGTCATCCTCGCGGTCGCCATGGTCTTCGAGGGGTTCTCGTTCCGGACCGCGATGCGCGAGTCGCGCCCGCTCAAGGGCTCCCGCACCTGGTGGGGGTTCATCCGCACCGCCCGCGTCCCCGAGCTTCCGGTGGTGCTGCTGGAGGACAGCGGCGCCCTGATCGGGCTCTCCATCGCCTTCGTGGCGGTCACCATCGCCGCGGTGGCCGATGCCCCGGCTTGGGACGCCATCGGGACCCTCTGCATCGGCACCCTTCTCGGCTTCATCGCCATCGTGCTCGCGGTCGAGATGAAGGGCCTCCTCATCGGCGAATCGGCCCTTCCGGAGACCCAGGAGACGATCCGGCGCGCCGTCGAGACCTCGCCCCACGTCGAGCGGGTGATCCACCTCCGCACCCAATACCTCGGGCCGGACGAGCTGCTGGTGGGAGTGAAGGTGGCGTTCGATCCGGAGCTCCGCATGTCGCAACTCGCCGAGGCGATCAACCAGGTCGAGGCGAACGTGCGCGCCGTGGTGCCGATCGCCCGGCCGATGTACGTCGAACCCGACGTGCTGGACGGGGACCCTGCCCCGGAGAACGACTGAGGCGGTCGCCGGCACCGCGACCCCCCTCAGCTCACTTCGTTCGCTGGTCTCCCCTGATCCCAGGGGGACGACAGAATGGCTCCCCCACCTTCCTCTCACCCTCCCTGCTGTGCGGGGAGTCTTCCTCAGCCGTAGGCAAAGGCGTCGTAGAAGCGCAGCCGGAGGCGAGACGAGCCGGGGAGAGCCACGGTGGGGAACTGCACGGAACCCCCCTCAGCTCACTTCGTTCGCTGGTCCCCCCTGATCCCAGGGGGGACGATAGAAAGGCGCACCCCTCATCCCCAGGAGGGCGAGCTACCGGTAGCGGTACCGGTGGTTGCAGTGGTCGTGGCCCTCCATCAGCGTCTTGGTACGGGTGAAGACGATCCAGTCGCTGAAAGCGGGGGCGGAGTGCTCGTCGGTGTAGCAGGAGAGCCGGTAGAGCCAGTCGTGCATCCCGAGCCGCTCCGCCAGCTCGAAGATCGGGCACCTCGTCACCCGGAACGCCGCCGAGCCGTCGTCGCCACGGTCCACGGTGAACTCGAACCCCAACTCGGGCAATGGATCCCACAGCAGGCGGATGAAGTCGTCGATCTCGGTGCCGTCGTGGGCCTCGCGTTGCCCGATCTCGCCCCAGTCCTTCGCCAGGTTCAACGCCAGGTACTGCTCGACGGCGGCGAAGGCGGCTTCGCCGAACTCGGCCGACAGTTCCCGCAGCAGGGTGGCCGTGTCGTCGCGCCCCCACCCCTCGACGAGGCGGGTGAGGATGGTGTGCTCGGTGGTCCCCGCCGCGAAGCAGTCGGAGACGGGCCGCATCCCGGCGAACCAGGCGAAGTGCTCCCGGATCGGGTCGCTGACGATCTCACCGCCGATGATCTCGTCCTTCATGGCCGCGAAGGTACACCCGCATGGCGACATCTGGGAGGGGCCGTTCCGCCCTTGCTCGCCGGGCCGGACGGCGGCATCGGCTCCGCCGCGCCGGCCGTGCTCTATCTTGGGTGACCGGCTCACCGAGGACGGTTCGATGCGTTTCCGCACCAAGCAGGTACATGCCGGGGTCACCCCGGATCCCACCACGGGCGCGATCCTGACCCCGATCCATCAGTCGACCACCTTCGTGCAACCCTCGATCGACGAGTACATGAGCACCGGCTACTCGTACTCCCGCTCCGGCAACCCGACCGTGCGCGCCCTCGAAGAGAAGCTGACGGAGCTGGAGGAAGGCGCCGACACCGCCGCCTTCACCACGGGGATGGCCGCCACCAACGCCGTCATGCTCGCCCTGCTCAACGCCGGCGACCACGCCGTCGTCTCCGACGTCGTCTACGGCGGCACCCACCGCCTGGCGACCCAGGTCTACCGCCGCTTCGGGGTCGAGTACTCCTTCGTCGACACCTCGGATCCGGCGAATGTCGCCGCCGCGCTGCGGGATACCACCCGGCTCGTCTTCACCGAAACCCCGGCCAACCCCACCCTCAAACTCACCGACATCGCCGCCGTGTCCGAGATCGCCCGTGCCCACGGAATCCCGCATGCGGTCGACAACACCTTCCTCACCCCCTACTACCAGCGCCCCCTCGCGCTGGGCGCCGACTTGGTGGTGTACTCGACCACCAAGTACTTCGACGGCCACAACGCCACCGTCGGCGGGGCGGTGGTGAGCGGCAGCGCCGAGTTGTACGAGCGGATCACCTTCGTCCGCAACGCCACCGGCACCATCATGTCGCCGCAGGTGGCCTGGCTCACGATGCAGGGCTCCAAGACCCTCAGCGAGCGGCTCGACCGCCAATCCGCCAACGCCATGGAGATCGCCCGCTTCCTCGAAGCCCATCCCAAGGTGACCCGGGTGGGCTACCCCGGACTGGCGTCGTTCCCCCAGCACGACCTCGCCGCCCGCCAGGCCTCCGGGTTCGGGGCCATGGTGTGGTTCGAGGTGGAGGGCGGGCTCGAAGCAGGGAAGAGGCTGATGGACTCGGTGGAGCTGTGGACCCTGGCCGAGAACCTCGGCTCGGTCGAGTCGCTCATCACCCACCCGGTCACGATGACCCACGCCGGGATCGACCGTGAGGAGCGGCTCCGGGTCGGGATCAGCGACGGGCTGGTACGGCTGTCGGTGGGGCTCGAGGACGTCGAGGACCTCGTCGAGGACCTGGCCCAGGCGCTCGACCGGGTGTGACCCGCTACTCGATGAATCCCTGCTGCCGCAGCCACTCGTCGTTGTAGAGCTTGGAGAGGTAGTTGCGCCCCGAGTCGGGGAGGATCACCACCACCAACCGCTCCGGCCACTCCCGCGCCACCCGGGCCGCACCCTCGACGGCCATCCCGGAGGAACCGCCGGCGAGCATCCCCTCCTCGGCGGCGAGGCGGCGGGTCATGGCGAAGGCCTGAGCGTCGGTGACCATCTCGTAGCGGTCGACGACTTCCCGGTCGAAGGTCTCCGGCCAGAAATCCTCGCCCACCCCCTCGGTGAGGTAGCTGCGGACGTCGTCCCCCGACTCGGCGGTGTAGATCGAGCCCTCCGGGTCGACCCCGACCACCCGGACGTCGGGGTTCTGCTCCTTGAGGTAGCGCCCGGCCCCCGTGATGGTGCCGCCGGTGCCGACCCCCACCACCAGCGCCCCGACCTCGCCGTCGGTCTGGCCCCAGATCTCGGGCCCGGTCTGCTCGTAATGAGCCTGCGGGTTGGCCGGGTTGGAGTACTGGTCGGGGCGGTAGGCGTCGGGGATCTCCCGGGTGAGGCGGTCGGCCACCGAATAGTACGACTCCGGGTCGTCGGGCGGGACGTCGGTGGGACACACCACCACCTCGGCGCCGTAGGCCCGCAGCAGGTCCTGCTTCTCCTTCGACTGCTTGTCCGCCATGACGGCCACCAGCTTGTAGCCCTTGAGGGCAGCCACCATGGCGATGCCGACCCCGGTGTTGCCGCTGGTGGGCTCGACGATCGTGCCGCCAGGCACCAGCCAGCCGTTCTGCTCGGCCCGCTCGATCATACCGAGGGCGATGCGGTCCTTGACCGAGCCGCCGGGGCTGACGAACTCCACCTTGGCGACCAGGTTCCCCGCCGGGTGGATACGACCCAGCCGCACCAGCGGCGTGTGCCCGATGGCGGCCACGATGTCGTCGTAGATCTCCATAGGCGCCCAAGCTATCAGGTGGCGGCGGGGCCTTGGCCGCACCTGCCTCCATCCAGCGGATGGCGCGCACAAACACCGCCGTCTGACCTCGGGATAGGTTCATCTAGCGCGCTTCACGCAGAAATGGCTCACAGAGTCCCTCCCTGCGGCCACACCGTGTCAATCTGAAGACGATGATTCGCTGCTCTCTCGAATGAACGAATCGCACGCGGCCGACGTCCTTCGCCATCGGTGTTGGTGACCACTACTCAGGAGGAACGATCGTGGCAAGATTGAGGCCGCGCACAAGGAACGTTGCCATCTGGGCACGGGTCACCGGATCGTCGGGACAGTAGTGATCATTCGCTGGCGGATTACAGCCCCGAGTGATCCCCGCCGCCGCCAGTCTGGCGATATCAGCCTCAAACACCGAATCGTCGTCATCGACAAACGCACTGCCCCCACCGTCATCGGCCAGCCCCAACGCCCGCACCAAGAACGCCGCCATCTGACCCCGAGTGACGTTGCCGCCGGGACAGAACCGGTCGTTGGTGGGAGGATTGCAGCCCCGGGTGATCCCCGCCGCCGCCAGTCTGGCGATATCAGCCTCAAACACCGAATCGTCGTCATCGACAAACGCACTGCCCCCACCGTCATCGGCGAGCCTCAGCGCCCGCGCCAAGAACGCCGCCATCTGACCCCTCGTCACCGAACCATCCGGGCAGTAGTGATCATTGGCCGGCGGATTACAGCCCCGGGTGATCCCTGAAAAGGCGATCCCTTCGATGGCGGGCTCATGAACGTTCCCGTCATCGTCAGTGAAGGTTCCGCCAGCGTCCATGATGATCAGCGCCGTCGCAGCAATCAGGGTGTCCCCTGATTCGGCGGTCCCAACTGCCTCGATGGTGTGTTGTCCCGGCTCGATCTCCACCGGCACCCGATAGGCGAAGGCGAGCGTGCCCGAACCGTCCACTTCGAATACCCCGTATGGCTCGTACTCGGAGTAGGTGCCGACTGTAACCGTTGATCCCGGCTCGAAGCCGGGCATCGTCATGAGCACTTCGTCTCCGATCTTGCGTACCACTCGGCCGTCGGCGACCGTCATCGATCCGAACTGGATACCCGGGCCCACGACTTCCGGCGGAGCCACGAATGCGGGAGAAGGGTTGGGATTCTCACCCAGCTGCGGGTACTGAGCGAAGAACGCCTCCGCGAAGACCTCGTGACCCTCGGCCGTCGGATGAAACGATTCGACAAGCACAGGCAACCACGCAACATGAGCGATGATCCCATGAACCTTTGCGTCCGATCCACAGACGAGTTCGTCAGGTTCGAGGACGTCTTCGATGTCGACAAAGTGAACCCCGGCTGCCTCCGTTGCGAGCTCAATGACATCGTTCAGCTGCGTGACTCGATCCCTCATCCAGCTGCGCTCAGTACTTGAAAGACCGACAGTGGCAAGGCACGACACGGAGGGATTGAGGAATTGTGGATAGCCCATCACGTACACCTCAGCCGAGGGTGCCGCTGCCCTGACCGCCTTGTAGGTGTCAACGAGTCGAGGGAACACCGCATTGATCGTGTTGGCCACAAGGGGACGCTCGGCAGCGCTACACGCCGTCCTCTCGAAAACGCAAGCTGCCAAGATATCGGCGAAACCAACATCGTTCCCACCGACGCCAAGCAGGGCAAGATCGACGTCTCCGTCTGTCTGAAACTTGGCAAGTTCGACGACTTGCGGTTGCGCGCCCGATACCCCCGGAGGTGAAGAGGCCCACTTGCCTTCCTCCAAGAGGTGGTCTGTCCTCGCTCCGGAGCAAGCAACGAACAAGAAATCCTCGTCGGCTACACCAAAAGCGTTCCTGATGCGTTGCCCGTAGGCGGTGTGCGAACGGTGGCAACCATTCAGAGAGGTCGCCGTCCCGACAAGGTACAGGCTCGGATCCTCAAACCCCACGTATCCCGCCCCTTCCCCGGACGTGAACGAATCGCCGAGAGCCGCGACGCGACTAACGCTCGTTGACGCACCCAGATCATGCACGAACACATCACCGAAAGCGCTCGTGTCACCGGTAACCAGATTCGACGCCCACGATTCAAAGGCTACGTATCGACCGTCGAAAGACATCGACGGGTAGTACGACTCGCCGTTGGCCTGGGTACCACCACTGCGAACACTGACACGCTCGGTCACCCCCAACACCCGATCACGCACAAACAGATCCTCAAGGTCGTTCGTGTCCCCAAAGACCAGGTTTGTCGCGGCAGATGGGAAGGCGACGAACCGACCATCACCAGATATCGCAGGTCCCCACGAGTCGCCGTCGGCTTGGGTCCCATCGTTACCAACGCTCACACGCTCAGTCACATTCGACAGCCGATCACGCACAAACACGCCCTTGCTGTTCGAATTGTCAGCTACCAGGTTCGTTGCACGCGACTCGAAGGCCACATACTGGCCATCACCAGACATCGAAGGTCTCGTCGAGTAATCATTGGCTTGAGTACGACCGCCTCCGATACTCACCAACTCCGTCACTCCCAACACCCGGTCATGTACGAACACGTCACCAACAGCGTTAGTGTCACCTTCCACCAGATTCGACGCCCCCGATTCAAAGGCCACGTGTCGACCATCGGAAGACAACGAAGGTAAAGACGAATTCGCGTTGGCCTCGGACCCGTCACTGCCAATACTGACACGCTCAGTCACCCCCAACACCCGATCACGCACAAACAGATCCTCAAGGTCGTTCGTGTCCCCAAAGACCAGATTCGTCGCACCTGAGGCGAAGGCTACGAACCGACCATCACCAGATATCGCAGGTCCCCCCGAGTAGCCGTTGGCCTCGGACCCGTCACTGCCAATACTGACACGCTCAGTCACCCCCAACACCCGATCACGCAAGAACACATCAGAGGTGTTGTTGGTATCATCGGCCACCAGGTTCGACGCCCCCGAATAGAACGCCACATACCGACCATCGGCCGAAACCGAAGCACCCATCGAAGAGCTGTTGGCCTCAGCTCCGTCGATTCCAACACTGACTCTCGCCGTCGACCCAACGTCAGCCAACGCCGTTTCACCTACACGAGCCGACGATATTATCACCACTACCGCGGTGATAACAGCGAAGCCGCTAGCCCTGAGCACTCTCCGAGTCACCGTACCCCCTCCAGCCAGAATCTGAACCCACAGCAACGGTACTCCGAAACTGGCTGACGGCAACATGTCCCCGGGCCGACAATGATTCGAGCTTCGAGGCCTCTATCTGACTTCTTGGTACCGCGCGCGGGTCACCGGCCACCTCTTGCGGTCACCCGTTACGGAACAGCCTGACCGCGCCAGTACACCCAGGGCCAACCGGCTGCCATGCCGACCACTCGGACGCAACCTGGTCGTTCGCCTCATGCTCGCTCCATGGCTGGCCCGTACCTACCTTTGCCCCACCCCACCCGGGGTGGGGTCTGCTATGCTGACGCGCATGAAAGCGGAACACAAGAAGGCGGCGCTCAACCGCCTC
>CAYQEC010000010.1:38788-83033 GCA_964416425.1 uncultured Acidimicrobiaceae bacterium | reverse complement strand
TGTGACAACCGGGGACGTTGTCCCTGGCGGGACGGTGTGATCAGAGAGCCCTCCTTGCGAGACTGTGGGTTGAAGGACTCACAACTCAGAAGGAGGGCTCGTGGCTAACGCTACAACCCCGCGGTTGCATCCGAACGCGCCACTCACCCCGGAGGGGCGACGCAGGATGGTGCGGTGTGTCACCAACGATGGCTGGACGGTCGAGGCCACGGCGCAGCGGTTCCAGGTCGATGCGAAGACGGTGCGTAAGTGGCGGAACCGATGGTTGGCCGAGGGCGACGATGGACTCCGGGACAGGTCATCGAGGCCGCATCGGTCGCCGAATCGCACGTCGCGCCAATTGCGCCGTCGGGTGATGCGGCTGCGGCTCAAGCGCCGGTGGGGTGCGGATCACATCGCTTTCGAGGTCGGCCTTGCGGCATCGACGGTGCAGAACATCCTGAACCGGGCGGGCCTTGGCCGCCTGGACCGTGGTGACCGGGCCACGAATCGCGGACCTGTCCATAGGTATCAGCGTGACACGCCGGGAGAGTTGATCCACGTCGATGTCAAGAAGCTTGCTGGGATCCCTGACGGCGGCGGGTGGCGTGTCCGTGGTCGGGGCTACCCCGGTGAAGACACCGCCAGCCGCAGGGTCGGGTACCGCTACATCCACACCGCGGTCGATGACCGGACTCGCATCGCCTACTCCGAGATCCACACCGACGAGAAAGCCGTTACCGCAGCCGGGTTCTGGCACCGCGCCGCCACCTGGTATCAGGCGATCGGGATCCAACCCGAGCGGGTGATCACCGACAACGGCTCCTGCTACAGATCCGGGCTCTGGCACCGGACCTGTGCAGCGACCGGCACGAAGGTGAACAAGACGAGACCCCGCCGGCCCCAGACCAACGGCAAGGTCGAACGCTTCCACCGAATCCTGCTCGAGGAATGGGCCTACATCCGACCCTGGCGTTCAGAAACCGAGCGTGCCGAGGCGTATGCCGGGTTCATCCACTTCTACAATCACCACCGAGCCCACGGAGCGCTCGGATGGGCAACCCCCACCAGCCTCATCAGGGACAACCTGCCCGAAGAGCACACCTAGCCGGGTGGCCGGGAATCGGGCAGCGGCACCGGCTCGGCCCGGCGGCGGCGGAAGCGGAGCCGCTCGGCGTAGCCGGCGGCGCGGGCGGCGGCCACGACCTCGTCCCAACCGTAGGCGCACTGCTCGGGGAGGTGGGCGTCGCTGGCGAGGGTGATCGGCACCCCGGCTGCGGCGAACATGGCGAGGAACGCCGGCTCCGGGTAGACCTGGCGGGCCGGGTAGCGGAGGCCGGCGCTGGAGACCTCGACCGCGGTGCCGCTGCGGGCCGCCGCCTCCACCACCGGGCGGTAGAGGTCCACCGGCTCGTGCTGCGGCCGGTACCCGTACTTCTTGATGACGTCGGCATGCGCCAGCACGTCGACCGCTCCTGAGGCGGCGAGCCGTGCCTCCAGGGCGAAGTAGTCCTCGTAGGCGCGCCGGATACCGCGGCGGCGGTACTCGTAGGCGGCTCCGCCATGGTCGACCGCCCAGCCGCCGATCCAGTGGACCGAACCGACGAGGAAGTCCCACGGGTAGGGGGCGAGCAGGTCGAGCACGGCGTCGATCGTCTCCGGGAAGAAGTCCACCTCGAGGCCGAGCAGCACCGGGAGGCCCCGCTCCCGGCCCGCGGTCACCGCCGCCACGTAGCCCTCCAGCGACAGGGTCAGGTCCTCGGCGAAGAACGACGCCGTCTGCGCCGCCAGGTCGAGCCGCGGCTCGGCGTCCCAGAACCGGCCCAGTACCGGGGCCGCCTCGACGCAGCGGTAGAGGTGCTCGGTGAAGCCGACCTCGGTGACGCCGCGGCGGGCCGCCTGCTCCACGTAGGACTCGAGGTGGCCCGGCGGGTACTCCCCCGGCGGCGGCCCCACCCCCCGGTAGGGCCCGTGCGGATGGAGGTGGACGTGGTAATCACCCATCGGCCGGAAGCGTAGCCGGGCGGAGCCGGGTGTCAGTCGGGCCGCTCGCCGTCCACCAGGACCGCGGCCCGCCACCCCCGCACCGAGTTGAGCACCGCCACGTCCTCGACTCGCGCCAGGTCGGCGACGCGGACCACCTGCTCCTCCAAGACCCCGGCATCGAGCAACCGCTGCCGGTAGACGCCCCCGAGGCAACCCGAGTCGAGCGGGGGGGTGTACCAGCGGCCGCCGAAGCACACCGCGACGTTGCCGATGGTGGTCTCGGTCAGCTCACCCCGCTCGTTCTGCAGCAGCACCTCGTCCATGGTCGGATGGCGCTTGATCCGCTCCTCGTACACCTTGCGCTGGGTGGTCTTGTGGAAGAGGAACACGTTGGAGGACGTCACCGGGAGCGGGTCGACCGTCACCACGATCGGGTCCCCGCCGGCACCGGGCCCCTCCAGCCACGGGGGCACCACCTCCTCCGCCTCGGCCCGGCAGGCCCCGTCCCGGCCCAGCACCAGCCGCACCCGCCGCGGTTCGAGCGAGTCCCCGGCGGCGGCGAGCACGCACGAGGCGACCGCCTCCCGGTCGCAGGGGAAACCGAAGTAGCCGGCCGAGGCGGCGAGGCGGTCGAGGTGGTCGGAGAGGAAACGAAAACCGCCGTCGGGATCCCACCGCAGCGTCTCCACCAACAGGAACTCGGGACGGCGGTCGACGAGGAGTTGCGCCTTGACCCGGGCTTCCTCGTACTCGCCGGCCGAGTCGGAGTCCCAGGTGATGCCACCCCCGACTCCGTACTCGGCGAGCCCCTCGTGCTCGTCGACCACCACGGTGCGGATCGCCACGCTGAACTCGGCGTCGGGGCCGGCGGCTCCGGCGGGGGCCACGTACCCGACCGCCCCGCAGTAGACGCCGCGCGGCGACTCCTCCAGCTCGGTGATGAGCTCCATGGTGCGGGCCTTGGGAGCGCCGGTGACCGAACCGGACGGGAAGAGGGCCCGGAACACGTCGCACAGCGAGGTGTTGGGGCGGAGCTGGGCCGAGATCTCCGAGGTGAGCTGCCACACCGTCTCGAAACGCTCCAGCTCGAGCAGGGCGTCGACCGAGACGGTGCCGAACTCGGCGATCCTGCCCAGGTCGTTGCGGAGCAGGTCGACGATCATGAGGTTCTCCGCCCGGTCCTTCTCGGAGGTGCACAGCGCCTCGGCGAGGGCGTCGTCCTCCTCGGGCCAGCGACCGCGCCGGATGGTCCCCTTCATGGGCCGGACCTCGATGCGGGACCCGTCGATGCGGAAGAACTTCTCCGGTGAGGCGCTCACCACCCGGTAGCGGCCGGCCTCGATACAGGCGGCGTGGGCGCCACGCTGGGCCAGCACCAAATCGCGGTAGAGCTCCCCCGGGTCACCCGAGAAGGCAGCCCGCAGCCGCAGGGTGTGGTTGACCTGATAGGTCTCGCCGGCGGCGATGGCGGACCGGATCTCCTCCACTCCACGCTCGTACTGCTCCCGGTCGATTTCGGGCGTCCACGCTGACACCGTGTACGGGGCCGGGTGCATCGACCGTGGCTCCAGTCGAGCGCATTCCTCCCGCCGCAGGAACAGCCCGAAGTAGACGAGGGGCATCATCCGCAGCGGGTCGTGCATCGCCCGCGGCCGAACCCGCAACGCCGGATCGAAGGCGGGGGCCGCCTCGTAGGCGACGTACCCGGCGGCCCAGAGCCCGGCCCGGGTGGCCTGCTCGACCTCGCGCAGGGCCGGCACCACCTCGCCGAGGGTGCGGGCCACCACCGAACCGCGCCGGCCGCGGAACCCGAAGGAGTGCTCCCTCCCCGGGGTGAGATCGTCGAATCTGGCACGCGGCATCATCGGTCAACCATACCGATGCATTTCCGGAGTGCAGCAGGCTCCTGCCGACCGCGGCCTCAGCCGCCCACGAGCGTCTGGTCGAGCTCCTCGACCGTCATCAGCACCACCCGCGCCTTCGACCCCTCGGACGGGCCGACGATGCCCCTCATCTCGAGGATGTCCATCACCCGCCCGGCCCGGGCGAAGCCGATGCGAAGCTTGCGCTGCAGCATCGAGGTGGAGCCGAGCTGGGATCGCACCACCAGGTCGATGGCCTGGCGCACGATGTCGGGATCCTCGCCGTCGAACTCGTCGTCGCCGTTCTCCTGGCGGGCGGAGGTCTCGAAGACCTCGGCGTCCCGGTAGGCGGCGCGGCGCTGTTCCCGCACCCAGTCGACCACGGCGTGGATCTCCCGCTCCGAGACGAAGGCACCCTGGATCCGCTCCGGCTTCGGCTCCCGCGCCGTCACCACCAGCATGTCCCCCAGCCCGACCAGTTTTTCGGCTCCGGAGGAGTCGAGGATGACCCTCGAGTCGGTCTGGGAGGCGACCGAGAACGCCAGCCGCGACGGGATGTTGGCCTTGATGACCCCGGTGATGACATTCACCGAGGGACGCTGGGTGGCGAGCACGAGGTGGATGCCGACGGCGCGGGCCATCTGGGCGATCCGCACCACGGCGTCCTCGACCGCCCGGCCCGCCACCATCATCAAGTCGTTGAGCTCGTCGACGATCACCACGATGTGGGGGAAGCGGTCGAATCCCTCGGGGTCGAGGCCGCCGGCGTCCCACTTCTCCCGGTAGCTGGTGATGTCCCGCACCCCGGCGTCGGCCACCAGCTCGTAGCGGCGGTCCATCTCCTGGACCGCCCACTGCAGGGCGTCGGCCGCCTTCTTGGGGTTGGTGATGACACGGGTCAGCAGGTGCGGCACGTCGTTGTACTGGCCGAGCTCGACCCGCTTCGGGTCGACCAGGACGAGGCGTACCTCGTCGGGCCGGGCCCGCATCAGGATCGAGGTGACGATGGCGTTGATGCACGACGACTTGCCGGCCCCGGTGGCCCCGGCGATGAGCATGTGGGGCAGGTCGTCGAGCTTGAGGAAGCGGGCGTGGCCGCTGACGTCCTTGCCGAGCCCGACCTTCATCGGGTCGCGGTCGGCGGCCGCCTCCGGACTGCACAGGATGTCGCCGAGGGTGACGAGGTCGCGGTGGTGGTTGGGCACCTCGATCCCGATGGCGCTCTTGCCCGGGATCGGCGCCAGGATCCGCACGTCGGCCGACGCCATGGCGTAGGCGATGTCATGGGAGAGCCCGGTGACCTTGGCGACCTTCACCCCCGGGGCCAGCTCGACCTCGTAGCGGGTCACGGTGGGCCCGGGGACGATCCGGGTCAGGGTGGCGTCGACCCCATGCTGGTAGAGGGTCTCCTGCAGCTCGTGCGCGGCCCGCTCCAGCGCCTTGCGGTTCTGCCCCCCGGAGGAGCTGAGATCGAGCAGCTCGAGCGGTGGCAGCCGGTACCCCTCACCGGAGGGCCGGGCGGCGGGCCGGGCCGGCTGGGTGGGACGGGCCTTGGGCGGCGCCGACTTGTCGGCGGAAGGCTTGGGCGGGGCGGCCTTGGCCGGTGCCCCGGCCGGGGCGGCCGGAGGCGGGACGGTCGCCATCGCCGGAGGCGGGGCGACCCGGCGGCGGTGGCCGGGCCCGAAGCCGAGGGCCCGCACCCAGGAGGCGATGGTGTGGCCGACGTCGCGGATGGTGGCCCGGGTCAGCACGAGCGCGGCGAGGCCGCTGACGGCGACGAGCACCAGCAGGGCGCCCCAGTAGCCGATGAGCCGCTGCAGGGGAAAGGCGATGAGGGAGCCGACGGCGCCGCCACGGGCGATGACCTCGTCCATGCTCTCGGCCAGCGACACCGCACCGGTGAGCAGGTGGAAGAGCCCGAGCGATCCCACGAAGAGGGAGAGCAGCCCGGTGGAGAGGCGGCCGTAGTCGCTGCGGGGCATGGTCCCGATGAGCGCCAGCCCGACGACGACGAGGACGAGCGGCACGAAGTAGGCCCAGATCCCGAAGGCGACGTGGAGCCCGGTGGTGGCGCCGCGCCCGACCGGTCCGGCGAGATCGAAGAACGCCAGCCCGAGCAGGCCGGCGAGGACGATGGCGAGGATGCCCCAGACGTCGTCGGTGTGACGCCCGAGCCGTTTCCGAAGGCGGTCCCTGCTCCCTCGCAGCGCAGCGAGGAGGCCGATCCGCGGCTTCGAGGTCTTCTTCTTCCTGACCCTCTTCCGCCCCTTCGCCCCACGGGATGATCTCCGTGCAGCCATGGGAGCACAACCTTACACCCGGGCGCCGATTCGGCCAACGATCGAAACCGCGGTCCGCGCGCGGTCGGTGACGCACCGTGCGCACGCATCATTCCCCACCGCCCGGAGTGACTAGCTACTCGCTACCCGCCGGGCGGGCGGTCGCGGCGACCGTGGAGCCGAAGTCAGTACGCACAAGGGATTCTCGCCCCAACCGTCGGACACCGTCCCGAGTCGCGGCGGGGGGGGCCGCGGCGCCACCGCCGGGAACCCTTCGCTGCAAAGGCTTTCCCAGGGGAACTAGGTTACAGATCACAAGGCGCCGTGCCGAAGAATGGGGAAGACCGCCCACACGGTGACCGCCGATTGCCACGATGGGAGAAGCAGGGCGTGAGCACCACTCTTCGTGAAGCCAAAGACACCGATGCCGGCGCGTCGCCTGAGCGGCCCGAGGACGAGAACACCGTGACGACCGAAGCGTTCGAGAACGCCCGCCGCGAAGCCTTCATGCTCGTCGCCACCGCCCGCAAGGAAGCCGAGCGGATCATCTCCGAAGCCCACGACGAGGCGAAGCACATCACCGACCAGGCCAGCTCCGGCATCGGCAAGCTCGCCAGCCTCGGCGACAGCGCCGACGAGCTGTTCGCCCACATCAAGAGCCTCATCAAGCGCCAGAAGGAATTCGACGCCGAGCGCCGTACCCTCATGGAGCAGATCGCCGAGTTGGAACTGGAGCGGGACATCCTCATGCACCGCATCGCCGCCGGCGGCGCCGGGACTCCCGAGGTCCCGGAGGCGGCCGCGGATCCGTCACCGCAGGCGGAGCAGGCAGAGGCGGACTCACCGCAGCCCCGGTCGGTGGCCTCCCGTGTCGACGAGATGCTCGCCTTCTACGGTGCATCCACCGCAGTGGTCGAAGAGCCCGCCGCCGCGGACGTACCATCCGTCGAGGAGCCCGTGGTCGAGGAGCCGGAGATCCCGGCCCGGCCGTCGTACCGGGACGAGTCGGAGTCGAGCACGAAGACCGAGACCCGGTCGTTCTACAGCCGCCGCTCCGCCAAGCTGCCCCACCTCGGCGACGAAGCCGGGCGCAACGCCCTCACCTCGCTGGCCGCCATGCGCAGGCCGCACGACGACGACGACGACGAGGACGACGAGGACGACGACGAGTAGCCGCCGCTACAACTCGATGAGGATGGGGAACACCACCGGCCGCCGGTTGATCTGACGCTTCACCGCCCGCGCCGCCGCGCTCCGCATCCCGCGGCGCACCGTGTCGAGATCGGTCGGCCAGTCGAGGGCGGCGAGCGCTTCGGTGACGCCGTTCGCCACCTCCCGGTGGATCTCGTCGGTCTCGTCGCTCACCCCGTGACTGTCGATGTCGGGACCGAACACCACCTCGCCGCTACCGGCGTCGAGGCCGACCGTCACCACCAACACCCCGTCGTCGGCGAGGTGCCGGCGGTCCCGCAGCACCTCTTCGACGTCGCCGATCCCGTAGCCGTCCACGTAGACGTAGCCGGCGGGCACCGTCCCCCGTTCGATCCGGGCGCTTCCGTCCTCGAGCACGACGGCGTCGCCGTCCTCGCACACCAGCACCTCGGGCACGCCCACCTGGCGGGCAAGGGCGGCGTTGGCGTGGAGGTGGCGATACTCGCCGTGCACCGGCACCATCGCCTTCGGCTGGAGCACGTTGAAGTAGGTCCGTAGCTCGTCGGCGGCGGCGTGTCCCGACACGTGGACGTGGGCGTTCAACCCGTGGTAGACGGTCACCCCGAGGCGGGTGAGATTATTGATGACCCGCGACACCTTGGCCTCGTTGCCGGGGATCGGGGTGGCCGAGATGATGACCGTGTCGTCGGCCGAGAGGTGGATGGCGTGGTGCTCCCCCGACGCCATCAGCGACAGCGCGGCGTAGGGCTCGCCCTGGCTGCCGGTGCACACCACCGCGGTCTTCTCCGGCGGGTAGTCGTCGAGGTCCTCCAGCTCGACCTGGATCTCGGGGGAATAGGAGAGCAGCCCCAACTCGCGGGCGATCTCGGTGTTGCGCAGCATCGAACGGCCCAGGAAGGCGAAGCGGCGACCGGCGGCGGCGATGGCGTTGAGCGCCTGCTGCACCCGGTGGATGTGACTGGCGAAGCAAGCCACGATGACCCGCCCCTCGGCCCGGGCCACGAACTCGTCGAAGGGTGGGCCGACCGAGGCCTCCGACGGCACGAACCCGGATCGTTCGGCATTGGTGCTGTCGCACAGCAGGAGGCGGACCCCCGATCGGCCGAACCCGGCGAAGGTGGTGAGGTCGGTCGGGTGGCCATCGATCGGGGTGGGGTCGAGCTTGAAGTCCCCGGAGTGGACGATGAGGCCTTCGGGGGTGTCGAGGACGACCCCGGTTGCCTGCGGCACCGAATGGGCGACGCCGAGGAAGGTGAACCGGAACGGGCCGTGCTCGATCCATTCCCGCAGCGCCACGCTGTGCAGCTCGGGGACGATCCCCGCCTCCTCGACCCGGGACCGGGCCAGCTCGACCGTCAGCGGCGTGCCGTAGACCGGGACGTTGACATCCCGCAACAGGTAGGCGAGGGAGCCGACGTGGTCCTCGTGCCCATGGGTGAGGATGATGCATTCGACGTCACCGGCCCGCTCCAGCACCGAGGTGAAGTCGGGGAGCACCAGGTCGACGCCGAGCATGTCCTCCTCGGGGAACATGAGACCGGCGTCGATGATCGCGAGCTTGCCGTCGATCTCGATCGTCGCACAATTTCGCCCGATCTCGCCGAGACCGCCGAGGAAGGTGATCCGGACCGTCATACCGCTTGGGCGACCTCCAACCCGGATTCAATCAGGGCGAGGGTCTCCGGCGACGCCGGGATCAGCGGGAGTCGCGGCTCGCCGACCGAGCCCCACCACGCCGACATGCCTCCCTTGAGCGGGATCGGGCTCGGCTCGGCGAAGAGGGCGGCGATCAGCGGGGCCAGCGCCTCGTCGATCCGGGCCGCCTCGTCGTCGTCACCGGCCTTGACCGCGTCGAGGAGGCGCCGCAGCTGCGGGCCGACGAAGTGGGCCGCCACCGAGACGACCCCCACTCCCCCGGCTCCGACGATGCGGCGCGCCGTCGAGTCGTTGCCGGCGTACACCGCGAAACCCTCCGGCAGGGCCGCGATGGCGTTCAGGCTGAAGTCGATGTCGTCGACCGCGTCCTTGACGGCGACGATCTTGGGGTGTTCGGCGAGGCGCACCAAGGTGTCGATCTCGATGAGGCGGGCGGTGCGGCTCGGGATGTTGTAGAGCATGAGGGGCAGGTCGGTGGCTTCGGCGATGGCGGTGAAGTGCCGGTAGAGCCCTTCCTGCGGTGGCTTCGAGTAGTAGGGGGTGACGGCCATCAGGCCGTCGCAGCCCATCTCGGCAGCCTTCTCGGCGAGGGCGACCGAGGCCGCGGTGTCGTAGGTGCCGACCCCGGCGATCACCTTGAGGTTGCCGCCGGCGGCGTCGACCGCCGCCTTGAACAGGGCGATCTTCTCGACCTTCGACAGCGTGGGCGACTCGCCGGTGGTCCCGGAGACGACGATGCCCTCGGTGCCGTTCTCGGCGAGGTGGCGCACCAGTCGCCAGTACGTCCCGTAATCCACGGCTCCGTCTTCGTCGAAGGGGGTGAGGGTGGCAGTGAGCAGTTCGCCGAATGGCGCGGAGGGACGTGCTTCCATGGACCCGACGGTAGCAGCCCTCCGAATCACTATCCTTCACCTTCCCGACCTCAACGACACCATCATGGATCATCTCAACCCTCACGTTCAGGACGTCTCCACCGCCGACTTCCCGCAGGCGGTGGTGCAGCGCAGCCGCGAAGTGCCGGTCGTGGTGGACTTCTGGGCGGAGTGGTGCGCTCCCTGCAAAACGCTGGGACCGATGCTGGAGCGCCTCGCCGCCGAGATGGACGGCGCCTTCGAGCTGGTGAGGGTCGACGTCGACCGCAACCAGGACCTCGCCGCCCAGTTCGGGGTGCAGGGCATCCCCACCGTCCTCGCCTTCCGGCACGGCGTCCCGGTGCACCAGTTCACCGGCGCCATCCCGGAGCGGTCCCTCCGCGCCTGGATCGAAGAGATCCTCCCCACCGAGCTGGACGCCAAGCTCGACGCGGCCCGCGACGCCAGCCTCGCCGGCGAGTTCGAGACCGCGGAGCGTCTCCTCCGCGAGGTGCTGGAGCAACGCCCCGACCACCAGGAGGCGGGTACCGGGCTCGCCAGCCTGCTCATCGCCCGCGGTGAGACCGACGACGCCCTCATCGTGCTTGGCAAGCTCTCCCCCACCCCCGACGTGGAGCGGCTCCAGGCGGCAGCCCGGCTCAGCGCCTCCCGGGGCCAGGACATCCCCCAACTCGAGGCGCAGCTCGAAGCCAACCCGAGTGACGACGGCGTCCGTCTCGCGCTGGCCCAGGCGCTGGCCGCCCATGCCGAGTTCGAACCGGCCCTCGACCACATGCTGGCGGTGGTGCGGGCCAAATCCGGGATGCTCGACGAGGCCCGCCGCGCCATGGTCGACATCTTCGGGCTGCTCGGCGAGGAGCACCCCCTGACCGCCACCTACCGCCGCCAGCTCGCCAGCGCCCTGTTCTGAGCCGGCAGCCGGCCGTCAGCCCGCCGCTCAGAGATCGAGCAGCGCCTCCAGCCCCACCGTGACCGGTTGCGGGAGGTCGGCGACGGCCCGGATCCCGAGCAGCACACCGGGGAGGAAGACCCGCCGGTCGGTGGTGTCGTGCCGGATCGTGAGGGTCTCACCGGGCCCCCCGAAGAGAACCTCCTGGTGAGCCACCAGGCCGGGGAGCCGGACGGCGTGCACCGGGATGCCAGCCACCGCGGCGCCGCGCGCCCCGGGGACGAGTTCCCGGCTCTCCACTGCGCGGTGTTGCTCCGGAGCGGCCGCGGCGAGGCGCTCCGCGGTGGCGGTGGCCGTGCCGGAGGGGGCGTCGGCCTTGCGGTCGTGGTGCAGCTCGATGATCTCGGCCGCGGCGAAATGGGGCGCCGCCAGCTCGGCGAGCCGCATCATCACCGCCGCCCCGATTGAGAAGTTGGGGACGACGAGGCAGCGGGACGGCCCCTCGCCCCACAGCTCCTCCACCGCGGCGAGGCGGGTCACGTCGAAACCGGAGGTCCCCACCACCGCGTGACAGCCCAGCCGCCGCCAGACGCCCAGGTTGTCCATCACGACGTCGGGCCGGGTGAACTCGACCACCACCGCGGCGCCCGCCATCACCTCGGGGGTGGCGGCGATCTCCCGCCCCGCAACCGTTTCGCCGGCGGCGTGCGGGTCGTAGAGCGCCACCAGCTCGAGGTCGGCGGCCTCCGCCACCGCCGCCGCCACCAGGCGGCCCATCTGGCCCCCGGCTCCGGACACGCCGACGGCGGTCATGCCACGAACTCCTCCAGGTCGGCGGCGTCGAACGGCCCGACCGCTCCCAGCACGTAGGGGCCCGAGTACACGGTGCGGGCCACGTCGACGGTGTCCTCGACCGTCACCGCCTCGATGCGGGCCAGCACCTCGTCCACCGACAGGTGCTCGACGCCGGTCAGCTCCTCCCGGCCGAGGCGGCTCATCCTGCTGTTGGAGTCCTCCAGCGACAGCGCCAGGCTCCCCTCGATGTTGCCCTTGGCTCGGGCCAGCTCGTCGGGGGTCGGGCCGGATTCCATCATCTTGTCCAGCTCGGCCCGGATCAGCTTGAGAACCTCGGGCGCCTGGCTCGGGGTCGTCCCGGCGTACACCGCCACCCCGCCGGTCTCCAGGAACGGCATGTGGAAGCTGTGCACCGCGTAGGCGAGACCGCGCTCCTCCCGGATCTCCCGGAAGAGGCGCGACGACATGCCTCCGCCGAGCACGTGCTCGAGGATGGTGTGGGCGAAGCGGCGTTCGTCGCCGCGGGGCAGCCCCTCCGACCCGAGCACCAGGTGGGCCTGCTCGGTGTCGCGCCGGGTGACCTCGATCTTCGATCCGATCACCGCCGGGACCGCCGGCCGAGGCTCGGCGTCGCCGCTCCAGGCCCCCATGGCGTCACCGATCCGCCGCACCAGGTCGTCGTGGTCGAGGCGCCCCACCGCCGACACCACCACCGCAGGGGGCGAGTAGCGGCGCCCCCAGTAGCCCTGGATCGTGTCGCGGGTCATGGCGGTGATCGACTCCGGCGTCCCCAGCACCGGCGGGGCGAGCGGATGCCCGCCCCACAGGGCCTGCACGAACAGCTCGTGGGCCACATCGGTGGGATCGTCCTCGTTCATGTTGATCTCCTCGAGCACGACGTGGCGCTCCGAGTCGATCTCCTCCTGGCGGAAGGCGGGGCGTTGCAGCATCTCGGAGAGGATGTCGATCGCGAGCTGCAGGTCGGCGTCCCGCACCCGCGCCCAGTAGCAGGTGTACTCCTTGGAGGTGAAGGCGTTGTGGCGGGCCCCGACGGCGTCGAACGCCTCGCTGATGGCGCGGGCCGGCATCGTCTCCGATCCCTTGAAGAGCAGGTGCTCGAGGAAGTGGCTCGCTCCCGCCTCGACCGGGTCCTCGTCGCGGCTCCCGGCGTCGACCCAGCAGCCGATCGTCGCCGACCGGACCGAGGGCATGTCCTGGGAGATGATGCGCAGCCCGCTCGGCAGCGTCGTGAAGTCGTAGTGCATCCCGCGATAATAGGGGGCGGCCCCGCTCAAACCGGCCGCCCACCCCGCACTCCCGGCCGCTCCGTAGAATCGGAGCCGTGAGGAGAACCCGGGCCCCGTTCCTGCTCGCCGCCGCGCTGGTCGTCGCCGCCCTACTCGCCGCCTCGTGCGTCGAGCCGGCGACCGAGATGACCGACACCAGCGACCGCTCCCCCGTGGTCGACATGCCGACCACCACGACCCCGGAGCCCGCTCCCACCATGACCCCGTCCGCCACCGAGATACCGGAGGAAGGTGTGGCTCTCACGTTCCCGACCGCCGACGGGCTCACCCTCGAAGGGCGCCGCTTCGGGAGCGGCGCCGACTTCGTGGTGCTCGCCCACATGCGGCCCGCCGACATGGACTCCTGGTTCGGCTTCGCCGCTTCCCTCGCCGCCGACGGGCACTCGGCGCTCGCCTTCAACTTCCGCGGCTACGGCGCCTCGGAGGGTTCCGGCTTCGCGGTCGACGTCGACGTCGTCGCCGCCATCGACGAGGCCGTTGCCCTGGGCGCGGCCCGGGTCTTCCTCGTCGGCGCCTCGATGGGGGGCACCGGCGTCATCGCCGCCGCCACCCAGCGGCCGGTCGCCGGCGTCGTCACCCTCTCCGCCCCCGACGCCTTCGAGGGCGTCGACGCCCTCGCCGCCGCCTCCCGCCTCGAGGTCCCGGCCCTGCTCTTCGCAGGCGAAGGTGACCTCCCCTACCCGAACGACGCCGCCGCCATCGCCGCGGCGTCTCCCTCCCCCGCCGACGTCGTTGTGCTCTCCGGCAACCAGCACGGCACCAACCTCTTCGCCGACCACGACCCGGGCCTCACCCAGCAGATCCTCGCCTTCCTCGACGGCATCTCGTAGCCGGCGGGTCACTCCTCGGGATCGGGTGGCCGCCGCATCCGTTTCAGCTCGCTCCGGGCCCGCTTGGCGGCGAGGCGGCGCCGCCGGGCACCCCGCGGCGGCGTAGTCGCCACCCGCGGCGGCTCGGGACGCAGCGCCTCCGCCAGCAGCGCCGCCAGCCGGCGCCGGGCGGTGACCCGGTTGCGCCACTGGGAGCGGGTTTCGTCGGCGACCACCGTCACCACCCCGCCGCTGAGGCGCCTCCCCAACCGCTCCCGCAGCACCACCTTGGCCGCCTCGTCGAAGGCCGCGCTGGAGGCGAGGTCGAAGGAGAGCTCGGCCCGGGTGGCGGCCCGGTTGGCGTGCTGGCCGCCGGGGCCGCCGGTCGGCCCGAACCGCCAGCGCAGCTCGGCGCCGGGGACGACCACACCCTCGGTGACGTACAGGTCCGCCATGAGCGTCAACCTACCGGACCCCGCCGCCTCCCCGGTGGTTCCGGGTTTGCGGCATGTGAGACAATTCACGGTTATGCGTCATCGCGGCAGTTCCATGCTCAACGAGGTCCTCCCCCCGGAGGACCGGGTCATCGAGGCCGTGGTCGCCCGCTACCAGCGGGTGGCGCCGGCCGTGACCCGCTTCGCCCGCACCCTGGCCGACAACGACGGGCTGGTGGTGCGCCTCGGCTCACAGGCGGCCGGTGGGACCGAGGAGATCGTGCTCGATCCCGGCGTCTTCCAGAGCGCCTACGCCCGTAACGCCCCGGTGACGCCGGCCGAGGTTGCCCTCACCAGCGCCCTCCATGAGGTGGTGCACCTCATCGCCACCAACTTCGACGAGGCCCGGCCCCTCCCCGCCGACTGGATCCGACCCCGGCCACCGGCCGCGGCGCCCCCCGACACCCCGCTCTCCTCTCCCCTCGACCTGTTCGCCGCCCGCGGCGGCTCCGACGAGCCGCCGGCGGACGCTCCGCCGGACGACGGCGAGGTCAACCTCACCACCCCGGTCCTGCTGCTCGACGCCCTCACCGAAGCCGGCGGCCCGGCGGCGGAGGCGCTGTTCCTCTCCCTCGAGGACGCCCGCCAGGAACGGGTCCTTCTCGCCGGCTACGCCGGGGTGCGCTCCGTGCTCGCCGACCTCTACCAGAGCGCCACCCCGCAGGCCCTGGAGAACGCCCGTCCCCTCGGCCAGTACGCCCTCGCCTGCTTCCTCCTCACCGGCGAATACGCCGAGCGGGACCGGCTGCAGCGTCGCCTCCCCGCCCACGTCGCCACCGCCCTCGACGAGGCGGCGGACTGCATCGACGACGTCTGCGCCGCGGTCGACCCGTGGGAGGTGGGCGGGCTCGCCCTCCGCCTCCTCGAGATCGCGATCCGCCACGGCGTGGTGCAACCGGCCGACGCCTCCGACGGGCCCTCCGCCACCCGAGCCAAGGCCGAGGCCGACCGGGCCGCCATCGCCGACAGCGTCGACGCGGTCCGCCTCGCCACCCCGCCGCTCCAGGACGCCGACTCCTACGACCGGACCCGGCAGGCGGCCCAAAGCGTGGCGGCGCAGCGGGGCAAGGCCGGCGACGCCGAGCAGGCCGGGGACCCCGCCACCGACCAGGTGGTGCGAGTCAGCGAGGCACCCACCATCTACCTTCCCACCGGGCAGAGCGGCAAGCTCCTGGTGTGTCGCTTCCCGGACCGCTTCGCCCGCCACGCCCCCGACGGGCGCCGCCTCATCGGGGAAGCCGCCCTGCGGTGGCACGTGGCGCAGCGGCGGGTGGCCGGCGAGCTGTACCCGCTCTTCCTCGCCAACCAGCGCCGCGGCCTCCGCTCCGGGTACGACGCCGGCGACCTCTCCCCCTACGCCGCCCTCCTGCTCGGGGCCGGCCTCTACGAGCGCATGTTCGAACGGCGCGACCTGCCCTCCCGCCGCTCCTACGGTGTCAGCCTGCTCGTCGACGGCTCCGCCTCGATGCTGCAGTCCCGGCCCGCCCCCGACGGTCGCAACGTCCCCTGGCCGCTGGCGGCCGCCATCCTCGGCGCCTGGACCCTCGCCAACCTGTGCGACGAGCTGCAGATCGACTTCGAGGTCGCCCTCTTCAACCGGGCCTTCGCCGCCATGGTCGACGACACCGAGCTGGCGTTCTCGAGCCGGCGCCACGCCGCCACCGGGGCGCTGCGGCGCAGCCAGGGCGGGGCGGCCCAGCGACTCTCCCGCACCGTCAACCATTACCTGCTCAAGCCGTTCGACGCCCGGTGGCGGATCGCCGAGGACGTACTCGCCGGCCTGTTCTGGATGGCGGCCGCCCCCTCGGAGGCGGCCCGCGTCGCCCGCCTCTCCCCCGAGGAGGCTCCGCCGATCTCCATGTTCGACAAGGCCGCCAACGTCGACGAGTACAACGTCTCCTACGCCGCCCGGCGCCTGGCGGGACGCAACGTCTCGACCCGCATCCTCGTCGTGCTCGCCGACGGCATGACCCGCGGCTCGGTGGAGGACCTCGCCGAATCGGTGCGGGCCGCCGAGGGCGGCGGGGCGATCGTGCTCGGCATCGGCATCGGCGACGACTCCGTCCAGGCCGCCTACGACCGCAACCAGGTGGTGGAGCGCCCCGACGATCTCGCCCGCGCCATGGTCGACGGGGTGCGCTCGACCCTGTACCGCACCATCGCCGCCGCCGGCGGCAACACCTGGTGGGCCCACACCTCGGAACGTGCCGTCTACGATCACCCGACTCAAAGGAGCATCGATGCCTGACACCGTCACCTTCACCGATCCCGCCGGCGAAGGTCCTCCGGTCGAGCTGGAACGGGCCGAGGTTCCGGGCGACTTGCCGGACCGTGACCACCGGCTGGCGCACGTCCCCGAGCCCGACCCGTACTACGTCGACCTCGGCATGCTCTACAAGCTCGCCCGGCTCGAGGAGGTGCGGCGGCGCCACTTTGCCGACACCCCGCTCCACCTGGCGTTGCGGGGACACATGGGCACCGGCAAGGACCACGACATCGAGCAATTCGCGGCGTTGCTCGGCATGCCCCACTACCGGATTCCCCTCACCGGGGAGGTGCGCGACATCACCTTGATCGGCTCGGTCAAGCTGCACGGCGACGGCCGGGGCGGCACCGAGAGCCGCTGGGAGGACGGCGACATCACCCGGGCGCTGCGGGGCCCTGCCATGCTCAACCTCTCCGAACTCAACGCCGCCGGGGCCGAGACGCTCTTCGCCCTCCACGCCCTGCTCGACCGTCACCAGGCCCTCGAGCTGCCCACCGGCGAGATGGTCCGGCTCCGCCGCGACGTGCGGATCTTCGGCACGCTCAACCCCACCGACCTGCGCGACTACGCCGGCACCCAGACGCTCAACAAGGCCTTCGCCGACCGCTGGATCATCTGGGAGAAGAGCTTCCCCGACGAGGGCCAGCTCGCCGGCATGCTCGTCCGGCGCCATCCCGACCTGGGGACGCCGTTCGTGGAGGCGATCGCCAAACTCGCCGTCGAGGTCAACGCCTCGTTCACCTCGATCGACGCCCGCACCAGGGTCGAGACCCCCATGAGCCTCCGCACCGTGCTCGACCGGCTTCCGGCCGGGCTCCGGGTGTACGCCGGGAGCGAGGATCCGCTGCGCCTCGCCTGGGACGAGTTCGTGCTCCCCCACATCGACCCCTTCGACCGGGACCACTACGAGACGGTGTGGGCCGCGGTAGTGCGGCGCGGGCCGGCCGGGCCGCCCTACCGCTGAGCCCGGTGCGGGACCGGCACCGCCGGAACGGGCTATCGTCGCCCTCGCCATGCCTTCGTTCGACGTCGTCTCCCAGGTCGATCTCCAGGAAGTCCGCAACGCGGTCGACCAGGCGACCCGCGAGATCGTGAACCGCTACGACTTCAAGGGCACCGAGACCACCGTGCAGCTCCAGGACGGCGCCATCGTGCTCGAATCGAGCACCGAGAACCGGCTCGAGGCCGCCATCGACGCCCTCAAGGGCCGCCTGGTTCGGCGCAAGGTGTCACTCAAGGCCCTCGGCGGCGGCGAACCGAAGCCGGCCGCCGGGGGGCGTTCCCGCAGCGAGTTCACCCTCAACCAGGGGATCCCGCAGGACGCCGCCCGCGAGTTGTCCAAGCAGATCCGGGATCTCGAGTGGAAGGTCCAGGTGCAGATCCAAGGCGACCAGCTCCGGGTCCAGGGCAAGAAGCGGGACGACCTCCAGCAGGTCATCGCCTTCCTCAAGGGCCTCGACTACCGCCTGCCGCTGCAGTACGTCAACTACCGGGACTGAGCCTCACCGGTCCTCGGGCCCGAGTTCCCCGATGTAGGGAAGGGTGCGGTAGCGCTCGGCGTAGTCAAGCCCGTACCCCACCACCCACACGTCGGGGATGGCGAACCCCAGGTAGTCGATCACCACGTCGGCCTCGGTGCGGTCCGGCTTGTGGAGCAGGGTGCACAGCTTGAGGGAGGCGGGGCCGCGGGCGCCGAGCAGGCGCTGCAGATAGGCGATGGTGTGGCCGGTGTCGACGATGTCCTCGACGACGAGCACGTGCTGGCCTGCGATGTCGTGGCGGACGTCCATGAGGAGGCGCACCGACCCGAGGTGCTCCTCGCTCTCCCGGTCGCCGTAGCTGGTGACGGCGATGAACTCGACCCGGTGCGGCACGGTGAGGAGGCGGGCCAGGTCGGCGAGGAACACGAACGACCCCTTGAGGACCCCGATCAGCACCAGCGTCCCGGCCTCGGCGTAGTCACGGTCGATGCGGGCCGCCAGCTCGGCGACCTTGGCGGCGATCTCTTCCTCGGTGACGAGCGGGGCAGGTGAACGGGTCATGGCGGGCACGCTACCGGGGGCCGCGGCGGCGACGCAATCGCGACCGGGTCAGCCGGCGGCGGCGAGGCGGGAGGCGATCTCCACCGCCTCGGTCAGGCAGTCGGCGATCGGCATCCCCACCCCCGCCAGCTCGGCACGGTGGTGCGAGCCCCCGTCGTAGAGCACGCACCAGATCCCCACCTCGCGGGCGGCCCCGGCATCGTCGAGGGCGTCACCGACGAGCACCACCCGGGCCCGGTTGAGGGCCCCGAGATCCTCCTCGAGGTCGTGGAGGTGACGCCGCAGGTGGCGGAGCTTGGTCTCCCCCGCCTCACCCCGGTTGCCGTCGACCCGGATCATGAACCGATCGAGGCCGTGGGCGGCGACGGCCGCCATCAGCTCGTCGTTCCACCACATCGACAGGATCGACTGGGTCCATCCTGCCGCCGAGACCTGCTCGACCGCGGCGCGGGCGTCGCCGGTGAGCGGCAGCGACGGCACCCCTTCCCGGTAGCCCTCGTGGAAGACCCGGTCGATCCGGCGCCACTCCCGCTCTTCGAGCGGCCGGCCGAGGAGGCGCTCGTAGAACAACTCCACCGGCCGGGTGTAGTGGGTGCGGTAGAGGTCGGCGTCGATCGGTGTCGCCCCGATGTCCTCGAGGGAGAGATTGACGGCGGCGACCACCAGCTCGAGGTCGTCGACGAGGGTGCCGTTCCAGTCCCAGATGACGTGTGGCGCGTGGTTCACGGCGCCCGACTGTAGACGGCGCCGCCGCTCCACCGGGACAGGCGCCTCCCCGGCCCCGGTGCCGCCACCCCGCTAGCGTTCGTGGCATGCGCCCCTATCGACTCGGCGACGACGGCCTCGACCGCCGGCTCCACGAGCTGGTCCGCGACGCCGTCGCCGCCGATCAGGCCGACGCCCAGGACGAGGAGCTCGTCACCGAGATGCTGGTGAGCGCCCTCAAGCTGCTGCGCGACCGCACCGACACCGGGGACCTCAAGTTGGTCAACAGCGCCCTCAAGGAGCTGCGGTACGCCCTCCTCGTGTTCTCCCGCTACCGGAACGCTCCCAAGGTGACGATGTACGGGTCGGCCCGGGTCGGCCCGGACGACCCCAACTACCGCCTGGCGGCCGAGTTCGCCGGCCTCATGGCCGACACCCACAATTGGATGGTGGTCACCGGGGCCGGGCCCGGCATCATGGAGGCGGGCAACCTGGGCGCCGGAACCGAGTACGGCTTCGGGGTCAACATCCGCCTCCCCTTCGAGGCCGATCCCAACCCGTACGTCCACGAGAGCCGCCTCATCAATTTCAAGTACTTCTTTACCCGCAAGCTGATCTTCGTCAAGGAGTCCCACGCCTTCGTGCTCTTCCCGGGCGGGTTCGGGACCCAGGACGAGACCTTCGAGCTGCTCACCCTGGTCCAGACCGGCAAGTCCGACATGCACCCGATCGTGCTCATCGAGGCCCCCGGCACCGGGTACTGGGAACCGTGGCTGGCGTTCGTGGCGACGCTGCGGGACCAGGGCATGATCCTGCCGGACGACTTCAGCCTCTTCATGCACACGACCGACGTTGCCGCCGCCTGTGACGAGATCCTCCGTTTCTACGGCAACTACCACTCGCAGCGGTTCGTGGACGGCAAGCTGGTACTCCGGCTCAAGCACGAGCCGGGGGACGCCCTCATCGCCGAGCTGAACGACGAGTTCTCCGACATCCTGGTCGACGGCACCATCGAGAAGATCCCCACCACGCCGGCGGAGTTGGCCGACGGCGACGACGTCGACCTCCCCCGCATCCGGATGCACTTCGACCGCCGCCAACTGGGGCGGCTCCGGCAACTGGTCGACCGCCTCAACGCCGCCGCCGCCGCGGATGAGGCGCCCGGCTCGGATCGGTAGAATATCCCCCCGATGCGAAAGATCCTGTCCGACTTGGTCGCCGAGCAGCAGGCGCTGGATCAATTCCTCCAGAGCATCTCCGAGCGCGATTGGGTGCTCCCCACCCCCGCCCGCGGCTGGAGCATCAAGGACACGGTGAGCCATCTCGCCTTCAGCGAGGAGTTCGCGGTGGGGGCCATCGAGGGCGGCGCCGAGTTCCTCGCCGCCGCCGGCGTCGCCGACATCGACCAGTGGACGGCACGGGGGGTGCGTCGGGGACGGAACAAGCGCCACCAGGAAGTCATCGAATGGTGGCGCAACGGGCGGGCCGCCGTGGTCGAAGCCCTCTCCCGGATGGAGCCGAGCCGCCGCATCCCCTGGCTGGTGACCCCGGTCGGGGCCCGCACCTTCGCCACCCTGCGGCTGATGGAGACCTGGGCCCACGGCCTCGACATCCAAGCCGCCATGGAAGGCCGCCTCCCCCCACCGGACGACGACGACGACAGCGCCGGCGACTCACCGCGGATCCGCCACATCGCCTGGCTCGCCCACCGCATGCTGCGCTACGCCTTCGCCGAAGCAGGCGAGGAGTACCCCGAGCGCGGCATCCGGGTCGAGCTGATGGGACCGCGTTACGCCCGCTGGGTGTTCGGTCCCGCCGATGCCGAGAACGTGATCAAGGGACTCGCCGGGGAATGGTGCCGGGTGGCGGTGCACCGCCTCGATCCCTCCGCCACGGCCCTCAAGGCGGAAGGCCCGGCGGCGGAGATCGCCCTCGCCGTCGTTCGGACCTACTGATCGCCGTGGTCCCTTTCCCCCGGCTCGTGGGCATGGTCCACCTCGCCGCCCTGCCCGGCGCCCCCCGCTTCGGGGGCGACTTCGACGCGGTGCTGGCGGCGGCGGTGCGGGACGCCGAGGTGCTTGCCGCCGCCGGCTTCGACGCCGTCCTCGTCGAGAACTACGGCGACGCCCCCTTCTACCCCGACGACGTCCCCAAAGTCACCGTGGCGGCGATGACCCGGGCCGTGGCGGCCGTCCGCGCCGCGGTCGACGTCCCGGTCGGCGTCAACGTGCTCCGCAACGACGCCGCGGCCGCGCTGGCGGTGGCGGCCGTCACCGGGGCCTCGTTCATCCGGGTCAACGTGCTCGCGGGCGTCATGATGACCGATCAGGGCCCGATCGTGGGCCGGGCCGCCGAGGTGCTCCGCCTCCGGCTGTCGCTGGCGCCCGACACGCTCATCCTGGCCGACGTGCTGGTGAAGCACGCCGTGGCCCCCGGCGGCGTCACCCTGGAACGGGCCGCCGAGGAGACGGCGGAACGATCCCTCGCCGACGCCCTCGTCGTCTCCGGATCATCCACCGGCCGGCCGCCCACCATGGCGACCGTCCGCAAGGTCAAGGACGTCGCCCGCCACATCCCGGTCCTGGTCGGGTCCGGGGTGACCGCCGCCACCGTCGCCCGCTTCCTCGCCGCCGCCGACGGCGTCATCGCCGGTACCGCCCTCAAGCGGAGCGGCGTCACCACCGACCCGGTCGCCCCGGGCCGGGCCAAGGTCTTCGTCACGTCGGCGCTGGGAAGCGGCGCCGGCAAGGAACACGACTGACACGGGAGCAGACATGCGCAGCTACCGATTCACCCCCGGACCCATCCACCTCTTCCGCCTCGACCGTGGTGCCGACCTCTACCAAGAGATCAGCCGCTTCGCCACCGACCACGGCATCACGGCGGCCACGGTCGGATTCCTCGGAGCGGTGCAGCGCGCCTCGCTGCGCTACTACGACCAGGAGGCACGGGAGTACCGCGACTTCCAGATCGACGAGCCGCTGGAGGTGGTCTCGGGGGTGGGCAACGTGACCCTGCTCGACGGAGCCCCCTTCCTCCACATCCACGCCGCCTTCAGTGACGAGCACGGGCACGGCCACGGCGGACACGTCAACACGGGCACGATCGTCTTCGCCCTCGAAGCGGCCGTCCAGGAGCTGGAGGGCGAGGCCCCGGTGCGGCTCCCCGACGACGAGTCCGGCCTCACCCTGTGGGGCGGCGGCGCCGGCTAGCCCTCCGCCGCCCTACTTGCGGATGTCGAAGCCGGCTTTGAGCAGCAGCCGCAGGAAGGCCGGGGCCGGTTCCCGGAACTGGCTGGGGCGGAACGCCTCCTCGTGCTCCTCGAAGAAGTCGAGCAGGGTGGTGATCATGTGGCTGATCGAGACGGTGTTGAGGTTCGACTGCCGGCTGCGGCCGAACGCCACCAGCCGGGTCCGCACCGCGCCGCCGCCGCGGGCCGGAGCGCGGTGCACCCCGTGCCGCTGCAGCCCGTCGATCACCTCGTTGAGTGTCAGCGGGTAGATCCACTCGAGGCGGCGCAGCATCGAGAACAGCACCCCGTGGTCCTTGAGGGCCGGGTTGAAGTCGGCCGGGCCCTGCTTCACCTCGCCGATGATCACGTCGATCGATTCCGGCTCCAGCTCCAGGGCGGGGTCGTCCATCAGCAGCAGCTCCCCCTCCCGCTCGGCGTGGGCCGTCCCCGGGCCCGGCTCGCCCGGGAACCGGATGCCCATCACGTCGACGTCCGTGACGGTCTTGAACCTCCCGTCCGGCTGGCGGCGCTGCACCTCGAACTCGCTGAGGGTCATGTAGCCGTTGAGGCGCAGGTAGCTCTCCACCAGGTTGACGGCGATGTCCATGGTCCCTCCGTTCGTGGCACGACGTTCCCCCCGATTCTGGCCGACGTGGCGCCCCGGGGGGTGGCACATCGGGCTCCTTCGGTCGCAGCGGGGGTTCGGTGCTAGGCACAGCCCCCGGGCGGTGCCAGCATGGAGGGGTTGGCGCCGCCACGAGAACCGGAGACGTGCCATGGACGAAACCGAACGCTGCGATTCCCCCGAGGCTCAGACCGAGACGGAGGAAGACCTCAATCCGTACCACGTGAGCCGCCGCCAGTTCGAGGAGGCGATCCCGTTCATCGACGAGATCCGCACCTACGAAGGGCTGGCCGACGTCATCTTCACCCCGGAGCGCTCGGTGTCGGTCAGCCTGCCGGTGACGATGGACGACGGCCGCTTCGAGGTGTTCCGCGGCTACCGGGTGCTGCACGACCACTCCCGGGGACCGGGCAAGGGCGGGATCCGTTACCACCCGAGCGTCGGCCTCGACGAGGTGACCGCCCTCGCCACGTGGATGACATGGAAGTGCGCCCTGCTCGGGATCCCGTTCGGGGGCGCCAAAGGCGGGGTGGCGTGCGATCCGCGCATCATGTCCCGCAGCGAGAAGAAGCGGATCACCCGCCGCTTCATCGCCTCCCTGGGCGACAGCATCGGCCCTCACACCGACATCCCGGCCCCCGACGTCTACACCGACGCCGCCACCATGGCGTGGGTGTACGACACGTACGACATGATGCACCCGGGGCACAACAACCTGCCGGTCGTGACCGGCAAGCCGCTCGACCTCGGCGGCTCCCTCGGCCGGGCGAGTGCCACCGCCCAGGGTGCCGTCTACGTGGCGCAGCGCTTCCTGGATCTAATGGGAATCCCCGGCCTGATCGACATGAACGGGAGCCGGGTGGCGATCCAGGGCTTCGGGAACGCCGGACGCAACGCCGCCGAGATCCTGGCGAAGGCCGGGGCCCAGATCGTGGCCGTCAGCGACTCGCGGGGCGGTATCGCCGCCGCGGACGGGCTCGACGTGCACGGCGTCGGCGCCCACAAGGACGAGACCGGCAGCGTCACGGGGTTCCCCGGGGCCAAGCCGCTCGAATCGCGCGAGGTGCTCGAGGTGCCGTGCGACATCCTCATCCCGGCCGCCCTCGAGAACCAGATCACCACTGCCAACGCCGGCCGCATCGACGCCAAGCTCGTCGTGGAGGCGGCGAACGGCCCGACCAGTCCGCTGGCCGATCAGATCCTCTGCTCCCGCGGGATCCCGGTGCTTCCCGACATCCTCGCCAACGCCGGAGGCGTGGTGGTGAGCTACTTCGAGTGGGTACAGAATCTCGACAACGAGCAGTGGCCCGAGCACGAGGTCCAGGAGAAGCTCAAGGCGAAGATGTACCGGGCCACCGACGAGGTGGTCGCCAAGCGCATCTCGCTCATCGAGCAGCTCCCCCGCTACCAGGAGATGTGGCGGGAGGCGCGGCCCGACGACGGCGAGCTCCCCACCCCGACGCTGCGCACCGCCGCCTACGTCAACGCCATCGGGCGGGTGACCCAGGCCACGATCCTGCGGGGCATCTGGCCCTGAGCGACCCCGCCATCGTTTCTCCTTGAGCGCCAGGCCGATCCACCGGTCTTACGCGCGTTATCGCGCGTAAGACGATTTTGTCATTCACACCAGCATGTGGCAGGGCGGGGACCGTGCCGCCCCCCGGGGTTCCTGTCACCGCCCTGAGGTAGCCTGCGCGCATGGCGCTGAGCCGCTTCACCGCTCCGACGCGGGCCTGGTTCGAGGCATCATTCGCCGCGCCCACCGCCGCCCAGACGATGGGCTGGGAGGCCATCGCCGACGGCCACCACACCCTCATCCACGCCCCGACCGGCTCCGGCAAGACCCTGGCCGCCTTCCTGTGGGCCCTCGACCGCCTCGCCACCGAGCCGGTCCCGCCGGAACGGGAGCGGTGCCGGGTCCTCTACGTCTCCCCCATGAAGGCACTCGCCTACGACGTCGAACGCAACCTGCGAGCGCCGCTCACCGGCATCCAGCTCGCCGCCCAACGTCTCGGCGCCCCTCCCCCCCGCATCACCACCGCCATGCGCACCGGGGACACCCCGGCGGCGGCCCGCCAGTCGATGCTGCGCCACCCACCCGACATCCTCATCACGACGCCCGAGTCCCTCTACCTCATGCTCACCTCGCGGGCCCGGGACATGCTGCGGTCCGTGCGGTGGGTCATCGTCGACGAGATCCACTCCGTCGCCGCCACCAAGCGGGGCACTCACCTCAGTCTGAGCCTGGAGCGCCTCGCCGAGATCACCACCGCGCCTCCGCAGCGCATCGGGCTCTCCGCCACCCAGCGGCCCCTCGCCGCCATCGCCGAGTTCCTCGGCGGCGGTGAAGTCGGCGACGGCGCCTGGCGGGCCCGCCCGGTCACCGTCGTCGACGCCCCGTGGGAGAAGCAGCTCGAGGTCGAGATCGTGGTCCCGGTGGAGGACATGCTGCGCCCCGAAGAGACCGCGCCCGCTCCCGGCGACCCGGTCCCTCCCGACGACGGCACCCGCCGTTCCATCTGGCCGGCGGTCTACCCCCGGCTGCTGCAACTGATCCGGGAGCACACCTCCACCCTCGTCTTCGTCAACAGCCGGGGCTTGGCGGAGCGGCTCGCCGCCGAGCTGAACCGCCTCGCCGGCGAGGATCTGGTGCAGTCGCACCACGGATCGGTCTCCCGCGAGCAGCGGCTCGAGATCGAGGGCCGGCTCAAGAGCGGCGAGCTGGCGGGCGTGGTCGCCACCTCCACCCTGGAGCTGGGCATCGACATGGCCGCCGTCGACCTGGTGGTGCTGGTGGAATCGCCGTCCTCGGTGGCCCGTGGCCTACAGCGAGTGGGCCGGGCCGGGCACCAGGTGGGGATGCCGAGCCGGGCCCGGGTCTTCCCCAAGCACCGTGGTGACCTGCTGGAGACCGCGGTCGTGGTGGAACGTATGTACCAGGGCGCCATCGAGGAGACCCGGATCCCGGCCAACCCGCTCGACGTGCTCGCCCAGCACCTCGTCTCGGCCACCGCGGTCGAGCCGAGGAACGTCGACGATCTCTTCACCCTGGTGCGGCGCGCCGCCCCCTACCGCGACCTGAGCCGGGCCGCCTTCGAGGCCGTGCTCGACATGCTCGCCGGCCGCTACCCGTCGGACGAGTTCGCCGAGCTGCGGCCCCGCATCGTGTGGGACCGGGTCGAGGGCACGGTGAGCCCGCGCGGCAACGCCCGGATGCTGGCCGTCACCAACCCGGGCACCATCCCCGACCGCGGCCTCTACACCGTGACCCTGCCGGAAGGCGGCAAGGTCGGCGAGCTCGACGAGGAGATGGTCTACGAGCGGAGACCCGGCGACGTCTTCGTGCTCGGCTCCACCTCGTGGAAGATCACCGAGATCACCCACGACCGGGTCGTCGTCGCCCCGGCCCCGGCCCAGGCCGCCGCCCACATGCCCTTCTGGCACGGTGACGGTCCGGGGCGCCCGCTGGAGTTGGGGCGCGCCGTCGGCGCCTTCGTCCGCCAGATCGCCCGGCTCGATCCCGCCGCGGCCCGCGAGACGCTGCAGGAGCGCTACCGGCTCGATCCGTGGGCCGCCGCCAACCTCGCCTCCTTCCTGGAGGAGGAGCGCACCGTCACCGGGACGCTGCCCACCGACCGCGCCATCGTCATCGAGCAGTTCCGGGACGAGATCGGCGACTGGCGGACCGTGCTGCTCTCGCCGTTCGGAGCCCGCATCCACGGCCCGTGGGCGCTCGCCGCCAGGCGCCGCTACCGGCGTAGCCACGGCGTCGACGTCGACGTCATCTGGAGCGACGACGGCATCGTGTTCCGCTTCCCCGACGTCGACACGCCCCCCTCCACCGACGAGCTGGTGATCCCGCCCGACGAGATCGACGACCTGGTACTCGAAGAGGTCGGCGACAGTGCCCTGTTCACCTCCCACTTCCGGGAGGCGGCGGCCCGGGCGTTGCTGCTTCCCCGGCGCCGCCCCGGGTCGCGGACCCCGCTCTGGTTGCAGCGGAGGCGGGCCGCCGGCCTGCTCGGCATCGCCAAGCGCTTCGCCTCGTTCCCGATCGTGCTCGAGACCTACCGCGAGGTGTTGCAGGACCATTTCGATCTGCCCGCCCTGCGGGAGGTCCTCACCGACATCGCCCGCCGCTCGATCCGGGTCACCGAGGTGGAGCTCGCCGGCCCCAGCCCGTTCGCCACCTCGCTCATGTTCGACTTCCTGGCCTCCTTCATGTACGAGTATGACGCCCCCGCCGCCGAGAAGCGGGCGACGGCGCTCACCCTCGATCGCACCCTGCTGCTGGAGCTGCTCGGCGACCCCCAATTCCGCGACCTGCTCGACCCCGACGTCATCGCCCAGGTGGAGCTGGAGCTGCAGTGCCTCGCCCCGGACCGCAAGATCGCCGGGCCCGACGCCCTCCACGACGCGTTGCGCGACCTCGGTCCCCTGGCGGCGGACGCCATCGCCGCCCGCCTCGCCGAAGCCGACGCCGCCCCGGAGTGGATCGCCACCCTCGTCGACTCCCGCCGCGCCGTGCCGTTGCGACTCCACGGCGCCGAGGTCGTCGCCGCGATCGAGGACGTCTCCCGTCTCCGTGACGCCCTCGGGGTGTCGCCGCCGTCGGGGCTGCCGCCGGCGCTACTGGAGGCGGTGCCCGACCCCTTGGGGGACGTGGTGGCCCGCTACGCCCGTACCCACGGCCCCTTCCCCACGGCGGCCGCCGCCGCCGACCTCGGCCTGCCTGAAGCGGCGGTGACCGAGGTGCTACAGCGGCTGGAACGAGAGTCGCGGGTCGCCGCCGGCGCCTACCTGCCGGGGGGCTCCGGAACCGAGTGGGTCGACCTCGAGGTGCTGCGCCGGCTGCGACGGCGCTCGCTGGCGGTGCTGCGCCGTGAGGTGGAGGCGGTCGCGCCCGAGGTGCTCGCCACCTTCCTCCCGGAGTGGCAGGGAATCGGGGGAACCGAATCCGGGCCCGGCCGGGTGCTCGACGTGGTCCGCCAGATCCAGGGGTTCGCCGTCCCGGCCGCCATCCTCGAAAGCGACGTGCTTCCGGCTCGCCTCGGCTACCGGCCCGCCGACCTCGACTGGCTCCTCGCCGCCGGGGACGTGGTCTGGTTCGGGAAGGGACCGCTCGGAACCCGCGACGGGAAACTGGCGCTCGCACTGCGCGACTACGTGCCGCTGCTCCACCTCGCCGCCGCCGGCGACGCCCCCCACGGCGACGTCCACGACCGGATCCGCGCCCACCTGGCGGGGCGGGGCGCCAGCTTCTTCCGCGACCTGTACGTCGCCGCCGAGGGCGGCGACCCGGCCGTGGTGCTCGACGCCTTGTGGGACCTGGTGTGGGCCGGGGAGGTCACCAACGACACCCTGGCGCCGCTTCGGGCGTTCCTCACCGGCCCGGGCCGCCGCCGTCCCGGCCCCGGCCGCCACCTCCCGGGGGGCACCCCACCGGCCGCCTCGGGACGCTGGTACCTGGTCGCCGATCTCCTCACCGGCGTCCCCCCCACCCCCGAGACCCGTGCCACCGCGGTGGCGCAGCAGCTCCTCGACCGGCACGGGATCGTCACTCGCGAGACCGTGCTCGCCGAGGGCATCCCTGGCGGGTTCTCCGGCCTCTACCCCGTCTTCGCGGCGCTGGAGGACGCGGGACGGGTCCGCCGCGGCTACTTCGTCGAGGGGCAGGGCGGAGCCCAGTTCGGCCTTCCCGGCGCCGTCGACCGGCTCCGGGAGCGCCGCGAGCCCGGCGTCACGCTGCTCGCCGCCGCCGACCCGGCCAACCCGTACGGCCTCTCGCTGCCCTGGCCCGAGCCGGCGGGCGGGAAACCGGCCCGGCGCTCCGGGGCCCACGTCGTGCTCCACGACGGCCGGCTCGCCGCCTTCGTCGAGCGCGGCGCCCACCGGGTGGTGACGGTGCCGGGCGCCGATCCCGACGTGGTGGCGGCCGGCCTCGCCGAGCTGGCCCGTCGCCGCTCCCGCCGCACCACCATCGCCACCGTCGACGGCGAGCCGGTGGCATCATCGCCGCTCGCCGCCCCGCTTCGCTCTGCCGGCTTCGACGTCGGGTACCGGGGCCTCACCTCCCACGGCGATCACCGCCACCCCGTCCGGTGACCCGCCGCCGTCCCACCGGCGACCGGTCGCCGCAACCGCTCGCACCCGGACCGGCTCGTGGTACGTTGACGCTCATGAGACACGGCACCGCAGGGCACCACCGATGAGCGTCCCCTACCTCTCGATCCGGCCCGGCCACCCCGACTTCCTCGACCTCGACTGGGGTCGAAGCGTCGCCGAATGGGCGGGCGACCGGGTGGTGGAACTGCCCATCGGGATACACCGCCATCCGGTCTGCTTCGTCGCCTACGGCGAGCGCATCTACGCCATCAAGGAGCTACCGCGCCGTTTCGCCCACCACGAGTACGACACGCTGCGGACCCTCCAGGCCCGCCTCGACCCCATCGCCACCCCGGTCGGCGTCGTGGAGCGCCGCTGGGTGACCCCCGACCAGGAATGGTCGAGCGCCGTGATCACCGAATACGTCCGTTTCGCCTTCACCTATCGGGAGCTGCTTAGCGGTTGGGGATTCGGCGCCCGCCGCGCCCAGATGCTCGACGCCTTCGCTGGCCTCCTCGTCGAGCTCCACCTCGCCGGGTGCTACTGGGGCGACTGCTCGCTCTCCAACGTGCTGTACCGCTACGACGCCGACTCGATCGAGGCGATCATGATCGACGCCGAGACCGTCGAGCTGCACGACGTGCTCTCCAACGGGCAGCGGCTCGCCGACCTCGAGATCATGGAGGTCAACGTCGCCGGTGGCATGGCCGACATCGCCGCCTCCCAGGGTATCGACATCGACATCGCCGACCTCGCCCTCGGCGCCGACATCAGCCGCCGCTACGCCCGCCTCTGGGAGCAGCTCACCAAGGACGTCATCCTCGCCCGCCACGAGCGGTACCGCATCCGGGAACGCATCGAGCGCCTCAACACCCTCGGATTCGAGGTCGACGACGTCGAGCTGGTCCCCGACGGTGCCGGAGCCGATCGGCTCCAGATGCGGGTCAAAGTGGGAGGCCGCAACTACCACTCGGCCCGGCTCCGCGAGCTGACCCGGATCCGCGCCTCGGAGAACCAGGCCCGCCAGATCCTCGCCGACCTCCACTACTACGAAGCGGGGCGGGACGACATGAGCCCGGTGGGCAAGGACGTCTCGGCGATCCAGTGGCGGGTCCGTTTCTTCGAGCCGTTGCTGGCCCGCATCAGAAACGACATCGGTCCCGAGCAGGACGCGGTGCAGGCCTACTGCGACTTCCTCCATCACCGGTACATGCTCGCCACCGAGCAGCAGCGCGACGTCCCCAGCGACGAGGCATACGCCCGCTGGATCGAGGCCGGCAGGCCCGGCTACCCCCTCGACGAGGATCCGCCGCCCGACGGCTGAGCCCGCTCAGCCTCCCAGCCCGGGAGCGGCGGCCGCCCCGCTGACACCGCCGTCGACCGGCAGCACCACCCCCGTGATCCACGAGGCGGCGTCGGAGGCGAGGAAGACGATGGCCCGAGCCACGTCCTCCGGCTCCCCGATGCGCCGCAGCGGATGGGCAGCCGCCACCTCGTCCTCGATCCCCTCCCACAGGGCGGCCGAGAACCTGGTGCGCACCACCGAGGGCGCCACCGCGTTCACCCGCACCCCCGGTGCCATCTCGTGGGCGAGCTGCCTGGTGAGGTGGATCAGCGCCGCCTTGGCGACGTTGTAGGCCCCGAGCACCGGCGCCGGCATCATTCCCCCGACCGATGCCACGTTGACGATGCAGCCGCCGTGCTTTCGCATCGCCTGTTCCCAGGCGGCGCGGGCGTGCAGCAGCGGGCCGAGCTGGTCGACCGCCCACGTCTTCTGCAGCGCCCCGAGGTCCACCTCGGCGAGGGGACCGGGCGCCGGGTTGGTGGCGGCGTTGTTGACGAGGATGTCGAGGCTGCCGAAGCGGGCCAGGGTGTCCGCCACGGCCTGCGCCGCCGCCTCCGGGTCGTCAGCCCGGGAAACGAGCGCCAGGACCCGGTCTTCGTCGCCGAGCCGGACCGCCGCCGTGGCCAGGTTCTCCGGCTTGCGGCCCGTGATGGTCACCCCAGCGGCGCCACTCGCCAGCAGCTCGGCGGCGATCGCCTCGCCGATTCCCCTACTGGCGCCGGTGACCAGCGCCACCTTGCCGTCGACCCGCGCCTCCATCGTGGCCCTCCTCGGTCACTCGTGGAATGCCGATGGTAGGGGCCGTCTCAGTGACCGCCGCGACGTACCCCGCCGTACTTCATGCGGGTGTCCTCGATCCGGGCGACGGCGATCTCGACGTCGCCCGCGATCCCGGCGTCGACCACTTCGCCGAGGAACAGGTCGTGGGTGCCGCACTCGACGATCTTCCACACCCGGCACTCCAGGTACGCCACCGCCTCGGTGAACACCGGGGCACCGGTGACGCCTTCCCGCACCGAGCGGCCGTTGAGGGTCATGCCGTCCTTGGTCGCCGGCTTGGAGAACTTGACGAAGGGCCGGGTGTCGGCCCGGTCCCACAGGTTGACGCTGAACGAACCGCCCTCCCGAATGAGACGGTTCGTCACCGCGGAGGCGTCGACCGAGATCGCCACCAGCACCGGCTCCATCGAGACCTGGGTGACCCAACTCAGGGTCATGCCATTCCACTCGTCACCGGCCCGCGAGCCGACGAGACAGAGGGCGTTGGGGATGCTCCACATCACCTTGTTGATCGTCTCCGCCGCCGCCGGTCCACCGTCGCTCATGGGACCTCCTCTCGCCCCGTTCAGGCTACCCCGGCACCCGGAATCCGGAAGACGACCTGCCCTCCCGGGCCGGGACCGGCCCAGATCTCGCCCCCGTGGACGGCGACGATGCCTTTGGCGATGGTGAGCCCCAGCCCGGCGCCGCCGTGGGCTCGGCTCCGCGCCGGGTCGCCGGTCACCAGGCTGTCGAAAGCGGTCGTGAGCATCCCGGCCGGGAACCCGGGGCCGTCGTCGTCCACCCGCACCGTGGCGCCCCCCTCCTCGTTGACCCGCACCAGCACCTGGCTCCGGGCGGGGGCGTGGCGGATGGCGTTGTCGACCAGGTTCCGCACCACCCTTCCCAGGGCGGCCGGCCCCCCGAAGACGAAGACCGGACCGACCGCGTCGAGCTGGAGGTGGATGTCCTTGGCCCGCGCCACCGGAGCCAGCGCCTCGATCGACTCGTCGGCGATCTCCGCCAGGTCGACCAGCTCCCGCTCGAACTCGAGCCGCCCCGCCTCGATCCGGGCGAGGAGGAACAGGTCCTCGACCAGCTCGCTCATGGCGTCGATGTCGGCCCGCATCGAGCGCAGGTAACGGTCCGGGTCGACGGCGAGGCCGTCCTCCAGCGCTTCGATGGCGGCCGCCAGTGCCGCCAGGGGGGAACGGAGGTCATGGCCCACCGCGGCCAGGAAGGCGCGGCGGGCCTCCTCGTTGCGATCCCGGTCGGCGGCGGCGGCAGCGAGCTGGCCGACCATGGAATCGACCGCGGCAGCCACCGCCCCCACCTCGTCGGGTCGCTCGACGCCGGTGCGGACGGCGAAGTCCCCCTGCGCCACCCGGGCCGCGGTGTCACGGATCCGGTCCAAGTCGGCGGCGAGCGGTCGGGTCAGGGTGAGGGCGAGTACCACGCCGAGCACCGAGCCGAACCCGAGCACCACGAACAGCAGGTCCAGGTCGTGGGGATCGAAGAACATGAGCTGAGCCGAGATCACGGTGGCGATCCCGGCTGCGACCACGGCCGCCACCGCCACCAGCAGCACCGCACTCCGCAGTGAGCGGAACCGGAGCGTGGCCCGGGTGAGCAACACCCCGGCGACCGCCACCCCGGCGGCGACCCCGCCGAACACCAGCAACAGGTCGGCTCGTTCCGAGCCGCTCGGCTGCATCGTGATCTCGAAGATGGCCAAGCCGACCATCACCGCCCCGACGAAGGCGAGGGTGGCTCTCACGGCTCGAACTTGTAGCCGACGCCCCACACGGTCTGCAGCCAGCGGGGATGGGAGGCGTCGCCCTCGATCTTCTGCCGCAGGCGGCGGATGTGCACCGTGACGGTCGAGGGGTCCTGGTAGTCGGAGGACGAGTCCCACACCTGCTCGAGAAGCTGCCCCCGCGAGAACACCTGGCGCGGGTTGCCCGCCAGGTAGGCGATGAGGTCGAACTCCTTCGGCGTCAGCTCCACCACCTCGCCGCCGATGCTCACCTCCCGGGTCGCCCCGTCGATGATCAGCTCGCCGAACTCGGCCCGGCTCGACGGAGGCCCGGGGCGGGCCCGGCGCAGCACCGATCGCACCCGGGCTGCCAGCTCCCGGGGCGAGAAGGGCTTGACGACGTAGTCGTCGGCCCCCAATTCGAGCCCAAGCACCCGGTCCGGCTCCTCGGTGCGGGCGGTGAGCAGGATCACCGGGACCTCGCTCTGCCGTCGCAGCCGGCTCAGCACGTCGAAGCCGTCGACTTCCGGCAGCATGACGTCGAGTACCACCAGGTCGGGAGCAGAGGTGGCGAGGGCGTCGAGCGCCGCCCGCCCGTCGGCGGCGGTCGCCACCACGAATCCGTCCCGCTCCAGGTAGGCGGTCACCACCTCCCGCACCATCGGCTCGTCGTCGACGACGAGCACCCGGAGCGGGCGCGATTCGGTGGGGGCGGCGATTGGCATGCGTGTCATCGTACGGCGCGAGGTCTGGCAACGGGACCCGGCCGCAGCCGATTTCACCGATTCTTCACCGGTCTTTCACCGTCGACTGGCAAAGGGGGGTGGGGGTGACCCTAGGATTCTCCGGTGCACGTCCTCATCGCCACCACCGGCGTGCTGAGCGCGGATCCGGCCGTGGAGTTCAGCGGCAAGCTGATCCGCGGCGGCGGCAAGGTGACCGTCACCACCGTCATCGAGGTGCCCCGCAGCTTCCTCGACGCCCTGCGCTCCGAAGGGTGGCATCCCCTCGACGAGACGCTCGGCAACAGTCACTCCACCGACGATGCCCTGCTCGCCCGCTACGTCGACGAGCGGGGCCGGCGCCTCACCGACCCGATCGTGACCGCCCTCAAAGCGGCCGGGATCGAAGCGAAGGCGATCTTCCGGGAGGGCGACGACCCGGCCCGGACCATCTCGCAGCTCGCCGACGAGGTCGCCGCCGACGTGGTCGTGCTCGGAGCCACCCGCAAGATCTTCGACCAATCCGCCTGGGAGAGCGTCTCGGCCCGAGTCATGATCGAATCCGGCCGCCCCGTCCTGGTCCTCCCACCGCCGCACCGCGACCCCGTCCCCGACGACGCCGACACCGCGTAGCCCCGTCGGTCCGCCGACACGACCTGACCCCGTCGGTCCGCCCCGCCGCTCAAGCGCTGCCGAAGGCGGCGAGCAGCATCGCCCGGGTGTGCCCGACGAAGGCGGCCGGATCGGCCCGCAGCAGCTCCTCCACCTCCACCACCGGCCACCACCGAGGATCGAGTGTCTCACCGGCGACGGGACGCGGGGTACCGCGGGCGTAGCACTCGAAGAGCACGTGGAGTGACGGGTAGGCGCCCTCGAGGCCGGTGACGACGGCGACGGGGCGTGCGATCCCGTAGGAGCGGTGTGCCTCGCCCCGGTGGCGCTCCCCGCCGGCGGCGACCGCGGTCACCTCGAGGCCGGTCTCCTCCTGCACCTCCCGCACCACCGTCACGTCGGGCGCCTCGCCGGGTCGCCAGCGCCCTCCGGGCAGCTCGAGCCGGCCCCGCACCGGCTCGCCCGGCTTGTCACGACGCTGTAGCAGGAGCCGATCCCAGCCGAGGTCGGGGAAGACGAGGGCGGCGACGTTGGGGACCACCACCGCCTCGCCGTCCATCTCGGGCACCGCCACCTCTCCCCACCCCTCCCCCAGCCACACCCGGTACCCGCTCATGGCGCTCCGAGCGGCGGCACCGTCACCACCACCCGGTCGACGCCCGGCGGGACCACGAGGACGAGGAGGCAGCGCATCCGTTCACGCTAGTAGCGCGTGACCACCCGCCCTGCCGCGATACCCCTCCCGGGGCCTCAGGTCGGGTCGTCGGCCAGCTTGCGGAACTGCGTCTGGTAGAGGGAGGCGTAGAGGCCGCCCCGCGCCAGCAGCTCGTCGTGGGTGCCGGACTCGACCAGCTCCCCCCGGTCGAGCACGAAGATGCGATCCGCCGCCAGGATCGTGGAGAGGCGGTGGGCAATCACGAGGGAGGTGCGCCCCTCCATCACCCGCTCCAGCGCGTCCTGGATGAGCGCCTCGGCGTGGGCGTCGAGATGGGAGGTCGCCTCGTCGAGGATGAGGATGCGGGGATCCTCCAGCAGGACCCGGGCGATGGCCATCCGCTGCTTCTCCCCTCCCGAGAGCCGGTACCCCCGCTCCCCCACCAGCGTCTCCAGCCCGCGCGGGAGGGCCTCGAGCAGCTCGGTGAGGTTGGCGGCCTCCACCGCGGCGCGCAGCTCGGCATCGGTGGCCTCGGGCCGGGCGTAGCGGAGATTGGAAGCGATGGTGTCGTGGAACAGGTACGACTCCTGGGTCACCACCCCCACCGCTGCCGCCAGCGACTCCAGCGACACCTCCCGCACGTCGTGGCCGTCGATCGAGACGCTCCCCCGGGTCACGTCGTAGAGGCGGGGCACCAGGTAGGTCGATGTCGTCTTGCCGGCCCCGCTCGGTCCCACCAGCGCCACCAGCTCCCCGGGGCGAATCCGGAACGACACGTCCCGCAGCGCCCAGGCGGCGGCGGTCACCGTGCGCCCGGGAGCGTCGGCCTCCGTGATCTCCCGCCACCCGTAGCGGCGCACCGACTCCAGGCCCGCCGAACCGCTCTCCCCGTAGGAGAACCAGACCCCGGCGAACTCGATGGCACCCTCCACCTCGCTCAGCTCCACCGGGTGTTCCGCCTCCTCGATGTCGTGGGGCAGGTCGAGCACCTCGAACACCCGCTCGAAGGACACCAGCGAGGTGGCGAACTCGACCCGGGCGTTGGAGAGTCCCGACAGCGGCCCGTAGAGGGACGACAGGTAGGCGGAGAGGGCCACGATGGTGCCGATCGTGAGCGAGCCGTTGATCGCCAGCACCGCCCCGGTCCAGAACACCAGGGCCGTCCCCAGGGCGCTCACCACTCCGAGAGCCATGAAGAACCAGCGGCCGATCGTCGCCTGCCGCACCCCGAGGTCGCGCACGTACCCGGCCTGCTCGGCGAAGCGGGCGTCCTCGTCCCGGGTGCGACCGAAGAGCTTCACCAGCAGCGCTCCCGACACCCCGAGAGTCTCCTGCATCAAGGCGTTCATCCGGGCGTTGTGCTCCATCTGGTCACGGCGCACCTCCCGCAGCATCCGGCCCACCCGGCGCGACGCCAAGATGAAGAGCGGCAGGATCGCCACCGCCAGCAGCGTCAACCGCCACTCCAGCTTCAGCATCACGATGATGGTGGCGACGACGCTGAACATGTTGGCGGCCAGCGACACGAAGGTGCCGGTCACCGCCTGCTGGGCGCCCACCACGTCGTTGTTGAGCCGGCTCATCAGCTCCCCGGTGCGGGTGGCGGTGAAGAACCCGAGCGACATGCGCTGCAGGTGCCCGTAGAGCTGGCAGCGCAAATCGAAGATGATGCCCTCCCCGATGGCGGCCGAGGCGCGGCGCTGCACCACCCCGACGACGCCGTTGACGATCGGGACGAGCACCATGCCGACCCCGAGCCAGGTGACGGCGGACAGGTCCTTGTTGGGGATGGCCTGGTCGATGAGCCGCCGCATCAGGAGCGGGGGGGCAAGTGTCAGCAGACCGATGACGACGATGGTCCCCAACACCACCATGATGCGGGCCCGGTGGCGGAGGGCGTAGCCGAGCACCCGCTGCAGCAGGGCCCGATCCATCCGGGGACGATCCTGCTCGTCGTCGTATCGAACGTACGACCACCATCCGTCCGAGTGGAAGATGAGCCCGACCTCCCCGGCCTCAGCCGCCGCTCGCGTCGGCGGGGGCGTCCTCCGCCCGAGGCGGCGGGAGCTGGTCCGAGAGCGGCATCGCCGTTTCCGCCATCTGTTGGCACATCTCCTCTGCCAGGCTGGTGCGACAGAACAGCTCGTACCGGTAACTGCCCCGCACCCAGCTGAGGCTGAGCCCGTCGGGGACGATCTCGTAGTGGATCTCGCCGGCGCTCTCCCGGTCGGGACCGGAGGCCTCGCCCACCCGGAGCACGGCGACGTCGCCCTCCTCGAAGCTGTACGGCTCGACCTTCCAGAGCCCGAAGGCGGCCGAAGTGCCGGCGTCGAGGGTCGCCGAGGCGGTGTCGAAGACGAGCTGGCTCGTCACCCACCCGACCTCGTCGGGAACGAGCGAAGGGAACTCCACCGTCGGCAGGGCGGTGGCGATCTCGGCCCGGCTCGCCTGAATGTAGCGGTTGACCCGGTCGCCCCGGCCCCACACGTCGGCGATCACGACCGAGGGGATCGGCACCGGCGCCGCCTCCCCCAGCTGGTCGTTGTACCAGCTCACGTCGGCGGCCCGCACCGCCCCCTGTGGAGCCGATTCGCCGTCGTCGACCACGATCGTCGTCGTGGTCGTGGTGTCGGAGTAGACGATCTCACGGGAACGGTCGCCGAGCCCGTCGAGCAGCCCCGCATCGCCGCAAGCCGCGAGCAGGATCGTCGTCGCCAGGAGCAGCCAGCCGGCCCGTCTCACCCGTGCCTCCACAACGTCCTCCGGTGCCGCTGCACCGGTCCAGCCGCGCAGGATACCGGTGGTATCGCCCAACGCCCGCGATCGGCCCCCGCCCGGCTCGCTACGCTCCCCCTCCATGGGCCCCTCCCGCTCGATCCGGGTGCTCGACGACCGCGAGCGCACCCCGCCACCGCTCGATGCCGGCATCGCCGCCGCCCTGCTGCAACGGGCCTCGGCGGGAGAGGTATCCGAGACCTTCCGGATCACGGTCCCGGGACCGGTGGTCGCCTTCGGCCGCCGCGACCGGCTCGCCCCCGGGTACCCGGCGGCGGTCGCCGCCGCCGCCGCCGCCGGGTTCGCGGCGGTGGAGCGGATCGCCGGGGGCCGGGCCGCGGCCTTCACCGAGTACACCCTCTCCTTCGGCTGGACGATCCCCGATCCCGATCCTCGCCGTGCCATCCGGGAACGGTTCGCCACCCTCGCCGACCTCATGGTGCGGTCCTTCGCCCGGCTCGGGGTGGAAGCCGCCGTCGGTGAGGTTCCCGGGGAGTACTGCCCGGGCGAGTTCAGCGTCCACCACGGGGGGCGGCTCAAGCTGATGGGGGTCGGCCAGCGCCTCGCCCGCGGCGCCGCCCACGTCGGCGGCATCGTGGTGGTGGACCGGGCCGACCTGGTGCGGCGGGTCCTCACCGGGGTGTACGCCGCGCTGGAGCTGCCGTGGCGGCCGGAAACGACCGGCTCGCTCGCCACGGTCGTTCCCGGCGTGACGGTCGCCGCGGCCCGCCGGGCCGTGCTCGACGAGCTGGCGGAGCTGGCGCCGCTCCGGCCCGGCACAATCGACCCGGCAACGCGGGCGCTCGCCGCCGAGCTGGCCCCTGGCTACGTCCCGGCCGCCGGCTGAGGCGCTCAGAGCGGGGCGGGACCGGCCGGGATCGGGTCGAGGTGGGTGTAGGCCCCGGTGCGAAGATGGCAGGCGGCCTCGTGCCCCGACCCGTCCGTCACCGGCGCCATCAGCGGCTCCTCCACGTCACAGATCCCCTCCTGCGCAATCGGGCACCGGGTGTGGAACCGGCAGCCGGACGGCGGGTGCAGCGGGCTCGGGATGTCGCCCTCCAGGATGATGCGGGCCCGGCGCAGGGTGGGATCGGGGATCGGGATCGCCGACAGCAACGCCTGCGTGTAGGGATGGGTGGGGCGGTCGAACAGGTCGTCACGGGACGCCACCTCCACGATCTTGCCGAGGTACATCACCGCGATGCGGTCGCAGAGGTGCTCGACGACTGACAGGTCGTGGGCGATGAACAGCAAGGTGAGGTCGAGGGTCTGCTGCAGCTCCTTGAGCAGGTTGAGGATCTGGGACTGGATCGACACGTCGAGCGCCGACACCGGCTCGTCGAGGACCAGGAAGCGGGGATGAACCGCCAGGGCGCGGGCGATCCCGATGCGTTGCCGCTGCCCGCCGCTGAACTCGTGCGGGAAGCGGCGGGCGTGGTAGGGCTCGAGGCCCACCATCTCGAGAGTCTCCTGCACCCGGGCGCTGCGCTCCGCCCGCGGCACTCCCTGGACCCGGAGCCCCTCGGCGATGCTCTCCCCCACCGAGGTGCGGGGATCCAGCGAACCGAACGGGTCCTGGAAGATGAGCTGGATCTTGCCGCGCAGGCCGCGCAGCTCCTTGGGGCTGAGCTCGGCCAGGTCGGTGCCGTCGAAGCTCACCGTGCCGGCGTCGGGCTCCTCGAGCCGCAGCAGGAGCCGGCCCAGCGTCGACTTGCCGCACCCCGACTCCCCCACCAACCCGACGGCATCCCCCGGGAAGATCTCGAGGTCGACCCCGTCGACCGCCTGCACCTGGCCGACCACCCGCTGGAAGGCGCCGCCCCGCACCGGGTACGTCTTGAAGAGCCCCTCGACCGCCACCAGCGGCGACGCCCCGTTCATTCCACCCCCTCGTGGTAGAGCCAGCAGCGCACGGCGTGGTCCGGCTCGTCGTCGACGAGTGGCGGCTCCTCGACAGTGCAGATCTTCAACCCGGCCTCCACCCGCGCCTGACAGCGGGGAGCGAAACGGCATCCGGGAGGCAGGTCGACCAGGTTGGGGACCCTTCCCGGGATCACCTCGAGCCATTCCCGCCGCGACCCGGCCACCGGGATCGAGCCGATCAGACCCTTGGTGTAGGGATGCTTCGGGTCGGCGAAGAGCCGCTCGGTGTCGGTCGCCTCGACGATATCCCCGGCGTACATCACCGCCACCCGGTCCGCCATCTCGGCCACCACTCCCAGGTCGTGGGTGATGACGACGATGGCGGTGCCCAGCTTGTCGCGGAGGTGGCGCATCAGATCGAGGATCTGGGCCTGGATGGTGACGTCGAGGGCGGTGGTGGGCTCGTCGGCGATGAGCAGCTCGGGATCGGCCGCCAGCGCCATGGCGATCATGACCCGCTGCGCCATCCCGCCCGACAGCTCGTGCGGGTAGGCCCGGAGCCGGCGCCGCGGGTCAGGGATACCCACCTGGCGCAGCATGTCGACGGCCTTCTCCTCCCCCACCTTGTGTTTCAGGTTCTCGTGGACCTCGTAGACCTCGGCGATCTGGAAGCCGGCGGTGAACACCGGGTTCAGCGACGAGTTGGGCTGCTGGAAGATCATCGAGATGCGATCGCCCCGGATCTGCCGCAGCTCCTTGAGCGACATGGTGAGCAGGTCGTCCCCGTGGAACAGGACCTGCCCCTCGATGATGCGGCCCGGGTCGGCCACCAGCCGCAGGATCGACATCGACGTCACCGACTTGCCGCACCCCGACTCGCCGACCAGGCCGAGGATCTGGCCCTTCTCCACCGTGAGGTCGACGCCGTCGACCGCCTTCACCACGCCGTCCCGGGTGAAGAAGTGGGTCTTGAGCCCGCGTACCTTGAGCAGCGTCGCCGGCGCCGGCTCGGCCGGGGCAGGTCCGGCGCCGGGGTGTGCCGTCATCGGTTCAACCTCGGGTCGAGAGCGTCACGCAGGCCGTCGCCGAGCAGGTTGAAGGCGAGCACGTTCCACATGATGGCGAGACCGGGGAAGAAGACGAGGTGGGGGGCGGTGAAGACCTGGTTACGCTCGGCGGCGAGCATCGAGCCCCACTCCGCCGTCGGTGGCTGCACCCCGAGGCCGAGGAACGACAGCGCCGCGATCTCCAGCACCGCGGTGGCCACCCCGAGGGTCGCCTGCACCACCAGCGGGGTCAGCGAATTGGGGAGGATGCGGTGCCACAGGATCCGCAGCGAGCTCACCCCGAGCACCCGGTCCGCCTGGACGAAATCCTGCTCCTTGACGGTGAGCACACTGGAGCGCACCACGCGCGCGTAGGCGGGGATGGTGACGACCGAGATGGCGAGGATCGATTTGAAGAGCCCGGGCCCGGTCACCGACACGATGAAGATGGCGAGCAGCAGCGCCGGGAACGCCAGCAGCACGTCCATGATCCGCATCAAGACGTTGTCGACCCGCCGCCCGAAGAACCCGGCGGTAAGCCCGATCACGGTGCCGATGCCGACCGCGAACCCGACCGCCCCCAGGCCCGCCAGCAGGGACACCCGGGACCCGAAGATGAGCCGGCTGAACTCGTCGCGCCCGTTGCCGTCGATGCCGAGGATGTGCTGCGGAGTGGCCGGGTCGCAGCCGAAGACGTGGATACAGGGTGGGTCGCGCGGGCTGACGCCTTCGCCGAACAGCACCTCGTTGGGCTCGTAGGGAGCGATGAGCGGGGCGAAGACGGCCACGATGATGAGCAGCGCCAGCATCGCCATCCCGACCCGGGCCGACCGCTTCCGCGCCAGCTCCCGGAAGGCGTTGCCCCACAGGCCGCGGGCCGCCAGCGCCGCCACCTCGGTGACCTGATCGTCGGGACGGATCTCGAGAGCCATCAGCCCACCCTCACCCGCGGATCGAGGTAGGTGTAGATGAGGTCGACGATCAGGTTCGTCATCACGAAGCCGACGGCGATCACGAGCGTGAAGCCCTGGACGACCGTGTAGTCACGCGATTCGATCGCGTCGAACACGGTCTTGCCCACCCCCGAGAGGTTGAAGATCGTCTCGGTGAGGATCGCCCCCCCGAGCAGGGTGCCGAGCGAGAGACCGATCACGGTCACCACCGGCAGCATGGCGTTGCGGAGGGCATGCCGGATGACGACGACCCGCTCGGTGAGGCCCTTGGCACGGGCGGTCCGCACATAGTCGAGGCCGAGCACGTCGAGCAGGCTGGAGCGGGTCATGCGGGCGATGATCGCCATCGGGATGGTGGCGAGGGCGATGGCCGGGAGGATGAGGTGGCCCACCGCGGAGCGGAACACGTCCCACTGGCCCGTCACCAGCGAGTTGACCACGGTGAAGTTGCCGAGGAACTGGAAGAGGCCGTTGACGCCCCACCCCCAGACGTCGTAGAAGCGCTCCGGTATCAGGCCGGCGTCGAGCCGGCCCGACGGCGGTAACGTCAGAGGCGTGTTGCGTAACACCACCGCGAATAGGTACTGCAGCATCAGCCCGAGCCAGAACACCGGCATCGAGACGCCGATGTTGGCGCCGATCATGGTGGCGACGTCGGTCTTGGTGTTGTGGCGGTACCCGGAGATGATGCCGAGCGGCACCCCGACCAGCACCGCGATGACGAGGGCGGCGAAGGACAGCTCGACGGTGGTGGGGAGCCGCTCCACCAACAGGGTGCTCACCGGCTTGGCGAAGCGGAACGACTGGCCCAGGTCGCCGGTGGCGACGTCACCGATGTAGATCCCGAACTGCTGGACGATCGGTTCGTTGAGCCCGTAGCGGTCGTTGTAGGCGTCGCAGATCTCGTCGGTGGCGCGTTCCCCCAGCGCGGCGATGCACGGGTCCCCCGGAATCAGCCTGGCCAGGGCGAACACCGCGATCAGGATTCCCAGCAGCACGGGAATCGACGACAGGAGCCGGCGCACGATGAATCTGCCCAAGGGTCAGCAGGCTAATCGCCGCGGAAGAGGGGCGGGGCTCTCGCCCCGCCCCTCTCTCACATCGGACGTTGTTGCGGACTACTCCGCCGGTGGCGGGTTCAGGAACGACAGGAAGTCGGCCTGGAAGTAGGTGAAGTTGCCGTCACGACCCACGTGGAGCGGATCTGCCGCGTCCCACTGCACGACCCACGACTTGACGACATCGTTGGCGTCGAAGGTGGAACCGTCGTGGAACGTTACTCCGGAACGGAGATGGAACGTCCACACGGTGCCGTCGTCGTTCGCCTCCCACGTCTCCGCCAGCGCCGGCTGGACCGCGGTCCCGCCGACCTCGTAGGAGAGCAGCGACTCGTTGATCTGCTCACAGGCACGCAACGACTCGCCGTCCGTCTCGTCCGCGCAGTAGAGGCCGATCGGCTCGGCATTCTGCATCCAGACGAACTGGTCACGGCCACCCGGATCCATCACGGCGAAGTACTCGTTGCCGAGCGGGCTCGCCTGGGCGTTGGTGACGTCGGCCCGGTAGGCCGTGCCGGAGCCACCATGGGCCACGGGAACCATCGGCACGTGCTCCTTGATCAGCTCGGCAGCCTGCTGGTAGAGCACGAGACGCTCGGCCGGGTCGGCGATCTGGGCCGCCTCGTTGAGCACCTGATGGATGTCGTCGAAGCCTGCGCCGAACTGAACCGAGGCTCCGGATCCGAAGTGGTAGTCCAGGAAGTTGGTGGCGTCCGGATAGTCGGCGCCCCATCCCAGCAGGTACATCGTGAGATCACCGGCGTCGCTGGCGTCGAGGAAGGCCCCCGACTCCATGACCTCGATGTTCACGGTGATGCCGATCTCGGCAAGCTGGGCCTGGATGTCGGTCGCCACCGTGCTCGGGCTCGGCAGGTAGCTGCGGACCACGTCACGGTAGTTGAGCGTCACCTCGAAGCCGTCGGGATAGCCGGCGTCGGCCAGCAGGGCCTTGGCGGCGTCCGGGTCGTAGTCGTACCACACCGGTTCGGGGGTCCATCCGAAGATCGACTGTGGCAGGAACTGGTCCGCCACCGTCGAGCCCGGCGGGTAGAAGTTGTCGACGATGCGCTCACGGTCGATGCCCATGGCAATCGCCTGCCGCACCCGCTCGTCGCCGAACGGCTCCTTGTCCCGGTTGAGGCCGACGTAGAAGATGTTGGTGCCTTCCCGCGGCAGGAGCTGCAGGTTGGAGTCACCCTCGATCACGGCGAAGTCGTCGCGGCCCGGGTTGTCGATGCCGTCGACCGTGCCCGCCTGTAGCTCGACCAGCCGCTGGGCGGCCTCGGCGCTCCACCGGAACACGAGGGTTCCCGTCTCGGCGGGGGTGCCCCAGTAGTCGTCGAAGCGCTCCAGCACGAGCTGGTTGCCCCGCTCCCACTGCGAGAGCTTGTACGGGCCGGTGCCGACCGGATGCTCGAACAGCTCGGGGCCGCCGCCGCCGGTGGCGTCCAGCACTTCCTCCGGGAAGATCCCGAAGGCGGAGAACGCCACCTTGGACGCGAACGCCACGTCCGGCTGGCACAGCTCGAACTGCACCGTCAACTCGTCAACGGCGGTGATGCTCTTCAGCAGCCCGCCGTAGTCGCAATTGTCGGCCGCCAGCGAGTACCCCTCGAACATCGAGC
>CAYQEC010000010.1:13205-38688 GCA_964416425.1 uncultured Acidimicrobiaceae bacterium | reverse complement strand
AGCCCGCCGTAGTCGCAATTGTCGGCCGCCAGCGAGTACCCCTCGAACATCGAGCTGGCTTCGCTGGTCGTCGTCTCCTCGGTGCTGTCACCGCAGGCGGCGGCCACCAAGGCCAGGACCGCCATCAGCAGCAGCCATCGTTTCATGACTTTCATGGTTGTGGGTGCCTCCTTCCCCAGGGCGGTGGATGAACCACCAGCCTCAAAAGCTAGCGGATTCGAGCCGGGGAAGTGGGGAGAGGCGGGAAGAGGCGGCGACGAGCGCCGGCGCCGGCGCGGCGGTGATGCCTTGGACGCGCCCGTCCGATCCAATACTCTCCGGCTCATGGAACACGTGCTCGTGGTCAACGGGCCCAACCTCAACCTGCTCGGCACCCGGGAGCCGGCGGTCTACGGCGCCACCACGCTCCCCCAGCTCGAGGCGTCGCTCCGGGTCTGGGGTGGCGAGCTGGGAGTCGAGGTCACCACCTTCCAGTCGAATCACGAAGGCGCCATCATCGATCGCCTCCAGCAGGCCGCCACCGAAGTCGACGGGGTGGTGCTCAACGCCGGCGCCTACACCCACACCAGCTACGCCATCCACGACGCCATCCTCGCCACTGGCCTCCCCACCGTGGAGGTGCACATCTCCAACATCCACGCCCGCGAGCCGTGGCGCCGCGTCTCGCTGACGGCGCCGGCCTGCGTCCACGTCATCTTCGGCCGCGGTCTGGTCGGCTACCGCCACGCCCTCCGCCATCTCCGGTGGCGGGGCGCCTGGCCGGTGACGACGATGCGCTACGCCTCCGGGCCGCACCACGAGGCGGATCTGCGGGTGCCGGAGGGCCCGGGCCCGTTCCCGGTGGCCGCCCTGCTCCACGGCGGCTCCTGGCGCGACCCGTGGACCCGGGATCTGATGGACGGCCTCGCCGTCGACCTGGTGCAACGCGGCTGGGCGACCTGGAACGTCGAGTACCACCGGGTCGGCGCCGGCGGCGGGTGGCCGACCACGATGACCGACGTCGCCGCCGCTCTCGACGCCCTCGACGGCCTCGCCGCCGCCCATGGGCTCGACCCGTCCCGGGTCGTCACCGTCGGTCACGAGGCCGGGGGCCAACTGGCGTTGTGGGCCCGCTCCCGCCCCCCGCTCGTCGACGGCGGATCCGAGCACGTTCCGAGCGTGGCCGTGACCGCCGCGGTCGGCCTCGCCCCGCTCGCCGATCTGGCCGCCGCCCACCGCCGCGGCGTAGGGGACGACGCCGTCGAGCAGTACCTGCGGCGGAGCCCGGAGGACGGTCCCGACCGCTACGCACTGGCCTCCCCGATCGAGCTGCTCCCCCTCGGCATTCCCCAGGTCATCGTGCACGGCGCCGCCGACGAGCGGGTACCGGTGGAGCTGAGCCGGGAGTACGCAGGCGCCGCCGCCCAGCAGGGCGACGCCGTCGTCTACCACGAGATCGAGGACGCCGGGCACGACGACCTCGTCGATCCGGCATCGGAAGCGTGGCAGGTCGTCGCCGGCGAGCTGAACGGGCTTCGCTAGCGGGCTCGGCTCAGCCGGAACGCTGCACCAGGTCCTGGATGCGCCGCAGCCCTTCCTCGAGGTCGGCGTCGCCGAGGGCGAAGGAGAACCGGGCGTAGCCGGGTGCCCCGAAGGCCTCTCCCGGCACGACGGCGACGTTGATCTCGTCGAGCAGGAGGGCGGCCAGCTCCAGGGTGGTGGCGGCGCTCCTTCCCCCCAGTAGCCGGCCCAGCAGGCCCTTCATCGAGGGGAAGGCGTAGAAGGCGCCTTGCGGCTCCGGGCACGCCACCCCGTCGATGGCGTTGAGCATCTCGTGCATGGTGCGGCGCCGCCGATCGAAGGCGGCCCGCATCTCGACCACCGAGTCCATCGGGCCCTCGAGGGCGGCGAGGGCGGCCCGCTGGCTGACGTTGGCGACGTTCGACGTCATGTGGCTCTGAAGCCGGATCGCTCCGGTGGCGATCTCCGGGGGCGCGATCATCCATCCCACCCGCCATCCGGTCATGGCGTAGGTTTTGGCGACCCCGTTGACGACGACGCAGCGGGGCGCCGCCTCCGGGGCCTCCACCGGGATCGAGCTGAACACGGCGTCGCCGTAGACGAGATGCTCGTAGATCTCGTCGGTCATGACCCAGATGCCGTGGGCGGCGGCCCATGCTCCAATGGCGGCGACATCGGCGGCCGGGTAGACGGCACCGGTCGGGTTGGACGGGGAAACGAACACGAGCATCTTGGTGCGCGGGGTCCGGGCCGCCTCGAGCTGGTCGACGGTGACCCGGTAGCCGGTGGTCTCGTCGGCCTCCACCACCACCGGGACCCCGTCGGCGAGCCGCACCGCCTCCGGGTAGGTCACCCAGTAGGGGGCGAGGAGCAGCGCTTCGTCCCCGGGATCGAGCAGCACCTGGCAGGTGGCGTAGACGGCGTGCTTGCCGCCATTGGTGACGACCACCTGGGACGGGTCCACGGCGAGGCCCGAGTCACGCCGGGTCTTGACCGCGATCGCTTCCCGTAGCTCGGGGAGCCCCGCCGCCGGGGTGTACCGATGGTTGCGGGGATCGGCGGCGGCCGCCGCGGCGGCCTCGACGATGAACTGCGGCGTGGGGAAATCCGGCTCGCCGGCCCCGTAGCCGATCACCGGTCTGCCCGCGGCGCGCAGCGCCTTGGCCTTGGCGGTGATGGCCAGGGTGGCGGATTCCGCGACCCCGGCGGCACGTTGAGAAAGCCCGTCTAGGCCGGCACCCGACATTGCTCTAGCCTCCTCTTCGTACGTTCCGAACCGCACGATACCCGGTGGTGACAACATGACAGATAACCCAACGATCGAGCTTCCTCCCAGCCTCCTCCCGGGAGACGGGAGGTTCGGGTCGGGGCCGTCCAAGGTACGAACCGAGATCCTCATGGAACTCGGAGTCACCGGCTCCAGCTACATGGGAACCAGCCACCGCCGGCCCGGGGTGCGGAGCGTGGTGGCGGCGATCCGGGCCGGGCTCACCGACCTGTTCTCGCTGCCGAGCGGCTACGAGGTCCTCCTCGGCGTCGGGGGAGCCACCTCGTTCTGGGATGCCGCCTCCTTCAGCCTGATCCAGCAGCGAAGCCAACACCTCGTCTTCGGCGAGTTCTCCGGTAAGTTCGCCGCGGTGGCCGCGGCCGCCCCGCATCTCGAGGACCCGCAGGTCATCGAGTCGGAGCCCGGGACCCACCCGGAGCCGGTGGCCGATTCCACCATCGACCTCTACGGCTTGACCCACAACGAGACGTCGACCGGGGTGATGATGCCGGTGGCGCGTCCTGCCGGAGCGACCGGCCTGGTGGCGGTCGACGCCACCTCCGGAGCCGGGGCGATGGCAGTCGAGCCGGCCGAGTTCGACGCCTACTACTTCTCGCCGCAGAAGGTCTTCGGCGCCGAAGGCGGCCTGTGGGTGGCGCTGTGCTCGCCGGCGGCGGTGAGCCGGATCGAGCAGATCGGGGCCTCGGGACGCTGGATCCCACCCACCCTGTCGCTGTCGCTGGCCCTGGCGAACTCGCGCAAGGACCAGACCTACAACACCCCGGCGCTGGCCACCCTCTTCCTGCTGCGGCGCCAGGTCGACGTGATGCTGGAGCTGGGCGGCCTCGATTGGGCGATCGACCGTTGCCGCGAATCGTCCGCGGTGATCTATGGATGGGCCGACTCGCGCCCGTTCACGACCCCGTTCGTGCCCGATCAGGCGATGCGGAGCACCACGGTGGCGACGATCGACTTCGCCCCCAACGTCGACGCCGACGCGGTGGCGGCGACGCTGCGCAGCAACGGCATCGTCGACACCGAGAGCTATCGCAAACTGGGACGCAACCAGCTCCGGATGGCCATGTTCCCCAACATCGAGCCGTCCGATCTCGAGCGGCTCACCGCGGCCATCGACTACATCGTCGAGCGCCTCTAGGAGGCCGCCGGGGCGGTCACGCCTCGGCGCCCCCGGTGAAGGTGCGGACTCCGAGCTCGCGGTCGATCATGAGGAGGGCGTGGCCCTCGCTGCCGGCACGCCGCAGGTCGTCCATGATCTGCTGCACCGTCGCCTCCTCCTCGACCTGCTCGTCGACGAACCAGTCCAGCAGCGGGAGCGAGGCGTAGTCCTTGGCGGCGACCGCGGCGGCGTAGAGGTCGTTGATGGCAGCGGTGACCTTCTGCTCGTGCGCCAGCGCCAGCTCGAAGACCTCGAGCGGCGAGTCGTAGTCGTCGCGGGGAGCGGCGATGGCGCCGAGCCGCACCCGATTGCCGCGGTCGAGCACGAAGCGGGCGAACCTCTGGGCGTGGGTGCGCTCCTCGGCCGCCTGGGCCTCCATCCAACTCGCCATGCCGGGGAGGCTCTCGGCGTCGAGCCACGCCCCGAAGGCGGTGTAGGCGTAGGCGGAGGCGTACTCCAGCGTGATCTGTTCGTTCAGTGCCTGTTCCATCGCGGTGTCGAGGCCCATGTCGCTCACTCCTCGTGGTCGTCGCTTCGAGGCCCATCGTATCGACGGCCCGCCACCGTGGCGACCGGACGGAGCGGATCTCAGCGACCGAGCCGCTCGGTCAGCTCGGCGACCGGCTCGGCCCGGGGGAACTCGAACCGGAGGCTCCGGTTGCCGGCCCGGAATGTGAGGAGGTGAGGCCGGAGTAGGCGCGCCCTGCGATACCGCACCCCGGTCAAGGAGGACCGCGGGTACGCCGCCGCCAGGGCGTCGGCCGCGTCGCCCCGGGCCCGGTCGAAGACGAGCAGGCGACGCGAGGTGAGCGCCACCACCACGTAGGGACCGGCCAGGGCCGGGTCGTGGCGATGCGCCATCGGCCGGCCCACCAACACCAGCACCGCGACAAAGCCGGCGACGATGACGGCGACGATTTCCGCCGCCCCGGTCCATAAGCCCAGGCGCGCCATCCGCGCCACGGTGAGGGCGGTCAGCACCGCCACCGCCCCCCCGAAGTTGGACCACGTCGTGAAGCCCTCGATGGCGCCCCGCAGCGCCACCTCGACCTCCTCCCCCGGCTGGAGGTGGGCCTCGACCCCTGTCTCCTTGCGCGCCATGGTGCCTCCCCGGCCGACCGGATCGCGTCCCGTGCCCTGAAGGTACTTCGGTAACGTGGAGTCCATGAAACGGCTCCTCGTCATGCGCCACGGCAAGTCCGACTGGGGCGGCGACACCCCCGACCACGAACGCCCCCTCAACGAGCGGGGTCGGGCCTCCGCCAGGGTGATGGGGCGGGTGCTGTCCCGTATGGGCCAGGTCCCGCAGTTCATCTACAGCTCGACAGCGCTGCGGGCCCGCTCCACCGCCGAGCTGGCGTCCAAGGCGGGGACGTGGGGGTCCGAGATCGAGCTGGTCCCCGACCTGTACGGGGAGTCCCCGTCGTCGGTGCTCGACGTCGTCGCCGCCGCCGCCCGATCGGTCCGGTTCCTCATGGTGGTCGGGCATCAGCCGACCTGGGGCGATCTGATCGAGGAATTGACCGGCTCCCGGGTCCAGGTGAAGACCGCCTCGGTGATCGGCATCGACCTGGCGATCATGGAATGGGCCGATGTGCGCACCGGCCGGGCCGAGCTCGCCTACGCCCTCCAGCCGCGGCTCTTCCTGGAAGGCACCTGGGGCGACCTGACCAAGTGAGCCGTCGAACGACGGGAGGCAACATGGCGAAGATCCACGGTGGCCAGCTCCTGGCCCGTGCCCTGCGGGCCGAAGGCGTCGACACCGTCTTCACCCTCACCGGCGGCCACATCGTGCCCATCCTCGATGGCTGTGCCCTGGAGGGAATCCGCCTGGTCGACGTCCGTCACGAGCAGACCGCGGCCCATGCCGCCGAGGCCTATACCCGGCTCACCGGCCGTCTCGGGGTCGCCGCCGTCACCGCCGCCCCCGGGGTCACCAACACCGTCACCGCGGTGATGAACGCCTCCGCCGCCGGGACCCCGATGCTGGTGTTGGGGGGACGCCATCCGGTCCGCCAGGAACACGCTGGCGGGCTCCAGGAGATGGACCACCCGCAGCTCTTCCGATCGATCACCCGCCTCGCCACCACCGCCTGGGAGACCGTCCGTCTCGCCGAGTACGTCGCCCTCGCCGCCCGCCACGCCTTCGCCGGGCGGGGCGGCCCCGTCTTCCTCGACATCCCCCTCGACGTCCAGGCGGGCATGGTCGACGAGGCCACCCCCCTCCCCCGGTCGTACCGGGCGACGGAACCGATGGGCGCCGACTCGGCGGTGGTGGCACGGGTCGCCGACCTGCTCGCCGGGGCGGAACGGCCGGTGCTCTTCGCCGGGAGCGGGATCCGCGGGGAGGGGGCCGCGGCGCTGGTGGCGCTGGCCGAGGCCCTGGACGCCCCCGCCTACGTCAACGCCGGCGCCCGAGGGGCGTTCCCCCACGGCCATCCCCTGCTCGGGATCCGGGCCCGATCCGAAGCGTTCGCCGGAGCCGATCTGGTGCTCGCCCTCGGGGTCGACTGGGATTTCCGAACCGGCTACGGGCGCAAGATCAATCCGGCCGCCACCGTGGTCCAGGTCGACGCCGAGCCGACCCGCCTCGGCTGGAACCGTCCGGCCCCGGTCGCCGTCGTCGCCACCCCGGGTCGCTTCGTGGCCGAGCTGCTGGAGCATCGCACCACCTTCGCCCGTGGGGGGGAGCGTCCCTGGGCCCGTGACATCCGCCGGATCGAGGAGGAGAGGCTGGCCGCCGCCGAGCGGGAGGCGGACGAGGAGGGCGAGGCGATCATGCCGCAGCGGTTCGGGCGGGACGTCGCCGCCTTCTTCGGTCGCGACGCCATCGTCAGCGTCGACGGCGGTGACATCGTCGCCACCACCGCCAAGTGGCTCCAGGTCTCGACCCCGGGTCACGTGCTCGAGCCCGGCCCGGCCGGCACCCTCGGCACCGGGCCCGGCTTCGCCCTCGCCGCCAAGGTGGTGCATCCCGACGCCCTGGTCGGCATCGTGTTCGGGGACGGCGGGTTCGGCTTCCACGGGATGGAGTACGACACGTTCGTGCGGCTCGGGCTGCCGGTGGTCGGCGTCGTCGGCAACGACGGGGTCTGGAACAACATCAAGACCTTCCACCGCACCTTCTACCCGGACCGGGTCATCGCCGCCGACCTGGGGCGGCGCCCCTACCACAGCGTGGTCACGGCCTTGGGTGGCTACGGGGAGCTGGTGACCTGCCCCGCGGAGCTCACACCGGCCCTGCAGCGGGCCCGGGCCAGCGGCAAGCCGGCCCTGGTCAACGTCCACATCGCCGAGACGATCCGGCTCTCCAGCAACTACGCCGCGTAGCCCGAAGGTCTGCCCGCCTCAGCCCGCCACGAGGAACGCGGCGGCGCGGGCCACCGCCTCCTGGTGGCGGAGGATCCCCTTGTGGCCGGCGCCCTCGACGACGACGAGCCGGGCGGAGGGGTGGGTGTCGACGAAGCGACGCGAGTCGACGATGGGGGTCCAGGCGTCGGCCGGATCGTGTTGGATGAGGAACTCGGCACCGGGCACGTTGCCCTCGCCGTGCAGGATCGGCATCAGCTGCGGGCCGGCGTACCGCTCGATGCGTCGGGTGAAGCGGGCCAGGGCCCGCTCGTTGAACCCGACATGGCGGCCAAAGCCCTCCAGGTAGCGGTCGCCGCGGATCGCCGGGCCGAAGAGGGCGACTCGACGCGGCCCGCCGTTGGGGAAGGATCCGAAGGCGACGGCGGCGCCGAAGGAGTGGGCGACCACCCCGGCGGGAGGCCCGAAGAGCGATCCGGCGGCATGGACCGCCGCCGCCATGAGGAACAGGTCGGTGCGGGAGCCGCGGTCGTCGCCGTGACCTGGGAGGTCGATGGCCACCGCCTGCATCCCGGCGCCGGCCACCGCGGCGGCGATGGTGCTCATGTCGCCGGCGGTTCCCCGCCAGCCGTGGAGCAGCAGCACCGTCTCGCCTGCGCCGAGGGTGTAGCCGGTGACGGTGCGCTTTTGGAGCGTGAAGGAGAAGGGGTCGCCGGATTCGACCGCGGTGCGGGGTCGCGCTCCCATCGCCCGGAAGTAGAGCTTCTCGGCGATCGCCCCGGCCACTCCGGGTGCGATCCCGCCGGCGACACGGAGGCCGCCGGCCAGCAGCTTCGTCCCCGCCGATCGGCGCAGCCCGTTGCCGTTGGCCTGGTCGTTGCTCGTCCCCGCCTCCGGCCCCGCCGCGGCCTGGGAACGTGCCGGGCGCTCCGACCCGGCCCCCTGCTCCCGTTGCATGATCCCTCCCGAGCCTATCGGTTGTGTTACGCAAGTCACTCTAGCAAGTCGGTTGCGTGATGCAAGTTGGTGCTAACGTGGCGGTATGCCGACCCGTAAACCGCTCGACCATCTCGACTGCGCCGTCGCCAACAGCGTCGACCTCATCGGCGACCGCTGGACCTTACTCATCCTGCGGGACGCCTTCCTCGGGGTGCGACGCTTCGACGACTTCCGGCGTGACCTCGACATCGCCAGCAACGTCCTCACCAACCGGCTCGACACCCTCGTCGCCGCCCACATCCTCTTCACCCGTCCCTACCAGGAGCACCCGCCGCGCCACGAGTACCTGCTCACCGAGAAGGGCAAGGACCTCTTCGACGTGCTGATGGCGCTGTGGCGCTGGGGCGACCGTTGGGTGGGGTCGCACGCCGAGCGGCGCATCATCCATCAGGAGTGCGGTCACGACACCCACCTCGTTGCTGCCTGCGCCCACTGCGGCGAGCGGCTCACCCGGCGCAACGTGCGGGTCGAGCCCACCCTCGAGGTGGTCGTGGAGCGGCACGCCGCCCTGGTGGCCGAGGCGGCGGGCTAGGCCCCCTCCCCCACCGGGAGCCGGTTGCTGCGGGCGATCGCCGAGTAGAAGCGCCCGCTCTCCCGGACGGAGCGCTCCTGGGTCTCGTAGTCGACCCGCACGATCCCGAACCGCTTCGAGTAGCCGTGAGCCCATTCGAAGTTGTCGAGCAGTGACCAGACGAAGTAGCCCCGCACCGGCACGCCCCGGGCGATGGCCTGGTGCACCGCCGCCAGGTGGTCGCGCAGGTAGGCAATCCGCTTCGCGTCGACGAACGGCGGGCCGTCGCCGTCGCCGTAGGCGGCCCCGTTCTCGGTCACGTAGAGGTCGGCGATCCCGTACTCGTGCCACAGCCACTCGAGCATCTCGAGGATCCCGGCCGGGTACACCTCCCACCCCATGTCGGTGAACTCGTCACCGGGGACGACGAGCCCCGGCTTGTCGGGAGGCAGCTCCGGGCTGCGGAAGATTTGCCGGGTGTAGTAGTTGAGGCCGAAGAAGTCCATCGGCCGGGAGATCACCGCGAGGTCGCCCGGCTTCACTTCGCCCTGGTCCCACTGCAGCGCTTCGATGAGCCGGGCGGGGTAGCCGCGTCCGAAGACGGGATCGAGCATCCAGGTGTTACGCAGGGCGTGTTCCAGGTTGGCCGCCTCCACGTCGAGCGGATGTCCCGAGGCGGGATGACACGGGGAGGGGTCGTTGACGAGCCCGACCCGGGCCCCCGGAGCCGCGGACCGGACCGCTTCCATCCCGAGCCCGTGGGCGAGCAGCATGTGGTGCCCGGCGGCGAGCCGGTCCGCCACCGAGGTGCGGCCCGGGGCGTGGTCGCCCGCCTCGTAGCCGGCGAAGGCCGCCACCCGGGGCTCGTTGAGGGTCACCCATTGCCGGACCCGGTCCCCGAGGCGCTGGGCCACCACCGCGGCGTACTCGGCGAACGCCTCGGCCGTCGACCGTTCCGGCCATCCGCCCCGGTCCTCCAGCGCCTGCGGCAGGTCGAAGTGGCAGAGGGTGACGGAGGGCTCGATCCCGTTCTCGAGCAGCTCGTCGACGAGCCGGTCGTAAAAGTCGAGGCCGGGGGCGTTGACCGCACCGCGGCCCTCGGGGATGACACGTGACCAGGCGACGGAGAACCGGTAGGCCCCCACTCCGAGGCGGTGGATGAGGGCGACGTCGTCCTTCCAGCGGTGGTAGTGATCGCAGGCGACGTCTCCGGTGTCCCCGCCGGTCACGGCGCCGGGGGTGTGGGAGAACTTGTCCCAGATGCAGGGTCCCCTCCCGTCCTCGGTGGCGGCGCCCTCGATCTGGTAGGCGGCGGTGGCCGCCCCCCAGGTGAACCCCTCCGGGAAGGTCAGGTCTGTCGTCATGGAATCCACCTCTCGATGCGCTCGCCCGGCACCCGCCGGCAACCTCGGCAACCTAGCCGCCTCGGCGGTCCGACCGGGGGCGTGCCCCTCATCGCCACGTGGGGCGGAGCCCCCCCAGCCAGGTCCCGGCGTCGAAGCCGAAGCCGAACGGGAAGAGCGGCTCCTCCCCGCCGGCGGCGAGGGCGCCCAAGGGGAGCTGGTCGAGGGTGCGGGGCCAGGTGTAGGGCAGCCGACCGGTGAACGGCTCCCGGCCGAAGAGCATGTCGGCGACGCCGCCCCCCTCGGAGCCGGGCAGCCACGCCATCACCACCGTGTCCCACTCGTCGATGCGATCGGTGATCATCACCGGACGGCCCGCCACGATCACGACCACCAGCCGCTCACAACACTCGGCGAGGGCGTCGACCGCGGCGAGATCGGCTTGCGGCAGCGCCAGGTCGGCGCTGTCACCCTGGTACTCGGCGTAGGGGCGCTCCCCCACCACCCCGATGCACACGTCGGGCTCCACCCCGGGGTCGGGGACACCGTCGGCGGCGTAGATGATCGTCGTCCCGGCGGGGGCCACCTCCTCGAGGCCCGCCAGGATGGTGGTGCCCGGGGTGATGGTGCCGCGCCGTCCCTGCCATTCGATGGTCCATCCCCCCGACTGGATCCCGATGTCGTCGGCCGGGATGCCGGCGACGAGCACGACCGTGTCGTCCGGTCCGAGCGGGAGCACGTCGCCGTTGTTCTCGAGCAGGACGAGGGATCGGCGCACCGCCTCCCGTGCCAATGCCCGGTGCTCGTCGGAGCCGACCTGATCGAGCAGCTCCGGGTCGGAGTAGGGCTGCTCGAACAACCCCAGCTCGAACTTGACCCGGAGGATGCGGCGCACCGCGTCGTCGATCCGCTCCTGCGTCACGTCGCCGTTACCGACCGCGGTGGTGAGCGTCCCGATGAAGCGGGGGTAGTCGTAGGGGACCATGTTCATGTCGATGCCGGCGTTGATGGCGGTGACGACGGCCTGGGAGTAGTCGGGCGAGATCTGGTCGATGGCCCGGAAGTCGGAGACGACGAAGCCGTCGAATCCCAGCTCCCCTTTCAGCAGGTCGGTGAGGAGGAAGTGGTCGGCGTGGACCTTGGTCCCGTTCCAACTCGAGAACGTCGCCATCACCACCTCGGCGCCGGCGGCGAGGGCGTCGAGGTAGGGGGCGAGGTGCACCGCCCGCAGCGTCTCCTCGTCGACCCGGGTGTCGCCCTGGTCGATCGGACCACCGCTGGTGGTGGCGCTGCCCCAAGTGGTGCCGCCGTCCCCGACGTAGTGCTTCGGGGTCGCCGCCACCGTGAGTGGATCGCCCAGGTCGGCGCCCTGCATGCCCTCGATCGCGGCGGCTCCCAGAGTCGCCACCAGATCCGTGTCCTCCCCGTAGGCCTCGTAGGAACGGCCCCACCGGATGTCCTGTGGCACCGCCAGCACCGGGGCGAAGTTCCAGTGGATGCCGGTGGCGGCCATCTCGGCCGCGGTGGCCGTCGCGACCCGCCGCACCAGGTCGGGGTCACCGGCGGCGCCCAGCCCCACCTCCTGCGGAAAGATGGTGGCGCCGCGCACGTTGTTGTGGCCGTGGATGGCGTCGACCCCGTACAGCAGCGGGATCCCGAGCCGGGTCGCCATCGCCTCCCGCTGGAAGCCGTCGACCATCGCCGCCCAGTTCCGAGCGTTGTTGGTGGGCGGGTAGCCACCGCCCCCGCTCAGGACCGACCCGATGGCGAAAGCGGCGACGTCCCCGGGGCGCATCCTGCTCTGGTCCACCTGGGTCATTTGGCCGATCTTCTCGGCGAGGGTCATCCTGGCCAGCAGATCCTCGACCCGGTCCTCCACCGGCGCCGCCGGGTCGAGGTAGACGGCAGAGGCCTCCACCGCGCCTCCGGGGGCGGCCGTCGTGCTCGTCCCGCCGCCGGTGGTGGTGGTCGTGGCGGCCCCACCCGAGCCAGAGCCGGTGCAGCCGGCGAGCAGCGCCGCCGCCACCACGACCGCCGTGGCTGCGATGCGCCCTCGTGCCGGCATGACGCCTCCCCCGGATCGGGCCTACCCGATCAGGGCCTCGATCTCGACGCGGTCCCGCCCGGTCGGCACCGGCACCAGGTCCCCTTCGACCGCGGCGCCGTCGACCTGCAGCGTCACTGCGTTGCCGGGCCCGGTGCGCCGCACCGTGATCGTGAAGGTGACGCCGCGGAACACCCGGGTAGCGGTGAAGCCGTCCCACGCCGCCGGCACCACCGGGTGGACCCGCAGCCCGTCGTGCTCGGCACGGATGCCGAGGATCCACTGGGTGATGGCGGCGTAGTTCCACGCGGCGGTCCCGGTCAGCCACGAGTTCTTCGCCTCCCCGTGGGTCGGGGCGTCCTTGCCGGCGATCATCTGGCCGTAGACGTACGGCTCCGAGCGGTGGATCTCGCTGAGGTCCTCGCGGGCGGAGGGATTGATCCGCAGGTAGTAGTCATGGGCCAGGTCCGCGTGGCCGAGCATGGTCTCGCAGATCATGATCCACGGGTTGGTGTGGCAGAACACCCCGGCGTTCTCCTTGTACCCGGGTGGGTAGGAGGTGATCTCCCCCAGGTTCAGGTAGTAATGGGTGAAGGCCGGCTGGTGCAGCACGATGCCGTGGGGGGTGGCGAGGCGTTCGTTGACGACCTCCATCGCCCGGGCGAGGCGCCCGTCCTCCAACCCGATCCCGGCCATGCCGCACATGCCCTGGGGCTCGACGAAGATCTGCCCCTCGACACAGGTGGCGGCCCCGACCGGCTCGCCGAAGGCGTCGTAGGCTCGCCGGAACCACTCGCCGTCCCAACCGTGCTCGTCGACGGTGGCCGTCATCCGCTCCCCGGCCCGGCAGTATTCCTCCGCCTCGCCGGCGTGGCCGCGGTGTGCCGCGATCTCCGCCATCTCCTGGGCCACCAGCACGAACATGCCGGCGATGAAGACCGACTCGGCGACCTTGCCGTCCCGGGTGGTCGCCGTCTGGAACGCCTCCCCCGGCTCCTCCGAGAAGGTGTTGAGGTTGAGGCAGTCGTTCCAGTCGGCCCGGCCGATGAGCGGGAGCCCGTGCGGACCGAGGTTGGCGAGGGTGTAGCCCATGCTGCGGCGCAGGTGCTCTTCCATCGGCGCCTCGGTGCCCGGCTCGTTGTCGAACGGCGCCGCCTCGTCGAGCAGCGACCAGTCGCCCGTCTCCTTGAGGTAGGCGGCCACCGCCACGACCAGCCACAGCGGGTCGTCGTTGAAGCCGCTGCCGACGGCGTCGTTGCCCCGCTTGGTGAGCGGCTGGTACTGGTGGTAGGCGCCGCCCGTCTCGAGCTGGGTGGCGGCGAGGTCGAGCAGCCGTTCCCGGGCCCGCTCCGGCACCATGTGCACGAACCCGACCAGATCCTGGGCGGAGTCACGGAACCCCATCCCCCTCCCCACCCCCGACTCGAACAGCGAGGCGGAGCGGGACAGGTTGAAGGTGACCATGTTCTGGTAGGCGTTCCAGGTGTTGACCATGCGGTCGGTGTGCACGTCGGGAGTCTTCACCTGAAGGGCCCCCAGCACCCGATCCCAGTACTCGCTCAGCTCGGCGACCTGGCGGTCGACGTGGGCGGGGTCGAGCTGGCGGGCGATGACCGGCAGGACCCGCTCCTTGTTGATCACCTGGCTGTCCGGTGGATCGAACTTCCGGTCGCGCAGGTTCTCCTGGTAGCCGAGCACGAACAGGATCCGCTTGCGCTCTCCGGGCGCCAGCGCCACCCGGACGTGGTGGGAGCCGAACGGGGCCCACCCGATGGCGATCGAGTTCGTCGCCTCACCCCGCTCGACGACGAGGGGGGCGTCCCATCCGCGGTAGGGACCGAGGAAGAAGCGGCGCTGGGTGTCAAAGCCGGCCACATCCTCCGAGCAGGCGAAGAAGGCGAAGTGGTCACGCCGCTCCCGGTACTCGGTCTTGTGGTAGATGACCCCGTCGACCACCTCCACCTCGGCGATGTTGAGGTTGCGCTGGAAGTTGGTGGCGTCGTCGTTGGCGTCCCACAGGGCGAACTCGATGGCGGAGAACAGCGAGAGTTCGGCCGCCTCGTCGCGGGTGTTGGTGAGGGTCAGGTCCCACACCTCGAGGTTCTCTCCCACCGGCACGAAGTAGCGGGTGCTCGCCTCGATGCCGGCGAAGGAGGAGCTGATGACGGTGTAGCCGAGGCCGTGCCGGCACTCGTAGGAGTCGAGGTCGGTCCGGGTCGGCTGCCAGCTGGGCGACCAGAAGGTCCCGTCCGCCTCGTCGCGCAGGTAGAGGTAGCGGCCTCCGGCGTCGTAGGGCACCCCGTTGTAGCGGTAGCGGGTGAGGCGCCGCAGCCGGGCGTCCTGGTAGAAGGAGTATCCCCCGGCGGTGTTGGTGATGATCCCGAAGTACGCCTCGCTCCCCAGGTAGTTGATCCACGGCAAGGGCGTGTCCGGCCGGGTGATGACGTATTCACGCCGCTCGTCGTCGAAGTGCCCGAAGTGCATAGTCGTCTCCTGGGGTCTGCCTGCGTCTGCGCCGGACGGGAAGCGGCACAGCCGATGGGCATGATCGCCGCTCCCCTCCGGGCCGTCGAATCCTTCCCCGGGGCCGCTGGAAGCGCTCCCGGGAGCCCTCAGGCTAGGCGGAACGACCGAGCAGAGCGTGGATCTCGGCCATCTGGTCGGGAGTCAGCGGTCCGAAGGAGAGCGCTGCCGCGTTCTCCGCGACCTGGGCGACGGTGCGCACCCCCGGGATCGGGATCGTGCGCTCGCTGCGGCCCCACAGCCAGGCAAGGGCTCCCTGGGCGAGGGTGCGCCCCTCACTGGTGAGGATGCCCCGGATGGCGTCGAGATGCTCCATGATCGGAGCCTGGAAGCCCTCCTGGAACCAGGTGGCGGAGCGCACGTCGTTGCCCGGGAACACGGTGTCCTTGCGGTACTTTCCGGTGAGCAGGCCCATGCCGAGCGGCCCCCGGTTGATGCAGGCCAGGTCGAACTCGTCGCACACCGCCAGGATGCCGGGGGCGTCGTGGATCACGTTCATGTTGGCCTGCACCGTGGCGCAGTGGGCGCCGGCGGCGAACACCCGGGCTCCGGCGGGGTTGTCGGTGCTCCAGCCGTACCAGCGGATCTTGCCGGCTGCCGCCAGGTCCTCGAGGGCGTCGCGCACCGCCGCCGCCTTCTCCACCGGGTACTCGTTGACGTGGAACTGGTACACATCGATGACGTCGGTCCCGAGCCGGCGCAGGCTGGCCTCGCAGTCCACCGGGAGCCGATCGACGACCTCGTCCTCGTCGTAGCCGCCGACGTCCTTGGCGGCCTCGTCGACCCGGTAGCCGAACTTGGTGGCGATCACGACCTGGTCGCGGTGGTCGGCGAACGCCCGAGCCACGATCTGCTCCGCCCACCCCGCCCCGTAGTTGGCGGCGGTGTCGAAGAAGGTGATGCCCCGGTCGAAGGCGGCCCGTAGCGCCTCCACCGATTCCGCATCGTCGACCTCGCCCCAGCCGGCCGGTCCGCCGCCCGAGGTCCAGGGACCGCCGATGGCCCAGGTCCCCATGCCCAGCGCCGACACCGTGATTCCCGATCGTCCCAGCCGCCGCTCCATGATTCCTCCCGAACCGTTCTCGTGATCCCGATGGTACGTCCCGCCGCGGCCGGGGGCAGAGGGCGGACGTCCTTCCGCTTGGGGACCGAACACCTGTTCGATTACGATGGGGCCATGGGCGACGCCGCCTCAATCCTCCATGCCGACCTGGACGCCTTCTACGCCTCGGTCGAGCAACTGCTCGACCCGTCCCTGCGGGGCAAGCCGATCGCGGTCGGCGGCGGGGTGGTGCTCGCCGCCTCCTACGAGGCGAAGGCGTTCGGGGTGTCGGGCGGGATGCCAGGGCGTCGAGCCCGGGAGTTGTGCCCCGGCTTGCGGCTCGTCGGCGGCCACTTCGCCGAGTACCAGCGGCTCGCCGACCGGGTCATGGCCGTCTTCGAGGACTACACCCCGGCGGTGGAGCGGATCTCGATCGACGAGGCGTTCCTCGACGTCACCGGGTCGGTCCACCTCTTCGGGCCGCCGTCGTCGATCGCCGCCGCCATCCGGCGCCGGGTCTGCGACGAGATCGGGCTGCCGGTCTCGGTGGGGGTGGCCCGCACCAAGCACCTCGCCAAGATCGCCTCCCAGGTCGCCAAGCCCGACGGCCTGTTCGTGGTCGAGCCCGGCGACGAACTCGCCTTCCTCCACCCGCTCCCGGTCGACCTGCTGTGGGGGTTGGGGCCGGTGACACGGGCCCGCCTCGCCGAGCGCGGCATCACCACCATCGGCGACCTGGCGACCACCCCGGGACGCACCCTGGAGCGGTTCCTAGGCCGGGCCGCCGGCGCCAAGCTGGGCCTGCTCTCCTGGAACCACGACCCGCGTTCGGTCACCGGGGGCCGGCGGACCTCGTCGGTCGGTGCCCAGTCGGCGCTGGGACGGCGGGACGTCGACCCCGCCCTCGTCCGGCGGGTGCTGCGCCACCTCGCCGACCGGGTCGCCGCCCGGCTGCGGGCCAAGGATCGGGCCGGGCGCACTGTCACCGCCCGGGTCCGCTTCGCCGACCTCCGCAGCGTCACCCGGTCGGTCACCCTCCCGGCCGCGGTGTCGGCGACCGCCATCGTCGCCGAAGTGGCGGAGTCTCTGGTGACGGCGGCCCTGGCCGACCACCCCGACGAGCGGGCCATCTCGCTGCTGGCGATCTCGGTGTCCCACCTCGTCTACGAGCCGGCGCTCCAGCTCGAGCTGCCCCTCGCCCTCGACGACGAGCGGCGCCGCCCCGGGACGTCGCGGGGGGCGGCGCGGTGGGCACTCGACCGCTCGGTCGACGCCGTCCGAGACCGCTACGGTCGAACCTCGGTAGGGTACGCATCGGTGGCGCTCTCCTCTGAGGGCACGGTCCCCGACGCCTTCCGCGAGTTGGCGGAGCGGGAGAGCTGAGGCGGCGCCCACCACGGGCAAGCCGGCGGGCGAGCAGGAGGTGTAGACCATGACGATCGAGATCGCCACTCTCCTGGAGCGGGCGTCCGACCTGACCGGCGAGATCATCGCCGCCGTCGGCGACGACCAGTGGCATCAACCCACCCCGTGCTCCCGCTACGACGTGGAACGCCTCCTCAGGCACATGATCGGCGCCGTCCGCTGGTTCGCCTCCATCCCGGAGCGACCCATCGACCCGGACGAGGAGGAACTCGACCTGCGGGCCCCGTCCCCGGCCGCGGTCTACACCGCCGCCGTCGCCGACGCCCGCCGCGCCTGGGCGGATCCGGCCCGCCTCGAGGAGGTCTACGCCTTCTCGTGGGGCGAGATGTCGGGACGGACCGCCGCCGAGTGGATGTTGATCGAGGGCGTGGTGCACGGCTGGGATCTCGCCACCGCCACCGGGCAGGCCTTCGAGCCCGACCCCGACCTCGTGGCGGCCTCGCTGGAACTGGTGCAGCACCTCGATGAGGGAGTGCTGCGAGCCGACGGCATGTTCGGTGCCGCGGTCGAGGTCCCGGAGGACGCTCCCGCCCTCGACCGTCTCGTCGGGCTACTGGGACGCGACCCGGCGGCAGGCACCGCCAACTGCTGAGCGGTGCTGCTGTCCTAGCGAAAGTCGCGGGAGCGGATCCCGGCGACGGGCCAACGCTCGAAGCGGTGGGCCACCAGGTTGGTGACCCCGTCCCGGTACTCCAGCACGCCGTCGATCACCACCCCGATCGCCTTGCGGGCCACCTCGTAGTGGGCGTCCCACACCTGCGGCAGCACCACCACGTTGAGCAGCCCGGTCTCGTCCTCCAGGTTGAGGAAGCGCACCCCGGCTGCGGTGCTGGGACGTTGCCGGTGGGTGATGACGCCGCCCACCCGGGCCCGCCGCCCGTGCCTGCGCAGCGCCAGGGCGGCGGCCACCGTCAGGCAGCCCTCCGCCTCCAGCCGGGAGCGGAGGAACGACACCGGATGGCGGGGGGAGATGCCGGTGGACCACAGGTCGGCCTGCATCTCCTCGACCGGGCTCATGGCGGGGAGGGCCGGGGCGGCGACGCCCTCGGCCAGGGCGAGCCGTTCCGGGCCGAGGCGGGCCAGCGACCCCGCCGCCCACATGCCGGAGCGGCGACCCAGACCGAGCGGCACCAGCGCCCCCGAGGCCGCCAATGCCTCGAGGGGATCCACCGGGAGCCCGGTGCGGTGGGCCAGGTCCTCGGGTGAGGTGAACGGCCCGGCGACCTGGCGGGCGGCCTCTACTCGGGTGATTTCGGCATCGCCCAGGCCGCGCACGTAGCGCAGACCCACCCGGAGCGCCACCGCCGGCCGCAGCGGGTCGTCCACCGGTCCCCTCCCCCGGCGCCACCGCATGCCGGCGTACTCGGCGACGTCGTCGGGGTCGGCCGGCGCCGGCTCCACCGTGCAGTCGAAGTCGGAGCGGTTGATGTCGGGCGGCTCCACCAGCACCCCGTGGTGGAGGGCGTCCTGGATGAGAGTGTTGGGGCTGTAGAAGCCCATCGGCTGGGCGTTGAGCACCCCGGCGAAGAACTCGGCCGGCCAGTGGTACTTGAGCCAGGAGGTGGCGTACACGATGAAGGCGAACGAGACCGAGTGGCTCTCGGGGAAACCGAAGGAGGCGAACCCCTGGAGCTTCTCCCAGATCTCGTCGGCGGCGGCGCCGCTGATCCCGTTCCCCGCCATCCCGGCGTAGACCTCGTCCCGCAGCCGCCCCATCGCCTCGGCGGAGCGCTTGTGGGTCATCGCCTGGCGGAGCCGGTCCGACTGGCCGGCGGTGAACCCGGCACAGATCCGGGCCAGTTCCATGAGCTGCTCCTGGAACACCGGCACCCCGAGCGTCTTGCGCAGGATCGGCTCGGTCGCCGGGTGCGGGTAGCGGATCTCCTCCTGCCCGTTGCGGCGACGCAGGAAGGGATGCACCGAGTGGCCCTGGATCGGTCCGGGCCGGATGAGGGCGACCTCGATGGCGAGGTCGTAGAAGGTGCGTGGCTTCATCTTGGGCAGGGTCGCCATCTGGGCCCGGGACTCCACCTGGAACACCCCCACCGTGTCGGCCCGGGTGAGCATGTCGTAGACGACGGGCTCCTGCGGAAGGGTGGCGAGGTCGAGGGTGATGCCGTGGACCTCCTCGATGGCGTCCACCGAGAGGTGGAGGGCGTTGAGGGCGCCGAGGGCGAGGAGGTCGAACTTGACGATGCCCATGGTGGCGCAGTCGTCCTTGTCCCACTGCAGCACGGAGCGGTCCTCCATCCGGCCCCATTCGAGGGGCACCACCTCCCACAGCGGCCGCCGCGCCACCACCATGCCCCCGGAGTGGATCCCGAGATGGCGGGGGAACCCGTCGAGGCGGCGGCACACGTCGTAGATGAGGTCGGCGGTGAGGCCGGCGGGCAGCTCGGTGTGGTCGCGCAGCGTCTGCGGGTTGCGGGTGTCGACGTACTTGGTGAGGCCGTTCACCTGGGCCTGGGTGAGCCCGAAGGCCTTACCGACGTCCTGCAGCACCGAGCGGGCCCGGTAGGTGATGACGTTGGCGACCATCGCCGCCCGCTCCCTCCCGTAGCGGCGGTAGCAGTACTGGATCACCTCCTCGCGGCGTTCGGCCTCGAAGTCGATGTCGATGTCGGGGGGCCGCCCCCGTTCCGAGGAGAGGAACCGTTCGAAGGGAAGCCGGAGGCGGATCGGGTCGACCCGGGTGAGGCCGATGCAGCGGCACACCGCCGAGTCGGCCCCCGAACCGCGGATCTGGCAGGAGATGTCGCGGGATCGGGCGTAGCGGATGATGTCCCATGCCACCAGGAAGAACCCGGCGTAGCCCAGCTCCCCGATCACCCCCAGCTCGTGCTCGAGCCGGGCCCGGGCCGCCGGGTCGATGCCGTCGCCGCCGGCGCCGGGATACACCGTGCGGGCCCCTTCGAAGGCGAGGTGGGTGAGGTACTCGATCTCGGTGGTGAAGGCGCCCGGCATCGGGAAGTCGGGGAGCTGGGGAGCGAGCAGATCGAGGTCGAAGGCGAGGGCGGCCGCCAGCTCCCCGGCCCGCCGCACCGCCCCCGGGTAGCGCCGGAACCGTGCCGCCATCTCGGACGCCGACCGCAGGTGACGCTGGTCGGTGGCGGGACGGAACCCGTCGGCGGCGTCGAGGCTGCGGCGGCCGCCGATGGCGGCGAGCACCTCGGCGAGGTCGGCGTCGGCCCGGTGGGCGTAGTGCACGTTGTTGGTGGCCACCAGCGGCAACCGGAGGCGGGACGCCACCGCGGCCAGCAGGTCGTTGCGGGGATCGTCCTCCGGCATGCCGTGATGCCACAGCTCGACGAAGAGGCGCCCCGGGAAGAGCTCCCGGAGCCGCGCCGTCTCTTCCACGGCCCGGGAGAGGTCCCCGGCCTGGGCCGCCCGCGGCACCGCCCCGTGGCGGCATCCGGTGAGCGCTACCAGGTCACCGTCACGGGCCGCGACTTCGAGGTCGGCGAGGTCGTAGGCGGGGACGTCCTTGCGGCCCCGGTACTGGCCGCGGGTGACGAAACGGCTCAGGGCCGCGTACCCGGCGGGATCGGGCGCCAGCAGCACGAGGTGATCGGTGGGGGTCACCTCGACCGGCTTCTGCCCGTGCATGCGGCGTACCCGTCCCCGGTGGTGCACAGTCTCGCCTCCCGGCGCGGTTCCGGGTCGATCCGGTGTCCCTGCCGGCGGCGGCTCCCGCGGCATCCCGACCTCGGTCCCGTACACCACCGGGAGACCGACCTCCCGGGCCGCCTGGTGCATCTTGACGACACCGCGGAAGCCGTCGTGGTCGGTGATCGCCAAGGCGGTGTAGCCCAGCTCGGCCGCCCGGGCCACCAGCGCGGCAGGGTGGGAGGCCCCGTCCTGGAAGCTGAAGTTGCTGTGACAGTGCAGCTCGCCGTAGCGCTCCATCCCCCCATCTTATCGAACGTGTGTTCGATATCCGGGGGGCAGAGTCTCCCGCGGCGACTGTTGCGCGCCTCCCCCAGGGCGTAGGCTGGGCGCATGACCGAGTTCGCCGTCCGCATCGCCAACCGGCCCGGTCAGCTCGCCGAGCTGGCGCAACGGCTAGCCGAGGCGGGCCTGAACATCGAGGCCCTCACCACCTACGTCAGCGGCGGCGACATCGTGGTCCGGCTCATGGTGGACGACGACGACACCGCCCGCCGCGTCCTCACAGAGATCGACGTCCCCTTCGAGGAGCAGAAGGTCCTCGCCACCGTCATCCCCAACGAGCCGGGGGCGCTCGCCGCCATGACCCGCCGTCTCGCCAGCGCCGGCGTCAACATCGAGGCGATGTACCTGCTGCACTCCTCCGGTGAAGGGCTCCACTTCGCCCTGGCGGTCGATGACCACGACCGCGCCCGGGACCACATCGCACTCTGAGCCGCCGGCGCCACCTTCGGTTCGCCCGCACTACATCACGTCTCGCGGACCGGTGTCCCGCGCTTCTTGCAATCGTTTCTAATCTTGTAGTAGGTTCTAAATCTAGAAAGGATTCAGGTTGCCGAGTTTGCGGGACCGGAAGAAGGAAGCAGCGAGGTACCGAATCCTCGAGGTTGCCGGCCACCTCTTCGCCGAGCGGGGCGTCGACGGCACCACGATGGAGGACATCGCCGCCGGCGCCGACGTCTCCGTCGGGACCCTCTACAACTACTTCGGCTCCAAGACCGCCCTGCTGCTCGCCGCCGTCGAAGAGGACACCGAGGTCATGCTGGAGCGGGGCGCCGCCGTCCTCGCCGACCCGGGATCCGACGCCGCCCAGGCCGTGGCGCGCCTCGTCTACGCCTACGCCGACGCCCTCTACTCGTGGGACCGCGCCCTGCTCCAGGAGGTCATGGGGATCGCCTTCCGGCGTGGCGGCGCCGACCTCACCATGGAGCTGGCCCAGATGGACATGCGCCTCATCGAGCAAGTGATCGCCCTCCTCACCCCCTTCCGGGAGCGCGGCGACATCCGCTCCGACGTTCCGGTCGAGGACATGGCGCTGCTGCTCTACTCGATCCTCGCCACCCAGCTCTTCATCTACCTCAGCTTGGAAGGCATCACCAAGCCGACCATCAAGCTGCAACTCAACCACCAGATCGAGCTCGTGTTCGAGGGTCTGGCGCCCGTCGAGGAGAAAGCGAACGAAGTATGACAATCAAGTTGACCGGGGTGTGGAAGACCTTTGGCGAGGGACACACCGCGGTGGATGCGCTGCGCAACATCGACCTCGTCAGCCCGCAGGGTGAATTCACCGTCATCCTCGGTCCCAGCGGCTCGGGCAAGACGACGCTCCTCAACCTGGTGGGCGCCATCGACGAATCGACGAAAGGGAGCATCGAAGTCGACGGCGTCGAGCTGGAGAACCTCGACGTCGACGGGCAGGTGAAGTACCGGCGGGAGAGCGTCGGCTTCATCTTCCAGTTCTTCAACCTGATCCCGACCCTGACGGCCGCCGAGAACGTCGAGCTGGTGGCCGACCTCACCATGAGCGACGGCGCCGACCGCACCGTCGAGGTGCTGGAACAGGTCGGCCTCGGCGACCGCATGCACCACTTCCCCTCCCAGCTCTCGGGCGGCGAGCAGCAGCGGGTCGCCATCGCCCGCGCCCTCGTGAAGCGGCCGTCGATCCTGCTTTGCGACGAGCCGACCGGCGAGCTCGACTTCGAGACCGGGCGCATGATCCTGGGGTTGCTGAAGCGGGTGAGCACGGAGCAGGGACAAACCGTGCTGCTGGTGACCCACAATGCCGCCATCGGCGACATCGCGGATCGGGTCCTGCGGCTGCGTTCCGGCGAGATCGTCGCCGACGGCCGCAACGAGACCCCCCTCGACGCGGGTGCCCTGACATGGTGAGCCCACTGCAGCACAAGCTGTGGCGCGACATCGCCCGCCACCGGGCGCAGTTCATCGCCATCACGATCACGATGTTCCTCGGGGTGACGATCTTCGGGGCCACCTACGACTCGTTCCGCAACCTCGAGGCGTCGTACTCCTCCACCGCCACCGAGTACCACTTCGCCAACCTCACCGTGCATGGGGGTGACGTCAACGGAGTGGTGCAGGAGGCGGCGACCATCCCCGCCGTCGATTCCGTCGAGGTCCGCACCGTTGCCGACATCCCGTTCCAGGTCGGCGACGTCAAGCTGCTGGGGCGCATCGTGGGTGTGCCGGCGAGCGGCCAGCCGACCGTCAACGAGCTGAAGGTGGTGCGGGGCAGCTATCTGGACCCGGCCGACCCGAACGGGGTGCTCGTCGAGCAGCACATGGCCGACCATTTCAACCTGGCGATCGGCGACACCGTCGACGTGCTCTCCGGCGGCAGCTGGACCCAGGTGACGGTGCGGGGCGTGGTGTCCTCTCCCGAGTACATCTGGCCCGCCCGCAGCCGCCAGGAGATCATCACCTCGCCCGACAACTTCGGGGTGATCTTCCCCAGCGCCGACCTCGCCGCCACCCTGGCGCCCCAGCCGAACAACGAAGCCGTCTTCTACTACACCGGCGGGAACCCGGATGCCCAGGTCAGCGACCAGCTCACGGCCAAGGCCTACCAGCTCGGCGCCACCGACATCTACACCCGGGCCGAGCAGCCCTCCAACGCCGGGCTCTCCGAGGACCTCAAGGGGTTCGAGGAGATGGCGGTGTTCTTCCCGATGATGTTCCTGCTGGCCGCCGGCATGGCCGCCTACGTGATGATCAGCCGGCTGGTGCACTCCCAGCGGCCCCACATCGGGGTCTTCGTCGCCAACGGGTTCACGAGGGGACAGGTGCTGCGGCACTACCTGGGATACGGCCTGGTGCCGGGCCTGATCGGATCGATCCCGGGAGCGGTCGCCGGGATCCTGCTCGCCCGCGGCATCACCCGGCTCTACACCAGCATGCTGGCGGTGCCGGTGACCCTGGTGCAGTTCTACCCGACAACCCTGCTGGGGGCGATCGCCTTCGGCCTGGTGGCGAGCCTGCTCGCCGCCCTCGCCCCCGCCCTGGTCGCCTCCCGGGTCCAGCCCGCCGCGGCGATGCGCGGCGAGACCCCGTCGGGCGGCGGGCGCCTCAGCATCCTGGAGCGCCTCATCCCGCCGCTGCGGCGCATGCCGGTGTCGTGGCGCATGGCGGTGCGGGGCGTGGGAAGGAACCCGCGGCGCACCACCTACACGATCATCGGGGTGGTGCTGTCGCTCATGCTGGTGCTGGTTTCGTGGGGCATGATCGACACGATCAACCATCTCATGAACCGCCAGTTCGTCGAGATCCAGCGGGAGGACGCCACCGTCTACTTCACCCAATCGGTGAGCACGGCGGAGGTCACCGCCCTCCAGGACGTGCCCGGGGTCGCCCAGGCGGAGCCGGCCCTGACCCTCGGGGCCTCCCTCGCGGCGGGCAACCAGCACTACGAGACGAGCCTGTTCGTCCTCGAGAACAACACTCAGATGCACCGGTTCCCCACCGTGAACGGCGACTGGATCGGCCTCCCCGACCAGGGCCTGGTGGTGGGAAAGGCGGTCGAGGGACTGCTCGACGTGAAGGTCGGCGACGAGCTGACCGTGACGGCGACCGGCGGCATCACGTTCCAGGAATCGATCGCCGCCTTCGTCGACGAGCCGTTCGGCACCATGGCCTACATCGCCCGTGACCGGGCCGACGCCCTCACCGGCACCCAGCTCCCGGCGACCTCGGCTCTCGTCTCCTACGCGCCCGGCGCCGACTCCGCCCAACTCCGCCAGACCCTGACGAACCGGCCCGAGATCGCCGCCTTCGAGGACGCCAAGGCGCTGTACTCGACGATGCAGCAGTACATGGTGCTCTTCTATGCCTTCGTGGGCGTGATGCTGGTGTTCGGAGCGGCGATGGCGTTCGCGTTGATCTTCAATGCCATGAGCGTCAACATCGCCGAGCGGACCCGGGAGGTGGCCACCCTGTTGGCGGTGGGCACCGACCGCCGCCACATCTCCCGCTACATCACCACCGAGAACCTGCTGGTGGTCACCATGGGGATACCGATCGGCCTGGTCGTCGGCTACTTCGCCTCGAAGGCGGCCATGAGCAGCTTCTCGAGCGACCTGTTCGATTTCAGCCTCTACATGAAGCCGACGACGTTCCTGTGGGCGGCGCTGGCGATGGTGGTGGTGGCGTTCGTGTCGCAATGGCCCGGGCTGCGCGCGATCCGCCGCCTCAACATCCCCAAGATCGTCAAGGAACGGTCTGCCTGACAGGGTGCACGCTCCCCGGCTCTCCCCCGAGCCGGGGAGCGCCCTCAGGTCGCTCGGAGGGCGTCGACCGCGCTGATCGCCCCGGCGAGGCGGGGCTCGCCGCGAGGCGGGGCTCGCCCGTTCACAGTGCGTCTACGGCAGAAAACGCGAACGCGAG
>CAYQEC010000010.1:0-13105 GCA_964416425.1 uncultured Acidimicrobiaceae bacterium | reverse complement strand
CGAGGCGGGGCTCGCCCGTTCACAGTGCGTCTACGGCAGAAAACGCGAACGCGAGCGGGGCTCGCCCGTTCACAGTGCGTCTACGGCAGAAAACGCGAACGCGAGCGGGGCTCGCCCGTTCACAGTGCGTCTACGGCAGAAATCGCGAACGCGAGGCGGGGCTCGCCCGTTCAGAGTGCGTCTACGGCAGAAATCGCGAACGCGAGGCCGTCGACCGGGTCCTCCACCGCGAGGTGAAAACCCCACCCGCCGATGCGGTCACCCGGGTCCCACAGGTACCAGCCGATTCCGGCCCCCTCCTCTCCTAGCTCGTCGGGGGTGGGGTCGCCGTCGTCGAGGCCGAGCAGGGCCGCCAGCGCCCACCAGGCGAGCGACCGTCCCACCGGGGTGCCGCGGCGCCGCCCGTACGCTCCCCCTGAGGCGGCGGTCCAGGCCATCGCCGACAGCGCCCGGGAGAACGGCACCTCCCCGAGGCGGGCCCGGTGCGGCCCCAGGGCCCGGATGGCGTGGGCGGCGCTTCCTTCCACCGCCACCGCTTCGGCCCGGCCGTTGGATTGCTCCACCCACGACTGCACCAACCCGAGCAGGACATCGACCCCTTCGGCCCCCTCCAGGGGCGGGAGTCGCTCCGGCAACTCGACCCAGGCGAGTTCGGGTGGCAGCTCGTCGGGGAAGTCCGCCTTGTCCCCCCGGTAGGCCGCCACCGGATAGGACGGCTCCCACGGCTGGAGCTGCAACGGGAGGTCGAGCACCGTCGGGTCCGTCTCCCCCGCCGGTACCTCGTCGCCCCGGATGACCCGCTCGGCGGCCACCAGGGTGCGGAGCCGGGCGTCGAGCACGTGGGGCGCCAGCTGCTCCCAGGTGTGGGTCGAGGCCGCCACCTCCCACAGCGGTCCCAGGGTGAACCGTCCCGCCCCTTCCCGCACCACCCGCCCGGCGAAGGCGGCGTCCGCGTCGAGGGCGAGCCGGTACTCGACGAACTGGGCGACGCCCCATAGCTGCTTGCCGCGCTCCACCGCCTCCAGGCAGCGGTCGCGCATATCCACCATGCCCGGCCAGTCCCGGCCCGAGACGAGGCCTTCGACATGGCGGAGCAGGCCGTTGAGGTCGCTCGATTCGATGAGTTCGGTGAGGGGGACCGTCACGGTCCGGCCAACCAGGGTGGCATCCCGCGACCCTACCCGCCCCGCCGCCGGGGACGGCGGCGTCCCGGCGGGGACCCGGCGCCACCGCCGAGTGCTCTAACCTCAACCCGATGGATGCCGCACCGGTCACCGCCACGCTACTGCTGTCGTGCCCCGACCAGAAGGGCCTGGTGGCGGCGGTGTCGAACTTCGTGTTCGAGAACGACGGCAACATCATTCATGCCGACCAGCACACCGACCTCGAGGAGCACTACTTCCTGCAGCGGGTCGAATGGGAGCTGGACGGGTTCGCCGTCTCCCGCCACGACCTGCAGGACGCCTTCCGCCCCATCGCCGATCGCTTCGGCATGAACTGGAGCGTGCGCTTCTCCGACGAGATCCCGCGCATGGCGATCTTCGTCTCGCGCCAGGCCCACTGCCTCTACGACGTGCTGGCCCGCTGGAAGATGCGTGAGCTGCCGGCCGACATCCCGCTGGTGGTGTCGAACCATCCCGACCTCGGCGACGTCGCCGCCGACTTCGGGATCCCCTTCCTCCACCTCCCGGTGACGGCCGAGACGAAGCCGGAACAGGAGGCCGCCGCCATCGGCCTGCTCGCCGAACACGAGATCGACCTCATCGTGCTCGCCCGTTACATGCAGATCTTGAGCGGGGACTTCGTCGCCCGCTACCCCCACCGCATCATCAATATCCACCACTCCTTCCTCCCCGCCTTCGCCGGGGCACGCCCCTACCACCAGGCCTACGAGCGGGGGGTGAAGGTCATCGGGGCCACCGCCCACTACGTCACCCCCGACCTCGATGGGGGCCCGATCATCGAACAGGACGTGGTGCGGGTGAGCCACTCCGACGCCGTGCCCGACCTGGTCGGGAAGGGACGCGACCTGGAGAAGGTGGTCCTGGCCCGTGCCGTGCGCCTCCACCTGGAGGGAAGGGTCCTGGTGTACGGCAACAAGACCGTCGTCTTCGACTGACGATGGGGGTCGCCTGCGGCATCGTCGGGCTCCCCAACGTCGGCAAGTCCACGCTCTTCAACGCCATGACCCGGGCCGGGGTCCCGGCCGAGAACTACCCGTTCTGCACCATCGATCCTCATGTCGGCGTCGCCGTCGTCCCCGACCCGCGCCTCGCCACCCTCGCCGAGATCGTCGGCGTCCCGCAGGCGATCCCTGCCGTGGTGGAGTTCGTCGACATCGCCGGCCTGGTGGAAGGCGCCTCCCAGGGAGAGGGCCTGGGGAACCGGTTCCTGTCCCACATCCGGGAGACCGACGCCGTCGCCCACGTGGTCCGCTGCTTCGACGACCCCGACGTGGCCCACGTCGGGGGAGTGATCGATCCGGTCGCCGACCTCGAGACCGTGGAGCTGGAGCTGGTGCTCGCCGACCTCGAGACCACCGAGCGGGCCATCGACCGCCACGGGCGGCGGGCCCGGGCCGGCGACAAGCAGGAGCAGCCGGTGCTGGTGGTGCTGGAGGGGGTCCGGGAGCATCTCGCCGCCGGTTCCCCGGCCCGGTCGCTGCCGCTCGGCGACGGGGAACGAGCCCATCTCGCCGAGCTTCACCTGCTCACCGCCAAGCCGGTGATGTACGTCGCCAACGTCGACGACGCCGGAGCTGGCGGGAACCCCTACCTGGCGGCGGTGCGGGCCCATGCCGCTTCCCGCGACGCCACCGTCGTCGCCATCGCCGGGCGTCTCGAAGCCGAGATCGCCGAGCTGGACGACGCCGACAAACAGGAGTTCCTCGCCGAGCTGGGCGAGCAGGAGCCGGGCCTGGATCGGGTGGTGCACGCCGCCTACGACCTGCTCGGGCTCGGCACCTTCTTCACCTACAACGAGAAGGAGGCCCGGGCCTGGACGTTCGTGCACGGCTCGCGGGCCCCGCAGGCCGCCGGCCGGATCCACACCGACTTCGAGCGCGGGTTCATCAAGGCCGAGGTGGTCTCGTTCGACGACTTCGTGCACCTCGCCGGCGAGCACGGCGCCCGCGAAGCCGGCAAGTGGCGGGTCGAGGGCAAGGACTACGAGGTGCAGGAAGGCGACGTCATCTACTTCCGGTTTCACGTATGACCGCCGCCCTGCCTCGATTCCGAGGCCGGGCTCGATAGGATCCGGACCACCGAGGAGAGGGATCGCCGATGGGCGACCAGCGCAGGCTCCGAATCGCCGCCGCCATGGTGGTCGTCGTGGTCATCGTCGGCGTCGTCGGCTTCATGATCACCGACGATCTCGGGGTCTTCGACGCCTTCTACTTCACGGTGATCACCATCTCCACCGTCGGGTTCAACGAGCCGGCCGGCGGTTTCAGCCATGCCGGGCGCGCCCTCGCCCTCTTCCTCGTCATCGGTGGGGTGGGGTCCCTCTTCTACACTGCCACCGTCGGCTTCGAGATGGCCGTGGAGCGTCTCCTGGCCGGCCGTCGTGGTCAACGCAGGGCGAGAAGGGAGCTCTCGGGGATGCAGGATCACGTCATCCTCTGTGGGTTCGGCAACGTCGGTCGCAACGCCTACACGATCTTGCGCCGCCAGCACCAGGTAGTCGTCATCGAGGTCGACCCCGACGCCGCCCAGGCGGCCCGCGACCGGGGCGCCGTGGTGGTGGAGGGCAACGCCACCCAGGATGAGACGTTGCGAACCGCCGGTATCGACCGCTGTCGGGCCCTGGTCGCCTCGGTGCGCAAGGACGCCGACAATCTCGTCATCGTGCTCTCGGCCCGGGCTCGCCGCCCCGACCTGCTGGTGGTGGCACGGGCCACCGAGGCCGAGTCGGAGTCCAAGCTCCGCCTCGCCGGAGCGGACCGGGTGGTGTCGCCGCAGGTCGTCGGCGCCCACCGGCTGGCGTCGATGGCGGTCCAGCCCGAGATCGCCGACTTCATCGACCTCGTGATCCGGGGTGAGCTCTTCGAGCTGCACGTCGAGCACTTCGAGGTCGCCAACGGGTCGGCGCTGGACGGCCGCTCGATCGGGGAGTCGGCGATCCGCCGGCTCTCCGGTGCTTCGGTGCTGGCGGTGCGGCACATTTCGGGGCCGGCCACGGTCAACCCCAACCCGGAGCAGGTGATCGAGCACGGGGACGTCCTCATCGCCGTCGGCACCGAAGCCCAGGTGGCGGCCCTCCGCTCGCTGGCGTGTGACCCGGCTCAAACCGGATAATCCCACCCTTCCCACCGGCGCGGCTTGCCTCTCGCATCCGGCCGGCGCGTCGGGCTTCTGTGACGAGGCCACGGCTGGCGGCGGTGCAATTGCCGTCCCACCGTGCCTCCCGGCCTTCGTCGATGAGGGATCGCGGAGCCGGTCGGCCCGGCCCGGGGCGCACAGGAAGGGAGACTCAAGGCCCGTAACGGCGGCAACGACGCCGGAACCCTCCACGCCGTCAACGGCCCCTGGAGCGAGAACACCGTCACCTGGAACAACGCCCCGCCGGTCGGCGAAGAACTGATCGATCTCCCCGGGGCCCCCTCCGGCTGGTACGAGATCGACGTCACCTCGCTGCTGCAAGCCGGGTATTGGGAGTTCTACTTCCTGCCCGTCACCGACAACGGCATCCACTACGCCTCCAAGGAGACCACCGACCTCAACCTGCGCCCCGAGCTGGTGGTGACCGTCGCCGATCCGACCACCACCACCACCGAGGCTTCGACCACCACCGAGGCCACCACCAGCAGCAGCAGCACCACGACGTCAACGTCGACGACGACGACCACGACGTTGCCGCCGGTGGAGCTGGGCCCGCGTTTCGTGGTGGCCGGCGACATCGCCGACTGTTCGTGGACCCGTGACAGCGACACCGCCGACCTGGTGCTCGCCGAGCCCGACGCCCTCGTGCTCACCGCCGGCGACAACATCCAATCCAGCGGCCGACCCCAGGACTACCAGCTCTGCTACGAGCCGACCTGGGGCCAGTTCAAGGACCGCACCCGCTTCACCCCCGGGAACCACGACTACGAAGTCGAGGACGCCTACTACGCCTACACCGGAGCCGACCCGTACTACTCGTTCGACCACGACGGCTGGCACTTCGTCATGCTCAACTCCGAGATCCCCGCCGGGCCGTTCTCCGCCCAGTACGCCTGGCTGCAGCAGGACCTGGCGAGCAACGACGCCCGCTGCACCGTCGCCGTCTGGCACCGGCCGGTCTATTCCTCGATCGGATACGACTCGACGATGCAGAGCATCTTCGACCTCGCCGCCGCCAACGGCGTCGACCTCGTCTTCAACGGCCATCGCCACAACCTGGAGGTGTTCGCCCCGATGGACGACGCCGGTCGCTTCGACCCGACCGGGACCCGCCAGGTCGTCGCCGGCATCGGGGGCGCTCCCCACTACGCCTTCCCGGCGGGCGCCCCGGCCGCCAACAGCGAGATCCGCGACGACGACCACTGGGGTGTCGTCGTGGTCGACTACTCCTACGGCAACGGCTACACCATGACCTTCAAGGACACCACCGGCGCCGTCCACGACCTCGGCTACGCAGCCTGCAACTGAGTGCGAGTCGCCGGCGGCGCGGGCCGTGTCGACCCGGCGCGGACCGCCATCGGTGGGTGACGGCTTTCCCGCGAAATCCGGCCCCGACGGCTCCTAGAATCGTGAAGGAATGATGCGACGGCGCGGGATTTCGGTGGTGGCTGCTCGGCTCCGGAGACTCACCTCTCCAATGACCATATTGGTGGCCCTGGTGGGCCCGGTGCTGCACGCCGTGCACCGCAGCGATCTCCCCAGCCTCGACAACCAGGACCCGTCCGGTGCCTTCGGCGCCGAGGACGCTCCGCTGCTCCGGATCGCCGTGCTCGGCGACAGCTCGGTCACGGCGCCCGGTGTGGTACCTCTCGATGCCTGCTGGGTCCGGCGTCTGGCGTTGGGTCTCGCCGACCGTTACCGGGTCGAGGTGTGCAGCATCGCGGTGGGCGGGTCCAAGGCCCGTGATGTGCTCGCCACCCAAGTGGCGGCCGCCATCGCCACCCGGCCGCACATCGCCCTCGTGTCGGTGGGAGCCAACGACGCCCTGCGCGCCACGCCGTTGCGGCGCTTCGAAGCCGAAATCGACCAGATCCTGACGACACTGTGCGCCGCCGGGATCGCGGTCGGGATCTCCGGCATCGGCGATCTGGGCACGATCCCCCGCCTCCCCAACGTTCCCCGCCGGGCCGCCCGCATCCGGGGCCGGATGATCGACCGCGCCGTGCGTCGCGCCGCCCGCCGCCATCCGGGCGTGCTCAAGTCGGACACCTGGGGACCGGGCTGGAAACCGTTCGTGTCAGGCGATCCGGCCGTCATCTTCGCCCCTGACATGTTCCACGCCTCGGCCGAGGGTCACGCCATCTACGCCGCCTCGATGCAGGTTGTGCTGGACGGGCTGCTCGAGCAGGTCGGCCGCTAGCCGCCCAGCACGTCGCGGATCATGGACGTGATGGTGCCCACCGCTCCCGGGTTGTAGCCCTCCGGCACGATGATGTCGGCGTAGCGCTTCGACGGCTCGACGAACTGGAGATGCATCGGTCGCACCTGGTTGAGGTACTGGTCGATGACGGATTCGACGGTGCGAGCCCGCTCGACCATGTCGCGTTGCAGGCGGCGAATGAGTCGTAGGTCGGCGTCGACGTCGATATAGATCCTCAGGTCCATCATCTTGCGCAACTCCGGCTCCGCCAGCACCAGGATCCCCTCCACCAGCACCACCGATTCGGGCTCGATGCGGATGGTCTTGTCGGTGCGGAGGTGGGCGGCGAAGTCGTAGACCGGCCGTTCGATCGCCTGTCCCGACCGCAATTCCTCGAGATGGTGGATGAGGAGATCGGTTTGCAGCGAATCGGGATGGTCGTAGTTGACGGCGGCCCGTTCCTCGAAGGGCAGCAGGCCGAAGTCGCGGTAGTAGGCGTCGTGCGGGATCAGGGCGACCGTGTCGTTGCCGACGGCGTCGACCACGGCCCGGGCGATCGTCGTCTTCCCCGATCCGGAACCACCGCCGATACCGATGACGACGGTGCGGCTCTCGCCTCCGGTCGGCCAGTCGCGGTCCGTGGTGTGGCGGTTGGCCGTCATCGAGGCTCTCCCGTTTGTTGCCCGCGGTGAAGCTAGCACCCGCCCGGTCCCCTCTCTTCTCGAGAGGGGACCGGCGAGCCGCAGGCAAGCCGAGGAAGGTGCAGCGTTGCCGGGTCTGGGCTGACCCTCCCCGGATCGTGCGCCTGCGGCGAACTCTCTGACCCTCCCTGCCAGCAGGGAGGGTGAAAGAGAGGCCGAATCAGCCGGGCCCCCGCCGCGACCCTCCCCGAATCGCCGCAGCCTCCGGCTGCGCCTCTACGACGCCTCCGCCTGCGGCGGAGGGAACCTCCCTGATCCCAGGGAGGGTGAAAGAAAGGCCAGCAGGGACGGTGACGGAAGCTGTCGTCCCCCCTGCCCGTTCCCTCCTCCCCCACTGCCCGTTCCCTCGTCCCCCCTGGAATCAGGGGGGACCGGCGAGGCGCCGCCCAGAGCGGCGGCGTTCGAGCCGAGGGGGTCCCATGCAGTCGCTCACCGACCCTCCCCGACTCTTGGACGGTGAGAAGTGGGTATCGTGGTCGTGATCCCACCCCGGGGAGTTCGGGAACGCCGAGCTGAGAGGGTGGCCGGTGTAGGCACCGCCTACGGACGCCGCCGACCCGTGGAACCTGAACTGGGTCATACCAGCGGAGGAAGCGAGTGGACGCGAGCACCGAGAAGCATCCAGGTCCCGCCCTGGTCATCGCCGGCGGCGACGCCATCGATCCCGCCGTGCTCTCCGACCTCCCCTCCCCCGCCTGGGTGGTGGCGGCCGACTCGGGTCTCGACCGTGCCGGGGCGCTCGGCATCCGCCCCGATCTCGTCATCGGGGACATGGACTCGGTGGACCCTGCGACTTTGGCGGCGGTGGAACGCTCCAGCGTGCCCGTCGAGCGCTACCCGGCCGACAAGGACGCCACCGACCTCGAACTCGCCCTGGAGCGGGTGATCTCCCGCGGCTTGGCGCAGGCGATCGTCATCGGCGGCCACGGTGGTCGCCTCGATCACCTGCTCGGTAACGCCCTCCTCTTCGCCGCCGACCGGTTCGCCGCGGTGCGGATCGAGTGGCGGATCGGGACCACCCGGATCCTCGTCGTTCGCCCCAATCACCCGGGGCGGATCGAGGGTGAGGACGGGGATACCGTGTCGATCCTCTCCGTCGGCGGTGACGCCGTCGGGGTTACCACCTCCGGGATGCGCTGGCCCCTCGGCGGGGCCCCGCTCCCGACCGGTTCGACTCGTGGGATCAGCAATCTGCTGACCGGCCGGGAAGGCACCGTCACCGTGGACGGCGGGGTCTTGCTGGTGATCCACGAAAGGAACCCATCCGATGCGTAACCGGATCACGATCCTGCTCCTGGCGGCTTCGCTGGCCGTGGCGGCCTGCGGCGACGACGCCGCCACCACCACCGCAGCCGCCACCACCGAGCCTGCTCCTTCCGAGTTGGTCCTCATGACCCACGATTCCTTCGCCGTCTCCGACGGTGTGCTCGAGGCCTTCACCGCCGAGACCGGGATCGTGGTGAGCGTGCTCCAGGCCGGCGACGCCGGCACCATGCTCAGCCAGGCGATTCTCACCAAGGACGACCCGATCGCCGACGTGCTCTACGGCATCGACAACACGTTCCTGTCCCGCGCCCTCGACGAGGACCTCTTCCTCCCCTACACCTCGCCCCGGCTCGACGTGGTGCCCGGCGACCTGGTGCTCGACGCCGAGCACCGGGTGACCCCGATCGACTTCGGCGACGTCTGCCTCAACTACGACAAGGAGGCCTTCGCCTCCTCCGGGTTGCCGGTGCCGGAGACGCTGCGGAACCTGGCCGATCCCCGTTACGACGGGACCCTGGTGGTGGAGGACCCGGCCAGCTCGTCGCCGGGCCTCGCCTTCCTGCTGGCGACGATCGCCACCTTCCCCGAGGGCGGCGACTACGACTGGCGCGACTACTGGTCCGACCTCGCCGCCAACGACGTGCTCGTCACCTCCGGGTGGGAGGAGGCCTACTACAGCTCGTTCTCCGGCGGCTCCGGGGAAGGTGACCGGCCGCTAGTGGTGTCGTACGCCTCGTCGCCCCCGGCCGAGGTCTACTTCGCCGATCCCCCGGTCGAGGAGGCGCCCACCGCGGTGATCACCGACGGCTGCTTCCGCCAAATCGAGTTCGCCGGCGTGCTCGCCGGGACCGCCTACCCGGAGGCGGCAGGCCGACTGATCGACTTCCTGCTCTCCGACACGTTCCAGGAGGACATCCCGCTGACGATGTTCGTATTCCCCGCCAGCACCGAGGCGACCCTGCCTCCGGTGTTCGTCGACTTCGCCACCATCCCGGATCACACCGCCACCGTGGATCCCGCCGCCATCGACGCCCACCGGGAGGAATGGATCGAGCAGTGGACCGACGCCGTCCGCTGAGCCGCACCCGCGGGAGCGGGCGCCTCGGATCCGTGCTGCTGGTGGCGGTCCCGGTGATGTTCCTCGGGTACTTCTTCGTGTACCCGGTGGTGACGATCATCGTCACCGGCCTCGCCCCCGACGGCCGGCTCGACCTGGCGCCGTTCGGGGCCGTCTTCGGCCGCCCTTCCCTGCTCGGGGTGGCGTGGTTCACCCTGTGGCAGGCGATCGCCTCCACCTTGCTCACGCTGCTCGTCGGCCTTCCCGGCGCCTACGTCCTGGCCCGCTACGACTTCCCGGGCCGGCGCCTGGTCCGGGCCGGGGTGACGATCCCGTTCGTGTTGCCGACGGTGGTGGTGGGCAGCGCCTTCCTCGCCTTGTTGGGGCCGGGTGGGCCCCTCGGCGTCGACCTGCGCCGTACCGTGTGGGCCATCCTCATCGCCCACGTCTTCTTCAACTACGCGGTGGTGGTGCGCACCGTCGGCAGCTACTGGGAGCGGCTCGACCCGTCGCTGGAGCAGGCCGCCCGGGTGCTGGGGGCGAACCGTTGGCAGACGTTGCGCGAGGTGACCCTGCCGTTGCTGCGGCCGGCGATCGCCTCGGCCGCCTCGATCGTGTTCCTCTTCACGTTTACGTCGTTCGGGGTGATCCTCATCCTGGGCGGTCTACACCACGCCACCATCGAGGTGGAGATATGGCGCCAGGCAACCGCCCTGCTCGACTTCCCGGTGGCAGCCGCCCTGGCGGTGCTGCAACTGGTCGGGGTCTCGGCGATCCTCGTCGCCTACTCCCGCTACCAGCAACGCCGCAGCCACCAGTTCCGGCTCCGGTCCGCCGCCACCGCCCGCCGCCCCACCGGCTGGGGAGCCCGCTTGGTGGTGGCCGCAAACCTCGGGTTCATGGCGGTGCTGCTCGGCACTCCCCTGCTGGTGCTGGTGTACCGCTCGGTGCGGACGCCCTCCGGGCTCGGCCTCGCCTTCTACCGGGGCTTGACCGAGCGGACCGGCAGTGGCCTGTTCGTGCCTCCGGCGACCGCCATCGGCAACTCGCTGCGCTTCGCCTTGCTCGCCACGGTGCTGGCGGTGGTGGTGGGGTTGCTGGCGTCGGCGGTGGTGGCCTACCGCCGCGGGGTCGCCGCCCGTACCTTCGACGCCCTGCTGATGCTCCCCCTCGGAACCTCGGCGGTGACGCTGGGCTTCGGCATGCTGCTCGCCCTCGACGTCCCGGTCGACCTCCGCACCTCGCTGTGGCTGATCCCGGTGGCCCACTCGCTGGTGGCGATTCCGTTCGTGGTGCGCACCGCGGTGCCGGTGATGCGCAGCATCCAGCAGCGACTCCGCGACGCCGCCGCGGTGCTGGGGGCGTCGCCGGGGCGGGTGTGGCGCGAGGTCGACCTGCCGCTGGTGGCGCGGGCCGGCCTGGTCGGGGCCGGCTTCGCCTGCGCGGTGTCGCTCGGTGAGTTCGGGGCGACCTCGTTCCTGGCGCTGCCCACCAACCCGACGTTGCCGACTGCCATCTTCCGCCTCCTCGGCCAGCCGGGAGCGGCGACGTTCGGGCGGGCGATGGCGCTCAGCACCCTGCTCATGCTGCTCACCGGGCTGGCGGTGCTGCTGATCGAGCGGGTCCGGGTCGGCAAGCTGGGTGAGTTCTGATGCTGGAGTGCCGTGACATCACCGTGCGCTTCGACGACCACCTCGCTCTCGCCGGGGTGGATCTGACGGTGCCGGGCGGGGCCGTGGTGGCGGTGATGGGTCCTTCGGGGTGCGGCAAGACGACCCTGCTGCGGGTGATCGCCGGCCTGCAGCGTCCCGCCACCGGCACCGTGGCCTGGGACGGTGAACCGCTCGACGCGGTGCCGACCCACCGCCGCGGCTTCGGCATGATGTTCCAGGACCATGCCCTCTTTCCCCATCGCACCGTGGCCGGCAACGTCGAGTTCGGGCTGCGGATGGCCGGTATGGCGCCCGCCGATCGGGCCTGGAGGGTGGCCGAGGTGCTGGACCTGGTAGGTCTCGCCGGCTACGACGACCGCTCCGTCGCCGACCTCTCCGGCGGCGAGCAGCAGCGGGTCGCCCTGGCCCGCACCCTGGCGCCCTCGCCCCGGCTCATCATGCTCGACGAGCCGCTCGGCTCCCTCGACCGGGCGTTGCGGGACCGCCTCATCGGCGAGATGCGGGGCATCTTCGCCGGCCTCGGGATCACCGTGCTCTACGTGACCCACGACCAGGACGAGGCGTTCGCGGTCGCCGACCGAGTCGTCGTGATGCGGGCCGGGACGGTGGAGCGGCAGGGCGAGCCGGAGGAGCTGTGGCGGGATCCGGGTACCGAGTTCGTGGCCCGGCTCCTCGGCGCCGGCGCCATCGTCACCGCCTCGGTGACCGGCGGCCGCGCCGATCTCGGCTGGACGATCGTTGCCGTCGATCTCCCGAACGGCGTGCACCGGGTCCTCGTCCCGGCTCCGGCGGTCACACTCGACGACGCTGGGCCGGTCGACGGGGAGGTGCTGGCCAACGTGTACCGGCGCGGTGGGTTCGATCTGTGGGTGGCGGTGGGCCACGACGTGCTCGAGACCCGGTCCCCGGTGCGGATCCCGATCGGTTCCCCGCTTCGGCTTCGCATCGACGGGACGGCGCTGGTGCGCCTCGCGCCGTCTGGCTGACGGTCGCCCTCCTCTCGTCCCCTGGAATCAGGGGGGGAGCCGTTCTGTCGTCCCCCCTGGAATCAGGGGGGACCTGGCGAAGCGCCGTCCAGAGCGGCGGCGTTCGAGCCGAGGGGGGTCCCGTGCCGCCCCCCGCCGCGACCCTCCCCGAATCGCCGGCGGCTTCGCCACCGCCTCTACGACGCCTCCGCCTGCGGCGGAGGGAACCTCCCTGATCCCAGGGAGGGTGACATGAGTGACCTACTGGCCTTCGTAGGACTCCACGACGTCCTCGACGATGTCGAGGGTGACGCCGGCCACCGCCAGGATCTCGGGAGTGTCGCCGCCGGCGTGGTAGCGCCGGCGGGCAACGACGCGGTCGATGCCGGTGCTGGCGATCAACATGGCGCAGACCCGGCACGGCTCCATCGAGCAGTACATCGTCGTCCCCTCGAGGCGTAGCCCGTAGCGGGCCGCCTGCACGATGGCGTTCTGCTCGGCGTGCACGGTGCGAACGCAGTGCTGGCGGGTCGTCCCGTCCTCATCGGTCACCTGCTTGAGGTCGTGGCCGACCTCGTCGCAGTGCGGCATCCCGGAGGGAGAGCCGACGTAGCCAGTGCAGATGATGCGTTTGTCGCGCACGACGACGCACCCGCTCTTGCCCCGGTCGCAGGTGGCGCGGGTGGCCACCTGGTCGACCAGGCTCAGGAAGTAGTCGTCCCAGCTCGGTCTCATCGGAGCGAAGAGTAGAGGAATCGCCGGTTCCCTCGTCCCCCCTGGCATCAGGGAGGAGCCATTCTGTCGTCCCCCCTGGCATCAGGGGGGACCGGCGAGGCGCCGCCCAGAGCGGCGGCGATCGAGCCGAGGGGGGAGCCATTCTGTCGTCCCCCCTGGAATCAGGGGGGACCGGCGAGGCGGCTCCGC
>CAYQEC010000009.1:57267-90606 GCA_964416425.1 uncultured Acidimicrobiaceae bacterium | reverse complement strand
CACCATCGAACATACGTTCGATGATACCAGGCGGCAAGGACAGCTTCCAGACCCCGGCGACGCCCCGTCACCCCGACGCCCCATCACCCCCTTACCGTGGCGGGCAGATGCCGGTGTCGACCAAGGTCCCGTAGTCGAAGGCGGGTGCCAAGACGGAGAAGTCGAGGCTGCGCCGCAAGGAGAACCCTGCCAGGTTGTGAAGCACGATCTCGGGCTGCCGACCCTCGACGAGCGCGGCGCAGTCCGTGATGTCCCACAGGACGATCAGGTCGGCCTGCTCCCGGTGGCCCAGCCGCTGCGGCAACGCCGCCCCGGCGAGGTCGAGGCCCGGGTAGCGGGCCGCGAGGTAGTCGAGGGGACTGTCGAAGCGATCCGCCTCGACCGCGCCGACGGCTCCGGCCGCTGCGGACGACCGCAGGAGCCAGGCCCCGGCGACGGCGGCTCCCGGCACCTCCTCCACCGCCGTCATCTCGAACCCACCCCAACTGGCCCAGCCGGCCTCGATCGACGCTTGAGCAACCACCTGGTGGTGACCGGTCAGGGCGCTCCAGCTCCCGCTTCCATCGCCGACGGTGAGCTTCGGTCGCAGCACGGTCAACGACACGAACCCGACGGCGAGCAGCGTGAGGGCGGTGAGGAGCCAGAGCAGCGCCCGCTCCCCACGGCGATTCGACATCTCCGACACCTCGAGCCTCCTCTCGTCCCCGGGCGGCGCTCACTTCCAGCTCATCGAGGGTGGCACGACTCCATCCGACCTGGCAAACTCCCGGCATGCGCATGTGACGAACCCCTGCCGTCCCTCCGTCTCCGAGGAGTTCCCGCATGCTCGCCACCCTCTCGCTCCACGATGTCACCGTCACCCGGGATGCCCGCCCCGTCCTCGACCACATCGATCTCGTCGTCGCCCCCGACCGGCGCATCGGCCTGGTCGGACCGAACGGGGTCGGCAAGTCGACCCTCCTGGCGGCCTGCGCCGCAGCCATCCCCCTCGACTCCGGGGAGGTGCGGGTCGCCCCCGCCACCGCCTCCGTCGGCTGGCTCCGCCAGGAGCCGGAACGCTCGACCGAGACAGTGCGAGAGCTGCTGTATCGGCGCACCGGTGTCGCCGCCGCCACCACCGATCTCCACGCCGCCACCATCGCCCTCGCCGCCGGCACGGGCGCCGACGACGAGTACGACACCGCCTGGCAACGCTGGCTCGGGCTGGGGGCGGCGGATCTGGAGGCCCGCATCGGCGTGGTATGCGACGAGCTGGGCCTCACCACCCGGCTGCTCGACCAACCGACCGCCACCCTGTCGGGCGGCGAGGCGGCCCGGGCCGGTCTGGCGGCGCTGCTCCTGTCGCGGTTCGACGTGTACCTGCTCGACGAGCCCACCAACGACCTCGACCTCGATGGCCTCGCCCGGCTCGAGGACTGGATGCTCGGGGTCGAGGCGGCGACCCTGCTCGTGAGCCACGATCGTCGCTTCCTCGAACGGGTCGTCACCGACGTGGCGGAGATCGACGAGTTCTCCCACCGCATCACCGTGTACGGGGGTGGCTGGGACAGCTACCGGGAGGAGCGGGAGCGGGTCCGCCGCCACGCCTGGGAACGGTACGAGGTGTACGAGACGAAGCGCCGCACCCTCACCGACCGCAGCCAGCGGGAGCGGGAATGGGCGCGGCAGGGCGAAGCGAAGGGGCGCCGCTCGGACGAGCCGGACAAGTTCGTCCGCCACTTCAAGACCAACCAGACCGAGCAACTCGCGGCACGGGCGGCCCGGACCGAGCAGGCGATGGAGCGGCTCGAGGTCGTCGACAAGCCGCGCCAACCGTGGCAGCTGCGTCTCGAGGTGCCCGACACCCGGCGCAGCGGCGACGTGGTCGCCCGTCTCACCGGGGTGTCGGTGGAACGGGATGGCTTCACCTTGGGCCCGATCGACCTGCTCGTCGGGTACGGGGACCGGATCGCCCTCACCGGCCACAACGGCGCCGGGAAGTCGACGCTGCTCGACGTGATCCTGGGGAGGATCGCCCCCACCGCCGGCTCGGTCCGCCTCGGAAGCGGCGTGGTAGTCGGCGAGATCGAGCAGGTGCGGGCCCGCTTCGACGGCACCACGACGCTGGCGCGGGCGTTCACGGACGCCACGACGCTGCCGGGGGCCGAGGCGCGCACCCTGCTCGCCAAATTCGGCCTTGCCGGGCCGCACGCGGAACGCCCGACGTCGTCACTGTCGCCGGGTGAGCGGACCCGGGCCGGACTGGCGTTGCTCATGGCCCAGGGGGCGAACCTGCTGGTGCTCGACGAGCCGACCAACCACCTCGACCTTCCCGCCATCGAGCAGCTCGAACAGGCCCTCGACACCTTCGGCGGCACCCTGCTGCTCGTCACCCACGACCGGGCGTTCCTCGACCGGGTCCGGATCACCCGGAGCGTGCGGCTGGTGGACGGGCGCATCGCCGACTGAATCGGCCTTGGGGCGTATGCTCCGAGCCATGACGGAATCGCGACCGCATGGCGAGGTCCGCCAGCTTCGACTGGTGGTCGAGACCGAGGACCTCGACGCCGCCATCGCCTTCTACCGCGACACCCTCGGCCTCGACGAGGAGTTGAGGGTTGAGAGTGAGGGTGGCGCCAAGGTGATCGTGCTCGACGCCGGACGGGCCACGATCGAGTTCGTCAACCCGGCGCAGAAACGCCTCATCGACGGGGTCGAGGCGGACGGGACGCCGAGCCCGAAGTACCGGGTCGCCTTCGAGGTGGTGGACACCGCGGGCCTCACCGAAGAGCTGGTCCGGGCCGGAGCCACCCTGATCGGCCCTCCCACCGTCACCCCGTGGCAGTCGCTCAACTCACGCCTCGAGGCCCCCGCCGGGCTCCAGCTCACCATCTTCCAGGAGCTCGAGCCCGACGACCAGCCCGTCGAACCCGAGCCGGATCAGCCCGGCGAACCCACCCTCACCACGGAACGGCGAGGCGGTCGATGATCGCTTGGCCCCATTCGGTCGTCACCAGCGGCCAGCCGTACTGGAGGTATTCGCTTGGATCGTCGCCCTGCAGCATGGTCGGCCGGTTCTGTGAGGAGAACGACCACCCGATGTAGGGGATCTCGTGGGTCTCAGCGGTCGCCATGAGCTGCTGGGCGACCTGGACGGTCGTCATGTAGGTGCCGTCGGGCCCGTACTCGCCGATGATCACCGGCAGCGTCTCCGCCGGCTCGATGAACAGCTCCTGCCAGTCGCCGGGCGGGTTGTAGGCGTGGGTCTCGTAGACGATGTTGGTGCCGCCGCCGGCGGTGATCGGATGGGTCACGTAGTAGTCGAGGGTGCGAGCCCAGTCCTGGGTGCCCTGGACCGCGATGAGATGGTGCGGACCCTCAGGGGACTCGACACTCCGGAGCGTCGTCACCGCAGCGTTCATGGCGTTCCAGACGTCGGTGTCGCTGGTGTTGCGGGGCTCGTTGGTGACGCCGTAGAGCACCTGGGGCGAGTCGAGGAACGTCTCGGCGAGCGTTAGGCAGACCGGGTGAGGAACCCCACCAGCAACATCACACCAACCAGACCGGTCACCAGGCGACGCATCAGTACTCCCCCCAAACACTCTCGGGATGGACGCCACCGCACCAGGCCATGGCTCCGCCGACCGTATCAGCCGGTCGACGACTCGACAATGAGCCGCAAGGCCCTGTCCCGTGACGGTCGAGCCGGGGCCCCGAGGCGCCTCCCAATCTCTGGCGACTTCGGGTACGGTCGGCATCGTGGATTCCGGCACCGATCCCCGCTCCCCCGGTAGGGAGCCGGTGGTGCAGGCGGACCCGAGATCGAGCATCGCCGAGCGGGTGATCGCGGTCGTTGTGGCGCTCGGCCTGATCCTGGCGACGGTGGCGGTGTGGCTGGCGGCACGATCGCTGCTCACGGAATCGGCGCACCCAACGGGACCCGGGGCCTTCAGAGGTGGGGATCTCCGACCCGTCCTGAACCGTCAACGCGTCGGAAACGCGCTGGGAACGTTCAACTAACGTCCGGACGATGGACTCCCCCCACGAGACTCCCGCCGTCATCATCGGCATCGGCGAGATGGGCGGGGTGTTCGCCCGAGCGTTGCTCCGGACCGGCCACCCGGTGTACCCGGTGCTGCGGGGCGAGGATCCTGCAGTGCTCGCCGAGCGCCTCCCCCACCCCGAGATCGCCCTGGTCGCCGTGGCCGAGGCCGACCTCGGCCCGGTCCTGACCTCGCTCCCCCCGGTGTGGTATCCCCACGTCGGGCTGCTCCAGAACGAGTTGCTGCCCCCCGATTGGCTGGCGCACGACATCACCGAGCCGACCGTCGCGGTGGTGTGGTTCGAGAAGAAGCCGGGCCGGGACGCGAAGGTGATCCTGCCGACCGCGGTCGGCGGGCCCTGCGCCGGCCTGCTGGCGCGGGCACTGTCCCGCATCGGGATCCCCACCGGCGCGGTCGACACCGCCGAGGAGCTGCTCTTCGAGCTGGTGCGCAAGAACCTCTACATCCTCACCGTCAACATCGCCGGTCTCCAGACCGAGGGCACGGTCGGCTCGCTGTGGGAGAACCATCGATCCCTCGCCACCGAGGTGGCCTCCGAGGTCCTCGACCTGCAGGAATGGCTCTCCGGCGCCACCCTCGATCGCGACAAGCTCATGGCCGGCTTGGCGCACGCCATCGAAGCCGACCCTGACCACGCCGCCACCGGGCGCAGCGCCCCCACCCGGCTGGCGCGAGCCCTCGCTCACGCCGCCCGGGCCGGGATCTCGGTGCCCCGCCTCGCCGCCATCCAGGCCAGCCTGAGTGGGACGGCGGGAGCCGCCAGCTCGTAACGATCTGCCGCAATGACACCCATCGGCGGCCGCCGCTCGGTATCGTGCAACACGAAACCTCTCAACAGCAGAAACCCCGGTTCCGATGCTTGAGCAGAGCCGACCCGACTGGTGCCCCGATGTTCCGTAGGTTCTCCATCGCCCTCGCCGCCTTCCTGTTGGGCGCCCTGGCGCTGGTCACCAGCACCGCCGCCTCGGCCGGCTCCTTCCAGGCCGAGGAACCCGCCGCTGATACCGGCGATGTCCCCGTCGTCGCCGTCTCGCTCCTGCTCGGCCAGGTGTGGAACGGTGACGGGGTCGACGTCGCCGCCGACTCGGTCTTCGCCGACGAGTCGCCCGAAGCACTCGCCACCGGTGCCAGCGAGGTGCTGGTCGGCGTCTCGGTCCGCAACAGCGGCGCGGTCGCCATCCCGTTCGACGCCCACGCCTTCGGGCACGACCGGGCGCTGCGGCTCACGCTGATCGACTCGGTCGGGGACCGCTACCCGGTCGACCTGCTCCACCCGGGACACAACGCCGCCACCGGGGCCGCCGTGGCGTGGATCGAGGCCGGCCTCTCGGCCCGGGCCACGGTGGGGTTCTCGGTTCCCACCGACCGTACCGTCGCCATGGGGGTCGAGTTGAGCATCGACGGCACCGCCGTCGCCGTTTGGGACCTCACCTCACCGGAGACCGGCATCTTCTGGAGTGCCCCGACCGTCGCCACCGTCCACCTCGACGACACCGTGACCTGGGGGAATGGAGTGCACGTGCAGCCCCTCGCCCTCGGCAACCTGCAGTGCGGCGATCCCGACATCGAGCCGGTGGCCCAGATCGTCGCCGTGACCTTCGAGGTCAGCAACGACACACCCGACATGGTGCCGTGGCCTGCCACCGAGGGACCGGTGCCAGCCGCCGTCGCCCAGTGGTCGGACGGGGGGGCCGCCGAGCTGTCCCTCGAAACCGGCGACGACGACCTGTGGCGGCGCTCTTTCGCCACCGTGTACCTGCCGCCGTTCTCGGTGACCGAACGGGCTCTCGTGTTCTCCGCCCCGCGCGATGCCCGCCTCGTCGATCCCGACGCCCTCCCCTACGGCATCTGGCTCAGCCCGCCCGACGGCGCCCCGGTGTGGCTCGACCTCGCCGCGGTGGCGTCCACCGTCGGCGTCGACCCCGCCTTCTGCGACCTCGGGTTCCAGGGGGCGCCGGTGCCGTACTCCTACGCCCCCGGACCCAAGTACCGGGTGGGCGGCGAGGGCCCCTTCGCCGACACCGCAGCCCAGGACAACGCGGCTCGGGCGCTGATCAACAGCGTGCTAGCCGGAGCGGGCCGGTCCTACGACTCCTCCAGCGAGACGTTCGTCGGACTCACCCAGAGCCGCCTCGAGAGCCAGGTCCCGAACGTCAAAGTCACCAGCCACACCGCCGGCACCACCCCGAGCGGCACGGTCGGCACGGTCTACTGGGACGACGACTCGTCGGATCACGACTTCCTCTACGTCATCACCCGCAGCGCCTCCGGGAAGTGGCTGTGCGCCGGCGCCACCGCCGGCGAGGTCCCGGTGCGGGCGGAAGGTTCCACGGCGAAGATCGCCGGCACGGTCTGCTACCCCGACGCCTTCAACTGAGCCGCCGCGCTCGCGCTCACCCGACAAGCAGATAGGGCTCCCACGACGGGTCCGGGATGGCGCCGGTGGCCACCAACACCCAACTGTGCTGGCGGGGCGCGATCGGCTTGCGGTGGAGGTGGAGGCTGGCCTCCTCCGGGGTGCGGCCTCCCTTGCGGGTGTTGCAGCGGCGGCAACACGCCACGACGTTCTCCCAGGTGTGGAGCCCGCCCTGGGACTTCGGCACCACGTGGTCGAGGTTCTCGGCCGGGTGGAGGCAGTACTGGCAACGGTGGTCGTCGCGCAGGAACACGGCGCGCCGGTTGAGGGGAACCCGGCGGGCGTAGGGCACCCGCACGTAGTGGCGGAGCCGGATCACCGACGGGGCCGGGAAGCTGACGTGCTCGGAGCGCCACACCTTGCCGTTGGAGGCGACCACGTCGGCGCGGTCACGGAGGACGAGCACGATGGCCCGCCTGACCGGAACGACCGACAGCGGCTCATTCGACGCATTGAGCACGAGGGCTCTCGCCATGACGGCAGGCTACCAGCGACGGTTCGGCCACCGGACGCACGGTGGGTACAGGGGGGCCCATCCCTGTCCCCCGGTGATTGATTCACCCCGACCACGCTGCGAGACTGGAGCGCCACGGAACGGAGAGAGGCTGTGAGGGTCGTCGGCTACGTCCGGGAATCAACCGGCATGGAGACAGGGCAGCCGGCGTTCGCCCAGTCCGAGAAGATCCGCCGCTGGGCCGCCAACACCGGCCACCAACTCGTCGCCATCTGCCAGGACGTCCGCACCCCGGGCCGGGCCCTCGGCCGGGAGGGGTTCCGCGCCATGGTGGGCATCGTCGCCGCCGGCCAGGCCGACGGGGTCATCGTGCCCGACCTGTCGGCGCTCTCGGCGGACAAGATCACCCAGGAAGTGATCATCTGGGACCTGCGGCGGCGCGACGTCGCGGTGCTGTCGGCCGACGACGACGAATCGGAGCAACTCGCCGACCCGCCCCGGGACCAGCTCCGGCTCATCGTGCGCGACGTGCTCGCCAAGGCCACCCGCCACGAGGAGAACCTGGCGTCCCTCCGTATCGAGCTGCCCCGGGCGCAACCGGAGCCGGTCATCACCCTCGAAGACTCGTCCGACGTGATCGTCGAGTTGATCCCGGCGCCCCACACCGCCGCCCTCCCGCAGGAGGTCCTCAAACCGGCTCGGTGAGCGCCATCCAGGCGGCCTGGGCGATGGCGAAGGCACGACCCGCCTCCACCACGGCGGCTCCGGCCCGGTAGTCCCCGCCCCCGATCTCGATCACGACGGTGACGCTGTTGGTCTCCCCCGCCTCCTCGTCGTGCACCGCCAGCACCAGCGGCTGCGGGCTCGCCCCCACCAGGTCGGCCACCGCCGCCACGATCGCCTCGTCGAGACCCTTCCCGGTGGACCGGGCCCGGCGCTCCGCCCGGCTCCCGTCCTGGCCGATCACCCGCACCACGACCCCGGCGGTACCCTCCTCCACGGTCACGACGTCGAGCATCGCCACTGGCGCCGGCAACGGCGGCGCCACCGCAGCGGCCTCGGCCTCCGGCGACCCGTCGGACGGCACGATCACGGTGCGGCGCCCGGCTGCTCCCTCCCGGCCACCTTGCGGGAACGCCACCACCGAGCTGGCCCCGGGAGGAGGCGGCGGGCCGGAGGCGGGCACCGTCCCCGGCGCCACCGTGGAACGCATGCCATGGGTCGCCAGCACCCGCTGCACCGCCTGCCCCACCCGATCCGGATCGGCCCCGGCGGCGAGCTGCACCCGCACCCCGGAAACCCCGTCGCCGTCATCGACCTCGGCGCCGTCGATGCCGGGAATGGCGAGCAGCTCGTCACGCAGCGACTCGGCCACCACTCACCCTCCCCTCGACGCCACCGGGAGGCGTTGCCGGCGCCGCCACCGCAGGTACGCCACGAGCTCACGAGGCGAGGGAACGGCGTCGGGATCCCCGTAGGCGGTCAGCATCCGCCACCGCAGGTAGCCGTGGTCGGGAGCAGGGAGGAAGGGGGGACGTCGCCACCACCGTCGGCGGGAGAACGCAGCCAAGGTGCGCACCCCCTCAATCCAGAGAGAGGGCCGCCGTCCGACAGCCCAAGCAGTACCCCACGTCCACATTGGAACGCATCGTACCGCGCCGCCGTTGTTGGGAGCGGAATCCCAATACCAGGGGTCACTGATATCCTTCGTCACCCGCCGCCGACAACAACCCAAGGAGCACTCGTGACGGTCACCGCCCAGGATCTCCACTGGTTCAGACAGCGATTCGACGCTGTTGCCGACAACATCGAACGCGTCATCCAGGGCAAGCGTGACACGATCGAGCTGACCACCACGTGTCTGCTCTCCGCGGGCCACCTCCTCATCGAGGACGTCCCCGGCGTCGGCAAGACCCTCTTGGCGAAGTCCTTGGCACGGTCGATCGACTGCACGTTTCAACGCATCCAGTTCACCCCCGACCTCCTCCCCTCCGACGTCACCGGCGTGGCGGTGTGGGACCGGGACTCGTCCCACTTCGTGTTCCGGCCTGGGCCGGTGTTCGCCAACGTCGTCCTCGGCGACGAGATCAACCGGGCCAGCCCCAAGACCCAGTCGGCGCTGCTGGAGGCGATGGAGGAGCATCAGGTCACCGTCGACGCGGTCACCCGGCCGCTCGGGCCCCCCTTCATGGTCGTCGCCACCCAGAACCCGATCGAGCACGAAGGCACCTACCCGCTCCCCGAGGCGCAGCTCGACCGCTTCATGATGCGGCTCACGATGGGATACCCGGAACGGGACAAGGAGCTGGAGATGCTTCGCACCCACGGCGACCACTCCACCTTCGACGACCTGCGCCCGGTCGTCACCGGGGACGACGTGGTGCGGATGACCGACATCGCCCGCCGCATCCACGTCGCCGACGTGGTCGCCTCCTACCTCGTCGACCTGGCCGAAGCCTCTCGCAACGACCCCGATGTGCTGCTGGGAGCGTCCCCCCGGGCGACCCTGTTCCTGCAGCGGGCGGCCCGCACCCACGCCGCCAAGCAGGGGCGCGAATACGTCGCCCCCGACGACGTCAAGGAGATGCTGCACCCGGTGCTCAACCACCGGTTGATCCTGCGTCCCGAGGCCCAGATGCGCGGCGTGACCGTCGCCGACGTCGTCGCGGGCATCCGGGCCGGGGTCGGCGTACCGGGAACCCGGGCGGCGGTCTGATGCCAACGGTGCGAGGCTGGGCAGCCCTCGGAACCGCCCTGGCGCTCACCTTGCTCTGGGTCGCCTTCGGGGAGCAGCTCCTGCTGGCATCGGCGATCTTCCTCGTGCTCTCGGTGCTCGTCGGCGTGTTCTACGTGCGCCGCGCCGCGCCCCGGGTCCGCATCGACCGCAGCATCACCCCGCTCCAGGTCCATGACGGTGACCGGGCCGTCGTGGAGGTCTCCCTCGTCTCCCACAACCGCATCCACCAGGCGATCACCGAAGACGTGGTGCAGCGCCTCGGGACCGCCACCTTCGTCGCCGACCGCATCGAGCCCGACCAGCCGATGCTGGCCCGCTACGAGGTGCTGTGCCGGCCCCGCGGCGTCTACCAGGTGGGACCGGCCGCGGTGAAGGTGCGGGACCCGATCGAGGTGGCGGAGTCCACCTCCCGGGACCGCGCCATCGACCGCCTCGTCGTCTATCCGGTGGTGGAGGACCTGCAAGGGATCCCGATCACCCGCGGCCAGGACCCCAACGCCAGCTCGGCCCGGGCCAGCTTCTCGCAAGCCGGAGGGGAGGACTTCTACACCCTGCGCGAGTACGAGCAGGGCGACGACCTGCGCCGGGTCCACTGGCCCTCGTCGGCGCGCCGCGACGAGCTGATGATCCGCCAGCTCGAGACCCCGTGGCAGTCCCGGGCACTGGTGCTGCTCGACCCCCGGGCCGGCGCCTACCCCACCGCCGACACCTTCGAGCACGCGGTGCGGGCCACCGCCTCGGCGGCCCGGCACCTCTACCGCAACGGGTTCAGCCCGATCGTCTGGACCGGGGCCGGACCCGACACCGCCGTCACCAGCTCGGACGCCTACAGCATCGTGATGGAGGGCCTGGCGACGATCCGGCCCCTGCCCGACGTCGACCTCCGCTCCTTCGTGCAACGACTCCGCCGCCGCGGCCTCAGCGGCGGCGCCCTGGTGTTCGTGACCGGGCGGCCCGACGAGCCGACCGTGGCCGCCCTCCACCTCCTGGCACGGGACTACCACCGGACCGTCGTCATGGCGGCCACACAACACGACAACGACGCCATACTGCAGATACGTCACGCCGGAGCGGTCGTCGTGCTGGCGGGACCGGGGGCCACCTGGGCCCCGGCGTGGCGGGAAGCGATGGAGCGCGCATGGTCTACCGCTACAGCTGGCTAGCCGGGATCGCCTCCCTGCTGTTCGCCTTCGCCGGCCTCAACCAGCTGCTGCGCCCCACCGTCACCGGACCCCCCTGGCAGCCGGTCGTCCTGGCGGGCCTCGTGCTCGGCATCGCCATCACCTGGGCCGCCCTCAGCTTCCGGGTCCACATCCTGCTCGCCGTCGCCATCAACGCGGTGGCGATGGTCATCGCCACCGCCCGAGTTGCCGCCCCCGAGACCACCACCCTGCTGCTCCCGACCGGCCGCACCCTCTCGGAGGTGAACGAGCAGCTCTCCCAGGCGCTCTCGGTCATCCGCCACGGCCTGGAACCGGTCGTGCCCCTCAGCGGCATCGTCATCATCCTCACCGCCCTCATGTGGTGCGCCGGCATCCTGCTCGCCTGGGGCCTGCTTCGCGGCCACCCCTACGTGGCGCTCATCCCGCCGCTCGTCATGGCGCTCCAGTTCGCCACGATGAACCGGAACGAATCCGGCCCGGCCCGCATCCTCGTGTTCCTCCTCCTCGTCGCCGCCTCCCTGCTCGCCGTCACCGTCGACGAGCGGGACCAGACCGCGGGCCGCATGGTGAAACGGGGTGGCTGGCCGACAACGGCGCGGGCCCGCTTCGGCGGCCCGGCGGTGATCCTCGTCGGCATCGCCGTGGTAGGGAGCCTGGTCGGCGTCGGCTCGCTCCACGGGGCGGTCCCCCACGACGGCGTGATGGACTGGCGCACCAGCACCGGCCTCACCGGGGAGTTCTTCGGCAGTGTCTCCTACAACCCGTTCATCGGGATCCGGCAATCGCTCGTCAGCAGCACCGACGTCCCGGTGTTCCGGGCCCGGATTTCCGGCGACCTTCCGGCCGATCACGTCTACTTCCGGCTCGTCACCATGGAGACCTACGGCGGGAACCAGTTCTACGCCGAGCGCCCCGAGGTGGTTCCCCTCGAAGAGCGCCCCTGGGAACGGTCGGGATACCGCTTCGCCGGCGACACCGCCACCGTCGTCACCGACGTCGTGATCGACCGGCTCCTCATGGACTGGATCCCCGAGGCGTACGCCCCGGTCGACGTCACCGCCGACCGCACCTTCCTCGAGACCCTCAGGGTGCGCCCCGACGACGCGGCGCTGCGGCTCGACGGTGGTCTGACCCTGGAGGGCATGAGCTACCGGGTCGAGTCGGAGATCCCGATCCTCGACCCCGCCACCCTCGCCACCACCCCGAGCGGCGAGCTCTCGGGCTCGTTCCGGGCGGCGCAGGAAGCCGACGAGGACGTTCCCGGCCCAGCGCGCGCCCCGGGCCGGGTCACTCCCCCGGACGTGGAGCGCTACCTGCAGCTCCCCGACGACCTCGACCCCGCCCTGTGGGACCTCGCTCGGGAACGAACCGCCAACCTGGAGACCTCCTTCGAGAAGGGCGTCGCCCTCGAGTCATGGTTCCACTCGGAGGCCTTCGCCTACACCACCGACATCCACCCGGGACATGCCGCCTCCGATCTCGGTGCTTGGCTGCTCGACAGGACGTCGCCGAACTACCACACCGGGTATTGCGAGAACTTCGCCACCGCCATGGCGGTGCTGGCCCGCATGGTCGGGGTGCCGTCCCGGGTCGTGCTCGGGTTCACCCCCGGTGAGCCCGATCCGGCCAACCCCGGAGTGGTCGTGGTGCGGGACCGCAACGCCCACGCCTGGGTAGAGCTGTGGGTTCCCGGCCAGGGTTGGGTCCACTTCGATCCCACTCCCCGCCGCGACGGGGTGAACCCGACCACCTACGCCGACGTGGAGGCCCTGCTCGGCTTCGACCTCACCGCCTACCTCGACCTCGCCGACCCGTCCCTCATCCCGGGGCTGCCGGGCCAGCCACGCCGCCCCGACCAGTTCGGCGAGGGCGACGAGCAGCCGATCTCGGCCAGCGACCTGCCGGCCGGCACCCCCGGCATCCACCTCCCGGGATGGCTCATCCTGGCGGCGCCTTTCGTCCTGATCCTCCTGCTGTTCGTCTTCGCCGTCCCCGCCGTCAAGTGGCGCCGGAGGCGGCGGCGCCTCGGGCGCCTGGAGCGGGGCGACGTCACCGCCGCCTGGGAGGAGATCGTGGCCCGCCTCACCGACCTCGGTCAGCCACCCAACGCCGCCCTCACCCCCAACGAGCTCGCCGCCGCGATCGACCCCGCGATGCGTCCGCTGGCCTCCGTGTACGGGAAGGCGGTCTACGGACCGTCCGGCGGCGTCGGCCCGGCCCACGTCGACACCGCCCGCACCTCGTTCGACCAGACCGCGGCGGTGCTCACGTCACGATTCGGGACCCGGCAGCGTTTCCTCGCCTGGTACCGGCCGAGCACCCTCATCCCGCGGCGCGGCGGCAACGGCAAGTGGGCATTCTGAACGGGGGGCCGGGCCGGCTCAGCCGGCGGCTTCGACCTCGGAGAGCACGTCGTCCTCGACCCGGCGCAGCATGCCGAGGAAATGCTCCCGGTCCAGCTCGAAGCGGGTGATGTCCTCCTCGACGCTGACGGCGATCTCGTTGATCGCCACGAAGAAGGCGAGCTGCCCCTGGCGGAGGGCGTCGAGCAACTCCTCCTCGTCCTGGGCGATGCGGAAGATGGTCTGGCCGTCGGTGACGAGCTTCACCGACGCCAGGTGGGTGTCCATGTCGGCGGTGCGGCGCAGGTAGTCCCACGCCCGGCGCACCCGCTGCACGGACATGCCGTTGTCCAGGAGGCTCTTCACGACCCGGAGAGCGACGAGGTCACGAAACGAGTACAGCCGGCGCCTCCCCGGCCGTCCCCCTGTGGATTGGATCGTCGGTGTGACGAGACTGACCTTGTCCCAGTAGCGGAGTTGATGTGCACTGCATCCGGTGAGCCGTGAAGCCTGCTGCGCCGTGAAACCTTCCAACACCCCTCCCTCACACCCGGATCAAGGACCGCTACAGCCACGCCTGCAGCCGTACCCCACACCTTCTTCGATGGACGTGCAACGTCTCGGGACGGTCACTCTAGCCGTCTCGATGCCACCTCTGTCGGGTACGTTCGAGCCACGTTTCGAAGCGTCCCGGGACGCCGTCGCCTCCGCTCTTCCGGAGGTCGACCGTGATCCAGCCGGCCGAAGCCAGCATCACGATGAAGCCTGCCACCGCGATCCAGGGCGAACTCGTGAACGTGAAGAGCATGACCACCAGACCGACGACGAAGCCGACCAGGGCCAGCCGCCGCCAACGGCGGCCAACCGACCGCAGCGTCGTCTTGGCTACCGTCTCGGCGAGCTTCGGATCCTCTTGATAGAACTGGCGCTCGATCTCCTCGAGGATTCGCTGCTCTCGCTCGTTCAGCGGCATGCGATTCTCTCCACCTCGCGGATGGCCGGATCGGCCAAGTATACCGCTGCCCCGCCCTAGGAACCCGGAGCTTTGCGAGCCGATTCCCCCGATGCGGCCTGCCCGGGAGGCGACGCCGCCGCGGAGTGGGAAACGAGGCGGGCCGGCACCACCGCGCCGTCACCGAAGCGGGCCCGGACCTGCTCCGCCGCCTCCGCCGCGGTGTCCCGGGCCCCCCCCTCCAGGGTGAGCTGGCGCGGCTCCCCGGAGGCGGTGATCCCGCCAACCGCGAGGCCGAGGAGCCGGATGCCGCGTCCCTCCACCCCGGCTCGCTCGTACAACAGGCGAGCCCCGTCCCACAGCGCCGGGGTACGGTCCACCGTGGCGGCGAGGGTGAGGGAACGGGTGATGGTGGTGAAGTCGCCAAAACGGACCTTGAGGGTGAGCGACCGGCCGGCGCATGCCGCCCGACGCAACCGGGCCGAGAGGCGGTCACACAGGCCGAGCAGGGCGACGTCGATCGCCTCCCGTTCGGTGAGATCGTGTTCGTAGGTGGCCTCGACCGAGACCGACTTGACCGTCTCCCCGGGCACGACGTCGCGCTCGTCGATGCCGTGCGCCAGTGCCGCGAGGTGGCGGCCGAGGCTGCGGCCGACCCGGCGCTCCAGCACCCCGTCCGGCACCGCCGCCAGCTCGCCGACCGTGGCGACGCCGAGCATCTCCAGGTGCGCCAGCGTCGCCTCGCCGACCCCCCACAGCCGCCGCACCGGCATCGGGTGCAGGTACGCCAGCTCGGTGCCGGCCTCCACCAGCAGCAGGCCGTCGGGCTTGGCGTCCTCGGAGGCGAGCTTGGCGAGGAACATCGAGGTGGCGATGCCGACCGAGGCGGGCAGGGCGAGGTCCTCCCGGATCCGCCGCCGCAGCGCCGCCCCGACCGCGGCTGGGTTGGGGTAGTGGCGCCGGAGGCCTCCGATGTCGAGGAACGCCTCGTCGACCGAGAGCCCCTCCACTAGCGGGGTGAAGGTGCGGAGCAGATCGAAGAGGCGCCCCGAGACCTCCCCGTAGGCGGTGCCGTCGGGGGGAACGAAGCGGGCCCGCGGGCAGAGCCGGCGGGCCTCGCCGATCGGCATCGCCGACCGTACCCCGACCCGGCGCGCCTCGTAGCTCGCCGACGCCACCACCCCGCGCCGCCCCAAGCCACCGACGACCACCGGCACGCCGCGAAGCGAGGGGTCGCGCAGCCGCTCGACCTCCACGAAGAACGCGTCCATGTCGACGTGGAGGAACCGCTCCTCGAAGCGCTCCATCGGCCTCACGGTACCCGAGCGGTGTGACATGGGGCGCCGGCCCGGCAGGGCGGGCGATCTGCCAGACTCGCGGCGATGCCGCCCATCCACCTCGTCCGTCACGGCGAAGTCGACAACCCCCGTCACGTCATCTACGCCGATCTCCCCGGGTACCGCCTCAGCGAGCGAGGCCGCCGTCAGGCCGCGGCCGCGGCACGGCGCCTCGCCGCCGCCCCGATTACCGCAGTGCTGACCTCGCCGCTGGAACGGGCCGTCGAGACCGCAACCATCCTCGCCGCTTCCCATCGCCTTGCGCCGGTGGTCGACGAGGATCTCATCGAATGGCGGCTCGGCTCCCGCTGGGCCGGGGTCACCTGGGAGGACCTGCCCCAGCGGTTCCCCGGCGAGCTGGAGGACTACCTGCAACGACCCGACGCCGTCCCGGCCACCCCCGAACCGCTGCGGGAGGTGGCGGCCCGGGTCGCCGCCGCCGTCACCGGCTGGCGGTCCCGGGTCCCCGACGGCGAGCTGGTGTTCGTGTCCCATCAGGACCCGATCCAGGCCGGGCGGCGTACCCTCACCGGCGGCACCTTCGCCGACTTCCACCTCGCCAAGCCGGGCCACGCCTCCCTCGTCACGCTGGCGCCGGGCGCCGATTCCACCGCCCGGTGGGACGAGGTCTCCTACTGGGAGCCCGATCAGGGGGTGCGGTTCCCACCCATCGAGGAAGCGGCCGGCACCTGAGCGCCGCCGCCGGCCCGGGGCGATCATGAGGGCAAGCCGCGCCATCCACCGCACCCCGCTGCCGCCATAATGCCGGGATGACCCGCGCCCCCTTCCTCGTCGCCGCGCTGTCGATGGTGGCGGCCCTCGTCTGGGCCGCCCGCCTCGCCGCCGCTCCGGCGCCGTTCGCAGCCGGCCCGGCGTTGCTAGTGGCGGCCGGGATCGTCGGATTCGGTCTCATCACCACCACCGGGCTCCTGCTGAGCCGGGGCCGGTGGGCCCGCAACGTCGCCCTCGGCCTCGGAGGCTTCGAGTTGGCGATGGCGGCCATCGTCGACCTCGACGCCGTGACCGTGACCGCCGCCGGCTTCAGCGGCGCCGCCCTCGTCGCCCTCGGCGGGCCCTGGTTGCACGGCTGGCTGCGGCGGCATCCCGCGGCCGCGGCTCCCGGGCCCAAGCCGCTGGCGCTGACGATGGGAGCCCTCGGGGTGGTCCCGGCCCTCGGCCTCGCCGCCCCGGACGGGATCGGCCCGGCGCATCTCGTGCTCGGGGCGGGCGCGGTGGCTGCCGCCTGGGCCTACACCCGCTCCCTCACCTGGGGGCTGTGGGCACTGCGGGTCGTGGTCCCCGCCGCCGGCATCCCCGCCGTGCTTGCCTGCCCGCTCCCGGGCGCCTTCGCCCTCGCCGCCCTGCTCGCCGCCCTCACCGCCCTCGCCTGGACACGGGAAGCCCGTCTCGCGGTCGACCCCGAGCCGGCCACCCTGCCCGGCCCTCGCATCGCCACCCCACGCCGGGAAGCGCCGTGACCCCCCGCGGGCCGGCGCTGCTGGCCGCCGCGCTGGGCGCATCGTTGGGGGCGGTGGCCGGCTGGGCCCTCTTCTCGGGAACTCCCGGCGCCGCCGGTGGTGCCGCCGTCGGGCTGGTGGTGGCCCTGGGGGTCTCCGTCACCGGGATCCGGTGGGTCGTCGCCGTCCCGGTCGTGCTCGGCGCCGCCATCGGGGCGTTCCTCGGCGCCAGCATCGTGCACACCCTGTGCCGGCCCCAAGGATGCGGCGGGCTCGAAGCCGTCGCCGGGGTGCTCACCGGCGCCGGCGCCATGGTCGGGATCGGCCTCGTCATGGCGCTGGCGATGCGCTCGTTTGACGAGTACCGCAGCGCCGTCGCCGAGCACCGGCCGCCGCCCACCGCAGGATGCGAAACCGACGAAGCTCCCTGAGCGGAGACCTCCCGCTCAGGCCTTGCCGAACACCAGGGCCACGTTGTGGCCACCGAACCCGAACGAGTTCGACATGGCGGTCGTGATCGACACCTCCCGCGCCTCGTTGGGCACGTAGTCGAGGTCGCATTCCGGGTCGGGGGTGGTGTAGTTGATCGTCGGCGGCAGTACGCCCTCCCGGATGGCCAGGACCGAGGCGATCGCCTCCATCGCCCCGGCCGAGCCGAGGAGATGACCGGTCATCGACTTGGTCGACGAGATCGGGATCCGCCACGCGTCGTCCCCGAAGACGGTCTTGATGGCGAGCGTCTCGGTGATGTCGTTGGCCTGGGTCGACGTGCCGTGAGCGTTGATGTAGCCGATGTCGGCTGCGGCCAGGCCGGCGTCGTCGATGGCGTTCTGCATGGCGCGGGCGGCTCCCGCTCCCCCGGGCCGGGGAGCGGTCATGTGGTACCCGTCGGCGGACATGCCGTAGCCGAGGAACTCGGCGTAGATCGTGGCGCCGCGGGCGATGGCGTGCTCCCGCTCCTCCAGGATCAGCACCGCGGCTCCCTCCCCCATCACGAACCCGTCACGGTCGGCGTCGAAGGGGCGGCTCGCTGCCTGCGGATCGTCGTTGCGGGTGCTCACCGCCCGCGACGAGGCGAAGCCGGCGACGGCCAGCTCACAGATCCCCGCCTCGGTACCGCCGGCCACCATCACGTCGGCGGCGTTGCGGCGGATGATCTCGGCGGCGTCGCCGATGGCGTTGGCCGAGGCGGCGCAGGCGGTCACCGTGCAGATGTTGGGTCCGAAGAGGTGGAAGGCGATCGAGACCACCCCGCCCGCCATGTTGCTGATGATCTTGGGGATCGCCAGCGGGGAGACCCGACCCGGCCCCCGCTCCGACAGCACGAGCACCTCCTCCTGGGTGGTGGTGATCCCGCCGGTGCCCGAGCCGAAGACCACCCCGGCCCGTTCCGCCGCCGGGTCGTCCTCCTCGTAGGAGATGCCGGCGTCGGCGAGGGCCTGCTGGGTAGCGACCCAGAAGAGTTGGGCGTTGCGGTCGTAGCGGCGGGCCTCGCGCCGGGTCATGTAGGACTCCGGGTCGAAGCCCTTGACCTCGGCGGCGATCTGGCAGCTGAACTCGGCGGGGTCGAAGAGGCTGATCCGGTCCACCCCCGAGACGCCGGCGACCAGATTCGCCCACGATTCGTCGACCCGATGGCCGAGCGGATTGATGGTCCCCAAACCGGTGACGACCACCCGCCGTCGCGAATTCACGTCAGGCACCCGCTCAGCTGCCGAGCTTCTCGCTCACCACGTCGACGGCCTGGCCGACGGTGGTGATCCGCTCCGCCTCGTCGTCGGGGATCTTGACGTCGAAGTTGTCCTCGAGCGCCATCAGTAGCTCGACCACGCCGAGCGAGTCGACCTCGAGGTCTTCCTCGAAGCGAGCTTCCATCGTGATGTCGTCACGTTCCAGCCCGAGCTCCTCGACGAGGAGGTCGACGAGCTTGGCCTCGATCTCGGCACGTTCCATTGGTGAGCCCTCCTTGGGGGATCGCTGGTCCTCAGAGCGCCAAGCCACCGTCAACGACGATGGTCTGACCGGTGATGTAGCCCGCTTCGTCCGAGGCAAGATAGCCCACGATCGAAGCGATCTCCTCGGGCCGGCCGAACCGGCCGAGACTGATGTTGCCGAGCAGCCGCTCCGCCGCGGTGTCGGCCAGGGAGACGGTGAGATCGGTCTCGATGAAGCCGGGCGCCACCACGTTGACGGTGATGCCGCGCGACCCGACCTCCTTGGCGAGCGACTTGGAGAAGCCGATCAGCCCGGCCTTGGCGGCGGCGTAGTTGGACTGGCCGGCGTTGCCGGCGACCCCGCTCACCGAGCCGATCGAGATGATCCGGCCCCACTTCGCCTTCACCATACCGCGCAGGCCGGCCCGGGAGCACAGGTACACGGAGCGAAGGTCGGTGGCGAGGACCTCGTCCCACGCGGCCGGCTTCATTCGCAGCAGCAGCCCGTCACGGGTGATGCCGGCGTTGTTGACGAGCACCTCCACCGCTCCGAGGCGTTCCTCGACGGTGGCGAACATGGCGCCAACCTGGTCGGCGTCGCTCACGTCGGCCGCCACCGCCACCGCCTGCCCCCCGGAGTCCTCGATCGCCTCCACCACTTCGGCGGCGGCGGCGGCCCTGCTGGCGTAGTTGACCGCGACGTGATAGCCGCGGGCCGCCAGCAGCACCGCGATCGACCGCCCGATCCCGCGCGAGGCGCCGGTGACGAGGGCGACCCGGCTCATCGGGGCCCGGTCTTCACGCGGGCCTCGAGCAGCTCGAGGGCGGTGGCGTCGGTGCCGGGGATCTCGTGGTCGGCGAACCGGACCGGTGTCACCCGCTCCCCCCAGCGCACCGCGGCCGCCCCCCAGGTGAGCCCGCCGCCGAAGGCGGCGAACACCACCAGGTCGCCCGGGTCGATCACTCCCTGCTGCAGCGCCTCGGCGAGTGCGATGGGGATGCTGGCCGCCGAGGTGTTGCCGTAGGAGGCGATGTTGGCGTACACCTGCTCGGGCGCGAGCTCGAGGCGGCGTGCCGTGGCGTCGATGATGCGGATGTTGGCCTGGTGGGTGATGAGCAGGTCGACGTCCTCCAGCTCCATCCCGGCGGCGGTGACCGCCTCGATGGCGGCCTCCGCCATCCGGGTCACGGCGTGGCGGAAGACCTCCCGCCCCTCCATCAGGATCGCCTCGGTGGCGGCCGGATCGAAGACCCGCTCGGTCCCGGTCCCGGTGATCGCCAGGATCTCGGTGAGGGTGCCGTCGGCGTGGGTGTTGACCGCCAGGACCCCGTCGCGCCCCTCGGTCGCCTCCAGGACGACGGCGCCGGCGCCGTCCCCGAAGAGCACCGCGGTGGAGCGGTCCTCGAGGTCGAGGTGGGCCGAGAGCCGCTCCGCCCCGATCAGCAGCACCCGGTGGGCGGTGCCGGCGGCCAACATGCCGCTGGTCACCGCCAGGCCGTACACGAAGCCGCTGCAGGCGGCGTTGAGGTCGAAGCTGCCGGCGTTGACGAGACCCATCTTCTTCTGCACGAACGACGCCACCGACGGCACCGCCCGCTCTGGGGTGCAGGTCGCCACCACCACCAGGTCGATGTCCTCGGGCGCCAGGCCGGCGGCGGCGACGGCTTCCCGGCCGGCGGCGGCCGCCATGTCGGCGGTGCCGACGTGGCTGATGCGGCGTTCCTTGATGCCGCTGCGGGAGGTGATCCACTCGTCGGAGGTGTCTATCACCGTCTCGAGATCAGCGTTGCTGAGCACCGCCGGCGGTGTGTACTTGCCCCATCCGGTGATCGTGGCTCTGCGCATCACGTCCCTTCCCTGTCGATCGTCATTGTATGGCCAGGGCTTCCACCACCGGGGCGACATCTTCCAGCGTCCCCACTGCCAGCACGGTGGCCCCGGGTACGGTGCGGCGCGCCATCCCGGCAGTGACGTCACCCGGCCCGATGTGGACGAACGCCTCGATCCCGGCGGCGGCCATCGCCTCCAGGCTCTCCCGGAAACGGACCGGGCCGACCAGCTGGGCCGCCAGGTCCGCCGCGGGGTCCTCCCCGGGCCGGGCCGCCACGTTGGTCCACACCGGGAAGGCAGGCACTCCGAAGGAGGTGCCGTCGAGGGCCGCCGCCAGCTCCAGGGCGGCGGGTTGCATGAAAGGGGTGTGGAAGGCGCCCGCCACCTTGAGCGGCACCGCCCGGCGGAATCCCCGTGCCCGGCCCTCGTCGCAGATCCACGCCACGTCGGCGGCGGCGCCGGCCACCACCACCTGGCCGGGGGCGTTGTCGTTGGCGACCCACAGGCTCCCCCCGGCATCGCGCCGCTCGGCGGTCACTGCCCGCGCCGTGTCCAGGTCGCCGCCGAGCAGGGCCGCCATGGCGCCTTCCCGGGCGGCGGCGGCCCGCCCCATGGCGGCACCCCGCGCCGCCACCAGCCGCAACCCGTCGTCGAACCCGAGCGCCCCGGCGGCCGCCAGGGCGGTGTACTCACCGAGCGAATGGCCCGCCGCCGCCGCCGGCGGGACCGGCAACACGGCCGCCACCGCCTCCCACAGGGCGTACGACAGGGCGAAGAGGGCGGGTTGCGCCACCTCGGTGGCGGTCAGCCGCTGCTCGGGACCGCCGGTGCACACGGCGCGCAACGACCAACCGAGGACCTCGTCGGCTCGGTCGCCGAGCAGGTCGGGCCGTGCCTCCAGGACATCGGAGCCCATACCCACGAACTGGCTTCCCTGTCCCGGGAACAGGATGGCGTAGCGCATCGGGATTGAGACCCTAGGTCGGCCTGATCGGTTACCGGCGTCACCCGAGACGGTCGGCGACCGCCAAGACCCGGGCCACGTCGCCGTCGTCGACGTCGCGGTGGGTGCAGAAGCGCAGCACCCCGGGACGGATGAACCCCACCAGCACCCCGGCGGACCGCAGCGCCTCCTGGAAGGCGGCGGCGGGCCACGGGAGGCCGGCCTCGGCCACCAGCACTATGTTCGTCGCGACGTCGCCTACCGCCGCCGGGTAGCGCCCGGCCAGGGAGGCCCCCAGCGACTGCGCCAGCGCATGGTCGGCGCCGAGCCGCTCCCGGTCCCGCAGGGCGACGGCCGCCCCCGCCGCCACGATCCCGGCCTGCCGCATCGCGCCCCCGAGTCGGGCCCGGCGTTCCCGGGCGACCATCATCAGATCGGCGTCGCCGGTGAGAACCGACCCGACCGGCCCGCCCAGGCCCTTGGAGAAGCAGAACATGACGGTGTCGGCGGCGGCGGCGTAGCGGGCGGCCGGGACACCGGAGGCGGCGACCGCGTTCCAGATGCGGGCCCCGTCGAGGTGCACCGCCAGGCCGTGGTCGCGGGCCAGGGCGGAGCCGGCCTCCATCATCTCCACCGGCACCACCGTCCCGCCGGAGACGTTGTGGGTGTTCTCCCAGGCGAGCAGGGAGATGCGGGGCAGGTGGTAGGGCATCCGGTCGAGCAACTCCCCGATCTCGCCGGTGGTCATCTCCCCGTTCCCGGTGGCGACGGGACGCATCGACACCCCCCACAGGGCACCGGCGGCGCCGTGCTCGTAGTTGCGGACGTGGGCCGACTCGGCGCAGATGATCTCGTCGCCGGGGCGGGTCTGGATCCCGAGAGCGAGCTGGTTGCCCATGGTGCCGCTGGGCACGAACACCGCCGCTTCCTTGCCGAGCAGGGCGGCCGACTCCTCCTCCAGGGCCCGCACCGTCGGGTCCTCGCCGTAGACGTCGTCGCCGACGGGGGCGTCCGCCATCGCCCGCCGCATCTCGTCGGTGGGACGGGTCACCGTGTCGGAGCGAAAGTCGGCGACGCCGTCGGGGAAGGCCATGGCCGGCATTGTACGGCCGGGCCCTCGCAGCGACGCCACCTCATCTACGATCCGGGGCATACCGGCTTCCCCGGCCGGAGAGGTGGACACCGTGACCCGATTCCTGCTCGCCGTCCTGCTGCTCGGACCACTCCTCGGTGCGGCCGAGCAGTCGACGCCGCCCCAACTCCTCGACAACCCCGGTTTCGAACGTGGTGGCGGCCTCGCCGCCGGGTGGTACGAGAACACCTGGGGCGACGCCACCGCCGACTGGTCGGGCACGGATGATCCGGTGCACGGCGGCGAGCGCGCCCAGCGGATCGACGTCTGGGACCTCGGCACCGGGGGCACCCTTCTCGCCCAGGAGCACGACTTCATCGCCGGGAGGGTCTACGAGGCCGGGATCTGGCTCCGGGCCGACACCGCGGCGACGGCCGTTCTTCTGCTCCAGAGCCGGGAGCCGGATTACGAGGTCGGGGCCCGCCGCACCGTGCAGCTCGGCCCGGAGTGGCAGCACGTGGTCATCCGCGGCGGCTTCGGGGACGACGATGACGAGACCCCCGACGTCGTCGAGGGCCGGGTGACGGTGACGGTCGAGACGACCGGCGCCGTCTTCCTCGACGACGCCGAGCTCCACGACGTGACCCGGGAGGTGCTCGCCGACCCGGTCGTCAACGGGGCGGTGGTCCCCCACCAGTACTTCGGGATGCACGTCAACAAGCTCGGAGTGCACGAGACGTGGCCCCCGATCGGTTTTGGCACCCTCCGCCTCTGGGACACCGGCACCAACTGGGCCCGGATCGAGCCGGAGGCTGGCATGCTCGCCGACCCGGCCGGCTGGGAGGGGCCGGCGCGGCGGATCGAGCGCTACGTGACCTACGCCGAGGAGCACGACCCCGAGGCACGGGTGATCTACACCCTCGGGATGACCCCGGAGTGGGCCGGCCCCGACGCCACCCTGCCTCCGGCCGACCGTGACGACTGGCGCCGCTACGTGCGGGCGGTGGCGGAGCGGTTCCGGGGCCGCATCACCCACTGGGAGATCTGGAACGAGGCCAATATTGCGCGGTTCTGGCAGGGATCCATGGACGAGCTCGTCGAGCTGACCCGGATCGCCTCCGAGGAGCTGCGGGCCGCCGACCCCGGCAACGTCGTGATCGCCCCCGACTTCACCACCGTGAACCAGTTCGAGGAGTTCCTCGCCTCCGGCGGCGGGAAGTATGTGGACGTCCTCGCTTTCCACGAGTACCCGTCGCTGCGCCCCGAGAACAGCGTGCCGCTCATCGTCGGCTACCGGGACGCCGCCGCCGCCCACGGCATGGGCGACGCCCCGCTGTGGAACACGGAGGGGGCGGTCGCCTACGACCTGGGCACGGTGCTCGACGACGCCACCGCCGCCGCGGTGGTGGCCCGGGCCTACCTCGTGCAGTGGGCGGCGGGCGTGACCGATTTCAACTGGTACGCCTGGGACATCTACGAGGACCGGAGCCGCCGTTTCGTGGCCCTCAGCGAGTCGGAGACCCCCGACGACTACGCCGGCCTCTCCCCGGCCGGGATCGCCTACCGGCAGACCACCGAGTGGCTCACCGGGGCCCGCATGACCGCCGGGGAGGTCTCCGGGTCGCTGTGGTCGATCACCCTGGAACGGCCCGACGGGGCGCCGGCCTGGCTGGTGTGGAGCAGCGGCGAGCCCGCCACCGTCTCCCTCCCCGCGACGTGGAACGGGGCGCGGATCCACGACCTCGCCGGCGCAACCGTCGAAACGGCGGACCCCGACCTCTCGGTGGGGTCGAGCCCGTTGCTGGTGGAACCGGCCACGATCGGCGCCGCCGGCGACCTGGTGTTGCCCGACCTCCCCGATCCCGAGCCGGAACAGGGTGGATCGTCTCCCGGCCCGGTACCGATGCTGGTGGTGGTGGCGGCGGTCGCCACCCTCGGCGCCGGCCTCCTGCTCACCCGGAGGCGGCAGGCGCGGCGGCTCTGACCCTCACGCCTCCCCCAGGGTCCTCCGAATCCCCCGCACCGCCTGACCGATGCGATGCTCGTTCTCGACGAGGGCGAACCGCACGTACCCCTCGCCGCTCGGGCCGAAGCCGACGCCCGGGCTGGCCGCCACCTTCGCCTGCTCCAGCAGATGCACCGCGAAGTCGAGTGATCCCATCGCCCGGTACTGCTCCGGGATGGGAGCCCACACGAACATGGTCCCCAGCGGCTTCGGCACCTCCCACCCGGCCCGGTTGAGGCCGTCGACCAGGATGTCCCGCCGCTTCTGGTAGATCTGCCGGACCTCGACGACGTGGTCGTCGCCCTCGTTGAGGGCCACGATCGAGGCGATCTGGATCGGCTGGAAGGTCCCGTAGTCGAGGTAGGACTTGAGCTTGGCGAGCGCCTCGACCATCTCGGGGTTCCCGACGACGAAGCCGACCCGCCACCCCGCCATCGAGTGGCTCTTGGTGAGCGTGTACAGCTCGACACCGACGTCCTTGGCGCCGGGCACCTGCAGCAGGCTGGGCGCCTCGTAGCCGTCGAAGGTGATGTCGGCGTAGGCGAAATCGTGCACCAGCATCACGTCGTGCTCCTTAGCGAAGCCGACGAGACGCTCGAAGAAGTCGTAGTCGACAGTCATGGTGGTGGGATTGTGGGGGAAGGACACCAGCACCACCCGGGGCCGGGGCCAAGAGTCGAGGAAGGACTCGTTGAGCCGGGCGAAGTAGTCGGCGTCGGGGGTGACCTGGACCCGCCGCACCTCGGCGCCCGCCAGTGCCGCGGCGTAGATGTGGATCGGATACGAGGGCTCGGGCACCAGCGCCACGTCCCCGGGCTGCACCAGGGCCCACATCAGATGGGCCAGGCCCTCCTTGGCGCCGATGGTGCTGATCGCCTCGGTGTCAGGGTCGATCTCGACCCCGAAGCGGCGGTGGTAGCGGTCGGCGATCGCCTTGCGCAGATTCGGGAGGCCCCGGGAGGCGGAGTAGCGGTGGTTGCGGCCGTTGCGGGCGGCCTCGACCAGTTTCTCGACGACGTTGTCGGCGGTGGGGATGTCGGGATTGCCGAATCCGAGGTCCACGATGTCCTCCCCGGCTCGCCGCGCCTCGAGCTTGAGACGGTCGACCTGGGCGAACACGTACGGCGGCAAGTTTCCGATGCGTCGGAACTCCATGTGATCCTCCTCGTCGGCGGAGGCTAGTGGGTGACGGCGGCTCGAACGCCGATCGGGGCATGCCTCACGACCATCGCTCCGGATGGCGCACCTCGAGGCCGCCGAGCACGGTGACGGCGCTGATCTCCAGCAGCGGCGCATCGGGGCCGATGGCGTCGCGCCGGGTCGTGTTGTCCCAGCCACCGAGGATGGGGGTGCCGGAGATCTTGACCCTCCAGCCGCGGGGAACCAGCACGTTGAGGCCCCCGAGCACCACGGTGGCGGTGATCCGGGCCCCGGGGGCGAGGGTGGCTTCGGTCAGGTCGAGGTCGAGGCTCCCCAGCACGGAGGTGACGTCGCCACCGGCGAAGGCCGAGGAGGTGTTGGCGACACGGCGGCTCGAGAGCACCGCCACCGCGTCGACCCGGGCCTTGTCGTCCCGGGACGCCGGGGCCGCGGCGGGGCCGGGGGCGATGGCGTCGGAGCGGGGCCGCCGCGGCAGGTTGAGGAGGCGGATCCCGACGATGACGAGGATCGCGGCGAACAGCAACGACCAGGCCGAACCGTGCAGCCAGTCCTCGCGGGTGCCGAGCAGCACCACCCCGAGGGCGACGAGGATGCCCGACCCGAGCCAGGTGCGGCGGTCGGACACGAATTGGAAGACGCCGAGGGTGACGAACAGCACCGGCCACCAGTCGCCGATCGTCTCGCCGGCGTCGAGGGTGCCGGCGTTGTCGAGCACGAACAGCACCCCGGCGGCGATCAGGCCGAGCCCGATGACGACCCGGCCCGGGCTCATCGCTCCGCCAGCTTCCGCAGCGGCGCCGGGACCAGGTCGACGCCCCATTCCACCAGGGCCGCCACCACGTCGAGGGCGTCGTCGGTGCCATCCCAGTGTTGGGCGATCACCTCCGGCGGGGCCCCGTCGAGGAGGTGCTTGATGCCGAGCGCCAGGATGAGCACGTCGTCGAGCTGCCCCAGCACCGGGATCGAGTCGGGGATCAGATCCATCGGCAGCAGCGGGTAGAGGGCGGCGAGCCCCATCACCACTTTGCGCCGCCGGGGCACCCGGGGGTCCCGCATAAGCCGGTACAGCAGCTTGCCCAGGTTGGGAAGCAGCTGCACCCCCTCCCGGACGATGTCGGCACGGGTGCGGGCGTCGACCGCGGTACGGGTGTCGAGGCGGTGGCCGTCCGGCGCCGGATCGGGTGCCGCCGGTTGGTTGCTGGTCGTGGACACGGTGACCTCCGGCTTTCAGGGTACCGCAGTCGACGGCTCCGTCCTCAGTCGAGGACGAGCCGGCCCTTGAGGCGCTCCTCGGCCAGCAGGGCGGCGCCGATCGCCCCCGCCGCGGGGCCGAGGTCGGCCACCAGGATGGGCGGCAGGGTGCGGTGGGCGCCGCCGTGCAGCGCGTCGGCCGCCACCCGCCGGGCCGGGCCGAGCAGCGATTCGCCGATCGACCCCAGCCCGCCGCCCACGACGACGATCTGGGGATCGAGGATGGCGATGAGGCTGCACAGACCCCGCCCCAGGGCCGCCCCCACCTGGGCCACCAGACCCCGGGCCGCCTCGTCGCCGGCATCGGCCGCCCGGGTGACCGCCTCCCCGCTGAGCGCCTCGCCGCGGAGCCGGTGGGCGAGCTGGCCGTCCGGGTTGAGGGTGATGAACTCACGGGCGAGGCGCACCAGGGCCGGCCCCGACGCCACCGTCTCCCAGCAGCCCTGCTTCCCGCAGTCGCAGAGCAGTCCGTGCTCCTGGTAGAGCATGTGGCCCCACTCTCCGGCGAACGTCGAGCCCCGGTAGATCTCCCCGCCGATCACGATGGCGCCCCCGATGCCGGAACCGAGCGTCACCAGCAGCAGGTCGTCGTAGCCGCGCCCGGCGCCACGGTGCAGCTCCGCCCAGGCGCCGGTGTTGGCGTCGTTGTCCACCACCACCGGCACCGCCAGCTCCGCCTCCAGCTCGGCGCGGAGGCGGACATCGGTGCCGGCGACGTGGGGCCCCCACACGAAGATGCCCTCGGGATACTGGACGAGACCGGCGACGCCGGCGCCGACGGCGTCGACGCCGTCGACCCAGACCTCATGGATAGCGGCAAGGGTGCCTGCGGTCAACTCGGTGGCTTCCCCCGGCGTCGTGAAGTGCTCCTGCGCCACGACCGCGCCGTCCTCGAGGCGGGTCGCCAGCAGTTTGGTGCCGCCGACGTCGATTCCGATCGTGATGGTCATGGTGGCGCCTTCCGTCGCCGCGGCAGGGTATCAGCTCGGGCCTTGGCCGGCCCCGAGGATCAAGGACGGTGGCCGCTGGGCCTCATTCGAGGTCGATACGGGTGAGGCCGTCCCCGCCGGCGTCCGGTGAGCCGGGCTCGGCCGGCTGCCCGTGGGGGCGTACCCGCACCACCTCGTCGAGCAGGGCCCCGACCCCGGCCACCATCTCGTACCCGGCCCGGAGCCAGTGCAGGCCGGCCCGGCGCAGGCCCTGCCGCACGGTGTGGCGCAGCCCGGACGGCTCATCCATGACGGCTCCTCAATTCGCCAATCCGAACGTTACCCGCAGCGCCCCGTCGACGAGCCTGGCCCGGCGCACCTGACGCCGCTTCAGCGAGTCGGGCAACACGAAGGAGCGCCGGTACGGCCCGACCGTGATGAGCAGCTCGTCGGCCCTCCGCATCACGTCGACGTCCCCCTTCTCGGCGAACGGCACCGACATCACCAGCACCACGTCGTCGCCCTCGTCCTCCACCCGGAACGGCTGGCCCTCGGAGAGCCGGTCGATCGGGTCGACGTCGGGGTACAGCTCCTCGCCGACCCGCCGCAGCCGATCCAACCCGATCATCTCCTCGTCGAACAGTCGCAGCCGCCGCACGTCGACGTCGGCGAACCCCTCCTCGATCACGTCGAGATATTCCTGCTGGATCTCGCGCCAGCGGGCGAAGTAGGGATCGGCGACCGCCTCCGGCAGCACCCGATTGACGATGGCGGAGTCGACGGCGTAGCCGAAGAGCCCGAGGTAGGTGTAGGTGCGCCGGGCCTCGGCGATCACCATGCGCTCCGGGTTCATCACGAGCCGGGCGCTGGTCACCTCCGGGTCGGCGAGGATCTCCCGAATGCCGTCGAGCCGGTCGTAGAAGCGGTTCACGGCGGCGAAGACCCGGTCGTCGGCGACCGGCATCGACGTCACCCGGCTCAACACCGGCCGCACCACCTTGGCGACCCGGCGCCCGATCGGGAACATCTTCTCCATGTACCACGAGAGGACGTCCGGCAGGCTGAGGAGGCGCAGCGTCTCGGCGGTCGGGGCACAGTCGACCACGATGCAGTCGTAGCTTCCCGACCGGACGTGGTTCCGCACCGCCACCAGGGAGAAGATCTCGTCCATCCCCGGGAACACGGTGAGCTCCTCGGCCTCGACTCCCTTGAGACCGGACCAGTCGAAGATCTCCGTCAGGTAGTCGCGCACCTCCCCCCACGAGTCCTCGAGGCGCTGCTGGGCGTCGATCTGCTGGCCGGCCAGACCGGGGATGATCTCGATCGGCCGGTCGCCCAAGTCGCACTGGAAGGCGTCGCCCAGCGAGTGGGCCTGATCGGTCGACATCACCAGCGTGCGATGACCCAGCTCCGCCGCCCGCACCCCGGTGGCTGCCGCCACCGTCGTCTTGCCCACGCCCCCTTTCCCCGTGATGAGGACGACGCGCATCACATGCTCTCGGCCCGCTTCTTCAACCCGCGGAGGGCGCTGGAGACGATCTGCTTCTCGGCCTGGCGCCGCAGGAACCCGGGCACGGTGAAGGCCGGCTCGACCCGCAGCGCGTAGAGCACCTCGGTCCCGCCGGACTCCAACTCGTTGAAGCGGTAGCTGCCGTCCATCGCCTTGATGTCGCCGCCGGGCTCGGCGTCCCAGGAGAAGCCGTTGTCGAGGTCGTACCGGTAGCGGAGCACGTAAGAGATCTCTTTGATCATGGCGTCGGTGACGAAGGCGACCCGGCTCGGCCTGCCCTGCTCGTCCTCTTCGAGGATGTCGACCTGTTTCACACCGGTTGCCCATTCCGGATAGGAGTCCAGGTCGATCGCGATCTCGAACAGCCGCGCCGCCGGTGCCGACACCTCGATGCTCTGGACGGTCCCTTCCATGCCCATTGTCCGATCCTTCGTCGCGGTGGTTGCTCCTGCAAGCGTAGCGGTTACTTGCGCGTGCGGAGCCAGTCGAAATCGAGCCGGTACCGCACCATCTCCGCCGGGTCGGGATAGGCCGCGGCGAACCGCTCCCGGCCGGCCCGGAACTCGTCCGGCGGGATCAACTGCAGGGTGCTGACGAAGCCGGCGGCGACGGCGTCGAGCCATTCCCCGGCGGTGCGTTCCCGCACCTCGACCTCCCGGCCCCGTGTCACCGTGCCGCCCCCCGCCGCGAGGCGGGCCGCCAGGGCGTCGGGATCGGGGAAGCGGGCGGCGTCGATGGCGGCCACCGAGGGGAACCAGCGCGCCAGGAACGAGCTGCGGTGGTGCTCGCCGCCGAGGGTCCAGACCCAGCATTCGCCTCCGGGCCGCAACACCCGCATCGCCTCGTCGAGCGCCCTCTCCCATCTCCCGTAGTGGATCGAGAGATGGAAGAAGACCAGGGCCATCGACCGCGCCGCCAACGGCAGGGCCTGGGCCCGGCCGCCCACCGCCACCACCCCGGGCCGGCCGGCGGCGCGGCGCAACATGCCCGGGCTCGGGTCGACTACGAGGGCGCGGTAGCCCGCCCCGGCCCAGCAGGCGGCGTGGGCTCCGGTACCGCCCCCGACGTCGACCGCCCAGTCCCCCGGCTGCATTCCCGCCTCTGCCGCGGCACGTCGCGGCCGTTGCAGCGAAGCTGCCGAGGCAAGCCGCCGCTCGTAGCCGGCGGCGAGGATCTCGAGGTCGACGCCGCCTTCGACGCCGCCAGCTTCACTCATGCCGGACCGCCCGCCCGGTTGCCCGGAAGTAGCCGACGTTGCGGCATTCGGTGGCGCCGAACCGCCACGAGGTCGCCTGCGGTTGGTGGATGTCCCCGAAGTAGTGGTAGCGGGGGGCGGCCCGCTCCAGGTACGCCACGATGGCGGCAGAGCCCTTCTGCCGGCCCCCGATGACGTCGCGGGCGAGGGGCTCGATGGCGGGGGGCACGTGGGTGCACAGCACGTCCACCGGGCCGAGCGAGGCGAGCCGCTCGGACATCTCGTCCTCGGTGATCTCGCCCGGGGTTCCGATGCTCACCATGCCGCCGCCGACGATGCCGACCCGGAGGCCGTCGATCGCGACGACCCCGGCTTCCACGAAGCTCACTCCCGCCGGGAGGTGCCGCTGCAGCATGTCGGGCCGGTCGACGTTGCCGTAGGTGACGTATGCCTCGGCACCGGCGAGGGCGGAGCAGACCTCGGCGTAGGCGGCTTCGATGGCGGCGGTGTACCGGGCGTGCACCTCCGCCTCCCGTCCCCGTTGCTCCCGGTTCCAGAGGCGCTCCGCCGCGGCGAAGTCGTCGGCGGCGCGGAGCCGCACCATCTCGGTCACGAACTCGCGGCCCGAGACATCGGCCACGATGCCGTCCAGGGTCCGGTAGTCGATGAAGTTGATGAGGTCTCCCAGCACCAGCAGCGGTCCCGGTTCGGCGGCGACGCGGCGCAGGGCGGCGGCGGCGCCGTGGACGTCGGAGACGAGCCGCATCAGCCGGTCCGCCGGCCGGCGCCGGACGGACCGAGGGAGCGGGTCGCCACGATCGCGAGCACGGCTCCGGCGACGGCCGCCCCGGCCACGGCCATCCCGGGCCATCCGGCGTAGGAGGACGACAGACCACCCATGCCGAAGCCGACCAGGCCGGCCACCGTGAAGCGGCCGGCGGCCCCGAAGCGAGCCTCCGGATCGAACCGGGACCATCCCTCCACGGACTCCCCGATCGCCGACGCAGCCACCCACGCCAGCAGACCGAGTAGCCCGGCGACGAGGGCGACGGCGGCGATGGCGACCACGGGACCTCCGGTGGCTCGGGGCGGGCTCGGCCCGCTCAGCGTAGACCGGGATCCGGACCGGCAGCGTCGTCCATCGCCATCTCCAACTCGAGATGCACCACCGGGTGCCGTTCCCGGCGGCGGGCGGCGGCGAGCCGGGAGAAGGCCTCGGCGCCGCCGCCGACCCCGACGGCCCAGGCGGCGTGGGCCCGCAGGATCCAGTCCGGATGGGCCAGGTGACGGGCGAGCGCGTTCTCGGCCTCGCCGCCCCCGGCGTTGCCGAGGGCGACGAGCAGGTTGCGCCGCAGGTAGCGGGGATCCCGCTGCGGCACGTAGAAGTGGGCGAAGGTCCCCAGCAGGGTGGCGTCGTCCCCTTCGAGCAGTCCGAGGAGGTCGATCCGGCCCTGCCGGGCGGAGGCGCTCGCCAGCAGCCGGCCCCCCGGAGGGCAGGCGTCGAGGCAGTCGTCACAGCCGTAGACCCGGTCGCCCATGAGGCGGCGGAAGACCCGGGGGATGATCCCGGGAACCTGCGACCAGTGGGCCAGGCAGCGGCGGGCATCGAGTACCCCGGGAGCGACCAGGGCCCCGGTGGGGCATGCCGGCAGGCAGGCGGTGCAGGTTCCGCAGCCCCGGATCATGGGCTCGGTCGGCCTAAGCGGGGCGTCGGTCACCACGCTGCCGAGCAGGAGCCACGGGCCGTGGCGTGGGTCGAGAACCATCGTGCTCTTGCCCCACCAGCCGATGCCGGCCCGGACGGCGGCGGCCCGATCGACCAACCGGTTGTCGTCGGCGAGGACCTCGGCCCGGTACCCGCCTTCCCGGAGTCGATCGCCGACCGCCGCCAGCGCTCGCCGCAGCCCCCGGTAGTGATCGGTGGTGGCGAACCGGGCGATCCGCCCGGTGCCGGGCCGGGCCGGGCCGGGATCTCCCGCCGCCGGCAGGTAGCTCCAGGAGAGCACCACGAGGCGACGCGCCCAAGGGAACGAGGCCCGCACGTCGGTGGCCCGTGCCGGGTTGCGGTAGGTGAAGGCGAGGTTGCCGGCGAGCCCGGTGGCCCGGCGCCGCTCGATCTCGCGCTCGGTCTCGGTGAACGGATCGGCCCGGCAGATCCCGAAGCCGGCGCATCCGTGCCACCGGGCGGTCTGCTCCAGCTCGTGGCGCGTCGTCATGAGGTGAGGTTACGGCGGTGACCGGCGCCAGATCGGCGAGGGATGCGCGCCGGCGCCGTTGCCGCCGGGCCACCTCCGGACCCGAGAGCGTCGAATCGTCGCCGGCCGCGGCGTCTCCACTCCTGTACGGCTCCACAGGAGGATTCATGAAGAGAGCAACGCTCATCGCCACGGTGGCCCTGCTGGTGGCGGCGATGGCCGCCCCGGCGAGCGCCGCCGGCGGTCCCCCCGAGGACGGATCGGGGAACGGGCCTGGCATCGGCGTGACGGACCAGGATCGCGACCAGGCCCGCGACCAGGATTGCCTCGCCGCCGACTGCAGCGGCGACCAGGCCCGCGACCAGGCCCGCGACCAGGCCCGCGACCAGGCCCGCGACCAGGCCCGCGACCA
>CAYQEC010000009.1:55244-57167 GCA_964416425.1 uncultured Acidimicrobiaceae bacterium | reverse complement strand
GACCAGGATTGCCTCGCCGCCGACTGCACCGGCGACCAGGACCGCGACCGGGTCCGCGACCAGGACCGGGTCGGTCCCGCGGTCGACGGCGCCGACGTGGCGGCCGGCGCGCAGGAACAGGGGCGGGAACAGGCCGTGTTCCAGCAGCAGCAGGAGCGGATCATCACCGCAGTGCGGGCCGCCTGGACCGAGCGCCTCAGGCTGGTGTACCGGCTACGGCTGGCGCTCGCCGGGGACGACGCTCCCGGCGACGGCATCTACGATGGCACCGGAATCGCCAAGGTGCGGCAGTGGTGGCATGCCTACATGCGGCAGCTCTTCAATCTGCTCTGAGACCATCGGCCGGAACGCTGCGTGAGCGGCTATCCGGAACTCGATGAGGTGGTAGCCGGGGTCAAGGCACGACGCGAGGACGCCTTCACCGCCGCCTACCACCTCACCGCGAGCGCCCTCACCTCGTTCGCCTTCGGCATGTTGCACGACCGTCGCGCCGCCGAGGACGCGGTGCAGCAGGCGTTCCTCGAATTGGTACAGGCCGCTCCCACCCTGCGCGGTGACGGGCGGTCGCTGCGCGCCTGGCTCTTCCGCAGCGTGCGGTTCACCTGCCTCGACGAGTTGCGCCGCCGTAGCCGCCATCCGGAGCATTTGACGGCCTCGCTGCCCGAGCCTCCCGCCCTCGCCGACCCGTCCCCAACGGGAGCGGAGAGCGGGCTCGATCCGGAGTTGGAGCACGCCATGGGGCGGATGACCGAACGACAGCGCACCTTGCTCGTGCTCAAGCATGTGGTCGGCCTCAGCGGCGACGAGATCGCCCGCATCGTCGGCGGCAACCGGGCCGCCGTCTACGCCGCCACCGCCCGGGCCGAACGCAGGCTGCGCGCCCTGCTCCCGGCCGTCGAATCCGCCCCGGACGCGGCGTCTTCCTCTGTGACGGAACGACACGATCTCGAGGAGACGGAACGATGAGCCGCCAGCCGAATCAGCGCCTGGAGCGGCTCCGCGCCTACACCGTCGAGATCGACGAAGCGGCGGCGGCTCGCCATCTCGCCGCCATCCGCTTTGCCCTGGCGGAGGCCCCGGTCCCGGCCGCGGCCTCCGTCACGGCCTCCTCCTCCCGCCGGCGCCTGCGACGCCGGGTGGCAGCGGCCCTCGCCAGTCTCGTCCTGGCCGGAGCGCCGGTGGGAGCGGCCGTTGCCGCCGAGGGCTCGGTCCCGGGTGACCTCCTCTACCCGGTGAAGCAGGTCACCGAACGAGTTCGGTCGATCGTCGACCACGACATCGTCGCCGAGCATCGGGTCGGCGAGCTGGAGACCCTGCTCGACCGCGGCGCCGATGAGGCGACGATCTCCCGGCAGACGAGGCGGGCCCGCCTCGCCCTCGCCGACGTCGGCGACGACTCGGAACTGCGGCGGCGCTTCGAGCACGCCCTGGGCCGGATCGGCGACGGGGGTACCCGCCATGGGCAGGACCCCGCCACCGACCCGGCCGGGGACTCCCGCCCCGGCGCGTCCGACGACTCCGAGGTCACGACCACGACCGAGGTTCCCCACTCCGGGGGTCCCGACGCCACCACCGGCGACGGGGACGACTCCTCCGGCCCGTCCGACACCTCGGGGAACGGGGACACGGACCGTGACCGCGTCGGTGACGGCAGCGGCGACGGGGCGCCGGATCGTGACGGGACGCCGCCCGACGACCCCGGCGCCACCGGGCCGGGCCCGGACGAAGACGCCGGTGGGGACGAACATCCGGCAACGACGGGCGGCGGCGACGGGGGTGGGGAGATGACGGGTGGCACCGGCGCCGCCGTCGACGGCGCATCCTCTCCCGGCGCCTCGTCCTCGGCCGGCGCCGTATCCTCGACAGGCGCCGTATCCTCGGCCGGCGCCGTATCCTCGGCCGGCGCCGTATCCTCGGCCGGCG
>CAYQEC010000009.1:23729-55144 GCA_964416425.1 uncultured Acidimicrobiaceae bacterium | reverse complement strand
GCCGTATCCTCGGCCGGCGCCGTATCCTCGGCCGGCGCCGTATCCTCGGCCGGCGCCGTATCCTCGGCCGGCGTCACCAGCCCAACCGACCCGGATCGGGAGGGAGCGGCGGTGGAGGCGATCGGATCCCAGTCACCCCACCCGCGCGGCTAGCACACCTCCGCAACGCCCCACCGTCACCTCACCCGGTGGCGGCGTCACGATCTCCCTTCGGGACCAGCCGCAGCGGCGCCACCAGTCCCGCCTCCGAGAGGTGATCCAGCGCCTGCCGTTCCTCGTCTTCCAGCTCGAAGGGCCCGGCGAGCTGATGCAGCAGGATGGGCACGATGCACTCTTCACAGGCGGCGGTGTGCTCCATCGCACATTCTCGACAATCGATGAACACGTGCCACCTCCTCGTTTCCTCGCCGCTTCCGACTCCTGCAGGCACCGTACCGGCCCCGGGTGACAGAAACCGCCCCGCCCCGGCGGCGCCCCGCAGTCACTGGTAGCTTGCGACGGTCGGCTCCGGAGGTCCGCTGAAACTCGGGCTCAACATCGGCTACTGGGGCGCCCAGGGCGGCGCCGATCTCGCCGTAGAGGCGGAGCGGCTCGGGTACTCCTCGGTGTGGGCGGCCGAGGCGTGGGGATCCGACGCGGTCACTGTGCTCAGCTGGATCGCGGCCCGCACCAGCACCATCGCGGTCGGATCGGCCGTGCTCCAGATCCCGGCGCGGACCCCGGCGCTGACCGCCATGACCGCGGTGACCCTCAACGAGCTGAGCGGCGGGCGCTTCCTGCTCGGCCTCGGCGTCAGCGGCCCGCAAGTGGTGGAGGGATGGCACGGCGTCCCCTACGGCCGGCCGCTCGCCCGCACCCGCGAGTACGTCTCGATCGTGCGCCGGGCCGTCGCTCGCCGGGAGCCCCTCACCTACGACGGGGAGTACTACCAGCTCCCCTACCGGGGATCGGACGCCACCGGACTCGGCAAGGCGCTCAAGCTCCTCGCCCATCCCCGCCACCCGGTGCCGATCTACCTGGCCGCGATCGGGCCCCGCAACGTCGCCCTCGCCGCCGAGATCGCCGACGGCTGGCTCCCCATCCTCTACTCCCCGGAGAAGGCGCCGGCGGTCCACGGCCCCCATCTGGCGGAAGGGTTCGCCACCGCCAAGGATCCCGCCAAGGCCGCCACCTTCGAGATCGTCGCCACCCTGGGAGCGGCGGTGACCGACGACCTCGAGCAGGGCCGAGGCCTGCTCAAACCAACCCTGGCCCTCTACCTGGGCGGCATGGGTGCGCGGGGTCGCAACTTCTACTTCGACCTCGCCTGCCGCTACGGCTACGAGAAGGAGGCCACCCTCATCCAGGACCTCTACCTCGAGGGGAAGCGCACCGCCGCGGTGGCGGCGGTGCCCGACGCCCTCGTCGACGAGCTGAACCTCGTCGGGAGCCGGGACATGATCCGGGACCGCCTCGCCGCCTGGGAGGAATCCGGCGTCACCACCCTGGCGGTCTCGGTCACCGGTCCCGAGACGCTGCGCACCCTGGCCGAGCTGGTGCTGTAGAACCGGCCCCGGAGGCTCAACGCCCGGAGGCTCAACGCCCGGAGGCTCAACGCCCGGCGACCCACTCCGTCACCGCCTCCGCCCACAGGGTCAACGCCCCGACCGCCTCCGCTCCCTCCCGCACCTCCCGATCGGAGCTGATCACGACGACCGGCCCGTCGAGCACACCCGCCAGCTCCACCACCTCCTCGTCGGCGGTACGCCCGGCGGGCGCGAACCGCACCTCGAGCCCGCCGACGCTGTTGGGCGCCCCCCGCTCCTCCGGCAACACCGAGTCGTAGACCACCACCACCCGGTGCGCCGCGGCCGCCAGCCGGCGCCACCGCAGCAGCTCGTCACCGAGGCGTCGCCGCCCCACTCCCCGGCCTCCGGCGCCGTGATCGAGCTTGTGGAGGACGTTGTAGCCGTCGACGATCACCGACGCCGGTGGCGCCACCGCCGCCAGCCAGCGCAGCGCCTCCCCCGAGTCCGGGGCGATCCCGCTCGGGAGTCGCAGCCGGCCCGGCACCTCCGCCGCCACCGGGGGCGGCGTCGCGGACCTCCCCAACCCCGCCTCCTGCAGATCGAGGAAGCGAGCCAGCTCGATCGGGTCGGACGGCAGCGACGACGAGGCTCCCGCCGCCAGCCGCCGCTCGGCGTCCGCCCGCTCCCGGCGCAACCGGCGCACGTCCTCCTGCAGCGCGGCAACGGTGGCCGCCGCCTCTGCTCCCGCATCCTGGGCCGTCGCCAGACGGCGGCGCAGCTCCTCGAGCTGCTCCCCGCGGTCCGGCGCCCCGCTCCCGCCGGGCGACCGCGCCAGCCGTGCCCGCAGCTCCTCGATCCGGCGGTCGGCGCTCACCTTCGCCGCCGCCGCGTCCGCCTTGGCCTGGTTGAGGCGCCGCTTCGCCTCCTCGAGCCGGTCCGCCAGGACCCGGTTGCGCCGCTCCAGGTCGGCCGCCCGCGCCGCTTCCTTACCGGCGCGGCGTGCCGCGGAGGCTTCCGCCACCATGCTCCACCACCCGTCGGGACGTTTCAGCAGCGCCACGGAAGCCTCGTCGGCCGTTTCCTCGATCTCCGCCGCCACCTTGGAGCGGAACCACTCGTTGCGGTCGATCTCACGAATCACCCGGCGCGCCAGGGGGGGAGGGAGCCGGCCGCCGTGCCGGGACGCCACCTGGCGCAACGGCGCCGGCACCTCGTCGGCGTCCAGGTCGTCCAGCACCCGGCGGGCCGCCTCGATCGCGGCAGCGAGCACCTCCGGCAGGGAACCGTCGAAACCACTCATGGCCCCATCATGCCCTGCCGATCACGCAACGAAACCGCGATGGGTTTGACACACCGCAGTGAGGTGGCATACTCGCAGCCGGTAGACAACTGCAAGGAACCATGAATCCCACCACCATCCTCGTACTCGTCACGTAGGCGCATACGTCGCCACAGACTCGTATGCGCCTCGAACCCTCCACCCCCGGAGGGTTTCTTCATACCCGACGCACCCACCCGACCAGGAGCACACCATGACCGAGACACTCACCGGAGCACAAGCGCTGATACGGGCCCTCGAGCTCGAAGGCGTCGAGGTCGCGTTCGGTGTTCCCGGCGGCGCCATCCTTCCCGCCTACGACCCCATCCTCGACAGCCCGATCCGCCACGTCCTGGCCCGCCACGAGCAGGGAGCGGGCCACATGGCCTCCGGCTACGCCCACGCCACCGGTCGGGTCGGCGTCGTCATCGCCACCTCGGGCCCGGGCGCCACCAACCTCGTCACCCCGCTCCAGGACGCCCACATGGACTCGATCCCGGTGGTGGCGATCACCGGGCAGGTGGCGACCGGATCGATCGGCAACGACGCCTTCCAGGAAGCCCACACCTGGGGCATCTCGATGCCGTGCACCAAGCACAACTACCTCATCTACCACGCCGAGGAGATCCCCGACGTGATCCGGGAGGCCTTCCACCTCGCCTCCACCGGGCGCCCCGGGCCGGTCCTGGTCGACATCCCCAAGGACATCCTGGCGGCCACCATGGAGTGGCATCGCGCCGGCAAGCTGAACTTGCCCGGCTACAAGCCGAGCACCCGGGGCCATCCCCGCCAGGTGGCATCGGCCATCGACCTCATCCTCGAAGCCGAACAGCCGGTGATCTACGCCGGGGGCGGCATCATCCGCGCCGGAGCTTCCGCCGAGCTGCGCCGCTTCGCAGAGGCCGCCGACCTGCCGGTGGTCACAACGCTGATGGCCCGCGGCGCCATCCCCGACTCGCACCCGCTGGCCCTCGGCATGCCGGGGATGCACGGTAACTACACCGCGGTGACCGCCATGCAGCAATCCGACCTGCTGGTGACGATCGGGGCCCGGTTCGACGACCGGGTGACCGGCGACGTCGCCTCGTTCGCTCCCCGCGCCAAGGTCATCCACGTCGACGTCGACCCGGCCGAGATCGGCAAGGTGCGGGCAGCCGACGTCCCCATCGTCGGCGACGCCGCCGCCGTGCTCGACCAGCTCCACGAGGAGCTGCAGGGTCGCCTGAAGAACCAGCCGGCGCCGGACCGCCAGGCCTGGCTCGCCACCCTCGCCGCCTGGCAGGAGGCGCACCCCCTCCACTACGACCAGGATCCCGACGGCCCGATCCAGCAGCCCTACGTCATCGAGGAGCTGCACCGGCTCACCGGCGGGGAAGCCATCGTCGTCGCCGGGGTCGGCCAGCACCAGATGTGGACCTCGCAGTACTGGGGATTCGAGCGGCCCAACACCTGGATCAACTCCGGCGGCCTCGGCACCATGGGATACGCCGTGCCGGCCGCGGTCGGCGCCAAGGCCGGCGCCCCCGACCAGATCGTGTTCGCCATCGACGGCGACGGCTGCTTCCAGATGACGATGCAGGAGCTGATCACCGCCAGCACCGAGCACATCCCGGTGAAGATCGCGGTCATGAACAACGGCTGGTTCGGCATGGTCAAGCAGTGGCAGAAGCTCTTCTACGACGAGCGCTACAGCGGCACCGAACTCGGCACCGACATCCCCGACTACGTCAAGCTGGCCGAGGCGATGGGCTGCGTCGGTCTGCGCGCCGACCACCCCGACGAAGTCGCCCCGACCTTGGAGAAGGCGCTCGCCATCAACGACCGCCCGGTCGTGGTGGAGTTTCGCTGCGACCCGGACGCCATGGTGTTCCCCATGGTCCCGGCAGGCGGATCGAACGACGACATCGCCCTGGGCCCGGAGGATCTGACATGAACCACGTCATCAGCGTGCTCGTCGAGAACAAGCCGGGGGTGCTGGCCCGGGTGGCGTCGATGTTCGCCCGCCGCGCCTTCAACATCCACTCGCTGGCCGTGGGCCCCACCGCCGACCCGCTCTTCTCCCGCATCACGATCGTGATCGACGGCCCCGACATGGAGCAAATCATCAAGCAGCTCTATAAGTTGGTGCACACCGTCAAGGTCACCGAGATGGTCCCCGGGGACATGGTGCAGCGGGAGGTCATGCTGCTGCGGGTCAGCGCCGACCGCACCCAGCGGGGCGAGGTGCTCGACGCCGCAGGCATCTTCGAGGCGAGGGCGGTCGACGTCGGTGCCTCCACCATCACGTTCGAGATGAGCGACGACCCGGAGCGTCTCGCCGATTTCCTGGAGCTGATGAAGCCGTACGGGGTGGTCGACCTGGCCAAATCGGGCCGGATCGCCCTCGGGCGGGACGCCAAGAGCAAAAACGGAGCCAAGCCCACCTTGAGATCGGCTTGAATGCGGACACGCGTCTGAGGAGCACACCGGCATGAGCAGCACCATGTACTACGAGCAGGATGCCAATCCCGCGATCATCGCCAACCGCAAAGTGGCGGTGATCGGCTACGGCAGCCAGGGTCACGCCCATGCCCTCAACCTCAAGGACTCGGGAGTCGACGTCGTGGTCGGCCTGCGTGACGACAGCCGGCGCCGGGCGGCGGCCTCCAACGCCGGGCTCAAGGTGGTCGCCCCCGACGAGGCGGCCGACTGGGCCGACGTCGTCATGATGCTGGTGCCCGATCAGCACCAGAAACCGCTCTACGAGTCGGCGATCGCCCCCAACCTGCAGGCGGGGGACGCCCTCTTCTTCGCCCACGGTTTCAACGTCCACTTCGGCTACATCACCGCCCCCCCCGACGTCGACGTCGCCATGGTGGCCCCGAAGAGCCCCGGCCACCTCGTCCGGCGCCAGTTCCAGGAGGGCAGCGGGGTACCGGCTCTGCTTGCGGTGCACCAGGACGCCACGGGCGAGGCGAAACCCCTCGCCCTCTCCTATGCCCACGGCATCGGCGCCACTCGGGCCGGCGTCATCGAGACCACCTTCCGCGACGAGACCGAGACCGACCTGTTCGGTGAGCAGGTCATCCTCTGCGGCGGCATCGACTCCCTCATCCGGGCCGCCTTCGAGACCCTGACCGGCGCCGGCTACCCGGACGAGATGGCGTACTTCGAGGTGCTGCACGAGCTCAAGCTCATCGTCGATCTGCTCTTCGAGGGCGGGTTGTCGTGGATGCGCTACTCGGTGTCGGACACCGCCGAGTACGGTGACATCACCCGCGGGCCGCGCATCGTCACCGACGAGACCCGGGCGGAGATGCGCCGCATCCTCGACGAGATCCAGTCGGGCGAGTTCGCCCGGGAGTGGATGGCGGAGAACGCGGCCGGAACCCCGAACCTGCTGGCGGCGCGGGCTGCCCTCGCCGAGCATCCGGTCGAGAAGGTCGGCCGTAGACTGCGTGCCATGATGCCGTTCCTGGTCGAACGTAGCCCCGAGGACGAGGCATGAACGCCCGCCTCTCCTCCCTCGCGCTCCGCCTGCTCCTTATCTAGCCGGGCGAGCCCGTCGCGGCTCGACCCGGCGCACCGGCGCACCCCGTCCGCCATACCACCCAGGAGCAGAACCCCATGTCCCCCGACCGCCTGATCATCTTCGACACCACCCTCCGCGACGGGGAGCAGGCCCCCGGCATCGCCCTGTCGCCCGACGAGAAGGTCGCCATCGCCCACCAGCTCGCCCGGCTGCGCGTCGACGTCATCGAGGCCGGCTTCGCCGCCTCCTCCCCCGGCGACTTCGAGGCCGTATCGCGCATCGCCGCCGAGGTACACGGCCCGGTCATCGCGAGCCTGGCCCGGACCCTGCCCGACGACATCGACCGGGCCGCCGACGCCGTCGCCGCGGCCGCCCGCAAACGCATCCACGTGTTCATCTCGACCTCGCCGATCCAGCGGGAGACGATGCTGCGCATGTCGGAAGCCGACGTGCTCGCCGCCATCACCGAGGGGGTGAAGCGGGCTCGCCGCTACAGCGACGACGTGGAGTTCTCCCCCCAGGACGCCACCCGCACCCATCCCGACTTCGTGGTGGAGACCTGCCGCCGGGCGGTGGAGGCCGGCGCCACCACCATCAACATCCCCGACACGGTGGGCTACGCGGTGCCGTCGGACTTCGTGGCGTTGATAGAGCGGGTCTACGCCGAGGTGCGGGGCGGCAACGAGGACGTGATCATCTCCACCCACTGCCACAACGACCTCGGCCTCGCCGTCGCCAACTCGCTGTCGGCGATCCGGGCCGGCGCCCGCCAGATCGAGGGCGCCATCAACGGCATCGGGGAACGGGCCGGCAACACCTCGACCGAGGAGATCATCATGGCGGTCAAGACCCGCCAGGACTACTTCGGGGTCGAGATCGGCGCCGACACCACCGAGATCTTCGAGACGTCGCGGCTCGTGTCGCGCCTCACCGGCTACCCGATCCAGTACAACAAGGCGGTAGTCGGCCGCAACGCCTTCGCCCACGAATCCGGCATCCACCAACACGGCGTCCTGCGGAACCGGGAAACGTACGAGATCATGGACGCCAATTCCGTCGGTCAGCGCAGCTCCCTCGTGCTGGGAAAGCACTCGGGGCGGGCCGCCTTCGTCGATGCCCTCCGCCATCTCGACATCGAGCTCGACGACGCCGAGCTGGCCCGGGCCTTCACTCGTTTCAAGCAGCTCGCCGACCGCAAGGGCGAGATCTCCGAGGAGGGGCTGCTGGCCATCGTCGGTGCCGAGACGAGCCACGGGCCCGACCTGATGGAGCTGGTGGGGATCCACGTCTCCGGCGGCAACCAGGAGGTCCCGGTGGCGGTGATCACGCTCCGCCAGGCGGGGGAAGAGCGCCAGAGCCGGGCCGAGGGGGACGGCATGGTCAACGCCGCCTTCGTGGCGATCCAGGAAGCGTTCGGGATCGAGGCGACGTTGCTCGACTACCGGGTGAGCCCGCTGACCTCGGGGGCCGACGCCATGGCCGAGGTCAACGTGATCATCCAGGTCGGGTCGTCGACGGTCTCGGGCCGGGGGGTCTCCACCGACGTGGTGGAGGGCTCCGCCCAGGCGTTCGTGACGGCCCTCAACAAGGTGCTCGTCGACCGCAGCAGCCCCGTGCCCGAGGGTCGCTAGCGGTGGCCGGCGATCGGGGAGAGGCCTGATGGAAGCGTCGATCGTGCTCCTGCCGGGAGACGGGATCGGGCCGGAGATCGTCGCCGAGGCCCGCAAGGTGCTGGAGGCGGTCGCCCGGCGGGGCGGGCACGACTTCACCTTCGCGGTGCACCCGGTGGGCGGCAACGCCATCGACGCCTTCGGGGACCCGCTGCCGGCATCGACCCTGGCCGCCTGCCGCGCCGCCGACGCCATCCTGCTCGGCGCCGTCGGAGGACCGCAGTGGGACGACCCGGACGCCAAGACCCGGCCCGAGGCGGGGTTGCTGACGCTGCGTAAGGAACTGGGCCTGTTCGCCAACCTGCGGCCGATCCGGGCCCATCGCCAGCTCATCGACGCCTCCCCCCTCCGCCCCGCGCTGGTCGAGGGCGTCGACATCCTCTTCTTCCGGGAGCTGACCGGCGGCATCTACTTCGGGCGCCAGACGCTGGATCCCGACGGCACCCGCGCCGAGAGCGTCATGGAGTACCACAGCGACGAGATCGAGCGCATCATCCGCCTCGCCGCCGACGCCGCCCGCCGCCGCCGGGGCCGGCTCACCTCGGTCGACAAGGCGAACGTGCTCGAGGTGTCGCGCCTGTGGCGCCGGGTGGCGGCCCGGGTGGTCGCCGCCGAGTACCCCGATCTGGAATACGAGGTGGTCCTGGTCGACGCCATGGCGATGCACCTCATCTCCCGACCCCGGGATTTCGACGTGGTGGTCACCGGCAACCTCTTCGGCGACATCCTGACCGACGAGGGCTCGATGCTGCCCGGCTCGCTGGGACTGCTGCCGTCGGCCTCGCTGGGCGCCGACGGGCCCGGCCTGTACGAGCCGATCCACGGCTCGGCGCCGACCATCGCCGGGCGGGGTGTCGCCAACCCGCTCGCCACCATCCTGGCGGGCGCCATGGCGCTACGGCACTCCCTCGATCTCGAGGAGGACGCCGCCGCGGTGGAGGCGGCGGTGGACCGGGTGCTCGACGCCGGCCTCCGCACCGCCGACATCGCCGCCGGCGGCCCGGCGGTCTCGACGGTGGAGATGGGCGACGCGGTGGTGGAAGCGCTCTGAGCGTCTCCCCCTTCCACAGCCCGCGGCGTCTCCTAAGCTGACCCGCGATGCAGCACAGGCTCGTCTCGTTCCTGGTCACGGTGGTGCTGTTCGCCGCCGGCTGCTCCGGCGGCGGCAGCGCGGCGACTACGACATCCCCGGCGCCGACCACCACCACGGCGAGCTCGATCACGGCGGCGCCGACCACCACCACGACCCCCCGCTTCAGCAGCCCGCTCACCGGGGTGGGGAACGACCGGGGGCTCGGCGACTCCCTCTACCCCGATCTGGGGAACGCCGGGTACGACGTCGACCGCTACACCATCGACCTCACCTGGGATCCGGACTCCGCTTCGCTGTCCGCCCTCGTCACGATCGAGGCTCACGCGGTCGCCGCCCTCGAGGAGATCTCCGTCGACTTCTCCGGGTTCGACGTCGAGGAGGTGACGATGGGGGACGCCGCGGTGGACTACGCCCGGGACGGGTCCAAGCTGCGGGTCACCCCCGCCTCCCCCATCACGACCGGCGAGGGGTTCTCGGTCGCCGTGCTCTACTCCGGCGTGCCGGAGCCGGTCTCGTCACCGGCCATCTCGTTTCCGGTCGGATGGAGCAGCGCCGACGACGGGACCCGGTACGTGGTGGCCGAGCCCGACGCCGCCCATACCTGGTTCCCCTGTAACGACCACCCGCTCGACAAGGCGACCTTCACATTCCGCCTCACCGTGCCGGAAGGACTCACCGCCGCCGCCAACGGGGTGCTCACCGATCGGATCACCGACCTCGGCAGCGCCACCTGGGTGTGGGAAATGGATCAGCCGATGCCGACCTACCTCGCCACCGTCGTCATCGGCGACCTCGAGATCATCGAGGACCCGCCGTCGGCCGAGGCTGCCGGAGTGCCGGTCCGCAACGTGCTGCCGGCCGATCTCGCCGCCGACCCCCCCTCCTCCCTCGCCCTGCAAGGCGAGATGCTCGCCTTCCTCACCAATCTCTTCGGCCCCTACCCCTTCGCGACCTCCGGCATCGCCGTCATCTCCGGTTTTGACGCCGCCCTCGAGAACTCCACGCTGGTGCTGTTCGGACGCGAGTTCACCGACTCGCCTGCGTTCTTCGAGACCGTGCTGGTCCACGAGCTCGCCCACCAGTGGTTCGGCGATTCGGTGACCGTGGGTGACTGGGGGGACATCTGGCTCAACGAGGGCTTCGCCACCTACGCCGAGTGGCTCTGGGTCGAGCAGCAGCAGGGCCCGGCGGCGCTCGAGTCCACCGCGACCGGCAACCATGCCCAGATGGTGGAGGCCGGACTCCCGCCACCGGGCGAGCCTCCCGCCGACGACCTCTTCAACGGCTCGGTGTACGTCAGCGGCGCCCTCACCCTCCACGCCCTCCGTCTCGAGGTCGGCGACGAGGCCTTCTTCGAGACGCTGCGCACCTACTACGACCGTTTCGCCGGGGGAAACGTGGTCACCGCCGATTTCGTCGCCGTCGCCGAGGAGATCTCGGGCCGGGACCTCGGCGCCTTCTTCGACGCTTGGCTCCACGGGCCGACCCTCCCCGACCTCCCGACCGGGCAGTAGCCTCCGCCCCATGGAACGCAGCGACAAGGCCTCGGCAGGAGCCGACATCGGCGTCTTCGGCCTGGCGGTGATGGGTCGCAACCTCATCCTCAACATGGACGACCACGGGTTCACCGTCGCCGCCTACAACCGCACCACCGAGCGGGTCGACGAGTTCCTCGCAGGCGAGGCGGCCGGCACCCGGGTCGTCGGCGCCCACTCTCTCCCCGACCTGGTGGCGTTGCTCTCCCGGCCCCGCCGGGTGCTGCTCATGATCCGGGCCGGGACGGCGGTCGACGCCGTGCTCGACGAGCTCGTCCCGCTGCTCGAGCCGGGTGACATCGTGCTCGACGGCGGCAACTCCTACTACCGGGACACCATCCGCCGGACCCGCCGCTTCGAAGACGCCGGGCTCCGCTTCGTCGGCGCCGGCATCTCCGGCGGCGAGGAGGGGGCACGGCACGGGCCCTCCATCATGCCGGGCGGCACCGCCGAGGCCTGGCCCGAGGTGCGCGACGTTCTGCAGGCCGTCGCCGCCCACGTCGACGGGGTGCCCTGCTGCGACTGGGTGGGACCGGACGGCGCCGGGCACTTCGTCAAGATGGTCCACAACGGCATCGAGTACGGCGACATGCAGGTGATCGCCGAGGCCTACGACGTGATGCATCGGGGACTCGGCATGTCCCACGAGGAGATGCACGACACCTTCGCCGGGTGGGACACCGGCAAGCTCGACTCCTACCTGATCGAGATCACCGCCGACATCATGGCCCAACTCGACGGGGACGGCGCCCCGCTGCTGGAGCGGATCCTCGACGCCGCCGGCCAGAAGGGCACCGGCAAGTGGACGGTGATCGCCTCGATGGATGCCGGAGAGCCGGTGTCGCTGGTGGCCGAGGCGGTCTATGCCCGGGTCGTCTCGGCGTTGCGGGACCGTCGCCTCGCCGCCGCCAAGGTGCTCGCCGGCCCGGACCCGGCCTTCGCCGCCGACCGTGACCAGGCGGTCTCCGACCTCCACGACGCCCTCTACGCCTCCAAGATCGTCTCCTACGCCCAAGGCTTCATGCTGCTGGGGAGCGCCGGCGCCGAACACGGCTGGGACCTCGACCTGGGGCGGGTGGCGTCGCTGTGGCGGGGCGGCTGCATCATCCGCTCCCGCTTCCTCGCCGACATCACCTCCGCCTACGCCGCCCAGCCCGACCTGCCCGATCTGCTGCTGAGCCCGTTCTTCGCCGGCGAACTCAACGCCGCCCAGCAAGGGTGGCGCCGCACCGTCTCCCGGGCGGTAGTGGCCGGGATCGCCGTTCCCGCCTACTCCTCGGCCCTCGCCTTCTACGACGGGTACCGCACCGGCCGGGGCCCCGCCGCCCTCATCCAGGCCCAGCGCGACTACTTCGGCGCCCACACCTACGAGCGAACCGATCGGCCCCGCGGCGAGTTCTTCCACACCGACTGGACCGGCGAGGGCGGCGCCACCACCTCCACCGCGTACAGCGCATAGGGTGGCGGCCGGCGACCGAAGGACAACTAGCGTTGCCACCGTGTCCGGAATCCCCGCGCCGAACGGGATCGAGCAGATTCGATCGGCGCTCGCCGCCGGCGACAGCGTCCGCGCCGGAGGTCTGCTCGACGGGTTGCGCCGCGCCTGGCGGCGGGAGCCAGGGGCGTTCACAGCCGCCGACATCGCGGCATTGCGCGACCTGGTGGTGGCGGTGACCGCCGGCAGGATGAGCGCCGTCGACGAGGTGCTCCGAGACGTGTTCGGCTTCTCGTCGTTCCGGCCGGGCCAGCGGGAGATCATCGAGGCCGTCGTATCGGGCCGGGACTGCGTCGGAATCATGCCGACCGGTGCCGGCAAGTCGCTCACCTACCAGCTGACCGCCCGGGTGCTGGGAGCCACGACGCTGGTGGTATCCCCCCTCATCGCCCTGATGAAGGATCAGGTGGATGGGTTGCACGAGGTCGGGATGCGGGCCACGTTCCTCAACTCGAGTCTGGATCCGATGGAGCGGAGCGACAGGATCGACCAGATGCGACGGGGCCGCTACGAGCTGGTGTACGCCGCACCGGAGGGATTGGACGCCTCGGTCGGATCGGCGCTCAACGGGGTCGACCTCCGGTTGATCGCGGTGGACGAGGCGCACTGCATCAGCCAGTGGGGCCACGACTTCCGCCCGGCGTACCGGAACCTGCGCGGTCTGAAGACCCGCTTCGGGGTCCCGGTGCTGGCGCTCACCGCCACCGCCACCGAGGAGGTGACCCGTGACATCGAGGCGCAGCTGGCGATGACGGACACGGTGCGCTTCCGGGGGTCGTTCTTCCGTCCCAACCTGCAGATCCACGTGATCAGGAAGGGTGAGCACGACGGGCGCCGGGTTCGGGTGCGGGAGTCGATCGGGCGGCTCTGCCTGGCGAGACGAGGCGAGAGCGGGATCGTCTACACCCTGTCCCGGGCAGCGGCCGAGTCGACGGCGAAGTACCTGCGCGGCCTTGGGATCCCGGCGTCGGCGTACCACGCCGGCATGGACGCCGGGGAGCGCACCACGGTGCAGAACGCCTTCATCCGGGAGGAGGTCGACGTGATCTGCGCCACGGTGGCGTTCGGGATGGGGATCGACAAGTCGAACGTCCGGTACGTCATCCACCGCGACATGCCCCGATCGGTGGAGGGGTACTACCAGGAGATCGGCCGTGCCGGCCGGGACGGGGTAGAGAGCGATTGTGTGCTGTTCTACTCCTGGGCCGACGTGATGAGCCTGGACCGGATGACCGCCGGCGAGGAAACCGGGGCATGGCACCGCCAACAGGCCCGCAAGATGTTCGCCTGGGCGCAGCGGGTGGCGTGCCGGCATCGCACCGTCGTCGCCCACTTCGGGGAGCAGATCGACGATTGTGGAGCGTCGTGCGACGTCTGCACCGGGGAGGACCTCCTGGCCGCCGCGGCCCGTCCCGCGGGAGCGTCGAGGCAGACCCGGGGTGAGCCGGGAGCCGACCCCGCCCCCGACCCGCGGCGCACGCCACTCTTCGAGTCCCTCCGGGCACTCCGTCGCCGGCTCGCCGACGAGCGAGCGGTGCCGCCCTACGTAGTGTTCGCCGATGCCACCCTGCTGGCGATGGTCGAGGCGGGCCCGAGCACGGAGGCGGAACTGCTCGCGGTGCCCGGGGTGGGTCCGGTGAAGCTGGAGCGGTACGGAGAAGCGTTCCTGGCGGTGCTGCACCACGGCAGGTGAGGGAACCGGCGGCCGCGAGACCCGACGGCCTGCCTCCTCGCCTCCCCCTCGGGGCGGAATCGGTTTCCTGGTAGGTGCCCGCTGCTCGTAGGCTGCATTCCGCTGGACTCCGAAGGAGGGACCCTGGTGGCCACACTGCCGAGTGTGATGCCGGCGCTGATCACCCCGTTCGACGCCGACGGTGAGATCGACCTCGACGCGCATCATCACAATCTCGACGTCCTGGTCGGCCGCGGCGTCACCGGGTTCCTCGTCGCCGGCTCCACCGGGGAGGGCCCCTACCTGGAGCCGGGAGAGCGGGGCAGGCTGCTCGCCGCCGCCCGTGCCGCTCACGGCGACCGCATCTACCTGACGTGCGGGGTCGCCGCCGAATCGCTCCGCCAAGGGATCGGCCAAGTCACCGAAGCTGCGGCGGAGGGAGCCGAGAGCGCCGTCGTCCTCACCCCGACCTCGCTGGCCCGCGGCAACCACGCCGCGGTGCACGATTACTACCTCGGGCTGGCGGAGGCCTCCCCGATCCCGATCCTGCTCTACTCGGTCCCGGCCGTGACCGGCTACGAACTCCCGATCGACCAGATCGTGATGCTGAGCGCTCACCCGAACATCGTCGGCATGAAGGACTCGGGCGGACGCCCGGTGCGGATCCAGGAGCTCCGTAGCCGCATCGACGACGGCTTCGTCATCCACGCCGGCGCCAGCTCCATGTTGGCCCAGAGCATGGCGGCCGGCGGCGGTGGCGCGATCACCGCCTCGGCCAACTACGTCCCCGAATTCGTGCGCCACGTCGTGGAGACGTCCCACCGGTCGCAGGCGGCCGCCGACCTGCTGCAGCAGCGGCTCACGATCCTGGTGCGCGAGGTCGAATCCCACGGGATCCCGGGCACGAAGGCGGCCGCCGCCGAGGCGGGGTTGAGGCCGGGCTTCCCCCGCGCTCCGCTCCGGCCGCTCACCGGCGAATCACGCACCCGCGTCGTCGCCGCCTTGCGGCTCGCCGACCTCTCGGTCGAGGAGCAGGCCACCCTCTAACGAGGCCGGTTGGCGAGGCTCCCGTCGCCCGGAATCCCTTCTGCGGCGGGCGATTTCTTCCACCAGCGGCCTCGAATAGCCAGACGAGATCGGATCAGTTAGCGTGCCATCTGCCATGAGGATCGGTATCCCCCGAGAGCGTCGAAACGGTGAGCGCCGCGTCGCCGCCGTCCCCCAATCGGTCGAGACGATGGTGAGCTGGGAGTGGGAGGTCGTCGTCGAGACCGGTGCCGGCGTCGAGGCGGGTTACCCCGACGAGGCCTACGTCGCAGCCGGCGCCACCATCGTTCCCGACGCCGCCGCCGCCCACGGAACCGATGTGGTGCTGCGAGTCGGTCCCCCTCTCGCCGACGAGGTCCCGCTCCTGCGTGAGGGTGCAGTGCTCCTCTCGTTCCTCGACCCGTTCGTCGATGCCACTCTGGTGCGCGCTCTCGCCGGGCGCGGCGTCACCTCCATCGCCATGGAGGCCATCCCCCGCACGACGCTCGCCCAGAGCATGGACGCCCTCTCCTCCCAGGCCACGGTGGCCGGCTACGCCGCGGTGCTGCTGGCGGCGCAGGCCTCTCCCAAATTGCTCCCGATGATGATGACCCCCGCCGGCACCATCCCACCCTCCAAGGCCCTCATCCTCGGCGTGGGCGTCGCCGGCCTGCAGGCCATCGCCACCGCCCGGCGCCTCGGGGCGGTGGTGCACGCCTACGACATCCGGCCCGAGACCCGCGAGCAGGTCGAGAGCCTCGGGGCCAAGTTCGTGGCAGCGCCCACCCAGGCAGGCGACAAGTCCGGCTACGCCAAGGAGGTCGGTGAGGACACCCAGGCCGAGCAGCACGCAGCCCTCGCCCCGTTCGTGGCCGAGACCGACCTCCTCATCACCACCGCCCAGATCCCCGGCCGCCCGGCACCGCTGCTGGTGACGACCCAGATGGTCGAATCGATGCGGCCCGGATCGGTCGTCGTCGACATGGCCGCCGACACCGGAGGCAACGTCGAGCCCTCCATCCGCGACGAGGTCGTCGAGGTCAACGGCGTGCACGTCTACGGTCCCACCAACCTCGCCAGCACCGCTCCCACTGACGCCTCCCGCATGTACGCCCGCAACGTGACCACCCTGCTCGAACGAGCCAGGGACGGAGCCGGGCTCACCATCGACATGACGGACGAGGTCTTCGGGGAGTGCACCATCACACACCAGGGCGAGGTCGTGCACACCCGGAGTCGCCAGTTGCTCAAGCTCGAAGGAGGTGCAGCGTGAGTGAGCCGTTCGTCACCGGCATCGTCGTGTTCGTCCTGGCGGCATTCGTCGGCTTCGAGGTCATCTCCAAGGTCCCACCGATCCTCCACACGCCACTCATGTCGGGCGCCAACGCCATCTCCGGCATCACCATCGTCGGAGCCCTCACCGCCGCCGGTCTCAGCGAGGGCACGCTGGCCACCACCCTCGCGTTCCTCGCCGTGACGACCGCCACCATCAACGTCGTCGGCGGCTTCCTCGTCACCGACCGCATGCTGGAGATGTTCAAGAAGAAGCCGGTACAGCGCAATGTCTGAGATCGAGCTCCTCTACCTGCTCGCAGCGGTGCTCTTCATCGTCGGCCTCAAGCAGCTCTCGACGCCGCGCACCGCCCGGCGTGGCAACGCCATCGCCGCCGCCGGGATGCTGCTGACGATGGTGGTCACACTCGTCCACCAGGACATCGTGAGCTGGGGGACGATCGTCGCCGGGCTGATCGCCGGTGGCGCCGTCGGCGCCATGCTCGCCCTCCGCGTCCAGATGACGGCCATGCCCCAGCTCGTCGCCGCCTTCAACGGATTCGGCGGGGCGGCCTCGACCCTGGTCGCGCTCTACGAGATCGGGAACACCGACGGCGTGTTCGCCACCGAGACGGGCGTCACCGTGGTGCTCACCCTCGCCGTCGGGAGCGTGACCTTCTCCGGCAGCTTCGTCGCATACGCCAAGCTGCAGGGCCTCGTCAGCGGCCGTCCCCTCTCGTTCCCTGGTGACCAGCAGCTCAACGCCGCGCTCGCCGCCGGCCTGGTCGGCTTCGGAATCTGGGGTGTCGCCGCCGACGCCGTGCCCGCCTACTGGCTGGTGGTGCCGGTGGCGTTGGTACTCGGCGTCTTCGCGGTGACCCCGATCGGCGGCGCCGACATGCCGGTGGTGATCTCGCTGCTCAACTCCCTCTCCGGCGTCGCCGCCGCCATGGCGGGCTTCGTCATCGGGAACAGCGCCCTCATCATCGGCGGAGCCCTGGTGGGCGCCGCCGGCTTGATCCTCTCGATGCAGATGAGCCAGGCAATGAACCGCTCGCTCGCCAACGTGCTGTTCTCCGGGTTCGGCACCGACGGCGCCGGGCCCGTGAGCATGAGCGACAAGCCGGTCAAGAGCGCCACGCCCGACGACGTCGCCATCGCCCTCGGCTACGCCGAGCGGGTCATGGTGGTGCCCGGCTACGGCTTGGCCGTGGCCCAGGCACAGCACGCCGTCCGTGACCTCACCACCGCGCTCGAGGCCCGCGGCGTCGAGGTCAGCTTTGCGATCCACCCGGTGGCGGGGCGCATGCCCGGCCACATGAACGTGCTCCTCGCCGAAGCTGACGTGCCCTACGACCAGCTGCTCGATCTCGACCAGTCCAACCCGCGGATGGCGCAGACCGACGTGGCACTCGTGATCGGCGCCAACGACGTCGTCAACCCGTCGGCACGGGACGATCCGTCGAGCCCGATCTACGGCATGCCGATCCTCGAGGTCGACAAGGCCCACACCGTGATCGTGGTGAAGCGGAGCCTGTCGCCGGGATTCGCCGGCATCGACAACCCGCTCTTCTACCTCGACAACACCATGATGTTCTTCGCCGACGGCAAGGCGGCGATGGAACAGGCACTGAAGGCGCTGGCAGACGTTTAGGGTGACCGGCATGACCGATCACCCCGCTGCCCGGACCTCGGTGAGCGTCACGAGCTGATCGTGGAGTTCGCCGAGGTCCTGCGCCGGCGCCGCATGGTGCGCAACTACACCGACGAGGCGGTGGATCCCGCCGCGCTCGACCGGATCCTCGCCGCCGCCCGCCGCGCCCCGTCCGCGGGCTTCAGCCAGGGTCAGTCCTTCGTGGTGGTCACCGACCCCGACCGGCGTCTCGCCGTCGCCCGGCTCGCCGGCGAGGACGAGTACGTCGCCGCCGGGTTCGACCCCTGGGTGTCGCGGGCCCCGGTCCACGTCGTGGTGTGCGTCTCCGAGGCGGTCTACCACGCCCGCTACCGGGAGCCCGACAAGGTCGACGCCGCGGGGCGCGAGATCGAATGGCCGGCCCCCTACTGGTGGGTGGACGCCGGCGCCGCCGCGATGCTGCTGCTGCTGGCGGCGGTGGACGAGGGTCTCGCCGCCGGCTTCCTCGGAGCCCATGCCGTTCCTGAGCTGAAACGGCTCCTCGGCATCCCCGACGAGGTGGCCCCGGTGGGCGTCGTCACCATCGGCCACGGCGCCCCCGACCGGCGGTCCGGATCGTTGCGGCGGGGCCGCCGGCCCGCCGCCGACGTCGTTCACCGGGAACGGTGGGGCGGCGAGTCGGGTCCGACTCCTGATGTAAAGGGTACTTGACATTGCCCCCCCACCGTTACGATACAAAGCACACTTGACGTCGCTTCCGCTCACCCTCCGAGGTCGCCGGTGCTCGAACTCCTGAACCTCCACAAGCGCTACGGGAACATCGCCGCCCTCGACGGCTGCTCGTTCCGGGTGCGGCGGGGCGAACTGCTCGGCTTCCTCGGCCCCAACGGCGCCGGGAAGACCACCGCCATGCGCAGTATCTTCGGGTTGGTGCGTCCCGACGACGGCCAGGTGCACTGGGACGGTGCCGTCATCACGCCCGCGATCCGCCTCCGCTTCGGGTACATGCCCGAGCAGCGGGGCCTCTACCCGAGAATGCGGATCCTCGACCAGCTCACGTACTTCGGCCGCCTCCACGCCATGGACAAGGCCACCGCCGAGCGCCGTGCCCTGGAGTGGCTGGAGCGTCTCGGGGTCTCGGAGCGCCGCGACGGGCGACTCGAAGAGCTGTCCCACGGCAACCAGCAGCGCATCCAGCTCGCCGCGGCGCTGCTGCACGACCCCGACCTGCTCGTGCTCGACGAGCCCTTCGCCGGCCTCGACCCCCTCGGGGTAGAGGCGATGAGCGACATCCTCGCCGAGCGTGCCGTCGCCGGGGCCGCCGTCGTGTTCTCCAGCCACCAGCTCGACCTCGTCGAGGACCTGTGCGAAGACGTCGTCGTCATCAACGAGGGACGGATCGTGCTCGACGGGCCGGTGCGCGAGTTGCGGGCCCGCTCCCCGCACCGCTACCTCGACGTCGAGATCGCCGGCGCCACCATCGACTGGGCGACCCAGATCCCCGGCGCCGAGGTGGTGACGGTCGGCGACGGGCGAGCCCGGCTCCGGCTCGACGACACGGCCGACCTCGGGGCCATCGTCGCGCTGGCCGAGCGGGCCGGGGCAGTGCGCCAGTTCAGCTTCGAGCCGCCCAACCTGTCCGAGGTGTTCCGGGAGGCGGTGCAGCGATGAAGACGTCGACCTCCCTGCTGCTGGTGGCGGTGCGCGACTTCAAGGAACGGGTCACGAGCCGGGCCTTCCAGCTCTCCACCGGTCTCATCGTGCTCCTGGTGGTGGGCATCATCGTCGCCCCCACCTTCCTCCACGGCGTCGGCGCCACCCACTGGACCATCGGCACTGTCGACCAGGTCGACCCCGGGTTGGCCGGTCAGGTGCGCGCCGCCGCCCAGATCGGCGACCTCACCGTCGACACCACCTCCTACGCCGACCTCGCCTCGGCCAAGATCGCCCTCGAAGGCGAGGACGTCGACATCGTCGCCGCCCCCGACGGGATCTTCGTCGGCAGCTCCACCGACCCCACCCTCACCGCCCTGGTCCAGGCCTCCCTCACCTCCAACGCCGCCCTCGACCGGGCGACCGGCTACGGGCTGACCGCCGCCGACCTCGCCGACCTGCTCCGCGCCTCCCCGGTCACCACGGTCGGGAAGACCGACACCACGGACACCTCGAACCGCGGTTTCGCCTTCGCCGCCACCGTGTTCCTGTTCATCTCGATCGTCACCTACGGCCAGTGGATCCTCATCGGGGTCATCGAGGAGAAGACCAACCGAGTGGTCGAAGTGGTGCTCGGGGCGGTGCGACCCCATACCCTGCTGGCGGGCAAGATCCTTGGCATCGGCGCCCTCGGGCTCGCCCAGCTGATCGTGGTGGGCGGGATCGCCCTGGCCGGTCTCCGGCTCCAGAACGCCTTCACGGTCCCGACGGCGACGCCCGCCATCTTGGTCGCCGTGGTCGTCTGGTTCGTGCTCGGCTTCGCCTTCTTCGCCACCGCCTACGCCGCCGCCGGCTCCCTGGTGTCCCGCCAGGAAGAGGCGCAGAACGCCGCCTTCCCACTCACCATCCTGCTGATGATCGGCTACTTCGTGGCGTCGTTCTCGCTCACCGGCGAGAACACGATCCTCCGGGTCGCCTCGCTGCTCCCCCCCTTCGCCCCCATGACCATGCCGCTGCGGATGGCGACCGGCGATGCCGCGGTGTGGGAGATCACCCTCTCCCTCGCGCTCATGGTCGCCGCCATCTACCTCCTGGTGCGCCTCGCCGGCAAGATCTACAGCGGCGGCCTGCTGCGCTCCGGCGCCAAGATGAAGCTGCGCGACGCCTGGCGCGCCGCCGAGGTCTGAGGGGACGCGAACTCGCCCCGAGGTGGTCGCTAGGATGCCCCAAACCCCGTCGAACCCCTGGCGAGAGAATGAAGTTTGCAGTCACGCGCCGCCCTCCCTACGCCCCCCCGGTCGAGTTCGTCGAGCGGAAGGGAACCGGGCATCCCGACACCATCTGTGACCACCTCGCCGAGGAGCTGGCACGGGAGCTGGCCCGCGAATACCTCGCCCACACCGGCCGGGTCCAGCACTTCAACGTCGACAAGGCCGTGCTCGCCGCCGGATCGGTCGAGATCGACTTTGGCGGCGGCCGCCACACCAAGCCGTCGCGGCTCGTGCTCGTCGGCAAGGCCGACTCCTTCCAGTCGTGGGCTCCCGACCCGGAGGCGCTCGCCGTCTCCTACAAGCAGAAACTGCTCGATCTGCTCCCCGAGGCCACCCCGGAGGCATTCGACGTCGAGATCTGGCTGAACCAGTCCTCGGTCGCCCTCGCCGCCGTGGTGACCTCCCGCTTCGACGACGCCCCCCTCGCCAACGACACCTCCTTCGCCGCCGTGTCGCAACCGCGCTCCCCGCTGGAGCACGCGGTCCACTCGGTCGAGCTCCACCTCAACGACGCCGCCTTCCGGGCCACCGTGCCCGTGGGACGCGACATCAAGGTCATGGGCGCCCGGGTCGAAGGCGAGACCCACCTCACCGTGGCGGTGCCGGTGCTGGCTCGTGCCGTCGCCAGCCGCGCCGAATACGACGCGGCGCTGGCGGCGGTGCACGACGACGTCGTCGCCGTCACCACCCCCATCCTCGGGCCGGCAGTCGAGGTCATGATCAACCAGGGCGACCAGGTCGACGTACCCTACCTCACCCTCACCGGGACCTCGGCCGAGGCCGGCGACGACGGCCAGGTCGGTCGCGGTAACCGCTTCGGCGGCCTCATCACCCCCTACCGTCCGATGAGCCTCGAAGCCGCCGCCGGCAAGAACCCGGCCGCCCACGTCGGGAAGACCTACCACGCCGTCGGCGCCGACATCGCCCGCCGCCTTCAGGACGAGATGGAGGTCGCCGAGACCACCATCCGCCTCCTCAGCTCGATCGGACGCCCGGTCACCGACCCCGCGGCGGTCCACGTCGAGATCACCGGCGACGCCGACGAGGCGCAGATCGCGGGCATCGTCAAGGAGTGTTTCGCCGACTGGCGCGGAGTGCGCGACCGGCTCATCGCCGGCGAGTACGAGCTGTACTGACCGGGCCCTCCCCCGGGTCCCCCTCCACCCTCCCGAGACCCCACAGCGGCTGCATATTCCCTGGTCGCGGGCCTGCGAGACGGGTGCCGCGGGATTGTTGTGTCGCCGGATATCGGTCTACGATCCCCGCACACCGAGGTGCGGTCGGGTCGGTTCCCCGGCCCTTCGGCCGGCCTCCCGGACGAGGGCGACGTGATGAGTCGAGCGCAGCAGCCGCCGCGGGAAGGACTCTACGACTCCGCGCTCGACCACGACGCCTGCGGCATCGGCTTCGTCGCCGACATCAAGGGACGAAAGAGCCGGCGCATCATCGACCAGGGCCTCACCGTCCTCACCAACCTCACCCACCGCGGCGCCGTCGGCGCCGATCCCCTCGCCGGGGACGGGGCCGGCATGCTGATCCAGCTCCCCGACGCCTTCTTCCGGTCACCCGCCGCCGGGCTCGACTTCGCCCTCCCCCCCGCCGGCCGCTACGGGGTTGGCATGGTGTTCCTCCCGCGCGACGAGGCCGACCGGGTCGCCTGCGAGAACGCCGTCACCGAGATCACGCTCCGGGAGGGCCTGGTGCCGCTGGGATGGCGCGACGTCCCGGTCGACCCCTCCTGCCTCGGCGAGAGCGTCAAGCCGATCGAGCCCTGCATCCGCCAGATCTTCGTCGGGTGGGGCAAGGACACCGCCGACGAGGACGCCTTCGAGCGCAAGCTCTTCGTCGTCCGCAAGCAGGCCCATTCCCAGATCCGGGAACGCGCCCCCCACACCATGGACCGAGGCGAGTACTACATGCCGTCGCTGTCGGCCCGCACCATCACCTACAAAGGGATGATGCTGGCCGAGAACCTGGCGGTCTACTACCGCGACCTGGCCGATCCCAACGTCGAGTCGGCCCTGGCGCTGATCCACCAACGCTTCTCTACCAACACCTTCCCGAGTTGGCGGCTCGCCCAACCGTTCCGCTACCTGTGCCACAACGGCGAGATCAACACCCTGCGCGGCAACATCAACTGGATGCAGGCCCGCCGCCAGACCATGTCCTCCACCGTGCTGGGCGACGACCTTGCCAAGCTGTGGCCCCTCATCGGCGACGGCGCCTCCGACTCGGCCACCTTCGACAACGCCCTCGAGCTGCTGCTCGCCGGCGGCTACTCGCTGGCCCACGCCATGATGCTGATGATCCCGGAGGCGTGGTCGGAGAACACGCTGATGGATCCGGAGCGAAGGGCCTTCTACGAATACCACGCCGCGGTGATGGAACCGTGGGACGGCCCGGCGGCGGTGGCCTTCACCGACGGGCGCCAGATCGGCGCCACCCTCGACCGCAACGGCCTCCGCCCCGCCCGCTACTTCATCACCGACAACGACCTGGTCGTGATGGCTTCCGAGATGGGGGTGCTCGACATCCCCGAGGAGGGCATCGTCAAGAAGTGGCGCCTCCAACCGGGCAAGATGCTGCTCATCGACCTCGAACAGGGACGCATCATCGGCGACGACGAGCTGAAGGCGGACCTGGCCGGGGCCAAGCCCTACCGCAAGTGGCTCGACGAGACCCAGATCCGGCTGCGGGAACTGCCGCCCGAAGTCGCCTCGATGCGCCCCGACGGCAGGACGCTGCGGGAGGCGCAACAGGCCTTCGGCTACACCCGGGAGGACGTCGAGTTCTTCCTGAAGCCGATGGCGGTCGGCGGCCAGGACCCGGTGGGATCGATGGGCCGCGATATCCCGCCGGCGGTGCTCTCCGACCGGCCCAAGCTGCTCTCCGACTACTTCAAGCAGAACTTCGCCCAGGTGACGAACCCTCCCATCGACCCGATCCGGGAGGAGATGGTGATGTCGCTGGTGTCGCTCATCGGTCCCAAGCCGAACCTGCTCGACCTCAACACCGGCGGCTCCCACCGCCGCCTCGAGGTGGAACAGCCGATCCTCACCAACGTCGACCTGGAGCGGATCCGCCGCATCGAGAACCACGTCGACAACGCCTTCCGCACCATCCGCCTCAGCATCTGCTACCCGGCGAGCGAAGGCGCCGCCGGCATGGAGCCGGCCCTGGCCCGGCTCTGCGAGCAGGCGTGCCGCGGAGTGCAGGACGGGTTCAACATCCTCATCCTCTCCGACCGCTGCATGGACGTCGACCGGGTGGCGATCCCGGCGCTGCTGGCGACCTCGGCGGTGCACCACCACCTCATCCGGGAAGGGCAGCGCACCAACGTCGGCCTGGTGGTGGAGACGGCCGAGGCCCGCCAGGTCCACGACTTCTGCCTGCTCGGCGGCTACGGCGCCGAGGCCGTCAACCCCTACCTCGCCTTCGACACCATCTCGGCCCTGCTCGACGAGCTCCCCGACGGGATCACCATGGAGGAGGCGCAGCGGCGGTATGTCAAGGCGCTCGACAAGGGCATCCTCAAGGTGATGTCCAAGATGGGCATCTCCACCTTCCAGTCCTACTGCGGGGCCCAGATCTTCGACGCGATCGGCCTCGCCGGCGACTTCGTGGATCGCTACTTCACCGGGACCCACTCGGCGGTCGAAGGCGTGGGGCTGGCCGAGATCGCCGAGGAGACGGTGCGCCGCCATCGCAAGGCCTTCGGGTTCACCCCGCTGTGGCGGGACGGCCTCGACGTCGGCGGGGAACTCGCCTACCGCCTGCGGGGCGAGGAGCACGTCTGGACCCCCGAGACGGTCACCGTCCTGCAGCACGCGGTGCGGGAGGGCAGTTTCGAGAAGTACCAGGACTACTCGCGGATGATCAACGATCAGACCCGCAAGCTGAAGAACCTGCGCGGGCTCTTCGAACTCGACTTTCTCGAAGAGCCGATCCCGCTCGACGAAGTGGAGCCCGCCACCGAGATCGTGAAGCGCTTCGCCACCGGGGCCATGTCGTTCGGCTCCATCTCCTGGGAGGCGCACACCACCCTCGCCATCGCCATGAACCGGATCGGGGCCAAGTCCAACACCGGTGAGGGTGGCGAGGAGCCGAGCCGGTTCACCCCGCTGGAGAACGGCGACTCGGCGCGCTCGGCCGTCAAGCAGGTCGCCTCCGGCCGGTTCGGGGTCACCACCGAGTACCTGGTCAACGCCGCCGACATCCAGATCAAGATGGCCCAGGGAGCCAAACCCGGCGAAGGCGGCCAGCTCCCGGGGCACAAGGTCAACGAGTGGATCGCCAAGGTGCGGCACTCGACCCCCGGCGTCGGCCTCATCTCACCGCCGCCCCACCACGACATCTACTCGATCGAGGACCTCAAGCAGCTCATCCACGATCTGAAGTGCGTCAACCCGAACGCCCGCATCAGCGTCAAGCTGGTCTCCGAGGTCGGGGTCGGGACCATCGCCGCCGGCGTGGCGAAGGCCTACGCCGACCACGTCCTCATCTCCGGCAACGAGGGCGGGACCGGCGCCAGCCCCCTCACCTCGATCATGCAGGCAGGGTCGCACTGGGAGATCGGCCTGGCGGAGACCCACCAGACGCTGGTGGCGAACCGGCTGCGGGGCCGGATCGCGGTCCAGACCGACGGCGGCATCCGCACCGGCCGCGACGTGGTGATCGCGGCGATGCTCGGCGCCGACGAGGTCGGCTTCGGGACCGCCGCCCTCATCTCGGAGGGCTGCATCATGATGCGCAAGTGCCACCTCAACACCTGCCCGGTGGGGGTGGCGACCCAGGACCCCGAACTGCGCAAGCTGTTCCCGGGCCAGCCCGAGCACGTCGTCAACTTCTTCATGTTCGTCGCCGAGGAGACCCGCCGGATCATGGCCCGGCTCGGGTTCCGCACCTTCGCCGAGATGATCGGCCGCAGCGACCGGCTCGATCAGCGCGCCGCCGTCGCCCACTGGAAGGCGAAGGGTCTCGACTTCGGCAAGATCCTGCACCACCCCGAGGCCGGGCCCGAGGTGGCGACCCACAACTGCGAGGAACAGAACCACGGCCTGGAGAAGGCGCTCGACAACCGGCTCATCGAGCTCGCCGCCCCGGCTCTAGAGCGGCGCGAGCCGGTGATGATCGAGATGCCGATCTCCAACACCGACCTGACGGTGGGAGCGATGCTCTCGGGTGAGGTGGCCCGCCGCTACGGCCACGACGGCCTCGACGACGACACCATCTCGATCCGCTTCGTCGGCACCGCCGGCCAGAGCTTCGCCGCCTGGCTGGCCCGCGGCATCACCCTCGAGCTGGAGGGCGATGCCAACGACTACGTGGGAAAGGGGCTCTCCGGCGGCCGCATCATCGTCCAGGCCCCGCCCTACGGGCCGATCGTCCCCCGCGAGAACATCATCATCGGCAACACCGTGCTCTACGGCGCCATCTCCGGTGAGTGCTACTTCAACGGCGGCGCCGGGGAGCGGTTCGCGGTGCGCAACTCGGGGGCGGTGGCGGTGGTGGAACGGGTCGGCGACCACGGCTGTGAGTACATGACCGGAGGCTGCGTCGTCGTGCTCGGGGAGACGGGCCGCAACTTCGCCGCCGGCATGAGCGGCGGCATCGCCTACGTCATCGACGACGAGGGTCTCTTCGCCGAACGCTGCAACCGGTCGATGGTCGACCTGGAGCCGATCGTCCCGGGCGAGGCGCCTCCCGGACTGGTCGGGGAACCCACCCTTGCCGAGCTGCTGGCGGAGCCGCTGCGGTACGACGCCTGGCGACTCCACACCCTCGTCGAGCGGCAGGCCCGCCTCGCCGACAGCTCCCGGGCCCGCGAGATCCTCGCCGACTTCGACCACCACCTCGGCATGTTCGTCAAGGTGGTGCCGCTGGAGTTTCGCCGGGCGCTCGAGGAGCGGGAACGCGCCACCGCGGGGGTGGCTTGATGGGCGACCCCAACGGCTTCCGGACCCTGCCCCGCCGCGACCGTAGCTACCTCCCGGTCGAGGTGCGGGTGGCCGGCTACCAGGAGTTCACCGTGCCCCTGGAAACCGAGGAGATCGCCCGCCAGGGCCTGCGGTGCATGGACTGCGGCATCCCCTACTGCCACTCCGGCTGCCCGGTCGACAACATCATCCCCGACTGGAACGACCTCGTCTCGCGGGACGAGTGGCGCCAGGCCATCGAAGTACTCCACTCCACCAACAACTTCCCCGAGTTCACCGGGCGGATCTGCCCGGCCCCGTGCGAGGAGGCGTGCACCCTCAACCTGCAGGACGCCCCGGTCACGATCAAGACCATCGAGTACAGCATCATCGAGCGGGCCTGGGAGAACCGCTGGATCGAGCCGCACATCCCGGCCCGGCGCACCAGCAAGAAGGTCGCCGTCGTCGGCTCCGGCCCGGCCGGCCTCGCCTGCGCCCAGCAGCTGGCGCGCGCCGGGCATCAGGCGGTCGTGTACGAGAAGAGCCCCAAGATCGGCGGCCTGCTCCGCTACGGCATCCCCGACTTCAAACTGGACAAGTCCGTCATCGATCGCCGCCTCTCCCAGATGCAGGCCGAAGGGGTCGAGTTCCGGGTCAACAGCCACGTCGGGGTCACCGTGCCCGCCGCCAACCTCGCCGCCGATTACGACGCGGTGGTCCTGGCAGGCGGCTGCGAGCAGCCCCGCGACCTCACCGTCCCCGGCCGGGAACTCGACGGCGTGCACTTCGCCATGGATTTCCTCGTCCAGCAGAACCGCCGCATCGGGGGCGAAGCGAGCGGGCTCGAAGCCCCGATCCTGGCCGAGGGCAAGCACGTCGTCGTGATCGGCGGCGGCGACACCGGATCCGACTGTGTCGGCACCGCCAACCGGCAGGGGGCGGCCTCGGTCACCCAGCTCGAGATCCTCCCCCGCCCCCCGGAACAGGCGGACAAGATGCTGGTGTGGCCCAACTGGCCCAACCGGCTCCGCACCTCCTCGTCCCACGAGGAGGGATGCAACCGGCGCTGGTCGGTGGCCACCGCCTCCATCACCGGGCGGGAAGGCCGCGCCGCCACCCTCCACGGCACGGGGGTCGAGTGGGGGCGCAGCAACGGGAGCTGGCAGATGCGGGAGGTGGCCGGATCCGAGTTCGAGATCCCGGCCGAGCTGGTGCTGCTGGCGATGGGGTTCACCAACCCGGTCCGGAAAGGGCTGCTCAACGAGTTGGGAGTGACCCTCGACGACCGCGGCAACGTGGCCGCCGGCACCGACGACTACCACACCAGCGTCCCGGGCGTGTTCGTTGCCGGGGACATGCGGCGCGGTCAGTCCCTCGTGGTGTGGGCGATCCGCGAAGGCCGGCACTGTGCCCGCTCGGTCGACGAGTACCTCATGGGCCACTCCGATCTCCCGGACTGAGCCTTCGCACCCTCCCCACCGGTCCTGATCCCGCCGCGCCGCCGCCTACGATGCCGAGCCCGAAGAGGGGAGGACGCACCAATGGGAACCGTCGAGATCGACACGGGTTTCCCCACCGCCGCCGAGTACAACCTGCTCCGGACCGCGGTGGGATGGGGCCGGTACGACGAGGCCGTGATCGAACGATTCCTCCCGAATTCGCCGTTCTGCGTCTGCGCCCGCACCGCCGGCTCGATCGTGGCGATGGCCAGACTCGTCGGCGACGGCGGCCTGGTGTTCTCCATCCAGGACGTGATCGTCCTGCCCGAGTATCAGGGACGCGGGATCGGACGGCGTCTGATGGACGAGGTGATGTCGTACCTGCGGGACCACGCCTACCACAACACCGTCGTCGCCCTCATGGCGGCGGCCGGCAGGGAGGCGTTCTACGCCTCGTACGGCTTCACGGCGCGACCCACGCCCGAGTTCGGGGCCGGCATGACCCTGTTCTGGGAGCAGGAGTGATCGCTTCGACCGACTCCCTTCACCACCAGTCGATGCGCGGCGACTGGCGCCGCGGCCCCCGTCGTGGCGGGTGCAGCCCGGAGCGCTTCATCAGCAGCACCACCCTGCGCCGCTGCGGCCGGTAGGGCTCGAGCAGGCTCAGCATGCGGGCGTCGTCGCCGTGCTCCTCGCCCGCCAGCAGCCACGTCACCAAGCTGGGGAGGTGGAAGTCCCCCACCGGGACGGCGTCGCGGTCGCCCCGGGCGATGCCCATGACCTGGCCGGTGGTCCACTCGCCGACCCCGGGAATCGCCAGGAGGCGCTCCCACCCGGCGGCAACGTCCATCTCCATGATCTCCTCGAGACGATTCGCCCGCCGCGCCACCTCGATGAGGGTCACGGCCCGCTTCCGCTCGATCCCGGCCGGGTGGAGGTCGGCGTAGTCGAGACCCGCCAGCACCTCCGGCGCCGGGAGCAGGCTGATCTCGTGCGACCCGGGAGCGTCCGCCCCGAACCGCGCCGCCAGTTCCCCGACGCTGCGGCGCGCCCCCTCGATGGTGACCCGCTGGGCCACGATCGCCGGGACCAGGGCTTCGTACACCCGGCCGGTGCGGCCGAGGCGGAGCCCGGGCGCCCTCCGGTGCAACTCGGCGACGATCCCGGGATGGGGCTGGAAGTCGCCGGACGTGTCGTCGAGACCGAGGTACTCGGGGAGACGGTCGAGTCCCCAGCGCGCTCCGGGTCCGTAGGCGACCGCGGTGGCGGTGTGCCCGGTCATGGTGAGGTGCACGGTGACCGGGCCGTCCGGGCTGCGGACGGCCCACATCGCCTCGTTGCCCCGTACCGTGGCAAGGGGACGTACCGTTAGGCCGAGCACACCGAGGGTCGCCCCGAGGTCGAGGGGCCCGTCGACGTGGAGTGTGCGCGACAACATCGTCCCCTGGAATCTACGCCTCCATCCCGGGAGGCGGGAGCAGCGTGACGTAGGATGCAGCCGCCGACGACGGAGGCGATCCATGAGCACCGACCGGCCCGACGAGCCGCTCAGCAGCGAGGAGATGCTGCGCCGTGCCCACGACGAGCTCGCATCCCCGCCGCCCGAGCCACCCGGCGAGAGCCTCGAACCGGCGCCGCTCGAGGAGCCGGTGCGGTCGTCCCCTGGGGGGCGACCGGCTACGGAGCGGGAGTGGACCGCGCCTGCCGATGCCGCACCGGCGCCGCAGCCTCGGGGCGAGGTCCCGATTCCCGAGCCCGCTCCCGACGAGTGGGCGACTCCGGGACCCTTCGGCGACGGTGGGGAGCCACCCGGCCGCATGGCCTCCCGCCCCGGAATCATCGGCGCCTTCACCGGCTTCGGAGGTCTTGCCATCCTGGTGGTGGTGGGATTCTTCGCCTTCTTCTCGTTCGTCGACCACTCCAAGTCCGTCGACCGTCTCGAACCCGGCGACTGTTTCGACGAGCCCTCCGACCTCGTCTTCACCGAGGTGGACCCCATCGACTGCGGCGAGTCCCACGACTACGAAGTGTTCGCCATCGTCGACATCGCACCCTCCGGCGCCGTCGAACTCGACGGGCTTGGCCTCTACCCCGGGAACGAGGCCGTCTACCAGGGCGCGGTCCTGGGATGCGTCGAGGAGTTCGAGACGTACGTGGGAGCGACGTGGGAGGAATCGGCGGTCTGGCTCAACGTGTTCACCCCGACCGAGCAGGGCTGGGAGGGCGGCGACCGGACCGGCATCTGCGTGCTCTACCAAGGCTCCCAGGAGACCGTGGCCAAGACCACCGGGTCCCTCCGCGGGAGCGGCCGCTAGGCCGGCCGCCATGGCCCTCTCCATCCCGCCCGGCGCCCGTCTCGAGGCGTGGGCGATCGAGCTGGAGTTGCGCCGACGTTTCGTCACCGCCGCCGGCGCCGTCACCGTCCGCCGGATCGTGGTGCTCGCCGTCGAGCACGAGGGACTGGTGGGGTGGGGGGAGGCCGCCCCCTACCCGGGCCACACCCCCGGGAGCTTCCCCGAGGCCTGGAAACGGCTCCGTGCCGGATTCGGCCCCCACCGCGGCGAACCGTCGACCGTAACCGCCGCCCTCGACGAGGCCCTCACCGACCTCGCCGCCAAGGCCGCCGGGGTGCCGCTGTGGGCCCACCTCGGCGGCGCACCGGGACCGGTCCTCGCCGGGGCCGCCGTCGGGCTGGCCGGTGACGCCGCCACCCGCCGCGAGGTGGTGGCGACTCTCCACGCCGCGGGCTACCGGGCCGTCAAGCTCAAGGTGGACCCCACCACCGCGGTGACGGAGATCGCGGTGCTGCGGCAGACCTTCCCGGACATGACGTTCGGCGCCGACGCCAACGGCTCGTTCCCCACCGGGGACGACCCCCGCCTCGCCTCGTGGGACGGCGCCGGCCTCGCCTACCTGGAGCAGCCCCTCCCCGCCGGTGACCTCGACGGCCTCGCCGCCCTCACCCACCGCTTCTCCACCCCGATCGCCCTCGACGAGTCGGCGGGTGATCCCGCCGCCATCCGCCGGGCCGTGGCCGCCGGCGCCGGCGCCGTCATCAACCTCAAGGCCGGCCGCCTCGGTACCTCCTCCGCCGCCGCCCTGGCGGGCGAGATCGCCGCCGCCGGCCGTCACGTCCGCATCGGCGGCCTCGTCGAGAGCGGCATCGGGCGCAGCCACGCCGTCGCCCTCGCCACCCTGGGTCCGGCGGACGTGGTCGGGGACATCGCCGCATCGGACCATTTCTTCGCCGACGACCTCGTCGACCCGCCGTGGAGCCTCGACGCCGGCGGCCGGCTGCATCCTCCGGCGGCGCCGGGCATCGGGGTCGAGGTGGATCGGGTTCGCCTCGACCGCCTCGCCTCCGACCACTTCGTCGCCGCGTCCTGACGAATCGCTTCCCAACC
>CAYQEC010000009.1:0-23629 GCA_964416425.1 uncultured Acidimicrobiaceae bacterium | reverse complement strand
ACCGCCTCGCCTCCGACCACTTCGTCGCCGCGTCCTGACGAATCGCTTCCCAACCCCGGCGCCACCGACCGTCATGCGCCACCGAATGGGTGGCCTGCTCGTCGTCGGCGCCGGGTCCCTCGCCGGGACCGTGGTCCACGCCGCTCTCGAGGACGGCTTGGTGTCCCGCGTCACCGGGGTGGTCGATCCCGACCCGGGGGCCCGGGGCGACTTCGATGCCGCTGGGCCTGCCCGCTTCGTCTCCAGCCCCGACGTCCCGGTGGCGCGGGCCGGCGACCGGGCCCTGGTGACCCTCTCCTCCCTCGCCGACGAGGTCGCCGCCGAGGTGATCCGGCTGGTGTCGGCCGGCTACCACGTCGTCACCACCTGTGCCGAGCTGGCTTGGCCGCCCCGCCACATCTGGGAGGCGCTCCACACCGCCGCCCGCACCGACGGGCGGTCATCGTCATGACCGGGGTCAACCCCGGGTTCGTGATGAGCCGCCTCCCACTGCTCGCCGCCTCCGCCAGCCGTCACGTCACCCGCCTCACCGCGGCCTGCCGCATCGACACGGCGCGGCGGGAGGAACTGGCGGCGCTGTCCGGCCGCGGCCTGTCACTCGACGAGTTCGCCGCGGCGGTCGCCGCCGGCGCCCTCGGCGCCCGCGGCCCGTCGCCAGCGCCCACCTGCTCGCCCACACCCTCGGCTGGCCCCATCACGACGTGGGTGAGACGATCGAGCCGCTGATCTCCGGCGGAACGGTCACCGGACTCCACCAGCGCGTCACCCTCACCTCCCCCGACCATCGCCTCGATCTCGACCTCGTCCTCGACCGGGAGCTGGCCGACCCGGGCGATCGGATCACCGTGGACGGCACCGCACCACTCGATCTCCACCTCGCCGGCGGCTACGACGGCACCGGGGGTGCCGTCGCCGAGATCGTGACCGCCCTCGGTCACTGCACCGAACTCGCCCCCTCCTTTTACCGGCCGGCCGACCTCCCGCTTCGATTCGGATGAGCGGCGCCCCCACCCGGGCGGCCCGCTAGCGTTGCCCCTCGTGGGAAGCAAGATCCTCCGCGCCGTCCTGCTCGCCACCCTGAGCCTCGCCATCGTGGCGCCCGCCGCCCTCGCCCAGACCGGCGACACCGGGGCCCCCGCCGACTGCGGCGAGTACGACGGGGTGGTGTGCCGGGGCTGGTTCAGCGACGACGCCGGCGTGGTTGCCGACGATGCTCGGGTCGAGGAGGCCATCAGCGCCCTCGTGGCCGCCTACGGCCATCAGATCGCCTTCGTCATCGTCTCCTCCGTGCCCCACGGCACCCCGCTGTCCTTCGCCCAGGACCTCGGAGACGCCTGGGGGGTGGGCCTCGCCGACGGCCCGCCCGGCATCGTGATCCTCGTCGACCTCGCCACCCGGCGCACCGAGCTCACCACCGGGCCCGGGCTCGATCTCCCCGCATCTCGCATCACCGGCGCCGGCGACAGCTTCTTCGGCCGGAGCGACTTCGAGGGCGGCGCCCTCGCCATCGTCGGCAGCCTGGAGCAGGAGCTGGCCCAACCCGGCGGCGACGGATCCTCGTCCCGCCCCTCGGGACGCATCATCCTGGGGGTGCTCGCCGCTGCGGCGCTGGTGGGGGGCGGCGCCGCTCTCACCTCGGTGCGGCGCCGCAAGGTGGAGCGGATCCGCACGGTCCGCGCCGAGCTGGTCGACGGAGACGTCGCCCGGCTCGAACCGGCCGGCCACGAGCTGCCCGCCGTCGCCGACTTCACCGTCCCCTTCTCCGGCGAGGCCGTGCCGGTGGCGACCACCGCCGCGGTGACCACCCTGCGGGCCGTGCACCAGGGGGATCCGGTCGACGACGAGGCTGCGTTGCGCGCCGTCTGGTCCCTCGCCCTCGTGGTGGTGGTCGACCGGGACCGGGTGCGCCGCGACACCGAGGTCCCGCTCGAGCTGCGCTCCTCGGCGGAGCGACCCTTGCTCGAAGGGGCGCTGCAGAGCGCCATCCGGGAGACCCTCGACGTCGACGAGGACGACGACCGACTCTTCGAGGTGAAGCGCCAGGAGCTGAACCGCATCGTCGACAGCCTCCGCCCCCACCGGGTCGCCGCAGCCCGGCAGCGCCTCGGCCAGGCGATCGTCGACCGGCTGACCGCCACCCCCCTCGGCTTCGCCGACCTCACCGACGCCGGGGAGCGGTTGCTGCGGGCCGCCCCCGCCCTCGACGGCACGGTTCCGCTCGCCACCTCGCTCGAGGAGCTCGGCACGGTGTACTCGACCGCCACCGCCAAGACCGAGCGCCTCCAGACCCTCTACGCCTCCCTCCCCGACTCCACCACCCGGCCCGCGGTCGCCGCCGCCCTCGCCGACCTCAGCGAGGAGCCGGCCGCCGCCTTCGAGCGCTACGAGCAGGTCCGGACCGACCTCAGCTCCACGGGGGCGCTGCTCACCCGCGACGGGCTCTCGATCCCGGCGATCGCCGCCCTGCTGCTCCTCAACCACGACGAGGACGACCTCGACGACTTCGTCGCCGCCTACCACTCCAACCGCGACCTGGGCCTCGACCCCGGGGAGGCCGTCGAATGCGCCCTCGCCGGGCTGCGTGAGCCCGGCGAGATCGAGCGGGTCAGGGCCGAGGCCAAGCGGCTCGGGCTCCCGGTATCGATCACCACCGCCCTGCTGCGACGCCGCGACGACGGGCCCGCGGTGTACCAGGAGCTGCTCGACGAGCTGGCGAAGGAAGGGGTCAGCGGAGACGCCCGCCAGACGATCGCCGGCATCCTCGCCGTCTCCCTCGAACCGGCCCAGGCGCTGCGCCGCTGGTTCGAGGCTCGCGAGGCCCTGGCCACCCTGGGGCTGGAGGGGACCTACGCCGACGTGGCCGCCGCCTTCGGAGCATCCGACCCCCGCGGCCCCCGCACCTTCGCCCTCGCCTACGCCGCCCAGCGCCAGGCGCTGGCCCGCAGCGAGATCGCCGACGCCGATCGCTTCGCCCCCGAGCTGGCCCACGAAGGCACCAGCGGGCAGACCGACACCTGGTCGGGCCGCCCCATCCCCCGCGGCCTGTCGGACTTCGACCCCTTCACGCTGTTCTACTACCACTGGGTCATCACCAAGGGCCATCTCGGCAGCTACGGGTGGGAGCCGATCTACCGCGATCACTCGTGGTCCGCCGATCGGGGATCGTGGTGGGGCGGCGGAGGCGGCTTCGCCGGCGGTGGCGGGTCCTCGTGGGGCGGTGGGTCGTGGGGTGGCGGCAGCTTCGGCGGCTGGGGTGGCGGCGGCGGCTTCTCCGGCGGTGGCGGCAGCAGCTGGTGACCGAGATGGGGACCCTCGTCACCTCGACCGGCAACCCCCGCATCAAGGCCCTAGTGCGGTTGCGGAGCCGCCGGGACCGCGACGCCTACGGCCGGTTCCTCGTCGAAGGGGACCGCGAGCTGCAGCGGGCCGCCGCCAGCGGCATCATTCTCGAGGAGTTGATCGTGTGCCCCGCCTTGCTCGACGAGGAGCGCCGGGCCACCGCGGCCCGCCTCGCCGCCGCCGGCGCCACGGTCCTCACGGTGGCCGAGGAACCGTTCCGTAAGGCTGCCTACCGCCGTCACCCCGACGGGCTGCTCGGGGTGGCGGTGCAGCCCGACCTTTCGATCGACCGCCTCAGGCCCGGCGGCCGGCCCCTCGTCATGGTGGTGGCCGGGATCGAGAAGCCGGGCAACCTCGGCGCCATGCTGCGAATCGCCGACGGGGCCGGGGTGGACGCGGTGGCGGTGGCCGACCCCGCCACCGACCTCTTCAATCCCAACGTGGTGCGGGCCTCCCAGGGCGCCCTGCTCGCCCGCCCCACCGCCGTCGCCACCGCGGCGGAGACGATGGCCTGGGCCGCCGGCCATTCACTGCGGCTGATTGCCGGGTTCCCCGATGCCACCACCGCCTACTGGGACGCCGATCTGACCGGTCCCGTCGCCCTGGTCGTGGGGAGCGAGCATGCCGGGTTGCCGGCGGGGTGGGCGAAGGCCTCCGTCGCGGTGCGGATCCCGATGGCGGGGATCGGCGACAGCCTCAACACCGCCACCGCCGCCGCCATCCTGCTCTACGAGGCGGTCCGGCAGCGCCGGACCTGAGGTCAGTCCTCGGAGCCGACCGATTCGGCCGGTTCGGCCTGCTCGATCGTGTCGTCCCGCTCGCACCACCGGCAGACGATGCGCTCCACGGTGCGATCGAGGATCTCCTCGTCGTCGTAGGTGACCTCTCCGCCCAGCGAGAAGTGGGCGAAGCGCCGCCGCTCCACCCGGTCGTAGATGTCGAACCGGGTCTTGTTGCCGCAGTGGCTGCACCGCAACGGTCCGTCCACCGTGCTCATGGTTTCTTCAGCTCCCATATGCCGTCGTCCTCCAGTACGGCCTCGAGCAGACCGATTCGGGCTCTGGCGTCGCCCCGTGTGATCGCCTCGGTCGTCCTGATCTGCAGCACCGGACCGTGGCGCACGATGCTCGGCACGCCCCGAACGCCGCGCATCGTAGCGGTGCCGGTCTCGGCCCCGAGCGCGTCGAACCCGGCTCCGGCACCGGCGGCGAGCAGCGGGTCGGCGTCGATACCGGCGACCGTGGCGGCGATCCGCAGCGTGGACTCGTCGCCGAGGTCGTCCCCCTCCTTGTGGATGAGGGCGAGCAGCGCCGCCAGGAAGCGACGGTGACGATCGGGCGCCTCGATGCGGGCCGCCTCGTAGCAGGCGAGGGCACGCACCCCGGGGGTCATCAGCGTCCGGTTCCCCACCCCGCCGACCGCGAATCCCCGCCAGTCGATGTCGAGCACCACGCCCTGCTCTCCGGCCCGCTCCAAGAGCCGGTAGAGCCGCCACACGTCGTTGCTGGCGAAATCGAAGTAGACCCGCCCTGAGAATTCCATATCACGGGCAGGGTAGCGAAGCGGGATCGTGTCACACCCGGCTGGGATGCTCGCCTTCCGGCGGAGACGGAGGATCGGTGGTGGCCCTCGCAGGCGGACAGCGGACGTTCGACGACCTCGGCGTGCCGCTGCACCAGGTGCGCTTCTGCGTCCTCGATCTCGAGACCACCGGTGGGTCGCCGGCCGATTGTGAGATCACCGAGGTCGGGGCGCTCTCGTTCACGGGCGGGGAGCCCACCGGGACGTTCCAGACCCTCGTCAACCCGGGGATGGCGATCCCGCCGACCATCACGGTGCTCACCGGGATCACCCAGGCGATGGTGGTCGAGGCCCCCCGCATCGGCGAGGTGCTCCCCGCCCTGCTCGAGTTCATCGGGGACGCCGTGATCGTGGGCCACAACGTCCGGTTCGACCTGTCGTTCCTCAATGCCGCCGCTCTACGCCTCGGCTACGGGCGGATCCCGAACCACAGCGTCGACACGCTGGCGCTGGCCCGCCGTCTGGTGCGCGACGAGGTGCGCCACCTCGACCTGGGCACCCTGGCCGCCCATCTCCGCTCGCCGTCCTCCCCCACTCACCGTGCCCTCGACGATGCCCGGGCAACCGCCCACGTGCTGTGGGAGCTGCTGGGGCGGGCCGGCACCATCGGGATCAGTCATCTCGACGATCTGCTCCGGCTGCCGACGGCGCGGGGGGCGCCCCACTACGGGAAGATCGGCCTCACCGAACGGCTGCCGCGGCGGCCCGGCGTCTACCTGTTCCGGGACCGCGACGGCGAGGTGATCTACGTGGGCAAGGCCAAGAACCTGCGCCAGCGGGTCCGTTCCTACTTCTACGGCGACAACCGCCGTTCCGTGGCACAGATGCTGCGTGACCTCGCCGACCTCGACCATCGTGAGTGCACCACCGAGCTGGAGGCCCTCGTCACCGAGCTGCGCCTCATCCACGCCCACCGTCCCCGCTACAACCGCCGCTCCCGGCCACCGAAGGCCACCCACTGGGTGAAGCTCACCCGGGAACGGTTCCCCCGGCTGTCGGTGGTGCGCTCCCTCCGATCCGACGGCCTCGCCACGCTGGGGCCGTTCCGTTCCCGGCGCACCGCCGATCAGGTGGTGGCCGCCGTGTGGGACGCGGTCCCGATCCGGCGTTGCCTCTCCCGGGGCGGCGAGCGCAGCCCGGCCTGCAACTTCGCCCAGCTCGGGGTGGCGCTGTGCCCGTGTGACGGGTCGGTGTCCGATGCGGAGTACCAGGCGGTGGTGGAGAGGTTGCGCCGCGCCATCGAGCAGGATCCGGCGCCGCTGCTCGACCCCCTGGCCGAGAAGATGCGGGCCCATGCCCGCCATCGCCGTTTCGAGGAGGCGGCGACGCTGCGGGACCGGCACCGCGCCCTGGCCCGCAGCCTGGAGGATCGCCGCATCTGGCAGACCCTGCAGCGGGCGGGGACGCTGTGGGCCGAGGACGAGCGGGGGGAATCGGCGCTCATCGAGGGAGGGCGGCTGGTGGCGGCGTGGGTGGCGCCGGCGCCACCGCCGCTGATCCGCCTCGCCCCGCCGGAGGAGCCCGGCGGGGAGGTCCCTCCTTCGATCGCCGCCGCCGAGGAGAGCCGCCTGCTGTGGGGTTGGCTCGACCGGCCCGAGGTCCGGGTGGTCGAGGTCGCCCGGCCGTTCGGCATGCCGTCCCGGCCCGTGGTCAGACTCGCCTCGCTCGCCGGCTGAGCCGGCGGCTCCCCCACCGGGAGCCGAGTACCCTCGCCCCATGCGTTTTACGATCCGGGCCGGGACCGATCCCGTGGCGAAGGCCGACGCCGCCCTGCTCACCGCCATGGGTCTCCCCGGGGGCGGCATCGTCGCCGTCGGCCACACCCGCGTGCTGGTCATGCCGGGTGACGTCTCCTCCCCCAACGCCCTCCATCTGGGACCGCGCACGATGGAGAACGCCGGGGTCAAGGTTGGCGACGCTCCCGAGGTCGGCCGCGCCGTTCTGCCCGAGGCCCGCCGGGTGGTGCTGTCCTCCAGCGACGAACCGCTCGACGCTCGCCATATCGCCCGTTCCCTCCAGGGTGGCCCGGTCACCGAGGGCGACCAGGTGGCGGTGCTGCCCGCCTACGGGGCCGGTGGATCAGCCGAACCGGTGGTCCTCCGCGTGCTCGAGGTGCGCCCGGGCCCGGCCGGCACCGTCGGCTCGGCCACGGTCGTCTCCGAGCAGGGGCAGGAGCCGCCCGCCGTCGTCCACCAGCCCGCCGGTCATCCCGGTGGTGAGGCGCCCACCACCGCCGAGGCGCTGCTCGCCGGGCTCGACACCGAGTTGGAGACGATGACCGGGTGGCTCTCGCTGCTGACCTCGCCCGAGGACCTCCCTCATGCCTGGGGATTGCCGAGGGTGGCGGGCGTGTTGCTGGCCGGACCGGCCGGATGTGGCAAATCGGAGGTGGTGGCGGCGGCCGCGAGAGCGACCGGGATCACCGTGCACGAGGTGTCGCTGGAACTGGTCTTCAAGCCCGACAAGCTGCTGGAGCTGCTGGAGAAGGCGGTACGAGCCGCCACCGTCCCCGCCGTCGTCTTCGTCGACCGCATCGATGCCGTGGTCGGCGACGATTCACTCTTCCGCACCCAGGTCGCCGCCATCATGCGCTGGTTCCTCGACGCGGTGGCGGGCCGCCCCCGGCTCGCCTGCGTCTTGGGCACCTCCGCGGTGGGCAAGCTGCCCGAATCGGTCGCCACCTCCCCCCTGCTCCCCCGCACCCTGTCGATTCCGCCCCCCGACCTCAACCGGCGCACCCTGCTGTTCGAGGCGGCCCTCGCCAAGGTCCCGAGCCTCGACGTCGACTTCGCCCAGCTCGCCTCCCGCACCGCCGGGTTCTCCGGCGCCGACATCCTGGCGACCGTGGTCCACGCCTCGGCGCTCATCGCCCCCACCGGCGGCAAGGTTGACAGCGAGTTGCTGGCGCGCGCCATCCGCGACACCACGCCCTCGATGGGCACCGCCTCGCTGGGGGAGATCCCGAGCTACGGGTTCGAGCTGGTCGCCAACCTCGAGGAGGTCAAGCAACGGCTCACCGAGGCGGTGATCTGGCAACTGCGGGAACCGGAGCGGTTCAGCCGCCTCGGCATCGAGCCTCCCCGCGGCCTGCTGCTCTACGGGCCCCCCGGCAGCGGCAAGACCTTCGTGGTGCGTGCCCTCGCCCACGAATCGGGCGCCGCCTTCTTCACGATCAAAGGCGCCGAGCTGCTCGACAAGTACGTCGGTGAGTCGGAGCGAGGGGTGCGGGAGGTGTTCGCCCGGGGCCGGGCGGTGGCGCCCTCGATCCTGTTCTTCGACGAGATCGACGCCCTCGCCCCGGTGCGGGGCAACTCGACCAACTCGGTGACCGACTCGGTGGTCGCCGCCCTCCTCACCGAGATGGACGGCATCAGCGATCGTGGCGACGTCTACGTCATCGGCGCCACCAACCGCATGGACCTGGTCGACCCGGCCCTGCTCCGTCCCGGGCGCCTCGAGACCCACCTGTTCCTCGACCTGCCCACCGCCCCGGCGCGCCGGGCCTTCTTCGACATCTGCGACGTCCCCTTCGGCGACGACGTCGACCTCGACCAGGCGGTGGCGGCCTCCGAAGGGCTCTCCTTCGCCGATCTCAGCGGGGTCCTGCGGGAGGCGGCGCTGCAGGCGTTGCGTCGCGATTCCTCGGCCCTCGCCGTCTCCCGGGCGGATCTCGACGCCGCCCTCGCCCGCTTCCGGGGCTGAGCCCTCAGCGCAGCGCCGCCAGCGCCTCGGTGACGGTGAAGACCCCCTCGTAGAGGGCCCGACCGACGATCACGCCCTCGAACGGCATCCCTCCCAGCGCCTCCAGGTCCGCCAGCGATCCCACCCCGCCGGAGGCGATCAGCCGCAGCTCCGGCGCCAGCGACGCGGCCTGCTCCAGCAGTGCCACATCCGGTCCTTCCATCGTGCCGTCCCGGCTGATCCCGGTCACCAGGGCCCGGATCAGCCCGGCGCCGGCCAGTTCCGGGAGCACCGCACCGAGGTCGCGGCCTGCGTCGAGCCATCCGGCCCCGGCAGCCCGCCCGCCCCGCACGTCGATCGCGGCCACCAACCGCTCCGCCCCCACCGCCGCGATCATCTTCCCGAGGGTCGGCCGGTCCCACACCGCAGCCGTCCCCACCACCACCCGCTCCGCTCCCGCCGCGACCGCGGCCGCGGCATCGCTGGCGCGCCGCACCCCGCCCCCGATCTCGAACCGCAGCCCTGCACCCCCGAGCCGTTCCCACAGCCCCCGGTCGGGGTGCCCGTCGCGGGCCCCGGCCAGGTCCACCACGTGCACCAGGGCCGCCCCCTGGGCGATCCAGTCCCGTGCCTGGGCGACTGGATCGTCGCCGTACACCGTGACCTGGTCGTAGCGGCCCCGCACCAGGCGCACCACTTTGCCGTCGAGCACGTCGACCGCCGGGATGAGCTCCATCGTCACGTCCTTGCCATATACTCTGCTAACGTGCTAAAACACTACCTCACTGTAACCGATAGCGAAGCGAAAGGTGAAGGGGAGTATCCGATGGGCATCCCGATGCGAGACGACGACTGGCGCAACGACGCCACGGCAGCCCTCTTCGACGCCATCCTGACGCTGGAGAGCCGGGACGAGGCGGCGCGGTTCTTCCGCGATCTCTGCACCCGCCGCGAGCTGGAGGAGATGAGCCAGCGGTGGGAGGTGGCCCGGCTCCTCGCCGAGGGTCGCCACTATCGGGAGATCAACGAGGAGACCGGGATCTCCACCGCCACCATCACCCGCATCAACCAGTGGCTCCGTCACGGCACCGGCGGCTACCTGGAGGTCCTGGTCAAACTCGGGCTGATGGAAGAGGGGACCCCGTGATGCTGCGCTTCGCCGTCCCCAACAAGGGCCGCCTCGAAGAGCCCAGCGCCACCCTGCTGCGGGAGAGCGGCCTCTCCTACGAGAAGACCGAGCGCGCCCTCTCGGTCCGGGTCCGCAACATCGACCTCGAGCTGCTCTTCGTACGCACCGACGACGTCTGCGAGCTCGTGGCAGACGGGGTCGCCGACCTCGGGATCACCGGGCTCGACCTGCTCGCCGAAGCCGGGACCCCGCTCCAGGTCGTCGCCGAGCTCGGGTACGGGCGCTGCCGCCTCACCGTCGCCGTCCCCCAGGCCATGGGCCTGGCCGAGGTCGCCGACTTCGACGGGCTCCGGCTGGCGACCTCGCACCCCCGCACCACCGGGCAGTTCTTCGCCGACGCCGGGGTGTCCGTCACCACCGTTCCGCTGCGGGGATCGATCGAGGTCGCCCCCAAGCTCGACGTGGCCGACGCCATCGTCGACCTCGTCTCCAGCGGCAGCACCCTGCTCGTCAACGGCCTGCGGCCGGTGCTCACCGTGCTCGAGTCGCAGGCGGTGCTGGTGGCTCCGGCGGGCGAGGTGACCGGCCTCGCCACCGAGGTCGCCACCATGATCCGGGCCGTGGTCGCCGCCCGCCGCAAGCGGTACGTCCTGATGAACGCCCCCGCCGGCGCCGTCGCCGCCATCGAGGACATCATCCCCGGCATCGACGCCCCCACGGTGGTGCCGCTGGCCCACGACGGCCTGGTGGCGGTGCACTCGACCGTCGACAGCGACGAGGTGTGGAGCGTGCTCCCCCGCCTCAAGCAAGCGGGGGCGTCCGGCATCCTTGTGCTCCCCATCCAGCAGCTCATCCCCTGAAGGAGCCCCCGGTGAAGATCAGAACCGTCCGCCTCGCCGATCTCTCCCCGGATCGGCGCGCCGCGCTGCTGCAGCGCTCGGCGGTACCCGACCCCGCCATCCGGCAAGGCGCCGCCGAGATCGTGTCCCGGGTCCGCACCGGCGGGGACGAGGCGCTGCGGGACTGCAACCGCCGCTACGGCGGCGGCCTCCCCCGCGACCAGCTCCTCCTCCCTCCCGAGCGCCTCACCGCCGCTCTCGCCGAGCTCGAGCCCGAGGTGGAACGAGCTCTCCGCCACGCGATCGGCAACATCGAGGTCTGCCACATCCCGCAGCGCCCCGTCGACCAGCCGCTCGAGGTCTCCCCCGGCGTCCGGGTCGATCGCCGCTGGACGCCGCTGCGGCGGGTCGGCGTCTACGTCCCGGGAGGCCGCGCCGCCTACCCCTCCTCGCTGCTGATGGGGGTGGTCCCCGCCCGGGTCGCCGGGGTGAAGGAGATCGTCGTCGTCTCCCCCGCCGACGAGCGCGGCGACGTCTCGCCGGTGCTGATGGCGGCGGCCGCCATGCTCGGCGTCACCGAGGTGTACGTCACCGGGGGCGCCCAGGCGGTGGCGGCCCTGGCCTACGGCACCGAGACGATCCGCCGGGTCGACAAGATCGTCGGGCCCGGCAACGCCTGGGTCACCGCCGGCAAGCTCGCCGTCTACGGCGACTGCGCCGTCGATCTGCCCGCCGGCCCCAGCGAGGCCCTGCTGCTCGCCGACGCCACCGCCGAGCCCCGCATCCTGGCGGCCGATCTGCTCTGCCAGGCCGAGCACGGACCCGACTCGCCGGTGGCACTGGTGACCGACGCCCCCGACCTCATCCCCCGGGTCCTCGCCCAGATCGAACGCCTCCTCCCCGGCCTGGAGCGGGAGGGCATCCTGCGCGCCGCCCTCGGCGACCACGGGCTCCTGGTGGCCGCCGACTCGATGGACGACGCCATCGAGTTCGCCAACGAGTTCGCCTCCGAGCACGTCACGATCCACACCGCCACCCCGATCGAGCACGGGGAGCGGCTCACCGGGGCCGGCTCGGTCTACCTCGGGCCGTGGGCCCCGGAGTCGGCCGGCGACTACGCCACCGGCGCCAACCACGTGCTCCCCACCGGCGGCCTGGCCCGCTCCCACGGGCCGCTGGCGGTCGACGACTTCGGGTCGTGGCGCCAGGTGCAGCACCTCACCCGGGAAGGACTGGCGAGCCTGCGGGAGACGATCGGGACCCTCGCCACCACCGAGGGCCTCACCGCCCACCGCCTCGCGGTGGAGATCCGCTTCGAGGAGGAAGGATGAGCGTCACCCGCTACCAGTGGCAACCGACCACCGCCGATATCGCCCGCGCCGCCGGGGTGGAGGTGAGCGAGGTCATCCGCTTCGACCAGAACACCTCTCCCTTCGGCACCGAGTGGGCCCGGGAGGTGGTGGCGGCCGGCGTCGCCGCCCTCAACGAGTACCCGGCGGCCGACTACCGGCCGCTGCGGGAGGCGGCGGCGGCGGCCTGCGGCCTGGCGCCGGAGCAGATCGTCCCCGGCGCCGGGGTGGACGAGCTCGTCATCCTCTGCGCCCGGGCCTTCCTCTCGCCCGGGAGCCGGGCGGTGGCCCCCGTCCCCACCTACTCGCTGTACGAGATCGCCACCGCCCAGGTCGGCGCCGCCTTCGTGCCGGTGGCGGCGGCCGCCCCCGGCTTCGCCTTCCCGGCCGACGACATCGTCGCCGCCGCCCGCGACGCCGACCTCGTCTGGCTGTGCGCCCCCAACAACCCCACCGGGGAGCAGATCCGGCCCGACGCGGTCGCCGCCGTCGTCGCCGCCTGCGGCGGCCTGGTGGTGATCGACGCCGCCTACGCCGAGTTCGCAGGCGACGATTGGTCACCGTGGATCGACCGGCACGACAACGTCATCGTGCTCCGCACCCTCTCCAAGGCCTACGGGCTGGCCGCGGCCCGGGTCGGGCTCGCCATGGCCCACCCGGCGATCATCGACATCCTCGACGGCATCCGTCCCCCGGGAAGCGTCTCCCGCCTCTCGGCCGAGCTGGCGGTGGATGCCCTCGGTTCCCCGGAACGGATGCGTCGCACCGTCGAGGCCATCGTCACCGAGCGGGCGGTACTGGCGGACCGCCTCGACGCCCTCGGACTGCGGGTGCTGCCGTCGGCGGCCAACTTCCTGCTGTGCGAGGTGGGCCCGGAGGCGCACCAGGTCGCCGACGCCCTGATGCGGCGGGCCCTCGTCGTCCGCACCTACCCGGCGGGTGGGCCGCTGGCCGACTATCTGCGCTTCACCGTTCGCACCGCCCCCGAACACGACCGTCTCGTCGACACACTGGAGCAGATCCTGCCATGAGCCGAACCGCCGAAATCCAGCGCACCACCCGCGAGACCGACGTCAGGGTCCGGCTCGACCTCGACGGCACCGGCCGGGCCGACATCGCCACCGGCGTCGGCTTCTACGACCACATGCTGGAGGCGCTCGCCCACCACGGCCTCTTCGACCTCGCCATCGCCACCATCGGCGACCTCGAGGTCGACGAGCACCACACCGTGGAGGACACCGCCCTCGTCCTCGGAGAAGCGTTCGCCGCCGCCCTCGGCGACCGGGCCGGGATCCGGCGCTACGGCGACGCCACCGTGCCGATGGACGAATCACGGGCCACGGTGGCGGTCGACGCCGGGGGCCGTCCCTACGCGGTGATCGACATCCCCTTCACCACCGAGCGGATCGGCGCCCTCGGCACCCAGCTCATCCCGCACGCCCTCGAGGCGCTGGCCCGCAGCGCCGGGTTCACCGTGCACGTCACGGCCGTCGGAGGCAACGACCACCACCTGGCCGAGGCCGTCTTCAAAGCCCTGGCCCGCGCCCTGCGGGAGGCCGTCGCCGACGATCCGCGGCGCGAGGGCATCCCCTCCACCAAGGGCACCACGTGACCCGGATCACCGTCATCGACCACGGCGCCGGCAACCTGGTGTCGATCGCCCAGGGATTGCGGCGCGCCGGAGCCGACGTGGCCGTGGCGGCCACCCCGGAGGAGATCGCCGGCGCCGACGGCCTCGTGCTGCCCGGGGTCGGCACCACCGGGGCCGCCATGGAGCGGCTGGAGGAGGCCGGGTTCGTGACGCCGCTGCAACGATGGGAGCGACCCCTGCTCGGCATCTGTGTCGGTCTCCAGCTCTTCTTCGACGTCTCCGAGGAGGACGGGTCGCACGCCCTCGGCCTCATCCCCGGGGCGGTGCGGCGTCTCGAAGGCGCCCCGCTGCTCCCCCACATCGGATGGAACGACGTGACGTTGCGGGACGATCCGCTCTTCGCCGGCGTCCCGTCCGGCACCACCTTCTACTTCGTGCACAGCTTCGCGCCGGTGCCGCAGGATCCGGGTGTCGTCATCGGGGAGAGCGAGTACGGGAACCGCTTCGTCGCCGCGGCCCGCTCCGGGGCCCGGGTCGGGGTCCAGTTCCACCCGGAACGCTCCGGCGACGCCGGGCTCCGCATCCTCGCCAACTTCGTGGCGATGGCGGGAGGTGCCGCCCGTGCTGCGTAAACGGATCATTCCCTGCCTCGACGTCGACGGCGGACGGGTCGTAAAAGGCGTGCGCTTCGTCGACCTCGTCGACGAGGGGGACCCGGTCGAGCTGGCGGCCCGCTACGTCGCCGAGGGAGCCGACGAGATCTGCTTCCTGGACATCACCGCCTCCAGCGACGGGAGGGACACCATGCTCGACGTGGTGCACCGCACCGCCGAGCACGTCTTCGTTCCCCTCACCGTCGGCGGCGGGGTGCGCCGCGTCGACGACATGCGGGCGGCGTTGCGGGCCGGGGCCGACAAGGTCTCGGTCAACACCGCCGCGGTGGAACGCCCCGAGCTCATCTCGGAATGCGCCCGCACCTTCGGGTCGCAGTGCGTGGTGCTGGCCGTCGACGCCCGGCGCCGGGACGGCCGTCCCGACTGGGAGGTGTACGTCCACGGGGGCCGCACCCCGACCGGGATCGACGCCATCGCCTGGATCGTGGACGGGGTACGCCGTGGTGCCGGCGAGATCCTGCTCACCTCGATGGACCGGGACGGCACCAAAGACGGCTACGACCTCGAGCTGCTCGACGCCGCCCGGGCCGCGGTTGGCGTCCCCGTCATCGCCTCCGGCGGGGCGGGTACGATCGAGCATTGCATCGAGGCGCTGGCGGACGGGCGCTCCGATGCGGTGCTGGCCGCCTCGATCTTCCATCGCCGCGAGATCGCCATCGCCGATCTCAAACGGGGCCTCGCGGCGGCCGGCATCCCGGTACGGGAGGTGCCATGACCGAGATCTCCTACGACGAGCACGGGCTGGTCCCCGGCATCGTCCAGGACGCCACCACCGGCCGGGTACTCATGCTCGGCTACCTCAACGCGGAGAGTCTGGAGCGGACCCGGGCCACCGGCAAGGTCCACTTCTGGAGCCGCTCCCGCCAGGAGCTGTGGATGAAGGGTGAGACGAGCGGCAACGTGCTCGATCTCGTCGACCTCGCGGTCGACTGCGACGGGGATACCCTGCTCATCCGGGCCCGGCCCGCCGGCCCCACCTGCCACACCGGGGCCGCGAGCTGCTTCGAGGCGGCGGCTGCGACCGGAACCGCAGCGGAGGCCGACGCGGCGGCTGGGGACGAGCCGAGCGCCGGTTCCGAGCCCGGCTTCGCCTTCCTCGACGACCTGTGGGCGGTGATCGCGGACAGGGCCCGCACCCGGCCGGAGGGCTCCTACACGGCTCGGCTGCTCGCCGGGGGGGTCGACGCCGCCGGCCGCAAGGTCACCGAGGAGGCCACCGAGGTGTTGCTGGCCGCCAAGGATCACGCCACGGGAGGCCGGGCCGACCTCGTGGCCGAAGAGGCGGCCGACCTGCTGTACCACCTGCTGGTGCTGCTCGCCGAGCGCGGCATCGACCCGGCGGACGTGGTCGGGGTGTTGCGCCGCCGGGCGGGGTGAGCGGCGCCGGACCGGCCTCCCGCTTCCCGTACACTCCCCGCATGCGCCGCCGCCTCTCGATGCCGTTGCTGTTGCTGGTGCTCGTGGCGGCGTGCTCCGCACCCGCCGCGAGCCCGGAGAGCGTCCCGGAGCTGCCGGTGGTGAGCGCCGCCGACGTCACCGCCCGGCTCGTTGACTCCTCCCGGCCGGTGGTCCTCAACGTATGGGCCTCGTGGTGCCTGCCGTGCCGCTCCGAGGCCCCGTTGCTGGAACGGGCCGCCGCCGAGTTCGCCGCTGAGGTCGACTTCGTCGGCCTCGACGTCCGCGACGACCAGGACGGCGCCCGCAGCTTCGTCGCCGAGTTCTTCCCCGGGGCCGCCATCACCCAGCTCCACGACCCGGGGGGCGACATCCCGGTGGCGCTGGGCGGTTCCCGAGGGGTGCCCCTCACCTTCTTCTACGGCCCGGGCGGCGAGTTGGTCTCCCTCCACACCGGTGTGCTCGACGAGCGCACCCTCGCCCTCGAGATCGACGAGATCCTGCGCCGGGCCGGGACGTGAGCCGCTGATGGAGTTCACCCTGCTCGCCGCGGCCGCCGCCGGGGTCGCCGCCCTCACCCTCGATCTCCGCTGGGAGGCGACGCGGGGGAACGCCGGGCGTGACGGCGACCTGGGGGAGATCGCGGTCACCGCCGCCGTGGTCGGGCTGCTGGTGGGACGGCTCGCCGCCATGGTCGGCGACGGCGTCAACCCGCTGCTGCATCCCGCCGACATCCTCATCGTCCGCGGCGGGGTCGTCACCGGCCCCGCCGCCCTCGGTGCCCTCGCCTGGGTCGCCTGGGCCGGCAGGCGGCACTGGTGGCTCGTCGCCGACGGTCTCTCCGCCGCCGCCCTCGCCGGCTTCGCCGGCTGGCACGCCGGGTGTCTCGCCCGCGATGCCTGCCTGGGAACCCCCTCGGATCTGCCCTGGGCCTACGGGCGGGCCGGGAGCACGGTGACCCGCCATCCCGTCGAGATCTACGCCGCGGTGCTGCTGGCGGTGGCGGCCGCCGCGGTGGCGCACTGGAAGCGGGCGGGGCGACCCCGCCCTGGGGTCCCGGCGGCCGTCGCCCTCGCCGCCGCCGGGGTGATCCGCCTCGTCACCGAGCCGCTGCGTCCGGCCCTGTCCCACCGGGTCGTGGGGTGGTATGCCGCGGCCGTGCTGGTCGGGGTCGCCGCCGCCTGGTGGCGGCACCGGGCCACCCCGGTCCCCGATCTCTGACCGGGCCCACCCTGCTTCAGGTGCGCTTGCGGCGCAGCAGGCGGCCCAGCGTCTGCTCCTCCTCGTACACCTCACGTGGCGGCGGAGACGGCTTCTCGCCCGCCTCGTGAGGCGCCGCCTCGTCGGTCACCAGGGCCTCGACCGGCTCCCGGTGGCGGCGGCCGAAGGACTCCTTCCAGACCTCCAGATCGCCCCGGCTCACCACGAGCCGTCGCAGCGCCACGTCGAGGAGGAAGAGGGCCAGCGCCAGCCCGGCCAGCCACGGCCACAGGTCGATCTCCGCCGCACCCCGGCGGGGCGCGGTGTCGTAGGCGGCCCTCGCCACCGGATCGACCCGTCCCCCGGTCACTTCCGCCACGTCAGCCGCCAGCATCGGGTCCGGCTCCCGGAAGGCGAACTCGTCGGAGTACCCGGCCACGACCCCGCTGCTGCCCGACGCCACCACCGCGCCCCCGTCCTCCACCCGGACCGCCACCCAGTAGGCCCCGGCCGCCGCTACCGGCACCCGCGCCTCGAACCGCGATTCCCCGGTCCGCTGCATCGGGATGGCGGTGACGTCACCGTCGCCGGAGCGAACCTGGGCGATGGCGATGGCGTCCAGCGAGGCGTCGGCCTCGAACCCGACGGCGAGTGTGCCGCCGTCGAACCGCACCTCGGGCGGGGTTCCCCGCCCGGCCGGCAGCACGTCGCTGACGACCCGTCCCCAGAAGTCCACGAACCCGTCCCAGGAGAGCCAATCGGCAGACCAGCGCCCGGTGGCGTCGGAGGTCCAGGCGGTCGCCCGTCCCAGGCCTCGCTGCCAGCTCGCCAGCAGCGGGTCCCCGGGGCCGATCTCGAGCGGGATCTGGGCGGCGTCCTTGGGGCGGGTCAGCACGTAGCCGCGGAGCGGCGGCGAGGCGGTGAGCCCGCTGGTCACCTGGGAGGCGGCCCCCAGCGCCGGCAGGAACGACCCCTCCGCCACCAGTGGGCGGGCCACCCGCAGGGTCTCCTCGACGAAGATCTCGGGCACGGTCTGCAGGTCCCGGCCCGGGTAGAACTGGCCGCCGCCGAGCGCCGCCATCCGGCGCAGCATCTCCCCGGTGCCCTCGCCGGTGCCGAGCACCGACAGGGTGACCCCCTCGGAGGCGATCTCCTGGGCGACGTTCAGCAGGTCGGGATCGTCGCCCCACCCGTCGGTGAAGAGCACGATGTGGCGGATGTCCTCCGGCACGTCCCGTAGGGCGTCGAGTGCCACCCGCAGCGCCGGCGAGATCTCGGTGTCTCCCTGCGGCACCAGGGAATCGAGAGCTTCGGTGATCGTCTCCTCCCCCGGCTTGATCTCGAGCGGCAGCGCCCACCGGGTCCCGGAGGTGAACGCCAGCACCCCGATCCGGTCGGTGTCCTGCAACGACTCGATCGCCAGCCCGGCCCCGGCCCGGGAGATATCCGTCTTGTTGACACCCTCCTGGATGGTCTCGTTGTGGCGGTCCATCGTTTCGCAGTGACAGGCCGCCATCGAGCCCGAGGTGTCGATGACCAGCACCTCCGCCACCGGTTGGCGGCGCACCAGGTCGTCGGGGTCGCCGCTCACCGGCAGGATGTCCTCCAGCGCCGAGTCCTGGTAGCCGCCCAGCCCGTAGGCCTGGTCACCGCCGACCACCACCAGGCCCCGCCCCAGATCCTCGACGAAGGAGGCCAGGTCGGCGGCGGACTGCTCCCCGGGGTTGGGGACGTTCACCAGCACCACCCCGTCGTAGGCCAGCAGGCCGGCGGCGTCGGGCACCGTCACCAGCACGTCCACCTCCATGCCGGCCGCCCTCAGCGCCGCGGCGAGCTCCCCGCCATCCCCGATCTTGCCCTCGACCACGGCAACCTGGGCCGGACCGAGCACGTTGACGAGCGCCTCCCCGGAGTCGTTCTCGGGTACCCGATCGAAGCTGGCGGCCACGGTCGCCTCCACCCGGAGCACGCCGGAGGACGACGCCGGAACCTCGACCGGGACCCGGTTGGTGCCCACCACCAGGTCGACCGGCACCTCCCTCACGGTGTCCCCGGCGGTGACGGTGACCAGCGCCGGCCCGGCCGTGGTCGCCTGGATCACCACCTCGACCGGGACCGTCTCCCCCTCGCGGGCGGTCGGCGGAGCGTCGACCCGATCGATGAGGGCGTCACGGGAGCGACCGGTCTCGATCGGGACGACGTCGACTGCGATCCCGGCATCGGCCAGCTCCCGCGCCGCGGCCCGGGCGTCGCCCGCCGTCTCGACCGCGTCGGTCAGCACCACGATGCGACGTGACCCCTCGGTCGGCATCACCGCGGCGGAGGCCCGCAGCGCCGAGGCCAGATCGGTGGCGCTCTCGTCCACCACCGAGTGGACGGTGACGAAGTCGAACGTGGTCGAGAGGGCCTCGTCGAGCCGCACGTCGCGCCCGAAGACGGCAACCGCGGTACGGTCGGTCGGACCGGCGGCGTCGGCCGCCTCCCGCACGTAGCTCTCCTGGGCGGCCCGGGCCTCGTCGCTGATCGAAGACGACCGGTCGAGCAGGAAGACGACCGACCGGATCCCCGAGGTCCGCACCAGGAGCGGCTGCGCCAGGGCGAGCACCAGCAGCACGATGCCTACGGAGCGCACCACGACCGCCACCCGGTGCTGGCGGGGCGGTACGGTGCGCCGCCCGCGACGGGCGATGACGACGACGAGCGCCACCGCGGGAAGGGCCGCCAGCAGCCACCAGGGGGCGATCAGCCTCATGCCGCCGCCTTCCGCCACCGCGGGCGCGGCCGGCCGAACGCCACCCACCACTCCAGCAGCACCAGACCGAGGATGAGGGCGAGCACGAACGGGGCCCACTCCCTGAGCAGGGTCGTCTCGGCCACCTCGCCCTCCCCGTCCCCGCTGGTGACGAGGCGCCGGCTCGACCCCGCCGCCTCCACGGCGGCGAACTGGCGGGCGGCGACGAACCCGCCGACGACGGACCCGTCGCTGGCCAGGTAGTCGACGGTGTAGGTGCCCGGAGCTGCGGTGTCGACGAACTCGAGCACGTCGCCCTCGACCTTGCGCACCGTCCCGTCCGGCAGCGAGATGCGGGTCGAGGTCCCCGCCGGCGGGGAGAGCGGGATCGGCTCGCCGGCGGTGGCGGTGGCGGCGGTTCCCACCTGGCCCCCGCCGAGCCACTCGAGGATCCTCGCCCCCAGGATCGGGAACGCCACCTGGACCGGCAGGTTGGATCGCACCAGGTCGAACGTGAAGTACACGGCCCGGTGCCCACCGACCTCGCCGAGCAGGACGAGGGGCACGTCGCCGGCCTGAACGAGCGGCAACCAGCCGCGAGCCTCCACGATGTCGGCTTCGGCGACCGCGAGCTCGCTGAGGTCGAGGCCTTCCAGCAGCGGTTCACCAGGACGCTGGTAGGTCACCACCGGGTTCTCGAGGCGACCGGTGACGGTGACCCCCGGCGGGGCCACCTCGGGGGCGATGAGCCAGGTGGGACGGTCGACCTCGGCGGCGGATCCGCCGTCCCGGATCACCATGTCGGGGGAGGTCCCCACCGCAGGGCCGAACCCGGGCAGGGAGCTGACCAGGGCGTCGAGGTACGGCGAGCCCTCCCCCATCACCGCGATCGTGAGGTAGGCGCTGCCGCCGAGCACCACCGTCGCCCGGTCGTCGAGTGGGTTCCCGTCGTCGCCGCCCAGGATCTCGGCTTCCACCACCTGGCCGGGCCCGGCGTCGACCGGCAGGTAGCGCTGGGCGCGGGCGCCGGGCTCCAATGTGAGCGCCGTCGTGCCCACCTGGAGGCCGTCGACCCGGGTCTCCACCGCCGCGGTGGTGGAACTGTCGGAGAAGTTGGTCACCTCGAGGAAGAGCCGGGTCACGCCTTCGCCCGGGGCGCCCGCCCCGAAGGCGGTGATCGCCACGTTGTCGGCGACGTCGTCGAAGGCGAGCTGCCGGGCGTTCCCGATCGGCTCGGCCACCATCCCCTCCAGCCCGCCGTCGGTGAGGAGCACGATCGAGGTGGATCGGTCCGGGGTTGCCAGGCCGCGGGCGAGGCGCAGCGCCCCTTCCAGGTCCTCGACGCCCCCGCCCGTCTGCAAAGCGTCGATGCGGGACCGCAGGGCGCTCGGGTCGCGCTCGAAGGCGGCCACCACCCGGGCCCGTGCCCCGGCCTCGACGATGGAGACGAGCTGAGCGTCGGAGGCGTCGGCCACCAGGGAGCGGGCCTCCGCCTTGGCGGCGTCGAGCCGCCCGGCGAGGGCCATCGATCCCGAGGTGTCGACGACCAGCACGGTGTGGGGCCCGAGCAGGGTCGCTTCCTCATAGAAGGGCCGGGCCAGCAGCAGGGCGAAGGCCGCCAGCGTGAGGAGCTGCAGGATCAGCGCCGCGGTGATCTTGAGGCGTTGCCACGGGAGGGCGGCCGAGACGTACTCCTCCTCACCCTCCCACAGCCGGGTGCTGGGGATCTCGAGTCGCTGGCGCCGTGACCGCAGCATGTACAGCACCGTGAGCGGGATGGAGAGGGCGAGGAGCCCGAGCGCGGCGGGGGCGAGCAGGCTCATCGCACCACTCCGGTCGCCACCAGGGCGCGCAGCGTCTCCTCCAATGCTCCGGGACGGGCGACGACGGTGATGTGCTCCATCCGCACCCGCCGGGCCCGTCGCGCCGCGTCCGCCACGAAGGCGTCGAGCCGGGCCCGGTAGCGGGCCACCGCGGCGTCGGTCACCGACACCGGCACCTCCGCCCTGGTTTCGACGTCCCGCAACGACAGGTCGCCGGTGAAGTCGGGGTCCAGCTCGGCCGGGCTCAGGACCTGGATGACGACCCCGCCCCCGACGGTGCCGAGCAGGTCGATGGCCTGCTCCCACCCCGGCGCCAGCAGGTCGCTCACCAGGACGACCGGCCCGCGGTGAGCGCCGGGAGCCGCCATGAGGCGTGCCGCCGCCGGGAGGTCGGTGCCACCCTCGGGGGTGAGATCCTCCAACCAGGATTCGAGACGCCGCCACGCCCCAAGATGGCGGGCCCAGGGCCCGCGGAGGGCGGGACGCCCCGGCGCCGGCACCGTCACGAGGCGGACCCGCTCCCCGGAGGCCAAGCCGAGGTAGGCGATCATGGCGGCGAGGCGCCGGCCGGTCTCGAACTTGTCGCCGAAGTCCATCGAGGCCGAGGTGTCGAGGACGATCTGGAGCGGCATCTCGTCCTCCGCCTCGAAGAGGCGCACCAGGACGACGCCGAGCCGGGCCCACAGGTTGTAGTCGATGCGGCGGAAATCGTCCCCGGGGTGGTACTCCCGGTAGTCGGCGAAGTCGAGGCTCTCCCCGAGCCGCACCGAGCGGTGACGCCCGCTCCACACCCCGCGGACCCGGCGGGTGCCGATGAGCGCCAGGCGCTCGAGGCGGCCGCGGAGCTCGGCGTCGAGCAGCATCAGTCCTCGGGGCGCGGCGCGGGGTGGGCGGCGAGGATCTCGTCGATCACGTCGTCGGCGCCGACCCCGTCCGCCACCGCTTCGTAGCCGAGCACGAGCCGGTGCCGCAACGCCAGCGGCGCCACGGTGCGGACGTCCTCGCCGGACAGGTTGAGGCGCCCTTCCACCAGCGCCAACGCCTTGCCTCCCAGCACCATCGCCTGGGCGCCGCGCGGGCTCGCCCCGTAGCGCACATAGCGGCGCACCGTGTCGAGGACACCGTCCCCCTCGGGGTGGGTGGCCCCCACCAGCGTCGCGGCGTAGCGGAGCAGGTGGGTGGCGGCAGGCACCCGCCGCACCATGTCGACCATCTCGACCAGGGCGGTGACCCCGGCCAGCGGCGCCACCACGGGCGCTTCCTCGCTCGTGGTGCGTTGCAGGATCGCCACCAGGTCGTCGATGGAGGGGAAGGGGACCATGACCTTGAAGAGGAACCGGTCGAGCTGTGCCTCGGGAAGCGGATAGGTTCCCTCCATCTCGAGGGGGTTCTGGGTCGCCATGACGAAGAACGGCCGAGGCAGGTCGTGGGTGGTACCGCCCAGCGTGACCCGCCGCTCCTGCATCGCTTCGAGCAGGGCCGACTGGGTCTTCGGCGTCGCCCGGTTGATCTCGTCGGCGAGCACCACGTTGGCGAACACGGGGCCGCGGTGGAAGCGGAAGGCCCCCTCCTGGAGCACGTTGGTGCCGACGATGTCGGCCGGCATCAAGTCGGGGGTGAACTGGATCCGCCCGAAGTCGACGCTCAAGGCCTCGCCCAGGGTGCGAAGCAGCAGGGTCTTGCCGAGTCCGGGAACGCCTTCGAGCAGGACGTGGCCCTCGCAGAGCATGCCGAGCAGCACCGCCCGCACCAGCTCCTTCTGGCCCACGATCACCGTGGCGATCTCTCTCTCGATGGCGTCGACGTGGGTGGCAAATTCCTCTGGTGTCATGAACCGAGCTCCGTGAAGTAGTCGCGTACGATGTCCTGCAGGCTGCCGGGGACCGACATCCTGTCGAGCGCGTCGAGCGCCTGATCCCGGTACTCGGCGATGCGCTCCGTGTAGGGAACCAGCGGCACGTTGCGTAGCCCGTCGCCGGTGGTCCTCCCCTGCACCTCTCCGGTGGGATCGCTGGTGGAGAAGTCGACCCGTTCCTCGCTTCCCCGCTGGTACCCGGCGGGGTCGAGGATCTCGCCCCGCTCCGGATCCCGCACGACATCGTTGTCGCCCGGGCCCAGCCCGAGGTTGTTGCCGGAGCCGGTGCCGCCGGCGACCGGGTTCGGGTTGTTGGCGCCGGTGCCGGACCCGCCGCCACCCCCACCCTGCCCCTGCCCCTGCCCCTGTCCCTGGCCCTGGCCCTCGCCCTGTCCCTGGCCCTGGCCCTCGCCCTGTCCCTGGCCCTGGCCCTCGCCCTGTC
>CAYQEC010000008.1:92079-93434 GCA_964416425.1 uncultured Acidimicrobiaceae bacterium | reverse complement strand
TGGCGGTCCTCGCTTTGGTCGCCACGGCGTGCGGATCCGATTCTGAAGACACCACCACAACGGAGGCTCCGATCACCATTCGCTGGTGGCACATTCAGAACAGCGACCCCGGACTCACGACCTGGCAGAACGTGGCAGATGAGTTCATGGCCGCGCATCCGAATGTGACCATCGAGATCACGGTTCAGGAGAACGAGGCCTTCAAGTCGACGCTCCAGACCAACCTGCAGGCCGGCGATCCGCCCGACCTGTTCCAGTCGTGGGGCGGCGGCGGGCTCGCCGAGCAGGTCGATGCCGGATTCGTCCAGGACATCACCGAGGCTTCGGCTTCGTGGATCGACAACCTGAGCGCGGCGGGCAACAGCCTGTTCAACATCGACGGCGTCCAGTACGGCGCGCCGTTCAACCTTGGCGCGGTGGGCTTCTTCTACAACACGGCCCTCTTCGAAGAGGCCGGGATTGCAGCGCCCCCCGCCACGTGGGAGGAGCTGCTGACTGACGTCCAGCTGCTCAAGGACGCCGGCATCACCCCGATCTCCGTTGCTGCCGGAGACAAGTGGCCCGCGATGTTCTGGTGGGCGTACCTGGCGGTGCGCATTGCTGGGGCGGACGGCGTGGCACAGGCAGTCGCGGACGGGTCGTGGGACGCCGAGCCGTTCGTCCAGGCCGGTGAGGAGCTGAAGCGCCTCATCGACATGGATCCCTTCCAGCCGGGCTTCCTGGCGGCTCCGTGGGATGGCGCCGAAGGTTCTGCGTCCACCATGAACGGTCGCGACACGGCGATGGTCCTGATGGGCCAGTGGGCCCCCGGGACGATCCGCTCCAACTCCGCCGACGGGACCGGCATCGATGATGTCATCGGATGGTTCCCGTTCCCGGTGGTCGAAGGCGGCGCCGGGGTCGCGACGGACGTGTTCGGTGGCGGCGACGGCTTCGTCGTCGGCATCAACGCTCCGCCCGAGACCGTCGACTTCCTGGGGTACATCTCGAGTCTCGACGTGGCCAACCGGCTCGGCGAGGACGGTGGGACCCTGCCGGTCGTGAAGGGCTCGGAGGGGTCGGTCACCGATCCGCAGATGGTGGCGGTCGTCGAATACCTGGCTGCGGGCACGTACATGCAGCTGTACCTGGATCAGGTCACACCCCCCGCGGTGGGTGCAGCGATCAACGATGCCGTGCAGGAGCTGTTCGCCGGGGTTTCTACCCCCGAACAGGTTGCCGGTAAGATCGCGGCTGCGGCACGCGGCGAGTAGACAACTCGACCGACCACTCGTGAGGGTGGTGGGGGGGGGGCGCCCCCCCCCCCCCCCCCCCCCCCCCCCCCCGCCCCCGGGGCCCCCCCCCCCCCAAAACTG
>CAYQEC010000008.1:0-92069 GCA_964416425.1 uncultured Acidimicrobiaceae bacterium | reverse complement strand
CCACGAATTGGTGGCGGTTATTTTGGGGGCGGGGCCCGGGGGCTTTTATAAAACCCGCCCCCCCACCGGTGTGGGTGGGGGTGGGTCGCCGCCCGGCGACCCACCACCACCGCTCGCTCGACGACGAGGAGGACGCGACACATGACGAGTGTCCGGGTCGCGGCGCGAACCCGGCGAACGCCGGGCCAGAGGCGATGGCCGATGATCATCGGCTTCCTGGCGCCGGCGCTCCTCATCTACCTGCTGTTCGTCATCTACCCGATCGCCCAGGGCATCCGCTACAGCGGCTACGACTGGAACGGCCTCAAGCCGCTCACCGACTGGGTAGGGTTCGAGAACTTCCGGAAGATCTTCGCCGATTCCTCGTTCATCGGCGCCATGAAGCACAACGCCGTCATCCTTGTGCTCTCACTTGCCCTCCAGATTCCCTTCGCCCTCGGCTTGGCGGTGCTGCTCAACCAACGACTCCGCGGCCGGGCGTTCATGCGGATGATGTTCTTCGCCCCGTATGTCGTCTCCGAGGTCGTCACCGCCGTGGTGTGGCGGCAGCTCATGCGACCCTCGGGCTTCCTCGACCACGTCATGTCGGGGGTGGGCGCCGAGGGGCTGACCCAGGAATGGCTGGCCAATCCCCGCATCGTGCTCTACTCGGTGTTCTTCGTGGTCACATGGAAGTACTTCGGTTTCCACATGATCCTGTTGCTGGCCGGGCTGCAGCAGATCCCCGCCGAGCTGCGGGAGGCGGCCGCCATCGACGGCGCCACCTTTCGCCAGACGTTCCGGCACGTGACGCTGCCGCTTCTCGGGCCCACGCTCCGGATCTCGGTGTTCCTGTCGATCATCGGATCGCTGCAGTTGTTCGACCTCGTCTGGGTCATGACGGGCGGAGGCCCCATCAACGCCTCCAATACGATGGCGACCTACATGATCGACTGGGGCTTCCGGCGACTGCAGATCGGGTACGCCAGCGCGGTCTCGGTGATCGTGTTCGGCATCTCGCTCGTGGTCGCCCTGGCGTACCAGCGCTGGGTGCTGCGGCGGGACGTCAAGGGCGCCCTCACCACGATGGGAGCGTGAAGAAATGACGGCGCAGACTCGCAGCAAGCCCAAGGTCGTCACCACCGGGGGCTACGACGAGATCAGCTCACGGATGACCCGCGTGCTGCTCTACCTCATCGCGTTCGCGGTGCTCGCCATGATCATCATCCCGGTGGCGTTCGCCGTGCTCGGGGGATTCCGGAGCATGGGCCAGCTCTCGGAGAATCCGGTCAGCCTGCCCAACCCGTGGGTCTTCACCAACTACGCCGACGTGCTCACTTTGGGGACCTTCTGGAAACAGTTCTCCAACAGCGCGTTGATCGCGTTCCTGACGACCATCTTCGTGCTCCCGGCGGCTTCCCTCGCCGCCTTCGTGCTCTCCCGCTACTCATTCCGTGGCCGCGAGAGCATCTACACGCTGTTCACGTTCGGGCTTCTGTTCCCGGTGACGGTGGCGATCGTGCCGTTGTTCGTCGTCATCCGCCAGATCAATCTCCTCGACAATCCGCTGGGGGTGGCGCTGCCACAGGCGGCGTTCGCCCTGCCGCTCTCGATCGTGATCATGCGCCCCTTCTTCCGCAGCATCCCGGCCGAGCTGGAAGAGGCGGCGGCGATCGACGGGTGCGGCCCGTTCCGTTTCTACCGATCGATCATGCTCCCGCTGTCGCGGCCGGTGCTCAGCACCATCGCCGTGATCGCCATCGTCACGAGCTGGAACTCCTTCCTGCTCCCGCTGGTGGTGCTGTCCGATTCCACCGGGTGGACCCTGCCGATCGGCGTCACCAACTTCTCGACCCAGTACACCACCGACACGGCCCGTGTGTTGGCCTTCACGACGCTCTCGATGGTGCCTGCGCTGCTCTTCTACCTGGTCGCGGAGCGCCAGATCGTGAGCGGGCTCTCCGCTGGAGCCGTCAAGGGATGATCGAACGACTTTCGGCCGGAACCGCTTCGGTAGGTACGATCCGGCCGCACCGGACGGAGGATCGATGACGACCACCACAGTGGGTGATTCCACCCCGCGGTACCGTGACCGGGGCCGCGCCATCGACGAGCGGGTTGAGGATCTGCTGGAGCGGATGTCCCTGACCGAGAAGGTGGCGCAGCTCGGCAGCGCCTGGGTGTTCCAGCTCGTCGAGGGCGACGAGCTGTCTGCCGAGCGTGCCCCCAAGCTCATGGAGCACGGGCTGGGTCAGGTGACCAGGGTATCCGGAGCCTCCAACCTCGGAGCGGAGCAGGCGGCGCGGGTCGCCAACGCCATCCAGCGTTACCTGGTCGAGGAGACCCGGCTCGGCATCCCGGCCATCATCCACGAGGAGATCTGCTCCGGCCTGATGGCCCGGCAGTCGACCGTCTTCCCCCAGGCGATCGGCGTGGCCGGAACCTGGGACCCCGATCTGGCCGAGGCGATGGCCGACGTGGTGCGCATCCAGATGCGGGCGATGGGCGCCCACCAGGGCTTGTCGCCGGTGCTCGACGTGTGCCGCGATCCCCGCTGGGGCCGGATGGAGGAGACGTTCGGGGAGGATCCCTACCTGGTCGCCCGGATGGGGGGCGCCTTCGTGCGCGGGCTCCAGTCCGACGACCTGTCCGACGGTGTCGTCGCCACCGCCAAGCACTTCGTCGGCTACGGGGCGTCGGAGGGTGGCATGAACTGGGCCCCGGTGCACCTCCCGGCCCGGGAGCTGCGCGAGGTGTACCTGTATCCCTTCGAGGCGGTAGCGCGGACCGCCGGGCTGTGGTCGATCATGAACGGCTATCACGAGCTCGATGGGGTGCCCTGCGGCGCCGACCAGAACCTGCTCACCGGGATCCTCCGCGACGAATGGGGGTTCGAGGGCTGTGTCGTCTCCGACTACTTCGCGGTTCGCCAGCTCGCCGAGTATCACCGGCTGGCGGCCGACGGGGAGACCGCCGCCGTAATGGCGTTGACGGCCGGGATCGACGTCGAGCTCCCCGGCACCGACTGCTACGGGGAGCCGCTGCTGGCGGCGCTCGCCTCCGGCGCGATCGACCAGAAGATCGTCGATGCCTCGGTGCGACGGGTGCTTCGCACCAAGTTCGCCCTCGGCCTGTTCGAGCAGCCGTTCGTCGAGGTCGAGAAGGTGGCGGCGGTCACCGACTCCGCATCCCACCGGGCCCTGGCCCGTCGCGTCGCCCACAAGACGATGACCCTGCTCCGCAACGACGGGACCCTGCCGCTGCGGCCGGGCCTCGGCTCGTTGGCGGTGATCGGGCCCAACGCCGACGCCGCCCGCCACCTCTTCGGCGACTACACCTACCCGGCCCACATCGAGTCGCTACGGGAGATGCGGGCCGACGACAACGTCTTCTCGATCCCGATGCCCGAGGGTGTCGAGTTCAGTGCCGGGTCGGTGCCCGCCCTCTCGGTGTACGAGGTGCTGCGGGAACGGCTCGACTGCGACGTCCGGTACGCCAAGGGGTGCGACGTCAACAGCGACTCGACCGAGGGTTTCGCCGCCGCGGTGGCCCTCGCCGCCCGGGCGGACGTGGCGGTGATGGTGATGGGCGACAAGTCGGGCCTCACCACCGACTGCACCTCGGGTGAGAGCCGGGACCGCGCCTCCCTCGACCTACCCGGCGTGCAGGAGGACCTGGTGCGGGCTGTGGTCGCCACCGGAACCCCGGTGGTGCTGGTGCTGGTGGCGGGGCGTCCTTGCGGGAGCGAATGGGTCCACGAGCACAGCGCCGCGGTGCTCATGGCATGGCTCCCGGGGCAGGAAGGCGCCGCAGCCATCAGCGACGTGCTGGTGGGCGACGTCAGCCCGGGCGGCAAGCTCCCCATCTCGTTCCCACGCACCTCCGGCCAGATCCCTACCTATTACGGGCACAAGGTGTCCGGTGGCCGTTCCCACTGGAAGGGCGACTACGTCGATGCCCGTTCGAGCCCGCTCTACCCGTTCGGTTTCGGCCTCGGCTACACGACCTTCGCCCTCTCCGAGAGCGCCGTCGAGCAGAACGAAATGGCCTGGAACGGGACGGTGACGGTGCGGGCCCGGGTCGCCAACACGGGCGACCGGAGTGGCGACGAGGTCGTCCAGCTCTACATCCGGGACCCCGAGGCCGGCGTGACCCGCCCAGTGCTGGAGCTGAAGGGCTTCGCCCGTGTCGAGCTGGAGCCGGGGGAGTCGAAGACCGTCACATTCCAGCTCCCGGTGGCGCAGGTCGGCTTCTACGACCGCGATCTGCAATACGTGGTCGAGCCCGGCGTCGTCGAGGTCTTCGTCGGAACGTCGGCACACGACCTCGTGGAAGCCGGCACTTTCACCGTGGTCGCCGATTCCTCCGACGGTCCGGTGACCAAGGCCTTCGACGGCACGGTCACGATCACCTGAGGCGTTCCCGGCTCACGGGATCGGGTCGCCGTCCCCCCAACGCACTCGGGCAGGGTTCGTGCACGAAGCAGGGTGGTCGGCGCCGGTGCTGGGCCACGGCATGGCGCCGTAGAAGGCCGGGGCCCCCTCCAGGTAGGAGGAGTCGGGGATGACGCGGACCGTGATGTCCGGATCCCACACCATCGTGCCTGCCTCGAAATTGCCGTGAGCCAGGGTGCCCTCGACAGACCCGTCGACCTGGATCGTGTCGGGCGACCCGTGGAGCACGTTGCCGACGAGATTCTGGCGATGTGAGGAGTCGCGCACGAAGACACCCTCCACCTCGACGCAGTTGCGCAGCAGCGTGTTGCCGGGCCCGACCGGTCCCCAGTAGTCGCTGATGCCGATCTCCTCGACGATGTTGCCCTCGAACAGGTTCATGAACGGGAAGTGCCCGTGGAGGGAGATGTCGGGGAGCAGGTTCCCCGAATCGTCGTGGGAGTCGCGGGAGAAGTTGTAGCCGAAGACGTTCCCGTTGGCGCCCACCTGGATGATCATCGAGTGGCGCAGCGAGGCGAACACGTTGTTCTCCACCAGGCAGTTCGTCACGTGGTTTCCGAGGCTCGTGCCGTAGCCGTGCCCCCCGCCCCCGTAGTCATGGGAGTGGTGAAAGTAGCTGTCCCGGATCTCGCAGCCGTACACCGCCGACACCCCGACGTGGGCCCGCACCGTCATCTCGCTCTCCACCTCCCGCACCCAGGTGTAGGCGGCGTTCTTCATGGCGATGGCGTCGCCGTCGCCGCCGTCGAGGCGTTCGAGATGGAGGCGCTCCACCCCGGCCCGTTCCACCAGCCCCTGGGTGCGGAAGACCGGGTCGAGGTCGGCCCGGTAGCTGTGGTGGAGTGGCTCGGCCAGGGTCACGGTGTTCCCCTCCACCGCCACCACCCGCACCATCTCGCCCACCGAACTCTCGGCCCAATCGGCCTCCCACTCCGGTTCGGTGTACATCACCGTCGGGTCGTTGGCCTGCTGGATCTCGGCGAAGGTGGGGGCGGTGATGCCGGAGGCGTCGGCCAGGGTGAGGGTGGTGGAGCCCTTGGCGAAGCCTGCCGAGATCGCCACCCAGTCGCCCCGCTCGTAGGTGACCATCTCGATGGCGGGATCGCTCGATCCGCCGAGGTCGAAGCGGAGGGAGGTGGCGTCGGCGCCGGCGCCACGCAATACCTGGCCGTCCCCCAGCTCGAGAGTCGAGGTGAGCCGGTAGGTGCCGGCCGGGGCATACACGACGCCGCCCCCGATCGGCAGGGCGTCGAAGGCGGCAGCGAACGCCGCGGTGTCGTCGGCCGTCCCGTTCCCGGCCGCCCCGAAGTCGGACACGGTCACTGTCACCGGGTCGTCGGGGATGCCTCCCGGGATCCCCGGGTTCCAGTCGATGCGGCGAGCCTCCGGGATGATGGCGGGAGCCGGCGCCGTGCCACCCCCAAAGGCGCGGAAGAGGAACGCCGCCATCTGGCCCCGCGTGACCGGATCGTTCGGACAGAAGTGGTCGTTGGCGGGCGGGTTGCAAGAGCGGGTGATGCCGGCGGTGGCGAGGCGTTCGATGTCGGCCTGGAAGACCGACCTGTCGTCGTCGTTGAACGGGTCGCCCTCACGATCGGCCAGGCGGAGGGCGCGGGAGAGGAACGCCGCCATCTGGCCCCGCGTGACCGGATCGTTCGGACAGAAGTGGTCGTTGGCGGGCGGGTTGCAGCCGCGGGTGATGCCGGCGGCGGCGAGGCGTTCGATGTCGCCCTGGAAGACCGACCCGTCGTCGTCGACGAAGTGCATGTCACCGGACGCGGTGAGATCGAGCGCTCGAACCAGGAAGGCCGCCATCTGGCCCCGGGTCACCGGGTCGTCCGGGCAGAAGTGGTCGTTGCCGGGTGGGTTGCAGCCGCGAGTGATGCCCTGCCCCTCCAACCAGGCGATCTCGGATGCGAACAGGTGCCCAGCCGGCACGTCGACGAAGCCCGGATCGGCCCCGGCGAGCGGCGACGCCGCCACCAGTGCGGCGGCCGACACGAGGAACACGATCCACGACGTCCTGGTCATCGGGGGCCATCGTCTCACAACCCGGCAGCGATCTCGACCCGGTGACCGGCCGGTAGCCCAGGCTCGTCGGCTAGGGTCGCCGTTCGGATTGCCTGGGGCGCGGGCGGCGTGGACGATAAGGTCCGGCGACCGCGGAGGGACAGATGGATCAGACACGACTGCTCGCAACCGACATGGACGGCACCTTCCTCGGTGACGATGCCGCCATGGAGCAACTCTGGGATGCGCTCGAGGCCGCCGGCATCGTGCTCGCCTTCTCCACCGGACGCCACCTGCCGTCCATCCAAGCCTTCTACGACGAGCACCGCGCCTCGCGGCGGGCCGCCGCCTGTGTCTGCATGGTGGGCACCGAGGTGTGGCTGTGGCGTGACGGGTGCTACGAGCGGGACGACGGCTGGAGCCGTCACATCTCGGACGCGTGGGACAAGGCCGCGGTGGAGGCCGTGCTCGGGGGCATCCCCGAGGCGCGGATGCAGGACGCCGAGTGGCAATCGGAGTTCAAGAGCAGCTACTACCTCGAGGTGAACGCCGCCGCCCGGCTCGCCGAGATCGAGCAGCGGCTGGCGGCGGGCGGGCTCCGGGCCAAGGTGGTCTACTCGGCGGACCGGTTCCTCGACCTGCTTCCGCACCGGTCCGGCAAGGGCGGAGCGGTCGCCTACACCGCCGACCTGCTCGGGATCCCGGCCGGCGACGTCGTCACCGCCGGGGACACCGGCAACGACCTCGACATGATGCGCCCCGACCTCGGGTTCCGCTCCATCGCCGTCGGCAACGCCACCGAGGAACTGCGACGCCTCGACGAGCCTCACGTCTATCACGCCGCGGCCGCCTGCGCGGCAGGGATCCGGGAAGGGCTGGAGCACTACGGATGGCTCCCGTCGGTATCTCTCGATTCCTCGCCACCGGAGGCCGATGCATGAGAAGGGCCGGCGGGAGCAATCGAGGGCAGGAGGCGCAGTGAGCGACGACCAGGGATTCCGTGATCGGGGCCGCACCCATGTGCTCATGATCACCAACCACGGGGTACACGAGTGGGAGGTGGTGCCCGGGCTGCCCGACACCGGGGGTCAGAACGTCTACGTCAACCAGTTCACCGCGGCTCTGGTGGAACAGGGGTATCGGGTGACGATCGTCAACCGGGGCGGCTATCCCCATCCGATCACTGGCCTCCCCCAGGTGGGGGTGCGCTTCCACCCCGGCGGCCACGCCCGCATCCTCTACCTCGAGGACGGCCGGCCCGAGTTCGTGCGCAAGGAGGACATGGCCGCCCAGATTCCGGCCCTGGCCGAGGATCTCGAGAAGAAGCTGGCGGCCGACGGCGACGGTTACGACCTCATCATCTCCCACTACTGGGATGCCGGCGTGCTCGGGGCCACCCTCAACGACCGGGCAGCGCGGCGGGCGCCCCACGTGTGGGTGCCGCATTCCCTCGGCGCCCTCAAGAAGCGGAACATGGATCCCTCCACCTGGGCCGGTCTCCGCATCGACGAGCGGATCGCCCAGGAGCGTGAGCTGCTCACCCACGTCGACGGCGCCGTCGCCACCTCGACCGCCATCCGGGAGACGTTCGTCGCCGACTACGGGTACCAGCCGAAGTACTTCCTGCCGCCCTGCGTCGACGTCGACCGGTACCGGCCCCGCAGCGACGAGGAATGCGCCGGCGTCTGGGAGTTCCTCGCCGCCCATTCCACCCCGACCGCCGAGGACCTGCAGCGCCGGCCGATCGTGACCGAGATCAGCCGCACCGATCGCACCAAGCGCAAGGACGTCCTCATCCGGGCCTTCGCCCGGGCCCGGGAACGGGTCCCTGACCTGTTCCTCATCGTCGCCCTCGACGAACGCTCCGGGGCGCCCTACCAGGAGGCGATGGCCCTCATCGACGAGCTCGGGCTCGGCGACGACGTCGCCGCCCTCGGGTCGGTGTGGGAACAGCTTCCCTGCCTGTACGCCGCCACCAGCGTCTACTGCACGCCGTCGGTGATGGAGGGCTTCGGCATGAGCGCCCAGGAGGCGGCGGCCACCGCCAAGCCGGTCATCTCCTCGGATCTGGTCCCTTTCGTCACCGAGTACCTGACCGGCGCCTCCCCGACTCGGGTGGCGATCGACGGCGAGCCCGGTCACGAGCTGCTCGTCGGCGACGGGGCGGTGGTGGTGCCGGCGGACGACGTCGCCGGGTTCGCCCAGGCGATGTCCCTGATCCTCGGTGACGGCGATCTCTGCGCCACGATGGGGGATCGCGCCCTCGACATCACCGTGCCCTATTTCACCTGGGAGCGGCGCACCCGCGACCTGCTCGACGACCTCGGCGTTTCTCCCCGTTCCGGAGCGACGTCGTGACCGCGGTGACGAGCGGGCTCGCCCGGCGGCTCACCGACACCTGGGCCCAGCAGGCCCGGGAAGGGTTCCTGCTGTCCGATCCCGACACCGCCGCCATCGAGGAGCGGATCCTGCCCGACGAGGTGGCCGGGATCGCGTACCGGTTGCGCTGGATGCCGCATCGGGAGCTGCGGGCCGACACCGAGGAGCTGGAGCGGCGGCGCATCCTCAACCCGGATCGGGACCACGCCAAGTTGTTCCGCGACCCCCGTGACCCCTCGGGGCGGCACTGCTTCCTCTGCATCGAGAACATCGAGGAGTGCCATCCGCTCGAGCGTCTCGTTCCCGTCGAGCTGGCGGGCCGTTCCTACATGGCCGGGGCCAACTTCGCCTGGATCGAGCGCAACCACTTCACCGTGATCTCGGTCGAGCACGTCGACCAGGATTTCACGCTGTACGTCCTCGATGCCATGGCCGAGCTGCACGCCGCCACCGAAGGCGAGTACCGGGTGCTGTACAACGGGGCCCAGGCGGGCGCCACCATCCCGTGGCACCTCCACTACCAGGTGACCACGGAGCGGTTGCCGGTGGAGGATCTCCCGCCCGGCGGGGAGGACCGCTACCCGGCAGCGTTGCAGCGCTTCGAGATCGACGGCCACGGCACCGCGGCGGCGCTGGCGGCGGCCCGTGACTGGATCGAGCGTGACCCCGAGCACCACCGGGTCAACGTGCTCATCGCCGGCCCGGTGGACCGCCCAGTCGCCCATGTCTTCGCCCGCGACTCCCGTCTCACCCACGCCGCGGTGAAGGGCCTGATGGGGGGCTTCGAGATCTGCGGCGACCTCGTCTACAGCGAGCCGGACAAGCGCCACATCTTCGAGACCGCCACCGCCGAGGTGGCGCGGCACGCCATCGCCGAGGTGCGGCCCCCCGACGTGTGACGATGCGCGGTCTCGGCCCGTCGGCCCCTTCACGGCCTCGATTTACGCCCGCAGGATCTCGAGCGCCTGCTCGTCGTAGGCATCGGTGACATAGGCGATGCCGGTCTCGGCGGCCGTCTCCCGGTTGGCAGCCATCAGATCGGAACGCGCCAGCTGATCGAGGCGATACTTGCGGGCTCCCGCCATGAACTGTTGCAGGCCTGCGGAGAGCTTGTCGAGGTATCCGACGAGTGCGATCGCCCCGTAGGGCACGTTCCCGATCTCGTCGTCACCGACCTTGGCGTGGACGGCCTCCCAGCCGGCAAAGATCTCCGCAGGCTCGTTGCCCATCCGGGCGATCACCGTGGGCAGTTCGTCCCAATTCCCGTTGAGATCGGCCTTGCGGTCCGGGTGGAGGACCCCTTCGATGTTGCTGCCGAGGAAGCCGGGGATCATCAACGCCCGGCCCATGCACACGAGTTTCGTGTACGGGGCGCCGAGGGCCATCGCCTTGAAGATGTGGTCCTCCCTGGCGAAACCCCCGGCGAAGGAGATGTCGGGCGGCCGGATGCCGTGCTGCTCGAGCACCCCGCAGTACTCGTAGGCCTTGGCGTGCAGCGGCAGCGAGGGCACGCCCCAGTGCTCCATCATGTTCCACGGGCTCATGCCGGTGCCGCCGCCGGCACCGTCGATGGTGACCAGATCGAGGTCGGCATCGGCGGCGAATCGCAGCGACATCGCCAGCGCCGCCATGCCGTAGGCCCCGGTCTTCAGGGTGATGTGTTTGAACCCCAGTCTCCGGTACTGCTCGATGGCGGCCATGAGCCCGTCGCGCACCTGCTCCGCAGAATCGAGGTTGGTCGCGCCGAGCCGGCTGTGTCTGGCGAAGAACCTGATGGCGGCCTTCGAGTAGGCATGCTGAACTTCAGGATCGGTGGGATCCGGATCGAGGAAGTAGCCACGCTCGGCCAGGAGGCGAGCGTACTCGATGTCCTCGACTTGGATCTCGCCGCCGATGTCCTTCGCCCCCTGGCCCCACTTCACCTCGAGCACGATCTCGTCGCCGTGCTTGTCGATGAGGTATCGGGGCACGCCGTTGCGGGCGTCCTCGACGTTGACCTGGACGATGACTGCGCCGTGCCCGTCGGAGTAGCGACGGAATCCCTCGATACGCCGGTCCATCTCCGGGGAGGCGATCAGGGTGCCGTTGCTCATCTCAGATTCGGGGTCGACACCGGCGACGTTCTCTCCGACGACCAGCGGGATCCCGGCGAGGGCGGCCCCGACGGCGAACGACGGCCAGTACTTGCGGGCGATGGCGGTCGATCCCAGCGCGCCGGTCATCACGGGAAGGCGGCACTCGATGGGCTCGGTGCGGCCGAAACTCGTCGATACGTCGACGTTCTTGTAGAAGCAGTTGTCGGGGTCGTGGTCGAGGTCGACGGGGAGGCCGTGTGCTCCGTGCAGGCCACCCTGGATGCGAAGGGCATGGTATCCGACTCCGATCGCCGTCACGTTGCCCGAACCCGAGGTTATCTCGCCGAAGTCGCGCGGGTAGAGCATCTCGCGGCCGCGCAGCGACGACATCCACACCTCACACTTGCCTTTGCAGTCGGCCCGGCACAGCGTGCAGAGGCCCGATTCCGCCGCCTGGCCCCGATTCACGGTTCCCAGGACGTCATTCTGCTTTGCCCGCTCGGTCATCTGATTCTCCCGTTCGCGCTCGGCTGAGTCACCACCGGCGACACGACGTAGGTGAGGTCGAACCGGCCCAGTCCGCCGGTGGCGGGGATGATAAGCGAAGGGCGATGACACGCCCATTCCACGGCAGATGAGCGCCGATTACGGAGATCGTCGACGCCGGATGTGGCCTCCGGAACCGGGCCCCTGACGGAGGGGGGCTGACGAGGAACCCGGCTGTCGCCGGCGGGAACCCGGGCGCGGTTCCCGAGCTCTCATGTCACGGCCGCGCCGCTCTCGAGGTCGACGACGTAGCGGTCGGGCAGTTCCACCGTCGGGTCGTGGTGGAACCCCATCCGCTCCAGGTAGGCGATGTGCTCCGGAGTGCTCGCCACCGCCCAGGCACGGGTGCAGCCCGAGCCGGTGAATACCCCCGACTCGGGTGAGTAGAGGTAGGGGCCGATCTTGAAGTCCCGGTACTGCGGGATCACGAAATCGAGCTCCACCTCGACGGAGCGGTCGTCGTGGCGCCGCCCGATGAAGAGCCCGGCGGGCACCATGTCGCGCAGGATGAAGGCGACCATCTCATCCGGCCGCGGCTCGTAGCTGAACTCGGGCTGGAAGCGGTGGGCGATCTCGTCGTGGTAGTACTCGAGGAACCGGGCCAGGTAGCGGGAGTTCGCATCGACGTGCAGCACCGAGAACACCTCGTGCTTGTACCGGCTCAGCTTGCGCAGGAAGTACAGATGGATGCCGGCGGCGATCAGGTTGACGACCGCGATCGGGTAGGCCGCGATCAGCACGCTGTAGACGACGAAGCCGATCGCCCCGACGAGGCCGATGAGGCGGAGGCGGAGGATGGAGCGCTGCAGCAGCGACGCGATGATGAACGCCGAGGCGACGTAGCCGATGATCTCGTAGACGACGCTGGAGTTCACGATGATCCGTGGGTGGAAGGCGCTTTGGTCGCGACCCACGCCGCATCGTAGCCAGCCGGCAGCTCCCGATCAGGGAGCCCGCTCCGCCACCTTCCGCAGCGCTTCCTCGTACACGGCCGCGATCCGATCCCACGCGGCGTCGGCCTCGTGGTCGATCTCCTGCCGGGCAGGATCCGCGTCGAACCAGCCCACCGTCTCCCTGATCCCCGCAGCGAACGGAGTCGTTGCCTCGAAGTCCGGGACCAGCAGCCGCAGCTTGGAGTTGTCGAACACGGTGCTGTGCACCTTGTCGCCCCACAGGCTTCCCTCCTCCTCGGGGTCGGCGGCGATGAGGGCATCGGTGGGGACGTGGAGGATGTCAGGCTCGGCGCCGGCCGCCTCGCCCACGAGGGAGTAGATCCGGTTCCAGGTGAGAACCTCGTCCGAGGTGATGTGGAAGTCCTCGCCGATCGCCCCCGGGTGCCCCAGCAGCCCGGTGAGTCCCTTGGCGAAATCGGTGTTGTGGGTGATGGTCCACAGGCTGGTGCCGTCGCCGGGCACGATGATCTTGGCGCCGCGCCGCATGCGCTCGACGATTGTGAACGGCTTGTCCCAGCTGCCGACGCACACCGGGATCTGCGACGGCCCGTAGGTGAGGGTGGGGCGGACGATCGTGAACGGGAAGCCGCTCTGCTCGTGCTCGCGGCGCAGCACCTCCTCGCAGGCGATCTTGTCCCGGGAGTACTGCCAGTGGGGATTCGCCAGCGGAGTGCCGGCCTCGGTCACCAGGTAGTGGTCGGGGGGCTTCTGGTAGGCGCTCGCCGAGCTGATGAACACGTATTGGTCGCAGTCCCGGTAGAGGTCGAGGTCGAGGGTCACCTGTGCGGGAACGAACGCCGTCCACTGCACGACCGCGTCGAAGTGGTGGCCGGCGATCGCCTCCTCGACCGCGGAGCGGTCACTCGCGTCGGCGACCAGCCGCCGGGCGCCCTCGGCGAGCGGAACCTTGTTGGTGGTGCCGCGGTTGAGCACCCACACCTCCTGGCCGACCGCCACGCCGCGGGCGACACACGCCGAGCTGATGAGGCCGGTCCCGCCGATGTGGAGCACCTTCATGGATCCAGAGCCTACGGCGTCCACGCGGCCGGCGGAGGAGGAACCCGTCACCGCCCGGGATCAGGCATCGAGGGCGGCGGCGAGCACGGTGCATGCCCGCAGCGTCACCCATTTCGACGGCTGCCCCTCCGGCTCGATGTCCACCGTGGTCTTGCCCCGGTAGGCGTAACGATTCACCCACCGGCCGTCGGTGTCCCGTTGGTCGAGCAGCCAGGCCACGGCGCGTCCCAATCGCGGATCCCGGGCGTGGCCCAACTCGGTGAGCACCTCGAGCACCTGGAGCACGTCGGTGACGTAGCCGGACGGGAAGCCGAGCTTGAACCACGAGCCCGACGGCTTCGTGTTGCCGTACCCCATCGGGTAGTCGGCGATCACCGGATCACGGGACAACAGGAACTCGACGCCGGCGTCGATGGCGCGCCGGGTCAGGGCGGTGCGCCGCGCCGGGGGAACGGCGGCGAGCCCGCGCAGCTCCTTGACGGCGCCCCAGGCGCAAGGCCGCTTGTCGTTGGCGCCGCAGGCGAAGCCGGGGCCCGGCGTCGAGGCATACCAGCGGTCGACTCCCTCGCCGGTGATGGCACGGGCCGCCCAATCGACGGCCGCCTCCACCACCGGGTCCTCGAGGTGCCCGAACCCGATGAGCGCCCGGACCAGATTGCCGTTGAGGCAGTGGATCACCATCGAAGGGGGAGGATTGGCCTCCTTCTCCGCGTAGGAGCACCCGAAGCCGCCGGAGGAGGTCGGGCACCACCGGAGCACGTAGCTGGTGGCAGCCTGGATTCGTTCGTCGGCCGGGTCGGCGCCGAGCTGCTCGAGGAAGATGAGGCTCCACACCGTTCCTCGGTATTTCGGCCCGTAGCCGGGCCCCGGGCGCTCCCACCAGCCTTCGGGGTGCTGGGCATCGAGCATGCTTCGAATCGGGTCGGCCTCCATGGCGCGCCGGCGGGCCTCGATCACCTCCGGGTCGTCGGCGGGCCGATGCAGGAGGCGTTGCAGGGTGGCGGCACGCACCGCCGGGGTCGACTCCTCCAGCAGCCAGGGCAGGGGATTGGCTCCCAGCGGCTGGCTCCACGATGGCGTTGGTTCCACCCTGCCAACTTACTCCAAACCGCCGCCCGAAACCATGTGGGCCGAGAAGCCTGCCGGCGATCGGCTCGACCCTGCCTACTCGCCCCGGGCGCGCACCGGGCTGGCGATGCGCACTGGGCCTGCGGGGCCATTCCCTGCACGCCGCCCGGTCCTGCCGTCCCCGCCGGGAGCGGTTGGCCTACCCGCAGTCGAGCGGCTGGACGAGGTCGTCCGGGAAGGCCCGCACCATCACCTCCCCGTCCCCGAAGTGCATCTCACGGGTGCGGGACCCGGTGCGGAGCACGAACCAGTCGTTGCTGGCGGTCTTGGGGGGGACGAGGTCGAATTCCCCCTCCACCGAGAACGTGTCGGGGTGGGTTTGGATCGTCTTGATGAGGCAGGCGATGTCGGCGGCCCGCTCGGGACGCCACCGCGTCATCACCTCGAGGCCGTGGTCGGCGGCGTATTCGATGTCGCGATGCACCGCGACGGCGGCCACGATGAGCATGATCACCCCGATTCCGAGCCCGATGAGGAAGGCGCGGCGGGGATCCGCCCACCACCGGGGTGGGGGCGGCTGCTCCTGGGATCGTGTATCACCCTGATACTGCACGGCTGCTTCCGGCGTCGGCGTCGCCTCCCAGGATGCCACGGTTGCGCGTTCGAGCCGACGACCTGCGGTGTGGCATTCCCGGAGACCAGGAGGAGGCGCCGCCGAGGCGGCGCCTCCTCTCGTAGAGCCCGTTCCGGCCGAGTCAGATCTCGGCGGGAACGATGACGTCGTCCTCCTTCTCCAGCTGCTGGGGGAGGACCAGGTTGGTGATGACGCCGATCACGGCGGCGAGCGCCAAGCCCGAGATCTCCACGTCGCCGATCGACAGCGGGGAAGTCAGCCCGCTGTAGCCGAGGCCGAAGACCAGGATGACGGCGACCACGATGAGGTTGCGGCTGTGGGTGAAGTCCACCTTGGCGTCCGCCAGGGTGCGCAGTCCCACCGAGGCGATCATGCCGAAGAGCACGATCGAGAGGCCACCGAGTACCGCGATCGGCACCGTCTGTAGCAGCCCGCCGATCTTGGGCACGAACCCCAGGATGATGGCCACGACGGCGCCGATCCGCAGCACCCGGGGGTCGTAGACCTTGGTGACCGCCAGCACGCCGGTGTTCTCCGAGTAGGTGGTGTTGGCGGGGCCGCCGATGAGGCCGGCGCCGACGGTGGCGAGACCGTCGCCGAGCAGGGTGCGGTGCAGGCCGGGCTCCTGGAAGAAGTCCTTCCCGACGACGCGCCCGTTGGCGAGGATGTCGCCGACGTGCTCGATCATCGTCACGAACGCCACCGGGGCGATGAGGGCGATGGCGCTCCAGTTCCAGCTTCCGGCGGTGAAGTTGGGCCAGGCGAGCCAGTCTGCCTTGCGGAAGGCGTCGAGGCTGACTTCACCGATGATGGCGGCGAAGACGTACCCGACGATGAACCCGGTGAGGATCGGAAGCATCTGGAACAGGCCGCGGAAGTAGATCGCCGCCACGATCACCGCCAGCAGGGTCACGATGGCGATCCACCAGTGCTTCTCGGCGTTGCCGATGGCGACCGGCGCCAGGGTGAGGCCGATGACGGCGATGACCGGACCCGTCACCACCGGTGGGAACAGCTTCCTGATGAAGCCGCTGCCCACGAAGGTGACGATGATCGACATGATCACGTAGATGGCGCCGGCGGCGGCGATGCCGCCCCCGATGGCGCCCCAGGAGTAGCCCTTGTTGGCGCCGGCCAGGATGGGGGCGATGAAGGCGAACGACGATCCCAGGAACACCGGGACCATGCGCTTCGTCACCAGGTGGAACAGCAACGTGCCCGCCCCGGCCGCGATCAGCGCCACCGACGGGTCGAGACCCGTGAGCAGCGGCACCAGGATCGTGGCGCCGAACATGGCGACGGTGTGCTGCAGCCCGAGCACGATCCGCCGCTGCGTGGTCAATTCCATGCAACCTCCCCGAAAAACAGAAAACGCAGCCCGGGGGCTGCGTTTGGTCCGATCCGATGTGCGTGAGACACGTGCATCGGGGGTGCACCTTAGCGAGCCGTCCCGGGCGGCGCAGATCGAGTCGCGGGGGCCTTCCGATTGCTGGGTGGGAGGCGATCGGAAGGCCGATCCGGGTGGCGGAGAAGGCCCGGTGTGAGGGTCTCCTCCGGGGGCTGGATCAGAGGTCGAGCCCGTTGGCGAGCACGTCGAACGCCTCGTCCATGACGTCCTGGAGGGACCGTTTCCCGTTCCCTTCCACCCACGTCTCGATCGACGCCTGGAGGGCGCCGACCATGGCGATGGCGATCACCCGCACCGCGAGGTCGCCGGGAGGGCGCCCTGAGGTGGTGGCCAGGATGGCGGTGACGGCGTCGTGCATTGTCGCCAGGTTCTCCCGTCCGGCCTTCTCCAGCTCGGGGACGCCGAAGATGAGCCTGGCACGCCGCAGGCTGTGCTCGAGATCGGAGGAGAAGCGGCTGGTGAGCGTCCTCATGGTCAGCCGCCCTGCCTCGAGGGGCGGGAGCGAGCCGAGGTGGTCGGCCAGCCCCGCCAGAAGCGGTGGGTCGTACTCGTCCCAGATGATGACGTTCTCTTTGGTGCCGAAGTAGCGGTACACCGAGCTGGGGGAGACGTCGGCGGCGGCGGCGATGTCCTCGACGGTCACCTCTTCGTAACCCCGTTGTTCGACGAGATCGAGTGCCTCGATCTGGATCCGCCGCATCGCCTGCAGCTTCTTGCGCTCTCGGAGCGGGAGCTCGGCGTCCTCGGGCCGGGTGATCTCCATGGAGCCGCAGTATACGGCAAGTTACTCTGAATAGATAGTGACTCGCAGTTCCCTTCTCATTCGTGAGATGGTGATTGGGTGACCCGTCACCGCCATGATCCACGGGCGGCGTCGGTGCCCCCCGGGTACGGCCGGGAGGGCGAGCGCCCCCGGCTCACCGCGCCGGGGGAGCGGTGCGGGGAGGCGGCGTCGTGCCCTGGCGGCGGTTGCTGGACACGGCCGGCGCCAAGGGGGCTTGGGGCGAGGCGGCGGGCGCCGGGACCGGGGCGGGAGCGCCGGTCCCGGGTTGGGGGGTGGCGGACCTGGTGCTGGCTGCCTGCGCCGCGCTGGCGGGACTCGTCGTGGGGCGGGCCGGGGTCGTGGCGGGGGAGGGAGTCGTGGCCGCCGGTCTGACCGGCGGGGCCTCGCGGGTGGCATCCGGGGTGGCGGCGACCTTTGCCTGCTTCGCCTTCTTCTTCGTCTTCGGAGGCCGGGGCGGTCCGCTGGTGGCCCGCTCGACCAGCTCGTAGGCGATGAGCACGTGCTGGTCGTGATCGGCGGCGAGCAGCTTCCAGGCGGCACGGCTCTTCTCGGCGGCGGACTGGCGGACGGTGGAGAGCCCGGCCCGCTCCGCCTCGGGGATGTCGTCGAAGCCGATGATCGAGAGGTCCTTGGGAACGCGCAGCCCGAGTTCCCGAGCTCCGCCGAGCACACCCAGGGCGAGACGATCGGACAGGCAGAGCACGGCGGTGGGCCGCGACTCGGAGGAGAGCAGGTCGAGGGTGGCGGCCTTGGCGTTGCGGCGGAGGTTGGCTCCGACCTCGTAGACGAAGGTGGGGTCGAGCCCGGCATCGGCCAGGGTGTCGAGCACCCCGTGGAGCCGTCCCCGGATCGTGCGGTGTTGCACCTTGGCGAGGCGTCGGTCGTCGATCGGGCCGACCCGCTCCTCGCGCCCGGTCTGGTAGGAGAAGACGCCGATCCGGCGATGGCCGAGGTCGAGGAGGCGCCGGGTGGCGTCGGCCATGGCGGTGTGGTCGTCGATGCCGACGAAGCGCTTGCCGTTGAGCCGGGGGCCGTCGACGAAGACGGTGGGCAGACCTCGCTCCAACACGGTGGAGACCACCGGGTTGTCGTCGGACATCGCCATCACGACGATGGAGTCCACCATCGCTTGGCGGACCCATTCGTGTTGCTGCTCCCCGAAGGGGCAGGGGATGAGGGTGATGGAGAGGCCGGCCGATTGCGCCTCCATCGTGAGGCCGCGGAGGAAGGCGACGGCGTAGGGGTCGTCGAAGGCGTACACGATCGATTCGGTGAGCACGACGCCGAGGGTCTGGGCCTTGCCGGTGCGGAGGGCGCAGGCCGCCGGGTCGGGCCCGGTGTAGCCGAGGCGCTTGGCGGTGGCGAGGATCCGGGCTTGCAGCTCGTCGGAGAGCTGGTCCGGTCGCGAGAACGCGTTCGAGACCGTGGTGCGGGAGACACCCAGCTCGTCGGCGATCGTTTGCAGTGTGATTGACTTGCCCATGGGGGTTGACAACAGCTTAGTCCTTCGATACTGTATCGATCAAGTACTGAATCGATAAAGAAGCCAGGAGGAGGGGAGTTCCATGAACGAGAATCTCTTCGTCAGTCCAGGCCCCTACTACGTCACGACATTCCGGCGGCGGGCCAACCCGCTCTACCTGGACATCGAGCCGGACCTCCCGGCCCGCGCCCGGGCGACGAGCAGGGTCACCAGGGCGGGCGTGAGGCGGCGATTGGCCAACGTGTTCCAGCTCCAGCCGGTGCCCCGGCCGGAGAACTAGATCCAGAGGGCAAACCGAGCAAGAGGGCGGGTCCTGCGGGGCCCGCCCTCTGGTGCGTTCCGGGGTGGCGGGCTCGTCGGGCCGGGTCGGATTGGGTTGGAGGCCGATCTCGGAGGCCTTGATGGCGATCCAGACCCGGGAGCCGTGTGCGAGATGGAGGGCGGCGGCGGCAGCCGGGGTGATCTCGGCCGTCAGCGGGACGGGAGGTCCGAGCTGGACCCGGACCCGGTCGCCCAGCGGCTCGAGGACGGTGATGACGGTAGGCCAGGCGTTGCGGGGGCTGCCGTGAGGCTCGGCGGCGTAGAGGGCGATGGCCCGTGGGTGCACGGTCGCCAGCGTCGGGCCGTGCGCACTGCGATCGGCCACCGCGACGGCATGCCCGTTGTCGAGGGTGAGGGACCCGTCGGTGGCGACGCCGGCCATGAGGTTGATTCCGGCCAGGTCGGCGGCGTAGGGGGTGACGGGGCGGCGCCGGATGTCGTCGGCGGTGCCGGCCTGGGTGATCCGGCCCTGCTCGATGACGTAGATCGTGTCGGCGAGCAGGAAGGCCTCGGCCGGGTCGTGGGTGATGAGGAGCCGGGGGCCCGGGTAGACGTCGAGATGCTCGGCGAGCACCCGGCGGAGCTGGCCCCGGGTCGTGACGTCGAGGGCGGCGAGTGGCTCGTCGAGCAGCAGCAGGCTGGGGTCGACGGCGAGGGCCCGGGCCAGGGCGACCCGCTGAGCCTGCCCCCCGGACAGATCACGAGGCCGGCGATCGGCGAGGGGGGCGAGATCGAAGCGTTCCAGCCAGCGGCCCGCCTCCCGGCGTGCCGTCGCCCGGTCGATGCCCCGGCCCCACAGCCCGAAGGCGACGTTGTCGAGCGCGCTGAGGTGGGGGAACAAGACGTAGTCCTGGAAGACGATGCCGAGCCGCCGCCGCTCGACGGGGACGAAGCGACCGTTCGCCGGATCGTCCAGGACCACGCCGTCGAGCCGGACGTGGCCCGCATCCAGCGGGAGGATGCCGGCGATGGCCGCCACCGCCGTCGACTTTCCGGCGCCGTTGGGTCCGAGCAGCGCCGCGGTGCCGCCCGGAGAGATGTGCAGCTCGATGTCGAGGGTGAAGGCCTCTCCGGGGGAAACGGCGAGATGGGCGTCGAGTCCGGTGGTCATTGCATGCCCCACCAGCGGTTGCGGAGGGCGAGGAGGACGGCGAGCGAGATCGCCACCAGCACCAGGCTGAGGGCGATGGCGACGTCCCGGTCGCTCTCGAGGGCGACGAAGACCGCCAGCGGCAGGGTCTGGGTTCGGCCGGGGAGGTTCCCGGCGAAGGTGATGGTGGCGCCGAACTCGCCGAGGGCCCGAGCCCATGACAGCAGGGTGCCGGCGGCGAGGGAGAGGGCGATGAGGGGGAGGGTGACCCGGCGGAACACTCTCCAACGGGAGGCGCCGAGGCTGGCGGCCGCCGCCTCGTAGCGGGGATCGAGGGTGCGGAGGGCGCCTTCGACGGTGACGACGAGGAAGGGTGTGGCGACGAAGGCGTTGGCGGCGATCACTCCCCAGATCGAGAACGGGAGCAGCAGCCCGGTGGCGTTGTAGAGCGATTCACCGAGCAACCCGCGGCGGCCGAAGGCGAAGAGCAGGGCGGCCCCTCCCACCACCGGCGGGAGCACCATGGGCAGCGTCACCAGGCTGCGGACGAGCGCCTTGCCGGGAAACTCGCTGCGGGCGAGCATCCAGGCGAGGGGCACACCGAGCAGCACCGCGACGGCGGCGGCCGCCACCGACGTCGCCAGGGAGAGCCGCAGGGCCTCGACGGCCATCTCGTCGGTGACGAGTTCCCAGAGACGCCCCCACGGGGTTCGGGCGAGGAGGCCGGCGAGCGGGAGCGCGAACAGGACGAGACCGATCGTGCCCAGGACGAGGAGGGGCGGCGGGACCTGCCGCAGCCCCGTGTGGCGGCGCCCGGCGGTCACGGTGCCACGAATCCGAATCCGTCCATGATCTCCTGTCCCTCGGCGGACAGGACGAAGGCTACGAAGTCTGCCGCCTCCGTGGGATGGGGAGCGTCCTCCAGGGCCACGATCGGGTAGGTGGCGCGCACGTTGAACTCGGGGGGGATGGCGACCTCGTCGACCGATCCGGCGGCCGCCATCACGTCGGTGCGGTAGACGATCCCGGCGTCGAGCTCGCCTGCCTCGATCTTGGTGAGCAGGGCCCGCACGTTCGGCTCGTTGGTGTCGATGGCGGGTGCCACTCTCGCCTTCTCCAGTGCCCGGCGGGCGAACCCGCCCAGGGTGCTTCGGCGACACACAGGCCGATGAGCAAGTCGTCGTCGCCAAAATCGGCGAGCCCGGTGATGCCGGCCGGATTCCCCGGCGGCACCGCGATGCGCAACTCGTTGGAGGCGAAGTTGGCCGGGCCGGCGGCGGCCCCCGCCTCCACCACCCGATTCATGGTGGCGGTGTTGGCCGAGGCGAAGACGTCGGCGGGGGCCCCTTCGAGGATCTGGTCCCGCAGCGAGGAGCTGGAGGCGAAGCTGAGGGTGACCTTGGTGTCGGGGTGGGTCGCCTCGTACGCCGCGGCAACGGCGGCGAAGGCGTCGGTCAAGGATCCGGCGGCAAAGATGAGGAGTTCGCCGTCGGCGGCATTGCCGGACCCGCACGACGCCCCGAGCAACGTCATGACGAGCAGTGCGACGAGGGGGCGTCGGCGCATGGTCCTTCCGTTCTGTCGAGTAGTCTCAATGAGACTACGACGTTCGCCAGGATGGCAGAGGTCGATGTGAGCGACAAGTCACCCGCCCGCTCCGGCGCCCCGTCGCCCCAGGAGCCGGCTCCGGAGAGCGAGCCGTCGCTCACCGAGCACGTAGTGCTGGCGGTGCTGGGGGAGGGGGCGGCGCACGGTTTTGCCATTGCCCGCGAGCTGTCGCCGCGCCGCGAGATCGGTCGAGCGTGCACCGTGCGCCGACCGCTGGTGTACCGAGCATTGGATCGCCTCGTGGCCTCCGGCCTCGCCGCCACCCGCGGCACCGAGCCGGGGGAGGCGGCCCCGCGCCGCACCGTGTTCCGCATCACCCCCCGAGGCCGGAGCGCCCTCGACCGCTGGCTGGAGCAGCCGGTGGACCACGTCCGGGACCTGCGAATCGAGTTCCTGCTCAAGGTCCTGCTGTTGCGGCGGGGCGGGCGTACGACCCGCCCCCTGGTGGAGGCGCAGCGGGATGCCCTGGCCGGCACCCTGGCGGCTCTGCGCCGGGGGACGGGGGACGACGAGATCGACCTGTGGCGGCGCCACAACGCCGCCGCGGTGGCCGCCTTCCTCGACGAGCTGCTGGCCCGGTCGTGACGGGTGATCGGGCGGGGCGGGGCAACTGCAGGATCGTTCTCCCCCGGAATCGGGCGGAGTCGCGCTAGCTTCGGGACGTCAGGCACCACCACACAGCGGAGACCGACCATGCAGTTCGACTTCCCACTCGCCGAGCTCGAGACCTACCGTCCCGAGGTGCAGGAGCCGGAGGACTTCGACGACTTCTGGACCGAGCAGCTCAGGATGGTCGCCAAGTACCCGCTCGACGCCACCTTCGAGCCGGTGGCCGGCCCGCTGCACACCGTGGATGTGCTCGACGTCGCCTTCAACGGCTACGGCGGTGACCGGATCCGGGGCTGGATGCTGCTGCCACTTCACCGCAGCAAGCCGATGCCGACGATCGTGGAGTACGTCGGTTACGGCGGTGGGCGCGGGCTCTCCCATGAGTCGCTGCTGTGGAGCGCCGCCGGCTACGCCCACCTCATCATGGACACCCGGGGCCAGGGATCGACCTGGTCGGTGGGGGACAGCCCCGATCCGGGTGACACCGGCGATCCCAGCTTCCCCGGCTTCATGTCGAAGGGGATCCGCAACCCCGCCACCTACTACTACGTGCGCCTCTTCGTCGACGCCTTCCGGGCGGTACAGACGGCGCGAGCCCACCCCTTCGTCGATCGGGACCGGATCGCGGTGACGGGCGGGAGCCAGGGCGGTGGGGTGGCCATCGCCGCCGCCCACCTGGCGGGAATCTCGGTGACGGCGATGGTCGACGTGCCGTTCCTGGCCCATTTCGCCCGGGCGGTCGAGATCACCGACGCAGATCCCTACGCCGAGCTGGCCGTCTACTGCCACACCCACCGGGATCAGGTCGAGACCGTGTTCCGGACCCTGTCGTACGTCGACGTCGTCAACCACGCCAAGCGGGCCAAGGCGCCCGCGCTGTTCTCGGTCGGCCTCACCGACATGGTGAGCCCGCCGTCGACGGTGTTCGCCGCCTACAACTGGTGGGGCGGCGAGAAGCAGATCGAGGTCTACCCCTTCAACGCCCACGAGGGGGGCGGTGCTCATCACGACCTGCGCAAGGTCGAGTTCGCCCACGAGCACGTCCGGGACTGCGTCGTCGAGTGAGCATGGTCCCGCCGGCGACGCCGCCGGCATCGAACCGGAAGGGACTGCCGTGACGCCCATGCCGCCGGGGCGCTGGTGGGTGCGGCGAGCACCACGAGAGAGTTCGGGGCGCTCCGGTCGAACCAGGGGCGTCCTGGACGCGCTGGGGGCGATGGCGGTCGTCGGGAGCGCGGTCACCGTCTCCGAGCAGCTCACCGACTACCCGGTCTACTCGGCGCAGGCGGTCCGGTACACGATGGCGGCGTTGCTGCTGTTCGGCGGGGCCCGGCTGGCGCACCGCATCGTGCTGCGCCCCACCGCACGCGAGCTGGGGCACCTCTTCCTCCTGGCCACCATCGGCCTGAGCCTCTTCAACATCGCCATCGTCAACGCGGTGGGGCACGCCGAGCCGGCCGTGGTCGGAGTGATCGTGGCCGGAGTCCCCGTCCTGCTGGCGCTCGGGAGCCCGCTGGTGGAGCGGCGGCGGCCACCGCTTCGCGTCGTGGCGGCAGCAGGCGTCGTGGTGCTCGGCGCCGTCCTCGTCGAGTGGGGAGGGCGTAGCGATGCGGTCGGCATCATCTGGTCGGTGGTGGCGATGCTGGCGGAGGCGGCCTTTACCTTGCTGGCCTTGCCGGTCCTGCAGCGGCTCGGACCGCTCGGCATCTCGGCGCACACCTGTTGGTTGGCTGCGCTCCAGCTCGGGGTCCTGGCGGTGGTGATCGACGGATCGGCCAACCTCACGATGCCGGATGCCGGGGAGGTCTTCGCCGTCGTCTACCTGGCGGTGGTGCTCACCGCGATCGCCTTCCTGTGGTGGTTCGAGGGGGTCCGCCTGTTGGGGGGTGAGGTCGCCGGGTTGTTCGCCGGAGTCGTGCCGGTGGCGGCCGCCGCTTCGGGGCTGCTCACCGGCACGACCACCGTGGGGATCAGGGTGCTCGGTGGCACGGTTCTGGCGGCGGCCGGCATCGTCGCCGGGCTGCTCGCCGCCCGCTCCGGACCGGGACCGGCCGGCCTCATTCGGGAGTGACCAGGCTCGGCGACGAGGAGACGGCCGACAGCACGGCCACCACCGTCGCCCCCGGCATCAGTAGCACATGGGCGGGCTTGGGAGGCGGGCCGGTGGTGGGGTGGGGGACGGAGCGGCTGGTCACGTTGGCTCTGCTGCGGGGCGCGGCGCCGGTTCGAGGACGTCGGCGGGGACCCGGAATGCATCCCATCCGGTGGTCTCCACCTCCTGGATCACGTTGTCGAGCCAGGCGAGCTCGGCGGTGAGCAGGCCGTGGATCCTGAGCAGCATCTGGGCGGAGGTGGCGCCGTGGCGTCGCCGCAGCTCCGGGACGAAGGCGGGGTCGTGCAGGTCGAGCCGGGCGGCGACGGCCCGCCGCCGGGCTCGGAGCACGTCGAGGCTCTCGGCCTCGTCGAGGGCGGCGGCGAAGCCGAGCATGCCGAAGACGGTGTCGAAAGGCTGCGGCGGGAACGCCTCGGCCAGCTCGGGGGACTGGAACCAGCTCCGCAGGGCGCGCCGGCCGCGCCGGGTGATGGCGTAGACGTTGCGGGGCGGGGCTCCGCCGGCCCGCTCCTCGTGGGAGACGATGAGGCCGGCCGCCTCCAGCTTGCGGAGCACGTAGTAGACATGCTTCTCGCCGAGTTCTACCCACTGGTCGGCACCCGAGATCTCGATGATCCGGTTGATGCCGTGGCCGTGGATCGGGTTCCGGGAGACGGCTCCCAGAATGAACAGCTCCCTGGTGCTGACCGCCATCATGCCTCCGCGTATGAGCCGTACTAGTACGAATCATACGATCAACGGAGGCGGCGCCGCCACCCCCGGCTCGGTCCTCCCGGTTCCCCTTGATGTCGTCGGGATTCCGGCGAGAGGCGGGGGAGGGACGGGGGCGGGAGCGGCAAAGCGCCGGCCCGGCTCCGTTCACATGCTCGAAACATGCAATTCACGCAACCGCAACGGCAGGGCAACCAACGAGAAACAACGGGGCCCGATCATGCCCCCCACGGTTGCACGTTCAGCACGAGTTCAAATCACAAGGGGAAGGTGAAGAACATGCGAACGCTCCTGAGGGCTTGGTTGCGGCAGAGACGTTTGTGGCTCTCGTTGCTCTTCCTGTTGATCGGGTTGCTCCCGGCAGGGATCGCATGGGCGTCCGACCCGACGGGAGCCGCCACCATCAACGTCGACACCAATCCGGCGGCGGCCGCCGTCGAAGCGGTCAACTACACATGGACCCTCATCGCGGCGTTCCTCGTGTTCCTGATGCAGGCCGGCTTCGCCCTCCTCGAGGCAGGTTCCACCCGGGCCCGCAACGCCGGCTCGGTATTCATGAAGAACCTGATGGACTTCTGCATGTGCGGCCTCGCCTTCTGGGCCTTCGGGTTCGCCCTCATGTTCGGCGGCTCCGGCGGCGCCTCCGGGCTCGCCGAAGGTAACTCGCTGTTCGGGTACTCGGGATTCTTCCTGGCGGGCCAGGCCAACGACGTCGGCACGATGGAGCTGTGGCTGTTTCAGATGGTCTTCGCCGCCACCGCCGCCACCATCGTCTCCGGAGCCATGGCCGAGCGCACCCGCCTCGACGCCTACATGGCGTACAGCTTCCTGATCAGCGCCCTCATCTACCCGGTCTACGGTCACTGGGTGTGGGGCGGCGGCTGGCTCTCCACTCTCAACTTCGGCTCGGGAGCCGTCGACTTCGCCGGGTCCGGCGTGGTCCACACCGTCGGGGGCGTGGCAGGCTTCGTCGGGGCCCTGATGGTCGGTTCCCGTCGCGGCAAGTTCGACACCGAAGGCAAGCCGCGCGACATCCCCGGCCACAACATGGGCTTCGTCGTCATCGGGGCCATGATCCTGATGTTCGGCTGGTTCGGGTTCAACCCCGGCAGCACGCTGGCGGCCACCGATCTGCGCATCTCGGTGATCGCGGTCAACACGTTCCTGGCGGGCGTGGCCGGCGCCGTGGTCGCCTACTACATCAGCCTGGTGCGCACCGGCAAGGCCAACATCGCCGTCACCTGCAGCGGGCTCATCGGCGGGCTGGTCGCCATCACGGCGCCCTGCGCTTTCGTCGATCCGTGGGCGGCCGTGGTCATCGGCGCCATCGCAGGTGGCCTGGTGATCGTGGTGGCCGAGTACCTGGAGCGGCGGTGGCGCCTCGACGACCCGGTGTGGGCCGTCGCCTGCCACGGTGGCGCCGGGATCTGGGGCCTGCTGGCGGTCGGCATCTTCGCCAACGGCAACTACGGCGGCGTCTCCGGCCTCCTCGACGGTGAAGGCGGGCAGATCGTCGCCCAGCTCATCAGCGTCGTCGCCGTCGTCGCCTGGACCGCGATCACCTCGGCGATCATCTTCGGCTTCATCAAGGCCACGATCGGCCTCCGGGTCTCGGAAGCCGACGAAGAGATGGGCCTTGACGCCTCCGAGTTCACCCAGCCCGGATACGTGGTTTGACCGAGAGAGTCATGACGAAAAGAGAGAGGATCGGGATATGCAATTCATAGCCCTCGCAGCATTCGTGATGATGTTCGTGGCGTTCGTGGTGCTACCGAAGCGGTTGCTCCAGCGCGAAGAGGAGGACTGAGCCACCGGCCGTCCTGCTCCACCGACAGGTCCGGAGGCCACGCCTCCCGACCCGGCGGGAGCATGTGGGGCGTCGCGCCTCCGGGCACGGAGACGCGGCCACCGGGCTTGAGTCCATCGCACCATCTCGTCCGTCATACCCGATCTGTGTCCGTCTCTCGTGACTCCGTGACGGTCACTGCGTGAAGGAGCCCCGCCTTGGCGGGGCTCCGGCGCGTCGGTGATCCGGAGCCGGCTCCACATCGCGCGCGAGAGGCACCGGGAGCAGCCGCGGACCGCTATCATGCCGTCCGTGACTTCAACAGGAATTGATTCGAATTCGACTGAAATATTGCTGGAGCGTCTCGCCGCGCTCGCCGACCCGATCCGGCTCGAGGTGGTGTGCCAGCTGAGCGACGGGCAGCGTTGCGTCTGCGACCTGCAGGAGGCGGTGGCGGCGGCGCCCAACCTCCTCTCCTATCACCTCAAGGTGCTACGGGAAGCCGGGATCATCGAAGGGACCCGGCGGGGCCGCTGGATCGACTACGCCCTGGTGGAAGGCGCCCTCGAGGAGATCCGGGGCGCCCTCCCGATGCCGGCGTCCGGGAACCCGGGCTGAGCGTGCCGCCTGTGATCTCCCTGGGTCGTCAACGGCAGGACGCGTCGACACGATTGTGGGCCTCCGTCGCCGCAGCCGTGGTGGGCTGGGTGGCGGTGCTGGCGATCAACGATCGGGTGTGGGATCGGGTGGTGTTCGGCCTCTTCGGACTGTCCGAGGGAACGAGGTGGGGCGAGGCGGTGCACTTCTTCGTGTTCGACACCACGAAGATCCTGCTCCTGCTGGCAGGCATCATCTTCGCTGTCACCGTCCTCCGCAGCTTCGTGACCCTGGAACGCACCCGCGCCATACTCGGGGGTCGCCGCCAAGGCGTGGGGAACGTGGCCGCCGCCGGCCTCGGCGTCGTCACCCCCTTCTGCTCGTGTAGCGCGGTGCCGGCCTTCATCGGGTTCGTGGCGGCCGGTGTCCCGTTGGGGGTGACCCTCAGTTTCCTGATCGCCAGCCCGATGGTGAACGAGGTCGCCGTCGTCATGCTGCTCGGCCTCTTCGGGTGGAGGATCGCCCTCCTCTACATCGGGTTCGGGTTGCTCGTCGCCGTCCTGGCCGGCTACCTGCTCGGCCGCCTCCGGCTGGAGCGGTGGGTCGAACCGTTCGTGTTCGAGACGGCCCTGCGCGGCCGTCCGGTGGCGTTGTCGAGTGGCCTGGCTTGGCAGGAGCGGCTGGCGCTCGGCCGCCAGGAGGTACGGACCATCCTGCGCAAGATCTGGCCCTACCTCCTGGTCGGGATCGGAGTAGGCGCCGTCGTGCACGGCTGGGCCCCCGAGGACCTCTTCACCCGTCTCGCCGGATCCGGCAACCCGCTGGCGGTGCCGGCCGCGGTCGTGCTCGGCATCCCGCTCTACTCCAATGCCGCCGGGATCATGCCCCTGGTCGAGGCCCTCTCCGCCAAGGGCGTGGCGATGGGCACGGTTCTCGCCTTCATGATGTCGGTGGTGGCGCTCTCGCTCCCGGAGATGATCCTGCTGCGCCGGGTCCTGAAGCCGAAGCTGCTCGCCACCTTCACGGCCGTCGTCGGCACCGGGATCGTCGCCGCCGGGTTCCTGTTCAACGTCGTCATCTAGCGAGAGGAAACACACGAGATGGAGATCAAGGTTCTGGGATCGGGATGCGCCAATTGCCTTGCACTCGAGGAGCGCACCACGCGCGCGCTCGGCATGCTCGGGATGGACGCGGAGGTCGCCAAGGTCACCGACTTCGCCGAGATCGCCGGCTACGGCGTGATGAGCACCCCGGCGCTCGTCCTCAACGACGAGGTCGTCGTCATGGGCCGGGTCCCGACCGTCGAGGAATTGCAGGCGATTCTCGGCGCCAGCCCGGCGTGAGCCTTCCTGGAGCGCTCGCTGCCGAGGTCGAAGCTCCCGTCCTGCAGCGCCTCTCCCGGCTCGACCGGTTCCTCCCGGTGTGGATCCTGCTGGCGATGGTCGCCGGCCTCGGACTCGGGCGGCTCTTCCCGGACCTCAACGACGCCCTCGACGCCGTCAAGATCGGCACGGTGTCGCTCCCCATCGCCCTCGGCCTGCTGGCGATGATGTACCCCGTCCTGGCCAAGGTGCGCTACTCCCAGGTGGGGGAGGTGGCCGCCGACCGCACCATGATGGCCACCTCGCTCGTCCTCAACTGGGTGATCGGCCCGGCGCTCATGTTCGCCCTCGCCTGGCTCCTGCTACCCGACCTGCCGGAGTACCGCACCGGGTTGATCATCGTGGGCCTCGCTCGCTGCATCGCCATGGTGCTGATCTGGAACGACCTCGCCTGCGGCGATCGGGAGGCCGCCGCCGTGCTGGTGGCGCTGAACTCCGTGTTCCAGATCGTCGCCTACTCCCTCCTCGGCTACTTCTACCTGGAGCTGCTCCCCGGGTGGCTCGGGCTCGACACCGCCACCCTCGACGTGTCGATGTGGGAGATCGCCCGGGTGGTGCTCGTCTTCCTCGGCATCCCCCTCGCTGCCGGCTACCTGACCCGGCGCTGGGGCGAGGCACGCCGCGGCCGGGAGTGGTACGAGACCCGCTTCCTGCCCAGAATCGGCCCGATCGCCCTGTGGGGGCTGCTGTTCACGGTGGTGATCCTGTTCGCCCTCCAGGGTGAGACCATCACCTCGCAGCCGGGCGACGTGGCACGAATCGCGCTGCCATTGCTCGCCTACTTCGGATTGATGTGGGGTGTCTCTTTCTGGCTCGGCCTCCGGCTCGGGTTCTCATACGCGAGGAACACGACGGTGGCGTTCACGGCGGCCGGCAACAACTTCGAGCTGGCGATCGCCGTCGCCATCGGCGTCTTCGGCGTCACGTCGGGGGAGGCGCTCGCCGGAGTGGTCGGGCCCCTCATCGAGGTCCCGGTCCTGGTCGGCCTGGTCTCGGTGGCGCTGTGGGCCCGGCGCCGTTTCTACCCGGCCGACGACACCACGATCACCCTGCCGCCGGGGACGGAGGATCCGGCTCTTCCGTTGCCTCGGGAGCGGGGTCGTGCAGGATGAGGCGGGCACTGCGGGAGTACGTGAGGTAGGAGCGGGCCCACTCGAAGAGCACGATGGCCCGATTGCGGAACCCGATCAGGAAGAGGATGTGCACGAACAGCCAGGAGAGCCAGGCGGCGAGGCCCCACAGATGAACCCGCCGGATCACCGCCACCGCCGCCTTCCGGCCCAACGTCGCCATTGATCCCCGGTCGACGTAGTGGAAGGGTTCGGGCTCCTTTCCGTCGATCCGCCGCCTGGGCGGTGATGATCCCAGAGAGCAGGAGACCCCCGACCGCGATGGCGCCGATCATGACGTTGCGCCCCCGCTTTCGAGCGTCGTTCGCGGGGCCTCGATATCGATACCATGATTCCCGCACTTCGGACGGGCGCCGCCCATACCTGAGGTTTGGGTGCGGATCAACCGGAGGGCAGGATTCGAGATCGCGCCGTTGCGGCCGGTACCGTGTGGACCGGAGTGGGGTGAACGATGCGACAGAGATCATCCGGCCCAGGGATCCGCCGTCCCGTCGTGGCCGGTTCGTTCTACCCGGCCGATCCCGTCTGTCTCGAGGCGATGGTGCGGCGCCTGCTTTCGGAGGCGCCGGCGATCCCGACCACGATCCTGCCGCGGATCCTCGTCGTCCCCCACGCCGGCTACGTCTACTCCGGACCGGTGGCGGCGACCGGATACGCCGCGCTGCAGACGGCCGGGGAGGGGGTGGAGCGGGTGGTGGTGATCGGTCCTTCCCATTTCGTCGGATTCGCCGGTCTCGCCACCGCGGGTGCGGTCGCCTTCGCCACTCCCCTCGGCGAGGTGCCGGTGGATCCCGACCTGACCGGCCGTTTCGAAGCGATGCGGCGGGTGCACGCTCGCCCGGCCGCCCACGATCGGGAGCACAGCCTCGAAGTGCAGCTCCCGTTCCTTCAACTCACGTTGCCGGCCGTGTCGGTGGTGCCGGTGCTGACGGGCGACGCCGACCCGGTTGCGGCCGCCGCCGTCGTCGACGAGGCGCTGCAGAGCGAGGACACGGTCGTCATCGTCAGTTCCGATCTCTCCCACTACCTCGATCTGGAAGCGGCCCGCCGTGCCGACAGCCGGACGGCTTCCGCGGTCGAGCGGCTGCGTCCGGACGAGATCGAACCCCGCGCCGCCTGCGGCGGGACGGCGCTCCGGGCCGCCCTGGCGGTGGCACGGCGCCGCGGGTGGCGGTGCCGGCGGCTCGATCTCCGCACCTCGGGCGACACCGCCGGGTCCGTGGAACGGGTGGTGGGCTACGGGGCGTTCGTGCTCGGCCCGCTGCGGTGACGGCCCCGCCTGGTCAGCGGCCCTGCGGGAGGCCGGGGCCGGGCGCAGGATCGGGGCGGGCGGCGAGCCGGATCGGCCGTCGCCGTCCTCCCCACGATCCCGGGCGATCCTCGAACATCCCGGCGCACCGGGTGCCGCAGCCGAGGCAGCGGCCCCGGGCGTCGAGCCCCCATCGTCCCAGCCGGTAGCCGTCGCGCTCGACGAGGGAGGCGCCGCAGGCGGGGCACCAGGTCGTCTGCCCTTCGAGATCCTGGACGTTGCCGAGGTAGACGTGACGGAGCCCGTTTTGGAGTGCGACGGTGCGGGCCCGGCGCAGCGTGTCGAGCGGCGTCGGGGGGACGTCGGACATGCGGAATGCGGGGTGGAACGCCGAGAAGTGGAGCGGGACGTCGGGGCCGAGACGGGCGGCGATCCAGCGGGTCATGGCATCGATGGCGGCGTCGCCGTCGTTGAGGCCCGGGATGAGCAGGGCGGTGACCTCGAGCCACACGTCGGTCTCGGTCGCCACGTACTGCAGGGTGTCGAGCACCGGCTGGAGGTGGCCGCCGCAGGTGTGCCGGTAGACGTCGTCGTCGAACGCCTTGAGATCGATGTTGGCGGCGTCCATCTTGGCGTAGAACTCGGCTCGGGGTGCCGGATTGACGTAGCCGGCGGTGACGGCCACGGGATGGATGCCGATCTCGCGGCAGGCGGCGGCGACGTCGACGGCGTACTCGTGAAAGACGACCGGGTCGTTGTAGGTGAAGGCGACGCTGCGGCAGTCGAGGGCGGCTGCGGCGCTGGCGATCTGCTCCGGGGTGGCGGCGTCGGCCAGCACGTCGTCGGCCCGGGCTCTCGAAATGTCCCAGTTCTGGCAGTGGCGGCAGGCCAGGTTGCACCCGGCGGTGCCGAACGAGAGCACCGGGGTTCCCGGGAGGAAGTGGTAGAAGGGCTTCTTCTCGATCGGGTCCACGCAGAACCCGCTGGATCGCCCGTAGCTGGTGAGCACGATCCGGTCGCCGCGGCGGGCGCGCACGAAGCACAGGCCGCGTTGCCCCTCTCGCAGCTTGCACTCTCGGGGGCAGAGGTCGCATTGGATGCGCCCGTCGTGCCGCCGATGCCAGTACGTGGTCGGGATGATCGGTCCCGCCGGGACGTCCGTCGTCACCCTGGCCTCCTCTTGCTCTCTCCACGATATGCCCGGCCGGACCGGGCCGCCAGCGGCGCGGGGGAGCGGAGCGGTGCCGGCTCCCGCGGCCGCCGGTGCCGTAGCCTGGCGCGATGCGTGACGGGCATCTCGTGCTGATCGGTGAGATGGGATCGGGCAAGACCACGGTCGGCGCCAAGGTGGCCGCCGCCCTGGGACGCCCGCTGGTCGATTCCGACCGGCAGATCGAGGAGCGCTTCGGGGAGAGTGGCCGCGCCCTTGCACGACAACACGGTGTCGCCTGGTTGCACCAGGCTGAAGCCGACGCCCTGCGAGAGGCGCTGGATCGGGAGGGACCCGCCGTGATCGCACCGGCGGCGAGCATCGCCGACCGGCCCGACCTGGTCGACGCCCTCGCCGATCCGGCGCTGACGGTGGTGCTGCTCGACGGCGACCCGGTGGTGCTGCGGGCTCGGGCCGGCGCCGGCGATCACCGGCGCCCACTCGACCTGGAGGAGGCCCGTACCCTCGCCCGGGAACGGCGGGAGCGCACCCTGGCGGTGGCATCGCTGGTCGTCGACGTCACCTCGATCGATGCCGGCGAGGCGGCGGCACAGGTGCTGCATCACGTCTTGGCTTGAGACGCCGGCGGTTCGGTAGGCTGCCGCGCCGACGAGCCGGACGATCACGGGAGACGCCATGCCGGGAGCGGGGTTCGATCGCGCCGAGGAGTTGCTGGCGCAGCTCACTCACGAAGAGAAGGTTGCGCTACTGGCCGGATCGGATCGGTGGAGCACGGTGCCGATCGAGCGTCACGGCATTCCCCGTCTCACGGTGACCGACGGGCCCAACGGGGCCCGCGGCGGAGACGAGAACCACGGGCCCACCTCGGCTTGCTTCCCGGCCGGGGCGGCCCTGGCCGCCACCTGGGACGTCGACCTGGTGGGTGAGGTGGGGGCGGCTCTCGCCGATGAGACCCGCTCCAAGGGGGCTCACGTGCTGCTGGCCCCTACCGTGAACATCCAGCGCTACCCCCGCGGCGGCCGTGTCTTCGAGTGCTACTCGGAAGACCCCTACCTCACCGGACGCATGGCGGTGGCGTTCATCTCCGGGGTGCAATCACGCGGGGTGGGGGCCTGCATCAAGCATCTTGTGTGCAACGACGCCGAGTTCGAGCGGAGGTCGATGAGCTCGGATGTGGAGGAACGACCGCTGCGTGAGGTCTACCTGGCGCCGTTCGAGACCGCCGTCGCCGAGGCGGGCCCGTGGTCGGCGATGTCGGGCTACAACCGGATCAACGGCGTCTACGCCGCGGAGCACCCGTTGCTCCTCGACGTGCTCAAGGGCGAGTGGGGGTTCGACGGCATCGTCATGTCCGACTGGGGCGGCACCAACGGGGAGGCGACGCCGGCCGGCGGCCTCGACCTGGAGATGCCGGGTCCGGCACGGTGGATGGCGCCCGGGCATGTCGAGGCCGCCCTCGCCCGCGGCGACCTCGACGAGGCCGGGCTCGACGACAAGGTGCGGCGCCTGCTGCGGCTGATGGTGCGCACCGGCGCCCTCGACGCTTCGGGGCCGGCGTCGCCGCGGGCCGACGACCGGCCGGAGCACCGGATCCTGGCGCGGCGGGCGGCGGCGGAGTCGATCGTCGTCCTCGGCAACCGGGACGGCATCCTGCCGCTGGACCCGGCAGGGATGCGCCGCGTTGTCGTGGTCGGCGACCTTGCCGCCCACACCCCGATCATGGGCGGCGGCAGCGCCGAAGTGAACGTGCACTACTCGGTGCCGGTGCTCGACGGCATCCGGGAGGCGGTGGGCCCGGGCACCGTGGTTGACCACCAGGTGGGCACGGTGGTCCATGTCGCCCCGCCTCCCCTGGCGTCCTCGCTCGTCACCGCAGCCGACGGGGCACCCGGGTTCACCATCGAGTACTTCACCAACCCCGATCTCGCCGGGGAGCCGATCCGCGCCTTCACCACCGGCAAGAGCCGATTCCACTGGCGGAGCCAAGGCGACGGCTACGTCGAGTATCGCCAATTCTCGGCTCGACTCCACGGCACCTTCACCCCCGCGCTCGGCGGCGAGCATCTGCTCACCCTGGGCGGGATCGGGGGAGAGGTGCGGTTGACGCTGGACGGGGAGCGGCTGCTGGCGGGCGGCCCGGATCCGGAGCAGGCCCCCACCGACCTCTCCGTCGCCCTCGACCTGGGCGCCGGGGAGTCCCACGAGCTGGTCGTCGAGTTCGCCGCCACCGGGGAGAGCCGGTTCCGGATGCTCGAGGTGGGGCACCGGCCGCCGCAGCCCGACGATCTCGTCGCCCGGGCCGTGGCCGCAGCCGCCGCCGCCGAGGTGGCGGTGGTCGTCGTCGGGCTCGGCGGGGAGTGGGAGGGAGAGAGCTTCGACCGGCCCGATCTGAAGCTTCCCGGGGCCCAGGACGAGTTGGTGGCGGCGGTGGCCGCCGCCAATCCCGCCACGGTGGTGCTGGTGGCGGCGGGGGCGCCGGTCGAGATGCCGTGGGCCGACGAGGTGGCCGCGGTGGCGCAACTCTGGTACGGGGGCCAGGAGGTGGGCCACGCCGCCGCCGACGTGCTCTTTGGCCGCGTCGACGCTTCGGGCCGGCTCCCCATGACCTTCCCGCGCCGTCTCGAGGATGCACCGGTGCCGGAGCTGACGGTGCGGAGTCCCGGTCACAACGTCTACGAGGACGGCGTCTTCGTCGGCTACCGGGCCTACGACCGGGACGGCACCGAGCCGCGCTACCCCTTCGGTCACGGCCTCTCCTACACCACCTTCGGCTACCGGGACCTGGCGGTGGTCGCCGCCGGCGACGGGCTGCAGGTGGCGGCGACGATTGAGAACACGGGCGACCGGGCCGGTGCGGAGGTGGTGCAGCTCTACGTGGGCCCGGAGGCCCGGCAGGGGGACCATCCGCCCCAGGAGCTGAAGGGTTTCCGCAAGATCCGGCTCGAGCCGGGCGAGTCGACCACGATCGGCTTCGAGGTGACCCGGCGTGATCTCTCCTGGTACGGGCCCGAGGGATGGCAGTTCGACCCGGGCGAGTACGAGGTGCGCCTCGGGCATTCCTCCCGTGACATCCGGCTCACCGCCCTGATCGAGGTCCCGGCGGCCGGCTGAGCGTCACCGCCAGGCGAGCGCGGCGTCGACCAGTTCGGCGACGGCACGCCACGAGTACCGCGCCTGCACCAGTTCCCACCCGGCGTCGGCGAGGGACCGGGCCCGTTCCGGGTCGGCCAGCAGTGCCGTCACCGCATCGGCCATTCCCTCGACGTCTTCGGCGAGCAGGGTATGGGTGCCGTCGACGACCGCGAGGCCTTCGGCCGCCTTCGCGGTGGCCACGACCGGGAGGCCGGCGGCGAACGCCTCCAGCAGCTTGAAGCGGCTGCCGCTCCCCGCCTGGAGCGGCGCCACCATGACGTCCGCCTCCGCCAGCAGCGGGGCCATGTTCTCCACCGGTCCGGTTACCCGGACTTCGGGCACGGTGCGGTGGGCTTCCACCATCTCGGCGGTGGGATACCTCCCGGCCAGCACCACCTCGAAGGTATCGAGGCGGCGGCGCAGCGCCGGCACGAGCCGGTCGATGATGAGCATCGCCGCCTCCCGGTTCGGGGGGTAGGCGAAGTCACCGGGGAACACCAGGTGGGCCTCCCCGGGCGCTCGGTCGCGGCGGGCGGGACGTTCCGGCGGGAGGGAGACGGCATTGGGGATCACGAAGACGCCGCGAACCCGCCCGTAGCGGTCGGCGATCCCGGCCTGGTCATCGGGCGAGCACACCCACACCTGGGCCGCCGACTCGATGACGGCGCTCTCCAACTGGGCGATGCGGGCCGCGAAGTGGGAGCGGAGCACCCGCTCCGGGGGCTGGCCGGCGCGGGAGGCGAGTTGCTCCTGCAGGTCCGCCTCGACGTTGTGTTCGTTGAGGACGCTGCGGGCCCCGCCGGCCGTCAGCACGTCGCGGTAGGCGCCGAGGTAGAGCTGATCGAGCACCGCCACGTCGGGTTCGAAGTCGGCGACGGCCGCCACCACGTGGGCTCTCAGCCCGTCGGTGAGGTAGGCGAGCGAGGGGTCCCAACTCTCGTCGCGCAGCCAGGACGGGTCCCGGGCGGGGTCGGGGAGCTCGGTGAGGGAGATGGCGTCGGCCGGTTCGTACCACCTCACGCCAGGGAGGGCGGGGCGTGCCATCGGCTTGCGGAGCACGACGATCCCGAGCGGCCCGTGATCGGCGAGGATGGCGGCGATCTGGAGGCTGCGGAGGGCGACGCCGCCCCGCGGTGGGTCGTCGACCGACAGCGACAGCAGCAGGGTGCGCTCGGTCATGGGCGGCTCCGGGACTGCACCCGTCGCCGGGCGTAGCGGCCGAAGCCGACCACGTTGCCGTCGTCGTGCTGGGACCGGCGGTAGCGGTACCAATGCCGGATCAAGGCCGAGGGTCGCGACCCCGGGGAGCCCCGCAGCCACAGCCGGTGCTCGGCACGTTCCCGCCGGCTGTGGGTCCCGTCCCCGAGCGCGGCGAGGACGGGGGTGGGGACCGGCACCTGGAGCGTGCGGGCGAGGAAGGCGAGCCCGGCTTCGACCCGGAGGCTGCGCTCCAGGCGCCGGGAGACGTCCACCAGCCGGTCCCAGTCGATCCGATCGCCGTGGTGGTTGATGGCGATGGCGGTGTCGCCGATCCACCGCAGCTCGACGGGGCGGCCGTGGCGAAGGCCTTCCAGTAGCGCCAGCAGCACGGTGTCGGTGAGGGCGGGAGCCGGGACGGTGCGTTCGGCGACGACCTGGTCGTGGCATCCCTCCCAGAACGGCGCGTCGGCGCCGTCGTCGGGATGGTCGGTGAGCACATGGTCGGTGAGGAAGACCTGGAGGCCGCGGCGGTCGGTGAGCACCGCCAGGTCGCGGTCCGTGGCGCCGGCCGACCAGCCGGCGGCGACGAGGTGGGCGGCGGCCCGGGTGGCCGACGTCTCCCGCAACGCCAGGCCGGCCCGCCCCAGGTTCCGGAGCCCGAGGTCGGGATAGGCCATGATCGCCACCGCGGTACCCCCGGTCACCATCGTGTCGATCCCGGCCTCGTGGAGACGGTGCGTGGCGGAGACGACCGCGTCGATCAGGAGCTGGTTCCGGTACCAGGACTGGCGGGTGATCCCGAGGAGCCGCTCCACCATAACGTCGTCCACCTCCAGCCTCCCGAGGTTGGCGGCGAGCAGCGGCATCATCTCCACGGTGGGCGGGTCGATCGTGTCGAGGTCGGCCTGGCCTCGCCACCGCTCCCAGGCGGCACGCGCCCGGTCGCCGCGGCCCAGGGCGGCGGTGAGGAGCAGGTCGTGGGCGGGGCTGAGGCGGAGGCGGGTGGGCCGTCCTCTCATGCTCACGGTGTCGTGCCGGGCGGGTCGGCCTGGCCGGCCGTCGTCGTCGGGTGGCGGATGCCGTCCGTCACGACCCGGCCTTCGTCGATCCGGTAGAGGCGGTCGACGTGGTCGACCACCCTGGGATGGTGGCTGATGATGAGCACCGCCGGGGAGTTCTCGAGGCGGGTCAGGTTTCCCAGCACCCGCCGCAGGGTGCCGGCGTCGAGGTGATTGGTGGGCTCGTCGAGGATGAGGAGGCGCGGATTGCGGAGCAGCGCCCGGGCGATGGCGATGCGCTGTCGCTGGCCTCCCGACAGTGTCCTGCCGTCGAAGGTGAGTGACTCGTCGAATCCGTGTTGCAGGGTGTCGATGAAGTCGTCGACGGTGGCGAGGTGGGCCGCCCGGCGGATCTCGCCGGGGGCGGCGTCGGGGAAGCCGTAGCCGATGTTCTCGGCGATCGTCCCGGTGACGATGACGCCCTCCTGGGAAACGACGCCGATCTGGCGGCGCAGCGTCGGCATGTCGATCTCGTCGTAGGGGACGCCGTCGACGCTCAGCTCGCCCTGCTCCGGCCGGTAGAAGCCGAGGATGAGGCTCACCAGCGACGTCTTGCCCGACCCGTTGGGTCCGGCGACCATGGTGACCACGCCGGGCTCCAGCTCGAAGTCGACGTCGTGCAGCAGCGGTTCGTCGCCGTAGCCGAATGTGATGCCGCGGCCCTCGATGTGGCCGACGAGGTCGAGTTTGCGGGTGCCCCGGTACGGGTTGCGGTCGTGCTCGTTGTAGAGATCGAAGAGGTGGGTCAGGGCCTGACGTCCCTCCAGGATGGCGGGGACGGCGGCGAAGCTGGTGACGAGCGGGCCCCGCAGCAGGGCGAGGCCTGCGTAGTAGGCGAAGAGGTCGCCGAGGGTGATGTGGCCCCGGGCGTAGGTGATGCCGCCGACCACCAGGATCAGGGTCGCCGAGAGAGCGAGCAGGGTCTGCTGGGTGGTCCCGTAGAGGCCCCGCAGCCACGTCATGCGGGCGTCCTTGGTCTCCAACTCGGCGAGGTGGGCGTCCTGGCGGGCGACGTCCTCGGCTTCGGCGCCGCGGGTTCGGGTCAGCTCGATCGACCGCAGCGAGAACAGCACCCCGGCGCTGAAATCGGCGTACTCGTGCTGGTAGTCCTTGACCGCCCGCTGCACCCGGGGGCGGAGCCAGCGATGGTTCATCGAGAGCAGGGGGACGATGGTGAAGGTGACCAGGGCGAGCAGCCAGTTGATGCTGATGAGGATCGCCGAGATGCCGATCGCCAGCAGCACGGTCGGGAAGAACGTGGAGATGAGCAGGTCGGTCATCGAGTCGACCCGTTGGGTCTGCTGCACGATCTGGTCGTGGAGCAGACCCACCTCGTTGCGGCGGTGGTAGTCGATCGAGACGTCGTGGACCTTGAGGGCCATGGCGTGGCGGATCTCGCGGGTGGCCCGCTTCGTCTCCCGGATGACGAGCCAGCGGCGCAGCAGGGTGATGCCGCCGTTGCCGAGCTCCATGCCGATGAGCACGACGCCCACGGTGAGGATGCGACCGGTGTTCCGGCTCGGGATGGCCTTGTCGAGGGCGTACTTGATGATGAGGGGGAGGGGGATGAGGAGGGCGGCGCCGACCAAGGCGAGCAGGATGACGAAGCCCAGCATCACGTTGGATTGGTGGAAGAAGCTGCGGTACTGCCGCCACGGGCCTTGCTTCATCCCGATGCACCCTCTCGCCGCCGGTCGATGGAGCGCTTCAGCGCTCGCAGATACTCGGCGTGCTGGTCATGGCGCGTCACCCGGCCGCTGTTGGACTCGTGGAGACGACGGTAGACGACGGCGTCGGCGACCGCTGCCATCTCGAGCCCGGCGTCGCGGGCCCGGAGCTGCCAGTCGAGGTCACCGCCGGCGGTGACCGATCCCGCGAAGTCGCCGATCCGGCCGGCGGCGTCCCGAGTGAAGAGCAGCGTCGAGGGCAGCGGAGCGGGATGCCGGCCGGGCCGGGCGGTGAGGCCGGCCCGGGCCGCCGGTGTCAGATCGGGGGAGATGAACTCCTCGACCAGGCAGTAGGCGATGTCGAGGGTGGGGGAGGCGGCGAAGGCGGCGAGCTGGTGCCGCAGCTTGCCCTCACCCCACAGGTCGTCGGCGTCGAGGAAGGCGATCCAGTGGCAGGCGGCGGTGTCGATGCCCCGGTTGCGGGCCGCCCCCACTCCGGCGTGCTCCTGCCGGATCACCCGGACCCCGTCGTGGCCTGCGGCCACTGCGGCGGACCCGTCGTCGGACCCGTCGTCGACGACGATGATCTCCACCGGTGGGTCGTCGCCGACGCTGGCGATCGCTTCGGTGAGGTACCGCGCCCCGTTGTGGACCGGGATGACGACGCTGACGACGGGGGTCATGGCGTCCCTCCCTTTCGCAGCAAATCGGCGACGGCGGCGGCGACCCCGTCGGGCGGTCCCAGATCGAGATGGTAGGCGGGGACCCGCCGCGCCAGCTCCGCCATGAAGCGGAGGGCGGGACCGCCTGCCCCGGGGAGCTGGAACACGGTGGTGGGGGCGAGGGCGAGCAGCGCCTCCGAAGCCGAGGCCGGGTGGAAGCGGGAGCGGTCGGAGCGGCCGAGGCGCGGGAGCAGGATCGCCTCGAGCCGGAGGCGGGGCACGACGCTCTCCGGCCGGGCCCGGCTCAGCATCACGACATGTTTGGAGATCTCCGGGTCGTCGTTGACCACCCACGGTTTCAGGTGGGGGAGGAGGGCGAGCGAGGCATCGTCGAGCTTGGCGGACCCGTAGGCGGCATGGAGGTCGCCGTCGGCTCCGACCACGACGTAGTCGTCACCGACGAACTGGAGACCGGCGTCGGCGCAGAGAAGGGCGGTGGTGGACTTGCCGGATCCACCGGCCCCGGCGACCAGCACGCCGCGGCCGTCGAGGCCCACCCCGGCGCCGTGGACGAACTGACCGCCGGTGGCGGCGACGAACCACGGCAGGATGGTGCGGAACGGGGCCGCCGCCATCCATCCCGGCACCCTGTCGGCCGAGTCGATCCAGAACACCGCTCTCCCCGTCTCCCGGTCGAAAAGGCTGAGGGCGCCGGGGTCGAACCGGTAGGCGATGGAGATACTGGCGGTGTCGGGGCCTCGGATCTCGCCGCCGTCGGGGTAGTCGGCACGGTTCCAGGGAGTGGCGGGGAGGGGGGTGCCGCCCGAGTGGCTGTCCCACGCCCGTACCTGCAGCGCCGTCTCGCCCTGCGATTCGGTCTTCAGGTGGGCGAGAGCCGGCATGAGCCGCGGTTCGAGATCGGGGGAGAAGGTGAGGTCGATGCGGTGACCGGTGAGCCGGACGCTGTGGGTGACGGCGCCGGCTCCGGCGTCCCACACCGCCGCGAAGAACGCCTCCGCGGTGGAGGTGGCCCGCTCGGAACCCTCCGCGCGCATTGCGCCTCCCCGGATCAGCGGGGATCTGCCGGCCGGTGCGGCCATCCCGCGTCGGCGACGTCGTGGATCGGGTCGAGCAGGAGCATCTCCTGCATGTCGTCGAAACGGGACACCGTCGGGGGTGCATAGTCGCCGGCCGCCTCGAGAGCGGCAGGCTCCGGCTCCCCGGCCGGTACGGCATCGACGCCGGCGACGAGGTTCTCGGCGAGCAGCTCGCCGAGCCAGCGGTCGAGGTCGGATCGGATGTCCCCGTCGCCGAGCCCGTAGGCCTGGCGCAACCGGGCCTCGATGGCGGCGGGGGTGGCCCCCCGTTCCAGCAGGGGCCAGATCTCCGCTCCGGATCCGCCGAGGAGGTAGTACGTACCGGTGTCGAAGTTGATCAGCACCACGTCATCGTCGATCACCTCGCCGATGACGGCAGGTGCATTCACCTTGAGCGCTCGATCCTGGTCCATTGATTCAGCACACCATTCCTGCGATGCAGCATTGTCCACTACCGGCCACTCAATGTAGCAGGGCATCCTGATATGCCCACCCCAGAATGGGCTACCAGTGGGGGGTCACCAGCGACATGCCGCGATCGACGGTGACGGTGGCGCCGGTGATGCCGGCGGCGAGGTCGTCGTTGAGCAGGAACCACACCGCCTTGCCGATCTCGACGGGGTGGAGGGACACCTCGCCGAGCGGCGCCCCCCGGCTGTAGACGGGATTGCCCCGCCGCCCGACCGCCACGTGCCCGGGCGCCACCGCGTTGACCCGGATTCCGGTGGGGGCGGCGTCGAGGGCCAGCTCCCGCATCGCCATTGCGAGCGCCGCCTTGGTGGCGCTGTAGCCGGGTTGGCGGCGCAGCACGGCCTGGTGGATCGAGGTGATGAACACGATCGAGGCCGGCTTCTCCCGCCGGCGGAAACGCTCCAGCACTTCCCGGGTGAGGGTGAGGGGGCCGAGCACGTTGGTTTCGTAGACCGTGCGCATCGTGTCGGTGTCGAGGTCCGGCGGCTCGCGAGGGTAGGGGTCGAGGCCGACGTTGTTGACGAGCCCGTCGAGGGGTTGATCGAGGCCTTCGAGCAGCGCCGTGATGGCGGCCGGGTCCCGCACGTCGGAGAGGGCCCCGACGACGGTCCCTGCCGCGTCGGCTTCGGCGGCGACCAGCCGATCGAGGGCCTGCTGGTCGAGATCGGTGACGGTGACGTCGGCTCCGGCCTCCGCCAGGACCCGGACGATGCCGCCGCCGACCACGCCGGCGCCCCCGGTGACGAGGACGTGGCGGCCCGACAGGGAGCCGGCGATGCCGGTGAGCTTGCCGGGGCGGCGCCGCAGGATTCCCATGACCCGCTGGAGCCTAGGAGATCGGGGGGCGGCTCGCGGACATCTCAGTCCGCCGCCTCCGCCACGAAGACGGGCATGGTGAGGACGGTGATGGGGCCACGGTGCCGGCCGGCGACGAAGCTGAGGAAGTGCCCGCCGGCCGGGAGCGGCTCGGGCGGCACCCAGGTGACGTGCGCCTGCCCGCCACCCTCCGGCACCTCCTCCAGGCCGGAGACCGGTTCACCGTCGACGAGGAGGAGGTTGACGCCGTCGCCGGTTCCGGTCCACTCGACCGGTCCGGTCGGCGAGAAGGGAACACTCGACTCGGGGCGGGGCGACGGCGCGAAGCCGTCGACGGCGGGGAGGTACCACTCGACCCTCCAGGCACCGTCTTCAAACACGGCGGGGAGGACCGAGATGGCGTCCTCGACCATGCCCTCGACGGTGCGGGTGCCGCTGATCGCCACCAGCACGGCCGGCACCCTGCCGATCTCGATCGGTTCCCCGCTCAGCGCGGGAGTGGCGTTCCCCCACGAGCCGAAGCCTTCCTCCAGCTCGGTGAAGGCGGAGTCGAATCCGTCGCGGCCGTTCGTCGCTTGGGAAGAGATGCTGAGTAGATCCCAGGCGGCGTCGGCGTCGCCGGCCGCCAGCGCCTGGATCCAAGCGTCGACGGCGTCGAGCGCCCCGTCGACGGGCACGGCCACGGACCCGGGCGTCTCGGGCTCGGTGGTCTTGGTGGCGTCGTCCCCGGTGGTGGGAACCGTGGTGGTCGCCTCCAGGACGGGCCCGGTGGCCGGGCCGCTCTCCCGGGTCGCCGGTGGGGCCCCGAGCACCCCGACGGCGACGATCGCCACTGCAGCGGCGGCCGCCCCTGCGCCGAGCCCGAGCTGGACTCGATGACGGCGCCGGGCCCGCCGGATCTGCGGCTGGAGTTGTTCCCACACCTCGGTGTCGTCGACCGGGGGGGCGGCGGCGTTGAGGACACGCTCGAGTTGGCTGTCGATCGACATCACGACACCTCCAGATGGCGGCGCAGCGCGGCGCGGGCGCGGTGCAGGTGCGATCCCACGGCTCCTTCGGACAGGTTCATGGCAGTTGCGATCTCGGGGGTGGTGAGACCTTCGAAGTAGTGGAGCACCACGGCGGTGCGTTGCCGCTCCGGGAGAGTCCGCAGCGCCGCCATCACGTCGATTCCGGTGTCCGGGTCGGCGGGCGGCGGCGGTGGGACGAGGCGGGCGACGGCCCGGTCGCGGCGCCGCAGGGAGCGGTGGCGGTTCTTGAGCCGGTTGATGGCGACCCGCCGGATCCAGCCGACGGGGTCCTCGTAGCGGCCGATCCGGCGCCAGTGGAGGCAGGCCTGGATGAAGGCTTCCTGCACGGCGTCGGAGGCCTCTTCGACGTCGCCGGCGATGAGGGCGAGGGAGCGCACCAGCCGGGCGTAGTCGTTGCGAAACACCACCTCGGGTCCGGCCGGGCTGAGGCGGGTGTGGCTGGTAGTGCGTCTCATGGTGGGCTCGATGGTTCCGGTGCTCGGGTCGCCCAAGCTAACGAGCACCGGTGTCGGTGGATTCACGGTCTTCCCCTCCGGGCAGGATCTCCTTCACGATCACACCCGAAGACACACCGCCGGAGCTCGCATTCTTGACACGGCGGGCGCCGGGGCGGCGAGGATCGCCACGGGCGGAACGGCGCCCGGGATCAGAACGGGAGGTCCATGGCTTCGCAGAGGAACTGCATGAAGGGGGCGGCCCGCTTGCAGTTGCCGGAGAAGTCCTCCAGGAAGTGGTCGGAGACGATCTGGCCCTGGGTGAGCCGGGTGGAGGCGATGAAGTCCTTGCGTTTCAGATCGGTGATGAGGGGATGGTCCTCGTCGAAGCCCCGCGGCGCCCGCTTCAAGGAATCGCCGGTCACGGTGAAGACGTCGGTGAAGCGCTTACCCCGTGACGCCCGTTTCCATTCCGCCGGATGCTCGTGGATGTGGTGCCGGATCGCCTGGGCCACCTTGCTCTCGGGGCGCCACAGGCCGATGCCCATGTAGCACTCGGCGGGCTCGATGTTCAGGTAGAAGCCGGGGGCGTGCACGTCCTTGCCCCGGACGTGGCGGAACTGCATGCCGGTGTTCTCCTTGTACGGCGTCTTGTCGCGGGCGAACCGGGTGTCGCGCTGGATCCGGAAGAGGGAGCCGCCGACTTTGCGCGAGTCGGCGACGAAGTGGGGGGAGATGCGGGACAGGTGGGCGGCGAAGTCGTTGATGAACTCGAGCGCCGGTTCCCGGACGTGCTCCTCGTAGGCGTCCTGATTGGCCTTGAACCAGGCCCGGTCGTTGTGATGGGCGAGATCCTGGAGGAAGGTGAACAGCTTGGGGGTGAAGTATCGAGTTCCCATGGTGGACCAACCTACCTGCCGGCGACGACAGGAAGCAGGCCGATTTCCCCTCCGCCGAGTTCCGCCGCTCCGGCGTGCCCGTAGTGTCACATCGTCGTGACCGAGACGTTCACCCAATTCGTGCAGACCGGGATCACCCCGGTGGCATTGATCTCCGGCGTCGGGCTGCTGCTCCTGACGTTCACCAACCGCCTCGGCCGAACCATCGACCGGACCCGCTTCCTGGTGGAGCAACTCGACGGCGACGCGATCCTCGGGACCGATCGGCGCCGGGAGCAGATTCGCATCCTCTACCGGCGCAGCGCTCTGCTCCGGTCCTCGATCGGCGCCCTCGTCGGCGGCCTCATCGCGGCCTGTCTCATCATCCCCGTGCTGCTGGTCATGCTGGTGTTCGACTGGGATCTGAGGGTCCCCGGGTACGTGCTGTTCACCCTGGCGATCGTCCTGATCCTGGTGTCGCTGGTCTTCTTCCTGCGCGACGTGGCCCTCTCGTTGCGGGCCCTCCACCTCGAGGCCGGGGATTACCTCGACGATTGAGGTCTTCGGACGTTTCACGGCGGCGCCCGAATTTCCCATTTCGCGCCTTCAAGCTATCCGGCGCCGGGGCCGATACCTCTACCTTGTGAGGTTCCACATCGAATCCAGGTTGCGGTGGCGTGCTCGCATCGGTGACGTGGCCTCACGGCAGCGGACGAGCGTGCGGGCAGCCCTCACGGCGGAGCTTTCTCCCGCCGGGTTTCAACCATGACACCGTTCCACCGCCACGCCGCGGCCCGCCACGCCGCGGCCCGCCCCGCCTTGCCGGCCGACGTCTTCGAGGCGGCCCTCTCCTCCTCACCGATCCCGTCGCTGGTCATGGATCCGGACGGGGTGGTGGCGATGGCCAACGCCGCTGCGACCGACCTGCTCGGCGGCATCGTCGCCGGCGGCGAGTGGACGTCGCTGATCGAGCCGGAGGGCCGCGATCGGCTTGCCCGTTTCGTCGCGGCGGCCGTCGCCGGTGACCAGCGCTGCCTCCGGGCCGAGATGGAGTTTCGGGGTCCCGACGGGTGCCGCATCGTCGGGCTCACCAACGCCTCGCTGCTGCCGGCCGTGTGGGACGGCCCACCCCTGATCCTCGTGCAGATCCACGACGTCACCGCCCGCCACGAGACCGAAGAGGCGCTGCGCGCCAGCGAGGAGCGGTACCGCACGCTGTTCGAGCGGATGCCGGTGGCGCAGTACCGGAGCCGGCCCGACGGTGTGATCGTCGACGCCAATCCGGCGCTGGCCTCCCTTCTCGGTTGCGACGATCCCCAGGACCTCATCGGGCGCAACGCCGTCGACTTCTACCTCGAGCCGGGGGAGCGGGACCATCTCGTCTCGGAGCTGGTGGCGACCGGCCGCAGCGCCACCGATGCGACGTGTCTGCGCACCGCAGACGGCCGCCTCATCTGGATCCGGGACACCGCTCACACCGTCGGCAGCGGCGACGATATGCTCTTCGAGGGCTCCCTGGTCGACATCACCGCCGGATGGAACGCCCACCTCGAGATCGAGGCTCGGGTTCGTCAGCAGGAGTCGATCGCCGGCCTGGGGCGGTTCGCCCTGAGTCGGGCCGAGCTGGACTGCCTGTTCGACGAGGCGGTGCTCCAGGTGGTGCGGGTGCTCGATGTCGACGTGGCGGCGATCTTCCTACAGAGCCGGCCCGGCGCCCCCGCCGCCATCGCCATGACCGACACGGCAGCCGCGGTCCGCCTCGCCGAGCATCTCGACTCGGCATCCGCCGTGTGCGGGTCGGTGGCCTTCGACACGATCGAGGTCGACGGCACCTCGGTGCGCGCCGCCAACCTGGGGATCTGCGGCCGCGACGGGCGGCTCGGGGCCCTCGTCATCGGCCGCAACGACCGCCACGAGTTCACCGCAGACGACGACAGCTACCTGCTGGCGGTGACCACGGTGCTGGCGGCCGCCATCGAAGGCGATGCCGGCCGGCGGCAGCTCGAAACGATGGTGGAATCGAAGGACGAGTTCATCGCCTCCGTGTCCCACGAGGTGCGGACCCCGCTCACCGTCGTCGCCGGGATGGCCCAGGAGCTGGCCGAACGGTGGCAGAGCTTCTCGCCGGAGGAGATCGACGAGTTCCTGGGGCTCATCCTCGAGCAGAGCCGCGACATGCGCGACCTTATCGAGGACCTGCTGGTGGCGGCCCGGGCCGACCTCGGCAAGATCCAGGTCCAGCTCGCCCCCACTCCGCTCCTGCCCGAGGTGTGGGGTGTCGTGGCCGCCATGCCGCGGGCCGACCGGGAGCGGATCCGGGTGGTCGACACCGCCGCCACCGGCCTGGTCGACCCGGTCCGCTTCCGCCAGATCGTGCGCAACCTGCTCACCAACGCCATCCGCTACGGCGGGCCGCACATCGAGGTCGAGATCGCCGCCGCACCGGACGAGGTCACCGTCGTCGTGGGCGACGACGGGCAGGGTGTCCCCGACGACAAGCGGGAGCTGATCTTCGAGGCGTTCGAGGGGGCGCACCAGGGGGTGGTCGCCGGTTCGATCGGGCTGGGGCTCGCCGTGTCGCGGCGCCTCGCCGAGTTGATGGGCGGGCACCTTGACTACGAGCACGAAGGGCGCAGCACCTTCTCGCTGGTCGTGCGGCGGGCCGGCAAGGACTAGCCGGCGCCTCCCAGGTTCAGCGCACCGCCGCTTCGACCGCGGCGAGCACGGCGTCGAGGCCGTCGTCCACCCGGTCGCCTACGTTCACCAGCAGCACCCGCCGTCCCCGGTCGAGTAGGGCCTGGTTGTCACCGTGCGCCTGTGCCGTCACCAGGGTGCCGAAGTCGTAGTCGGTCTCCGGGATGTCGATGTGGGGCGCCGGACGATCGACGACTTCGAGGAACACGCCACGATTCGGGCCTCCCTTGTGGAGCTGACCGGTCGAGTGCAGGAAGCGGGGGCCGAAGTCGAGCGTCGTGGCGACCCCTCGTGCGCTCCCGAGCGCCTCCCGGGCCGCGGTGAGGATTCGCCTCGTCGCCGTGGTGGGGGCGAGGAACGCCTGGATGCCGACGTAGTCGCCTGTCTCGACCGTGTGCGCCCACTCGGTCACCGCCGGGGCCAGGTCCGGGCCGAGGGCGTCGATCTCGACGATGCCGGAGGTGTCGAGGTCGCCTGCCATCGCCTGCTTGGCGAAGTCTTTGGCGACCTGGACGTCCGGCTGGTCGAAGGGCTGGATGTCGAGCACCGCTCCGGCCGCGGCCACCGCCACCTCGAGTAGGAACATGGCGGCGCCGAGGTCGTTCCGGTCGGCGAGGGTGATCCTCGCCACCGGATGACCGGCCGCCGCTAGGGCGGCGGCGGGACCAGGTTCGGGGATGCCGAGCGACAACTCCACGAAGAACCGGTCGTCGCCGTACTCGGACGGGTCGCGCGGCTCCTCACCGACGATCGGCACGATGCCCTTGCCCTCCTTGCCGGTCGATTCGGCGATGAGCTGCTCGATCCAGGACGGGAAGGCGGACAGCTCCGGCGCCGCGAGGAACGTGACCTTGTCGTGACCGGCGAGGGCGAGCTCGCCGAGCGCGGCGCCGAGGCGGAGGCCGGGATCGGCGGCCGGGTCCACCTCCGGCCCGCAGGCGGCGGCGGCCGCGGCGGCGCCCGCCAGTAGGGCGGAGACGTCGGCCCCGATGGCGGCGGCCGGGACCAGGCCGAACATGGTGAGCGCCGAGTAGCGCCCCCCGACGTCCGGGGTCGCCAGGAACGTGTGGCGGAACCCGCGCTCGGCGGCCAGCTCCGCCAGGGAGGTGCCGGGATCGGTGATGGCGACGAAGTGGCGACCCGGTGTCTCCACCACTGCGGAGGTGCGTGCCCAGAAGTAGCGGAAGAACGACAGCGTCTCCAGCGTCCCCCCCGACTTGGAGGCGACGATGAAGACGGTGTGGCGCGGGTCGACGGCCACGCTCACGGCCTCCACCGCCGCCGGATGGGTCGAGTCGAGCACGAGCAGCTCGGGATGACCGGGGGCGTTGCCGAGGGTGGCCTGGTACACCTTGGGGGCGAGGCTCGAACCACCCATGCCGAGCACGACGGCATGCCGGATCTGTTCGGTGGCGAGCTCGGCCCCGAACGACCGGAGCGTCTCGACCTCCGCGGGCATCGTTTCCGGCAGCGTCAGCCAACCGAGGCGGTTCGTGATCTCCGGGGTGCCGGCGGGCCGCCACAGGGTCGGGTCGTGATCCCACAGCCGCCGGGCGAACCCGGCGTCCTGCCACGCCGCGAGGCGGGTCGCCACCGCGGCCTGGTGGGATCCCGCCGCCAGGTCGACGTCGACGCTCATGGCCGGATCGCCGCCATCTTCTCGGCGACCGTCGCCAGCAGGTCGTCGTAGGAGTCGGCGAACTTGCGCACCCCCTCCACCTGGAGATCGGCGGTGATCTGGTCAAAGTCGATCCCCAGCTCCGCCAGCGCCTCGATGTCGGCGCGGGCCGTGTCGACGTCGGTGGTGAGGGCTTCGGGGTCGATCTCGCCGTGGTCGAGGAAGGCGTCGATGGTGGCCGGTGGCATGGTGTTGACCGTGTTGGGTCCGACCAGCGGCTCGACGTAGAGCAGGTCCGGGTACTCCGGGTTCTTGGTGGAGGTGCTGGCCCACAGGGTCCGCTGGGGGCGGGCGCCCTGCTCGGCGGCGGCGGCGAAGGTGGGCCCTTCGAACAGCTCGCGGTAACGACGGTAGGCGAGCTTGGCGTTGGCCACCGCCGCTTTGCCTCGCTGCGCCAGAGCCTCGGCGGAACCCACCTTCTCGAGGGCGGCGTCGGTGTTGGAGTCGACCCGGCTCACGAAGAAGGAGGCGACCGAGGCGACCCCGGACGGGTTCTGGGTCCGCGCCACCCCGCGCAGGTAGGCCTGGGCCGCGTTCTCGTAGTTCTCCAGCGAGAACATGAGGGTGACGTTGACGTTGATGCCGGCGGCGATCAACTCCTCGATGGGGGGGATCCCCTCGGGGGTGGCGGGGACCTTGATCATCAGGTTGGGCCGCGCCACCTCGTTCCACAGCCGGTGGGCGTCGGCGATGGTGCCGGCGGTGTCGGCCGCCAGGTGCGGCGAGACCTCGAGGCTCACGAAGCCGTCGGCGCCGTTGCTGTCCTCGAAGACGGGGAGCAGCAGGTCGGCGGCGTCCTGGATGTCGGCGATCGCCAGCTTCTCGAACACGACGGCGGGTTCGGCGGCGGGATCCGCCGCCAGGATCTCGGCGATCTGAGCGTCGTACTCGGAGGACTTGGCCAGCGCCTGCTGGAAGATGGTCGGATTGGAGGTGAGGCCCCTGATTCCCCGGTCGACGAGCCTTGCCAGCTCGCCGCTGACGAGGAGGTCACGCCGGATGTAGTCGAGCCAGACGGATTGCCCCTGGCGGTGGAGGTCGTGCAGCTTGGTCATCTCGCGGAGCTTCCTTTCGCGGTCGCGGGCCTCTCGCGGTCAACGTACTCGATGTGGCGGCTCTTCCCGAACTCGATGCCCCGGGCACGGTGCCGCGGCCGGGAGTGGAGGTGGTCAGAACTCGTCGAGGATGCGGGTGATCCGGGTGCGGACCTCGGCCGCCATGTCGCCTCGTTGCAGGGCGAACGCCACGTTCGCCTCCAGGAAGCCGACCTTGGTGCCGCAGTCGAAGCGGGTGCCGGAGAAGCGCAGCCCGTGGAACGGCCCGTTGCCGATCAGCTTCACCATCGAATCGGTCAGCTGGATCTCGTTGCCGGCGCCGACGACGCCGAGGCCGAGATGGTCCATGATGGCGGGCTGGAGGATGTAGCGGCCCACGATGGCGAGGTTGGAGGGGGCGGCCTCGGGTTGGGGTTTCTCGACCAGATCCAGCACCTCGACGAGGCGGCCGTCGTCCTCTCCCGGAGCGATCACCCCGTAGCGGCAGGTGTCCTGCGGCGGGACCTCCATGAGAGCGACGAGGTTGCCGCCGTGGCGCTCGTAGGCCTCGACCATCTCGACGAGGCAGGGGCGCTCGGAGAGGATGAGGTCGTCGGCGAGCAGCACCGCGAAGGGTTCGTCGTCGACCAGGTAGCGGGCGCACCAGACGGCGTGGCCCAGTCCCAGCGGCTCCATCTGGCGGACGTAGACGATCTGGCCCGGCTCGGGTTGGGAGAGGCGGATCTCCTCGAGCATGTCGTGCCGGTCGTGGTCTCGCAGCACGTCCTCCAGCTCGGCGTGGGCGTCGAAGTGGTCCTCGATCGCCGACTTGCCGCGGCCCGTCACGAAGATGATCTCCTCGATCCCTGCAGCGCGCGCCTCCTCGACCGCGTACTCGATCAGGGGCTTGTCCACGATCGGGAGCATCTCCTTGGGGAGTGCCTTGGTGGCGGGCAGGAATCGCGTTCCCAGACCCCCCACGGGGAAGATCGCCTTGCGGATTGGCTTCACTTCACGCTCCTGTACCTTGCCGACGACATTCGGGTGTTCGGTACATTCCCTCTTCCTTTTGAGTTCAAACTCGCCGGGTCGCCGATGCGAGGGATCGTACCGGAACCGGGACGCTCCCCGATCAGGCGCCGATCTCCGCTTCCACCCGGGCGGCGTGGCCTTTGGCCCGTACCCCGTACCAGGCGTGCTCGACCCGCCCGTCGGCGCCGATGACGAAGGTCGACCGGGTCAGTCCATGGGACTCGCGGCCGTAGCTCTTCTTGACGCCCCACGCCCCGTAGGCCTCCGCCATCGTGTGGTCCTCGTCGCTGAGCAGAGGGAACGGGAGGTCGTGCTTGCGGCGGAAATGGTCGAGGCGTTCCACCGGGTCGGGACTGACCCCGAGCACGGCGTAGCCGGCGGAGGTGAAGCGCTCGTGGCGGTCACGGAAGTCGCAGGCCTCGGTGGTGCACCCCGGGGTGAATGCCCTTGGGTAGAAGTAGACGACCAGCGGGGACCCGGCGTAGTCGGTCAGCGACACCGGGGTGCCGTCCTGGTCGGGACGGGTGAAATCGGGGGCCTGGTCTCGGGGCTCGAGTCTCATGGGGCCTCCTCGGACGTGTTCGGGACGGGCAGGGTGGGGGCCGGCAGCATCGCCGCCGGGGCGGCGTCCTCGGCGGCACGGAGGCGGAGCTGGCCGCAGGCGGCGTCGATGTCCCGGCCCCGGGTGTCACGCAAGGTGACGTTGGCGCCGCGGTCTCGCAGCGCCGCCACGAAGGCGTCGACGGTGGCGCCGGCGGCGGGCCGCTGGGCGGACAGCGGCGTCGGGTTGAGGTTGATGACGTTGACGTGGGCCCGCAGGTCGCGGGCGATGAAGGCCAGCTTCCCGGCCTGGTCGACCGAGTCGTTGACGCCGTCGATGAGGGTCCATTCGATCGACAGCCGGCGGCCCTTGGCGGCGAAGTAGGTGCGGGCGGCGGCGACGACGTCGGCGAGCGGGTAGCGGTCGTTGAGGGGGACGAGGCGGGACCGCAGCTCGTCGTCGGCGGCGTGCAGGCTGACGGCGAGGTTGACGGGCCACGGCTCCTCGGCGAGCCGCAGGATGCCGGGAACGACCCCGACGGTGGAGACGGTGATGGAGCGGGCGGAGCGGCCCATGGTCTCGATCATGCGGCGCAGCGCTTCACGCAGGTGGGCGTAGTTGGCGAGCGGCTCGCCCATGCCCATGAACACGACGTTGGTGACCCTGGTGGGGCCGGTGTGGAGCGGGTTGCTCCTCAGGTGCGCCTCGGCGTAGGCGAGCTGGGCCACGATCTCCCCGGCGTCGAGATGCCGCTCGAACCCGAACTGGCCGGTAGCACAAAAGGTGCAGCCCATGGCGCATCCCGCCTGGGAGGAGAGGCAGAGGGTGGCCCGCCGCGGGTAACCCATCAACACCGCTTCGATCGAGGCGCCGTCCCGGCCCCGGAAGAGCCACTTGCGAGTGGTCCCCCCGTCGGCGGACTGCTCGATCTCGACCGAGAAGGGCCAGAGCCGGTCCGCCAGCCCGGCCCGGATCCGGCGCGGCAGGTTGGTCATCGCCGACGCCTCCAGCACCGGGGACCGGTAGAGCCAGTCCCGCAGCTGGCGGGAACGGAAGGCGGGCTCCTCCGGGAGCAGGATCGCCAGCTCGTCCGGGTCGGATCGATACGGCGATTCGACGAACCGGACGGCGGAAGGGGCCCGATTCAACCGAGGAGCCGGCGGGCCTGCGCGATCCAGTCCGATGCCCTGCCCTCGCCCACCCCGAGTGATTCGCCGATCGCCGCGGCATCCGCGCCGGCCATGGCGCGGTAAGTCGTGATGCCGGTCTCGGCCAGGCGTCCCGCCATCACGGGCCCGATGCCCTTGATGGTGCGGAGGTCGTCCGGCTCGGCGACGGCCTCGGTGGCCGGGGCGGGCGGGGTGCTCCGGAACGGAGGCGCCGGCTCGCCCGAGACGTGCGGGGCCGGGAGCAGGCGCTCCCGGGTGAGCCACAGGACGAGGCCGATGGCGGCCGCGAGCCCGATGATGCGTATCAGTTTCTTTGCCATTGCCCTCACATTCTACGGCCGGGAGGGACGCTGTGTCGGTAACTCCGGTTTGCGGCTACGGCTGGCAGGGGGCCCAGTGCGCCCACGGATGGTCACCGGCGCCGATCGATTCGAGTACCAGCCACGCCGCGGTGTCGACGTTGGCCTCCGGGTCGAACACGCTGGCGCCTCCCCAACCGGCGAAGGGGCTCGCCCAGTTCCACGTCGAGGGGATGAACTGGAACAGCCCGGAGGCCTTGGTGCGGGGGTTGACGGCGAGCGGGTCGCCGTTGCTCTCGCATTTCATCACCGCCAGGGCGTCCTCGACGAGCTCGGTCGGGAACGAGGCCTCGACCAGGGGTCGCCAGTACTCGACGTCACGGCTGCCGCCGGCGACGAGGGTGGTGGTGGGCGCCGGGGGCTGGGTGGTGGTGGTCGTGGTGGTGGTGGTCGTGGTGGTGGGCGGCACGGTGGTGGTGGTCGTGGTGGTAGGCGGCACGGTGGTGGTGGTCGTGGTGGTGGGCGGCTCGGTGGTGGTGGTCGTGCTCGTGGAGCTGGTGGTGGTCGTGGTGTCTTCGGGGAAGGAGCGGGGAGCGGCGAGGGCCTGGGCGGCGAGCAGCTCGGGCACCGTCGTGGTGGGTTCCTCGGCCGGGGGAAGCGGCTGCACCTGGTTCGCCAGGGCGGCGCCGGCGATGCGGGCGGAGAGGCTGGTGGGGAGGGCCGCCACCGGGTCGGGGGTGTCGGCCTGGTCGGCGGAGAAGGCGGCGAATCCGAGGACGGCAAGCAGCGCCACGATCAGGAGACCGGTGAACGCGAGGGGAGATCGTCGTCGCACCGAGGTTCTCCGCCTTCCGCCAGGGCCGAATCGATGCATCGGCCGAGAGCGCGCCGCAGCACACCGCGCGCTTCTCCTAGGAGGCTAGGGCAGGCCGGATTCGCTCAGCAAGCCCGAACGGGGGCGGGAAGACCCGGCACGGGCTGGGGACGGGCGGGCCGCCGGAGGCCCGGTCACTTCCCCATGACCGGAAGGCGGCGGTTGAGGGCGTCGAGCACGGCTCGCACCGCCGCCGACGCCTCGTCTCCGGAGGAGAGCGCCGAGCCGACCACCAGCTCCTCGTCGCGCTTGCCGGCGCTGACGATGACGGCGATCACGACCGTGCGCATGCCGACCGCGGCGATCCCGATCGAGTCGAGCCCGAGCGGCGGGGTGTCGGTGAAGATGGCCTCGATGGCGTCGAGGGTGGCTTCCCCGATGAGTCGCAAGCGGGCGGAGGCGGCGGCGGGGCCGCTGGCGGTCCCGACGTGCTCACCACTCTGCCAGGCCAGGGTGACGTGGACGGTCGTGCGTGAATCCTGCGGCTGCTCCTGGATGCGGACCAGGGCGGGCCGCTCCAGGGTGCGGTGCTCGACGGCGTTGGCGGCGAGCTGGACCACCGAGATCACCCGGCGATCGATGTTGGTCCCGAAGCGGGCCATCGCCAGTGACTGGACGTCGCGCACCACCTGCTTGGGGGCCTTGGCGGGGGCGGCCAGCACGTGGACTTCGCTGACCCGGTCGCCGTTCATGACGATCCGGACCGCCTCGACGGAATCGAGCTGGGTGAGCGTCTCTTCGAGTTCCTGGGTGCTGAGCACGATACGCGTCCTTCCCGACTTCGTAGCGTAGTCGCGACGCGGCAGGTCCGAGCAGGCCATGCGGGTTCGCGAATTCCGTCCTTGCCAGGATGGGATGGGCGCCGTAACGTGAACGGGACCACGCTGGTGGTCGAGCTTCGGGCGGAGCTCGGCGGAGTGCACCGGTCCGCGGGCGAGCAGGCACATCGGACAACGAAGTGACTCCGCGTTCCACCCGGGCCAGGGGGAGGCTCAGCCCCGTGCCGTGCCCGGGAAGCGTGGGCGTCTCGATCTGGAGTTCGCCGTGGACAGCCGATCCCCCACAGATTCCTTCACCTCTTCCCGTCCCACCGCCGGGGGGAGTCGTCGTGGCTGAGACGCGGGTCAATCGCCTCTCCGCCGTGCTCTGGCTGGTCCTGGTGGCGGCCGGCGTGCTGCTCCTGGTCCGGTCGACGGCTTCGGTGCAGACCCTGTGGCTGGGGATCGGGGCGATGATGCTGGCGCAGCTCATCACGGTGCCGGCACCGAGCGGCGAGCGTCTCTACTTCGGGGTGGCGGCGGCGGTGGCGGTTCCGTTCGTGGTCGACGATCCCCTCACCACCTTGGCGATCTACGCCTGCGGCATGGCGGGCGCCTGGCTGCTCTTCTTCGTCTTCCGGCTGGTGGAGCGCATCGAGATGAACTCCGAGTTCATCGCCGAGGTGGTGTCGCTGGGGGCCTTCGCCGCGGTGTTCCTCCCGGTGGCCGACTACCTCGACATTCTCGGCCCCGGCGCCGGCGCGGTGTCCGCCGGCAACGGGTTCCGGGCCCTCATCGCCGTCGCCGCCGGCGGCCTCGCCTGGTACTTGCTGCGGGCCCTGCTGCGCGCCCTCGTCGGCCTGGAGCGCGACGACCTCTCGGTCCGCTACCTCTGGCTGCTCGGCCTGGAGGACTGGTCGGTGATCCTCAGCCTGTTCGTCACCGGGGTGCTCTTCGGCCAGGCGCAGCCGGTGATGGGGCTGTGGGCGCTTCCGGTGGCGGCCCTGCCGTATGCCTTCAGCCACCTCGCCTTCGTCCGCTACTACGCCACCCGGGTCACCTACGGCCAGACGATCCGGGCCCTGGCCCAGATCCCCGAGGTCGCCGGGCTGGCGCCGCGGGGTCACGCCATCCGCACCGGGGCCTTGGCGCTCGACATCGGGCGGGAGCTCGGACTGCGACCCCACGACGTCGAGCAGCTCGGGTACGCCGCCTTCATGCACGACATCGGACGTATCACCCTCAACGAGCCGGCGATCCTGCGGGCCGGCTACACCGACGAGGACATCGCCCGTTGGGGGGCCCAGATCATCGCCGAGGCGCCCTACCTGACCGAGGTGTCGACCATCGTGCGCCAGCAGTACCAGCGCTACCGGTCGGTGGGGCAGGAGAAGGACCCGGAGCTGCGGCTCGCCTCGAAGATCATCAAGGTCGCCAGCGCCTACGACCTGGCGGTTCACGAGCTGGGGATGCGCCCGGTGGACGCCCTCGAGCAGATCCACCGCGGCTCCGCCTACGAGTTCGACCCGGAGGTGACCAGCTCGCTGCGCCGGGTGTTGGTGTTCAAGGGCGAGATCCCGGCCTAGCTCAACGCGGGGCGGCGGATCCGGGGAGTCCCTGCACCCGGTGGCGGAAGAGCCGCAGCGGCTGCTGCATCTGATCCTCGATGAAGGCTCCGAGGCCGATGGCGAGGAACACGTCGCCCATCGAGATCACGGTGCGGGGTACCGGGATGATGTCGCCCAGGAACGGCAGGTAGGTGCTGGAGTCGAGCAGCACGTGCTTGGCGCCGAGGGCGGCGTCGGCGCTGCCGCCGGCCAGCTCGATCGCCTCGGGCAGGACCGGCATGCCATGGTTGAGGGCGATGACGGTGAGGTTCATGAGGATGCCGATTCCGGCGATCCACATGCCCGCCTGGTCACTGTTGAGCCACACCACCAGGAGGAGCGGCAGGTACGACGTGAGCACCAGCCACACGGCCAGGGAGGAGCGGTCGTCGGGGACGTAGTCGGCTCCGATCTGCATCCCGAATCCGAGGAAGAGCAGCCACCAGCCGCGGGCGCGGATCTCGGTGATGTTGGACAGTTTCCCGCCGCGGAGCAGCGCCACGACGACCGAGACCACGATGACGGCGACGAGCCAGGTCATGGCACGACGTTACCGCGGGATGGCGGGGTGCGGGGGGTGCTGCGGCGGGAATCAGCCACCGAAGTATGTCGCGAGGTCCGCGTCGATGCTGTCCTCGGTCATCTCGCCGAGGACCCGCTTCAGGATGTGCCCCTCGCTCGAGATGAGGAATGTGGCGGGGAGGCCGGGGGCCCGGAAGGCGGGACCCACCTGGTCCTTCTCGTCGAACCCGATCAGGTAGGAGACGCCGAGGTCGTCGGCGAAGCCGGTGGCGTCGTCGACCGAGTCGTTGACGGCGACACCGAGGAAGAGGACCTCGGGATGGCGTGCGGCGGCGGCGTCGATGGCGGGCATCTCGGCCCGGCACGGCGGGCACCACGACGCCCACAGGTTGAGCAGCAGCGGCCTGCCGTCGCCGGCGAGGTGCTGCGAGAGCGTGAAGGTCCCTCCGTCCCTCGTCGGGACCGAGAAGTCGGGGGCGAGCTGGTCGTCGCCGGCGCCAGGCACGTCCGCCACCGAGATGGGGGCGGTGGCGGCCCCGGGGTCGGCGTCCTGGCGGGCGAGGGCGATCCAGACCGTGGCGGTTCCCGCCAGCAGGGCGACGGCGGTCAGCAGGAGGGCCCGGCGGCGGCGGACGGCGGCGACGGTCGGGGGAGGCGGGGTCTCCATGGGGCGCGACGATAGTGAGCCGTCCCGGCTTTGCCGGCGCCGCCCCGGAACAGGGAATCCGCCGGGATGGTTGGCACCGTGAGACTCGACGGCCCGGAGAGCACGCCATGAGTTTCTTCCCGCGCAATCGTGAGGCCCTCGCCGCCCGCGGCATCGACCCGAGCCGGTTGCCGCTCGGCCAGTGCGCCACCGATCGCTTCCCGGTGCTGCACGCCGGGAGCGTTCCCGACGTCGACCTCGCAACGTGGGACTTCACCGTCGACGGCTTGGTGGGGAACCCGGTCACCTGGTCGTGGGACGAGTTCCTCGCCATGCCGTCGCAGCGGACCGTCGCCGACATCCACTGTGTCACCAAGTGGTCCAAGTTCGACACCGAATGGGAGGGCGTCCCGGTGCGCCACGTCTGGGAGCAGGTCGCTCCCGACCCGGCGGCGAGCCACGTGCTGGTGCGCGCCCGCCGCAGCATGACCGCACCCGGCGGCGGCGAGTGCGATCATCACGAGCGGTGTGGCGAGGGGTCGGTGGCTGCGCACCGGCGCAGCGTACCGAGGCGCCGCCGTTGGGAGGCGGCGGCTCTCGCCCTCGCCGCGATTCCGGGTGTCACCCGGAAAGGGGGGCGGTGGCGTCTCATGGAGTGAGATGACCGACGAAGAGATCTACCGCAAGCACGCCGACGACCTGGTGCGCTTCGCCACGGGCCTGGTCGGCCCGTTCGACGCAGCCGATGTCGTCACCGATGCCTGCCTGCGGGCGTTCGGCTCGAAGGGATGGCCCACCGTGGCCAACCACCGGGCCTACTTGTATCGCTCGGTCCTCAATCAGGCACGATCGCATCATCGCAGCACGCTGCGGCGTCGGGTCCGGGAGTTCCGGGCCGCCGAGCCGGCAACGGCGCCTCCCCGGGAGGTCGACGTCGACGTGCTGGCGGCGGTCGAAAGGCTGAGCGTGCAGCAGCGCGCCGCCGTGGTGCTCACCTATTGGGAGGATCTCGCCCCGAGCGACGTCGCCTCCCGCCTCGGGGTGTCCGAGGGATCGGTGAAGCGCCACCTGGCGCGGGCTCGCGCACGACTCAAGGAGCTTCTCGATGAGTGATCGACTCGACAGCCGCATTCGTGAGATCGCCTACCGGCTCATGTACATGGCGCCGCAGGCCCCACCCTTCCCGGAGGAATCCATGACGACTCTCCAGACCCCTTCCCGTGGGCCGCGCCGGCCGGTGCTGGTCTGGGCCACCGCGGCGATCGCCGCCCTCGCGCTCGTGGGCGTGCCGCTCTTCCTGCTCCGCTCGACCGAGACGGCCGAGCCGGCCACGACGGTGCCCCCGGCGCCGACGTCGACCTCGACCTCGACGACCTCCACGACGGTCCCCGGCGTGGTCGCCTTCACCGAGTTCAACGTGTACTTCTTCTCCGACGAGGTGACCGGCCCCAACGGTGACCCGGGCCTGGTGGCGGTGCGCCGATCCCAGGGCTACGAGGGATCTGTCGACGACCCGGTCGGTGAGGCGCTGAGCTTCGCCATCCCCTCCCTGGTGATCGAAGGGCCGGGCGACACCGGGCTCACCACCTCGATCCCCGAGGGCATCGACACGGTCACCACGGGCGTCGAGAACGGCATCGCTACCATCGACCTCCCGGCGGCGTTCGAGTCGGGCGGCGGCACCGCCATGATGCTGGGCCGGCTTGCCCAGGTGGTCTTCACCGCCACCCAGTTCCCCGAGGTGGAGGGGGTGCAGTTCGCCATCGACGGGCAGGTCGTCGACGTCATCACCTCGGAGGGCATCATCGTCGACCACCCGCAGACCCGGGCCGACTACGCCGACCTGCTGCAGCCGATCCTCGTCGACTCGCCCGCCATCGGCGCCGTGGTCCGCTCGCCGGTCACCATCGGCGGCATCGCCAACGTGTTCGAGGCGACCGTGTCCTACGAGATCACGACGGCCTCCGGCGACGTCCTGGCGGACGGCTTCACCAACGCGACCTGCGGAACCGGCTGCTGGGGCGACTACACCGTCGAGGTGCCCTACACCCTCGAGACCGAGACGGAGGGTTTCGTCACCGTCTTCGCCGACTCGCCGCAGGACGGGAGCCGGATCAACGTCGTCAGCTATCCCGTGACCCTGATGCCGGGGGAGGGTGGCGAGCCGCCGGCGGCGGCGCCGGAGATCGTCCACGTCGAGGGCGTGGTGCCGGGGGAGACCGTGGCCGATGCCGACGTCAACGTCGCGGTGACCGCGCTGGGCATCACCGAGGCGACCATCGGCGGCGTCCAGGCCGAGGTGGTCGAGGCCGAGCTCATCGGCGGGGTGCAGTCCTCCTCGGCCACCGCCGACCTGACTCTGGTCGAGGGCGTCAACCCGATCGAGATCGTGCTCACCGGGCCGGGCGGCACCGCCACCGAGACGATCGAGGTCACCTACCAGCCCGAGGTCGAGCGGCAGATCGCCTACCTCACCCAGGTGGGGAGCGGCGAGGTCGTCGCCGACTACCTGCAGTTCCTCAGCGGTGAGGAGGCGGCGCAGGCGGCCTTCGAGGACGGGGTGATCGCCTCGGTCGAGGAGGGCATGCCCAACGACTACTACATCCGAAACCAGAACGACCTGCTCCGTACCCTCCCGGTGGCCGACGACGTGCTCGTGATGCTCCTCACCTCCGCCGACGGGCCGATCGAGACGGTCGAGGTGCCGATGGACGAGTGGCTCGCCCTCTTCAAGCCCGACGGCACCCCGTGGGATTACACGGTCGACGAGGTGCCGTCCTGGGAGGAGCCGCCCTACGGCTACTACGGCGCTTCCCTCGCCGCCACCCCCTACTGGCTCACCCTCGATGCCTCGGGCACCGTGATCCAGATCGAGCAGCAGTACCTCCCCTGATCCGCCAGGCGCAGCACCCGGGCCCGGGCACTGCCCGGGCCCGGCCGCCTGTCCACCAACCCTCGCTTGGGTGCGAGCGTCCAGCAGGGCCGGGGATCGGAGGCGGGGGGCGTCGGTAAGCTGATCGGTCCGATGACGATTGAGCCGAGGAGAGCCCGATGAGCGAAGTCCACGACCCGTTCCGAGCCCGTGAGACGATCCAGACCCCGTTGGGGGAGCGGATCGTCCACCGACTCGACGCCCTCGGGGACATGGGCGACATCGGGCGCCTTCCCTACAGCATCAAGGTGCTGCTCGAATCGGTGCTCCGCAACCACGACGGCCACGTCGTCACCGACGCGGACGTGCGAGCCCTCGCTCGGTACGACGCCTCCGAGGTCGTCGAAGCCGAGATCGCTTTCACTCCCGCCCGGGTCGTGCTCCAGGACTTCACCGGCGTTCCTGCCGTCGTCGACCTCGCCGCTATGCGCTCTGCCATCGTCCGCATGACCGGAGACGAGACGGCCGCCCAGAAGGTCAACCCGCTCGTCCCCAGCGACCTCGTCATCGACCACAGCGTCCAGGTCGACGCCTTCAACAGCGGCATGGCGCTCCAGATCAACAGCGAGCACGAATTCGAGCGCAACCGGGAGCGTTACGAGTTCCTGAAGTGGGGCCAGTCGGCCTTCGACAACTTCCGGGTGGTGCCACCCGCCACCGGCATCGTCCACCAGGTCAATCTCGAGTACCTCGCCAAGGTGGTGTGGGACGACGGCTCGGTGCTGTATCCGGACAGCCTGGTGGGCACCGATTCCCACACCACGATGATCAACGGCCTCGGCGTGGTCGGCTGGGGAGTCGGCGGGATCGAAGCCGAGGCGGCGATGGTCGGCCAGCCCATCTACATGCTGCTGCCCGAGGTCGTCGGCTTCGAGCTGACCGGGCGTCTCGCCGAAGGGGCCACCGCCACCGACCTCGTGCTCCGGGTGACCCAGATGCTGCGGGAGCACGGCGTCGTCGGCAAGTTCGTCGAGTTCTACGGCTCCGGACTTGCCGGCATGCCACTCGCCAACCGCGCCACCGTCGCCAACATGGCGCCCGAATACGGCGCCACCATCGGCTACTTTCCGGTCGACGAACAGACCACCCGCTACCTGCGCCTCACCGGTCGCCCCGCAGCCTTGGTGGAAGCGGTGGAGCAGTACTGCCGCCTGCAGGGCCTGTGGCGGGACGACGCCCGCCCCGTCGTCTACGGAGCCCGTCTCCACCTCGACATGTCCACCGTCGAGCCGTCCCTCGCCGGCCCCAAACGGCCCCAGGACCGCATCGCCCTCGGCGGCATGAAGGACCAGTGGCGCTACGACCTCGGCGAGACGTTCCGCAAGGCGGCGTATGCCGGCCCCGGAACCGTCGGGGACATGGTCGACGAGGGTGGGGTCGTGCTCCCCGAGACTGCCCCCGAGCCGGGCGACGGGGCCGAGGTGACGCTCGACGGCGCCACCTTCACCATCGATCACGGCCATGTCGTCATCGCCGCCATCACCAGCTGCACCAACACCTCCAACCCCGACGTGATGGTGGGCGCCGGCCTGGTCGCCCGCAAGGCCCGCCGGCTCGGCCTCACCCGCCAACCCTGGGTGAAGACCTCCTTCGCCCCCGGATCCAAGGTCGTCACCGACTACCTGGCCGACTCGGGGCTCATGGAGGACCTGGAGGCGGCCGGTTTCTACCTCGTCGGCTACGGGTGCACCACCTGCATCGGGAACTCGGGCCCACTCCCGGACCCGATCCGGGAGGCGATTCACGACCAGGACCTCGTTGCCGCCTCGGTGCTGTCCGGCAACCGCAACTTCGAGGGGCGGATCTCACCCGACGTGCGCGCCAACTACCTGGCGTCACCGCCGCTGGTCGTCGCCTACGCCCTCGCCGGCACCGTCGACATCGACCTCACCTCCGAGCCGCTCGGCCACGACCGAAACGGCCGTCCCGTGATGCTCGCCGACCTGTGGCCGACCCAGGCCGAGATCGACGAGATCGTCGCCGGGTCGGTGAAGACCGTGCAGTTCACCACCGAGTACGGCGCCGTCTTCGAAGGATCGGGAGAGTGGCGGGCGATCCCCACCACCGGCGAGGCCCTCTACGACTGGAACCCGGACAGCACCTACGTGCACGAGCCGCCGTTCTTCCTCGACCTCGGGCCGGAGGTGCGACCGCTGGAGCCGATCGAGGGAGCCCGGGTGCTGCTCAAGCTGGGCGACTCGGTCACCACCGACCACATCAGCCCCGCCGGCGCCATCTCCCCGGCCTCGCCGGCGGGGGAGTACCTCGTCTCCCGCGGGGTGGAGCGCGCCATGTTCAACAGCTACGGGTCACGGCGGGGCAACGACCGGGTCATGACCCGAGGCACCTTCGCCAACATCCGCATCCGCAACCAGATCGCCCCCGGCACCGAGGGCGGCTTCACCACCGATTTCACCGACGGCACCGTCAAGCCGGTCTACGACGCCGCCCTCGAGTACCGGGAGGCGGGGATCCCGCTCGTGGTGCTCGCCGGCCGTGACTACGGCATGGGCTCGTCCCGTGACTGGGCGGCGAAGGGAACCTTCCTGCTCGGGGTCAAGGCCGTCATCGCCTCCAGCTTCGAGCGCATCCACCGCTCCAACCTGGTGATGATGGGGGTGCTGCCGCTGACGTTCCCGAACGGGGAGAGCGCCGACACCCTCGGCCTCGACGGTACCGAGACGTTCTCGATCGAGATCGACGACACCCTGGCGCCCCGTCAGTCGGTGCCGGTGACGGCGACCCGGGGTGACGGGTCGCAGGTGGCGTTCAGCGCGACCTGTCGCTGCGACACCCCCATCGAGGTCGAGTACCTCCGCAACGGCGGCATCCTGCACATGGTGTTGCGGCGGATGGCGGCCGGCGGCTGAGCGGCGTCACGACCGGGCGGTCGCCGCCACCTCCTCGGCGCGGCGCAGCACGCCGAGCACGTTCTTGCCGAGCACCTTGTCGATGTCGGGGTCGCTCCAGCCCCGCCGCAGCAGCTCCTCGGTGACCGCCGGGTAGCGCGACACGTCCTCCAGGCCGTTCGGGGTCATGTCGATGCCGTCGAAGTCGCCTCCGATCCCGACGTGGTCGACGCCGGCGACCCGGGCGACGTACTCGATGTGGTCGACGACGTCGGACACCGAGCCGTGGTCCCAGTCCCGTCCCGCCACCAGGTCCCGCATCGCCTGCTCGAACGCCGACTCCTCGCCGGGCCCGAAGCGGGAACGGAGGCGGCGACCGGCGGTGAAGATCCCGTACGCCTTCTCGGCGGTCTCGGCGACCACGAAGCCCGGGTAGAAGTTGATCATCACCACTCCGCCGTTCTCGCCGATCATCTCCAGCACGTCGTCGGGGATGTTGCGGGGATGGGGGGCGAGGGTGTAGGCCGAGGAATGCGAGGCGATCACCGGCGCCCGGCTGATGCGGATGGCATGGCGCATGGTGTCGGCCGATACGTGCGAGATGTCCACCATCATCCCGATGCGGTTCATCTCCCGCACCACCGCCTCGCCGAAGTCGGTGAGGCCGCCGTGGCGCGGCTCGTCGGTCGCCGAGTCGGCCCACTCGTGCGAGTCGGAGTGGGTGAGCGTCATGTAGCGCACTCCCAGCTCGTGGAGGGCGCGCAGGGCTCCGAGGGAGTTCTCGATGCAATGGCCGCCTTCGGCCCCCATCAGGCAGGCGATGCGCCCGTTGCCGCGGATGCGGGCCACGTCGGTGGCGGTCTTCGCCATCCGGAGGTGATCGGGATCCCGCTCCGCCATCCGGCGGACCAGGATGATCTGCTCGAGGGTGTGGCGCAGCGGCGCCTGGCTCCAGGTGGGGACGTACACCGACCAGAACTGGGCGCCGACCCCGCCCTCCAGCAGCCGGGGCACGTCGGTGTGGAATCCGGGAAGCCGCCCCCGGGGATCGGCCTTGTCGAGATCGGATTCGGCCCGGGACCGGAGCGCCCACGGCAGATCGTTGTGGCCGTCGATCACCGGGAGGCGGGCATGGATCCTGCGGGCCTTGTCGGCGAACGGGCTGCTACCGGTCCCCTCCTCCGGCTGCCCGCCGTCGGTTGCCTGCCGCCGTGAATAGAGGGACCGCTGATCGTCCGTGGTCGTCACCCGAACCTCCCCACATCCGTCTGCCCTGGTTGTACCGTACCGGCCGCCGCGGCGCCCTCCGCGTCGATCCCGGCGAAACGGTGGCCGCTGACGACGTCGAGTTCCTCCGAGGTCACCACGGCCCCGGCGACCTGCCCGCGTTCGTCGAGGAACGGGGCGCAGTGGGTGCGGGTCGTCACCGTGGTGCCGTCGAGGCGGCGCAGGATGAGCAGGAACGGGCCTGCCGACTCCCCGGTCCGGATGGCGTGGGTGACCGGGGCGTTCTCGACCGTGAGCGGTGTCCCGTCGGCGAACTGGACCTCGAACATCGCCTGGCTCGCGTCGAGGCCCTCGGGACGATCGGAGTCGCTGTGCATCCCGAGCAGGACCCGCTCCTGGCGGTTCCAGTCGATCACCTGGGGCGGATCGCCGGCGAAGACGGAGATGGCGATCGGCAGCGACTCCATCACGCTGTGGCGCAGGCTGCGCTCGAAGGCGATGTCGTCGGCCATGCTGCTGCGGTGGATGGCGAAGCCAGCCAGCTCGGCGAGGGCGGCGGCCACGTCCGCCGCACCGGCGGTGGGGAGACGGGCGGCGTCCTTCCATCCGATGGCGAGCACCCCGATCGGCTGGTCCATGTCGAGCACCGGGACGAAGAGGGCGGCGTTTCCCCTCAGGACCTCCCGCCACGGATCGGCCGCGCTGCCTGCCAGCTCGCTGATCTCGACGGTGTGGCCGGTGTCGAGCACTTCGCTGAGGATCGGGTGATGGGCGAGGAGCGGGGAGTCGTCGACCGATCCGAAGCTCCCGCCATGGCGGAACCCGCCGGAGCCGTCGGGCAGCATCAGCAGCCCTCCGGTGGCACCGAGCAGCTCCCCGTAGAGGCTCTGGAGGGCGGCCACCATGCGGTCGAGGGAGCGCTCCGAGAGGGCGGCGGCAATGTCGACCAGGAGCCGGGCCCGGGGCGGGAGCGCCACCGGGCCGTCCGCCAGGGTGGAGATGTTCTCCGGGATCGTGGCCGGTTGCTCGGCACAGTGGGGGAGGGAGAGGGTGAAGGTCGTTCCCGCCCGCCGCGACGGGCTCAGGATGAGGTTCCCGCCCATGGAGCGGGCCAGACTGCGGCTAAGGGGGAGGCCGAGGCCGAGACCGGTCTCGCTGGCGCCGCGCCGGAACACGGACGCCGACCTCAGCGGCGGCACCCCGGGCCCGTCGTCGGAGAAGTGCAGCAGCACCTGGTCGCCGTTGCGCTCGAAGGTCACCTCGATCTCGCCGGTCGGGGCGTAGCGGTTGGCGTTCTGGACCAGGTTGGTGACGATCTGCAGCAGCAGGCCGGGGTCGGCCCACACCACCGCGTCGGGATCGAGCGCCACGTAGGTGCGTCGGGCCACCGACGGCAGACGGCGCACCCCTTCGTTCACGATGTGGTGGAGGCTGACCGGCACCCGCTGCGGCGCCAGGGTCTCATGGTCGAGACGGGAGGCGGCGTGCACGTTCTCGACGATCTGCATCAGGTTGGTGGCTTCGGAGCGGGCCATGCCCGTCAGCTCCGCCGCCTCTTCGGGGTCGAGCGACACGTCCGGTTCGGAGAGCAGGTCGAGGGTTCCCAGGAGCCCGGTGAGGGGGGTGCGCAGTTCATGGGAGACGTGGAGCAACAGGTCGCTGGCGACCCTCCGGGCGGCGGAACGGCCGTGCCACCACATCAACAGTCCGGCGATGGTGACGGCGGCGAGGGCCGCCAGGGTCACCTCACGGGAGGTGTCGAGCAGCACCAGCAGCCAAACCGCCCCGGTGGCGACGGCGCCGACCAGGGCAATCGTTCCTGCGGGCAGCTCCGCCTTGATCGCCATACCTCCTGTTGAGCCTGAGTGGAGCATTGTCGGCGGTCGAGACCGGGACATTGAGCCGCAATGGTGTGACCGTTCGCGTTTCTGGTCACACGTCGGTGATGCAGGCTTCTTCCGGGGTGGGATGGGGTGTCACCACCGGCCGGTCGGTGGAGTCGACCTTCTCGAGCAGACCCGTGACGATGCCCTGGTCGAGTCTGCAGACGATGTCGGGATGGTTGGCCGCCGCCTCCCCGAACGGGCAGAAGCGGGTGACGAGACGGCGCTCGTCGGCGTGGGCCTCGGTGCCGAACCCGACCCCGGTCATGGCTCGTACCACCGCCTGCACCGCAGTCTCGAAGCCGGCGTCTTCGGGGAATCCGATCTGGGCCGCCAGCTCGCGGCCGTAGTCGCGCCCCACCTCCTCGGCGATCGTTGCCGCCGATTCGGGGGCGAGCCGTTCCACCATGCGGGCGAGCAGCTCGGAGAGCAGGTCGTAGCGCCGGGCCGGGAACTGCAGCGACACTTCCTTCTGGGTGACCTCGTAGTGCTTGGCGGGACGGCCGGCGCCGGGACCCCGCTTGCCGGGACGGCGGCGGTGCGACACCTGGAGGTAGCCGTCGTCGACGAGCCGGTCGAGGTGGTGGCGAGCGACGTTGGCGTGGATGGCGAACAGCTCGGCGATCTGGGAGGCGGTGACCGGTTCGGCGGCTTCCCGCACCGCGATGTAGATCCCGCGCCGGGTGGCGTCCCCGAGGGACGAGGCGAGGTCGCCGACCTGCTGATCGAAGAGCCTGGTGTCCACCCGTCCTACCGCCTCTGGTGCCGGATCGGTGCGTATGCAGCTCTCACTATAGTTTCTATCCACTACGCGGATAGGAGAAGTACGTCGTGGTCGATGTTGCCGCGGTTCGCGCCGCCATCGAGAAGGTCGAAGATCCCGAGATCCATCGCAGCCTGGCGGACCTCGACATGCTGCGCGAGCTCGAAGTTTCGGAGAGCGGCGCCGTCCGGGTCCTGGTGGCGCTCACCATCCCCGGCTGTCCCCTCAAGGACAAGCTCACCGCCGACGTCACCGCCGCCGCCCGCAGCGTGCCGGGTGTCACCGACGTGGCGGTCGAGTTCACCCACATGACCGACGAGGAGCGGAGCCGCCTCGTCACCAAGGTCCGGGGCGAGGGCCGGGAGATCTCTTTCGGGAAGGCCGGCAGCCGCACCCGCATCATCACCGTCGCCTCCGGCAAGGGCGGCGTCGGCAAGTCGTCGGTGACGGCGAACCTCGGGGTGGCGCTGGCGCAGGCGGGTCATTCGGTGGGGATCATCGACGCCGACGTCTGGGGGTTCTCCATCCCGAAGATGCTGGGGATCGACCGCCAGCCCACCGTCATCGACGACACGCTGCTACCCCCCGAGCGCCACGGGGTGGCGGTGATGTCGATGGACTTCTTCGTGACCCCCGACCAGGCGGTCATCTGGCGAGGCCCGATGCTGCACAAGGCACTGGAGCAGTTCCTGGCCGACGTCCACTGGGGCGACCCCGACTACCTCCTCATCGACATGCCGCCGGGGACGGGGGACGTGGCGATCTCGATCTCGCAGTTCCTGCCCCGGGCGGAGGCGATCGTCGTCACCACCCCGCAGATCACGGCGCAGCGGGTTGCCAAGCGGGCCGGCCTCATGGCGCGCAAGGTGAATCAGGACATCCTCGGCGTCGTCGAGAACATGTCGTGGTTCACCGGAGACGACGGGACGCGCTACCGGCTCTTCGGTGAGGGGGGAGGGGAGTTGCTGGCCCGTGAGCTGGAGGTGCCGTTGCTGGCGCGGATCCCGCTGGTGACGGCGTTGCGGGAGGGGGCCGATGCCGGTCGCCCCGCCGTCATCGCCGACGCCGGCGGGGAGGCGGCGGCCGCCTTCGCCGCCCTGGCGGAAGAGGTGGAGAACCGCAAGCCGAAGCTGCGGAGCCACCCCGAGCTCGTGATCCGCTGAGCCGCCCGTCTACGATTCGTCTCCAGCCAACCGGGAACAGCGAGGACGGCATGAGTGACAACGTGAAGGTCCGCATCGGGGTCCAAGCGGCCCGGGAGCTCGAGTTCGAGGTCGAGGATCCGGCGGCGCTCATCGCCGACCTGGAAGCGGCGATCGCCGAGGGGGCGATGCTGTGGATCACCGACGCCAAGGGGGAGCGTCACGGCCTGGTCGCCGAGAAGATCGTGTTCCTCGAGGTGGACAAGGGCAAGAACTCGCCCGGGGTCGGATTCTCCTGACCCCCGACACGGCATGGGCCCGGTCTTCCGACCGGGCCCAAACTCAAAACGGAGTCGCTCAGCTCGCTTGGCGCTGGCGCCGCCGCTCGGCGAGCCAGCGCTTGCGCAGCCGGCGCCGGTCGTCCTCGGCGTATCCCCCCCAGACCCCTGCTTCCTGGTTGGTATGGAGGGCGTACTGCAGGCACGCTTCCTGCACCGAGCAGATCGAGCAGATCATCTGGGCCTTGACGATCTGCTCCACCGCCGGACCCGTGGTTCCGATCGGGAAGAAGAGGGTGGGGTCTGAATCCCTGCAGGCGGATAGCTCTCGCCAATCGGTGAGTGTCAACATCGCCTGGTCAGCTCCTCATCGTCCATCTTTGTGAATGTGAATACTTTCTCAAACCGCGTCACAACAAAAGGACCAGACGCCTGATCCGCGGCAGGGATCATAGACCCGGCCGGGTGGAGGATTCAAGCGATTTGGCTCGGGGGACCGAACCCGCCGCCCGGAATGTGTTGCCGCGGTTAGCCTTGACTTCGGCCGCCTGAGGAGGGCGAGACACATGTCGGTGAGAGAACAACTGACGGCAGAGCTCAAGGATGCGATGAAAACCGGGGACCGTCCGCGGGTTAACGTTATCCGGCAGGTGCAATCGGAGGTGTCGGTCGCCAAGTCGGCGCCGGGCTTCTCCGGCGAGGTCGATGACGCCCTGTACGTCGCCACGATCGGCTCCTACGTCAAGAAGATGGCGAAGGCGAAGCGGGAGTTCGAGGACGCCGGAGAGCGGGGGCGGGCGCAGGCCGACAAGCTGGCGTTCGAGATCGAGTACCTGTCGCGCTGGCTGCCGCAGAGCCTCGGCGAGGATGAGACCCGGGCCCTGGTGCGTTCCGCCATCGAAGAGCTGGGGGCAACCGATCCCAAGATGACGGGGCGCGTCATCGGGCACGTCATGAAGTCCGGCGCCGCGGTCGACGGGAACCTGGTGAACCGCCTGGTGAGCGAGGAGCTCGGCGCATAGCGCTGCCGGACTACGCCCCGATGCTGGCGGTCCCATGGCCGGGGCCGTTCGTCGACGACGCCTGGACCTTCGAGCTGAAGTGGGACGGGGTCCGTGCCCTCCTCGAATGGGACGTGAGGCGGGTGCGGCTGGTGAGCAGGAGGGGCGACGACATCACGGCCCGCTATCCCGAGTTCGCCGGCTTGTCCGCCGAACGCCCCGTGGTCCTCGACGGCGAGATCGTCGCCCTCGACGAGCAGAACCGGCCCTCGTTCGAGCGGCTCCAGGCCCGCATCAATCTCACCGGCCCGGCCCGGGTGGCGGCGGCCGCCGTCCGGACGCCGGTCAGCTTCGTGGCCTTCGACGTCCTGCTCGACGGTGAGGAGGTGACCGCCGCCCCCATCGAGGAACGGCGCGCCCGCCTCGGCGCCATCGCCCTCCCGGCGCCGATCGTGGCCGGGACGGTGATCCCCGCCGACCCGGCGCCACTGTGGCAGTTCGTCATCGACCGCGGCCTGGAGGGCATCGTCGCCAAACGGGCGGGCAGCCGCTACCGCCCCGGGGTCCGATCGCCCGACTGGCGCAAGATCGCCCACTACCGGCGGGTGCGGGCCGTCGTCGGCGGTTTCACCCCCGGGAAGGGGGGCCGTGGCGGAACCTTCGGGGCGCTGCAACTGGGACTGTGGGACGGGCCGGAGCTGCGCTGGATCGGCGGGGTGGGCAGCGGATTCGACGACCGGGCCCTGGCGGCGATCCGGGCGGCGCTCGACGAGATGACGGTGGCAGATTGCCCGTTCGCGGCCGATCCCGAGCTACCCCGGGACGGCGTCTGGGTCGAGCCCCGGCTCGTCGCCCTGGTGCAGTTCAAGGAGTGGACCTCGACCGGCCGGCTGCGAGGCCCCTCGTTCCAGGGATTCACCGACGATGGCCCCGACGCGGCCTCCTGGGCCGACGAAGGGCCCTAGCTCGCGAAAACTGTGCTTCAAGGACGGGCGCCGCGGTGCCGACGTGACCCTATGTCCGCCGTCGAAGCCCTCATGACCGGATTGACGCTGGCGCTCATCCTCGTCGCCTTCGTCCTCACCGCCGAGCTCGAGGCGCAGGAGGCGGCGCCGCCGGACGCCTGATCCGGCTGCCCCCTCAGCCCGCCTTTCGTGCCTTGGTGGCCTCGACGCTCGCCTTGAGCGCCTCCATCAGGTCGACGACCCCGGTCGCTTGGGGCGCCTCGGGGGCGACGATCTCCTGGCCGTCGGCCTTCTTCTCGGCCGCGGCCTCCACCGCCTCACGGGACTCGTCCACCCAGACGGTCGGATCGAAGGCGGCGGCGAGGTTGTCGATGATCATCTCGGCCATCGCCAACTCCTCGTCCCGCACCTCGATCTCCTCCTCGAGCGTCTCGAAGCGCGGCTCGCGGATCTCGTCGGGCCAGAACATGGTCTCGAGGACGAGCACGTCGTCCTCGACCCGGATCGTCGCCGGGTACTCCCGCTCCCGGATCGCCGCCTTGGCGAGGCCCACCATCTGCTTGCGGGTGAGGGCGTCGCGCAGGAGGCGGTAGGCCTTGACGCCGGTCTTCTCCGGCGCCAGGTAGTAGGCGCTGCGGTAGTAGATGGGGTCGATTTCGTGCTCGTCGACGAACTGGACGACGTCGACCGTGCCGCCCGAGATCCCGGTCATGATGTCGGACAGCTCGTCGGGGGTGAAGACGACGTAGCGGCCCTTGTCGATCTCGTAGCCCTTGACGATGTGCTCGTAGGGCACCTCTTCGCCGTCGGCCTCGGCGACCCGTTTGTAGCGGATCGGGCTGTGATCGGACTCACGGAGCTGGCGGAAGCGGGGGCGTTTGCTCTCGGTGGCGGCATACAGCCCTACCGGGATCGTGACGAGCCCGAACGAGATCGCACCTTTCCAGATCGGTCGCATCCTCCACCTCCGCCGGTGCGCGAAACCCTAGCGATCGGGTTGGTCTACGGACAGGGAGATCGTGCCGGACGGGCCCGGCCGGGCGAACGGTGGGCCGGGGAGCGTGGTTCCGCCGTCCACCACCCCTGGATTGGGTGCGGGGGAGCAGGCGATGGTGCCCCAGACAGGATTCGAACCTGCGCACCCGGCTCCGGAGGCCGGCGCTCTATCCCCTGAGCTACTGGGGCGGGACCCGCCGGAGTGTACCAAGCCGCCGGGGGCTGGGGAATGGCGGCCTATCCTTGCCGACCACCATCCGACCACCGTCCGACCACCGGCGAGGCCGCCGCAGCATGTCCCTCATCAGCCAGCTCTCGGAGCGCTTCGGAGCCGCTTTCGCCGCCCTCGGCCTCGACCCGGGCCACGGCGAGGTGGTGGTGTCGCAACGGCCCGACCTCGCCCAGTTCCAGTGCAACGGGGCGCTACCCGCCGCCAAGGCGGCGGGACGGGAGTCCCGTACCCTCGCCGCGGCGGTGATCGCGGCGCTGGGGGACACCCCCGAGTTCGCCGACGTCTCGGTGGCCGGCCCCGGGTTCATCAACATCACCGTCACCGACGAGCACCTCGGCGACCTCATCGCCGCCGTCGCAGGCGACGCCCGCCTCGGGGTGCCCGCCCCCGCCTCCCCCCGGCGGGTCCTCGTCGACTACGGCGGCCCCAACCTGTCCAAGTCGATGCACGTCGGCCACCTGCGGGCCTCGATCATCGGGGAGAGCCTGAAGCGCCTCTTCCGCTTCGCCGGCCACGACACCTGGGGCGACGTCCACCTCGGCGACTGGGGCATGCCGATCGGCCAGCTCATCATCGAGATGGAGCGGCGCCGGCCCGACCTGCCCTACTTCGACGCCGACTCCGCCGGGCCCTACCCGGAGGAGCCTCCGGTCACCCTCGACGAGTTGTCCGAGATGTACCCGATCGTCGTCGTCCGCTGCCAGGCCGACCCGGAGGAGGCGGAGCGGGCCCGCCAGGCCACCTTCGACCTCCAGAACGGGCGCCCCGGGTACGTGGCGCTGTGGCGCCACTTCCACGACGTCTCGGTGGCCGAGCAGCGCAAGGACTTCGAGGCGCTCGGGGTCGAGTTCGACCTCTGGTACGGGGAGAGCACGGTGCACGATCGTCTCGCCCCGATGGTGGCGGATCTGCGGGATCGGGGGATCGCGGTCGAGTCGGACGGGGCCCTCATCGTCGACGTGGCCGAGCCGGACGACAGCAAGGAGCTGCCGCCGTTGCTGCTGACCCGCTCCGACGACTCCTACCTCTACTCGACCACCGACCTCGCCACGCTGCAGCACCGGATGGAGGAGGGCTTCGAGCTCATCCTCTATGTGGTCGACGCCCGCCAGGCCCTTCACTTCGAGCAGGTGTTCCGGGGCGCCCGCAAGGCCGGCATCGTGCCGGCCGGCGTCGGGCTGGAGCACATCGCCTTCGGGACGGTCAACGGCCCCGACGGCAAGCCCTTCAAGACCCGGGAGGGCGGCGTGCTCCGCCTCCAGGATCTCATCGCCCTCGTCACCACCGCTGCCGAGGAGCGGCTCGCCGAGGCCGACATCGCCCAGGCGTACCCTTCCGAGGAACGGGCCGAGATCGCCCGCAAGGTCGGGCTCGCCGCCCTCAAGTACGGCGACCTGCGCAACCATCGCCAGTCCAACTACGTCTTCGACGTGGAGCGGTTCACGTCGTTTCAGGGCAAGACCGGCCCCTACCTGCTCTACGGGGCGGTCCGCATCAATTCGATCCTGCGCAAGGCGGCGGAGCAGGACCTGGCGCCGGGTGCGATCGTCGCTCCCACCGTGGACGCCGAGCGGGCCCTCATGCTGGAGCTGGCCCGCTTTCCCGAGGTGCTGGACCGCACCATCGAGTTCCGCGCCCCCAACCACCTCGCCGAGTACGCCTACGAGGTCAGCACCGGCCTGAGCCGCTTCTACGAGGAATGCCACGTGCTGCGGGAGGAGAACCCGCAGCGGCAGGCGTCGTGGCTGGCGCTGCTCGAGCTGACGCTGCGGCAGCTCGACGTCGCCCTCGACCTGCTCGGTCTCGAGATCCCGGAGCGGATGTGACCGCCCTCCCGCCCTCGCTGCTCCCCGCCACCGCCAGGGTGGACGCCTCCGGGCGGCTCTCCATCGGGGGTTGCGACGTCGTCGACCTCGCCGCCGAGCATGGCACCCCCCTCTTCGTCTACGACGAGGAGCACCTTCGGGCCCGCTGCCGGGAGGCGGTCGCCGCCTTCGGCGACGGCGTCGCCTACGCCACCAAGGCGTTCCTGTGCGGGGCGATGGCCCGCCTCGCCCACGAAGAGGGCATGTGCCTCGACGTGGCGACCGGGGGCGAGCTGGAAGTGGCGCTGGCCGCCGGGGTGCCGGCGGAGCGTTTCGTCATGCACGGCAACAACAAGTCGGAGGCGGAGCTGCGGGCGGCGCTGACGGCCGGGGTGGGGCGCCTCGTGGTCGACTCCTTCGACGAGCTGGATCGTATCGACCGGCTCGCGGCGGAGGGGCTGGAGGTGCCGCCGTTGCTGGTCCGGGTGACCCCGGGGGTGGAGGCCCACACCCATGAGTACCTTCGCACCGGCATCGCCGACTCCAAGTTCGGGTTCGGGCTCGCCTCGGGGGCGGCGCAGGCGGCCGTCGACCGGCTCGGGCACTCGCCGCACCGTCTCGCCGGCATCCACGCCCACATCGGGAGCCAGGTGTTCGACGCCGGGTTCTTCGCCGACGCGGTGGCGGTGCTGGCGCCGTTCGTGGTGCCCCTCGGCCTCGAGGAGCTGTCACTGGGCGGTGGGCTCGGGGTCGCCTACGTCGAGGGGGAGCAGGCGCCGTCCATCGCCGAGTGGGCCCAGGTGGTGCTCGCCGCCTGCGACGCCGCCGGGATCCGGGGCCGGGTCACCGCCGAGCCGGGACGGGCCGTCGTCGCTCGGGCGGCGGTGACCCTCTATCGGGTGGGGACGATCAAGGACATCCCGGGCGTCCGCACCTACGTGGCGGTCGACGGCGGCATGAGCGACAATCCCCGCCCTGTGCTCTATGGCAGCGGCTACGAGGCGTTCCTGCCGCGGGCGACCGATGCTGCCCGGCCCCGTCAGGTGCGCGTCGTCGGCAAGCACTGCGAGTCGGGCGACGTGATCGTGCACGAGGCGATGGTGCCCGCCGACGTGGCGGTGGGGGACGTGCTCGCCACCCCGGTCACCGGCGCCTACGGGCATTCGATGGGCTCCAACTACAACATGGTGGTGCGTCCTGCCGTCGTGTTCGCCGGCGGCGGAACGGCCCGCCTCGTGGTGCGGCGGGAGACCTACGACGACTTGAAGGCCCGCGATCTGGGGCTCGGCTGAGCGCACCTCACCCCCGGTGGGACCGGCCCGGGCCCGGCGGCGTCCCCTCCGGCTTCTGCCTGCCTGCCGCCCCGGCTATCGTCGCCGTTCATGGACACCACCGTCGGCATCGGGCTCCTCGGAGCGGGCACCATCGGAGGCACGCTGATTCGTCGCCTCGTCCAGGAGCATGACGCCATCGCCACCAAGACCGGCCTCGACCTCCAGGTGCGCCGGGTCGCGGTCCGTGATCCCGCCAAGCGCCGTGCCTTCGACCTCCCCGCCGAGCTGCTCACGTCCGACCCGGCCGCGGTCGTGGCGGATCCCGCGGTGCAGCTCATCGTCGAGGTGATGGGTGGGCAGACGCCGGCCGGCGATCTCGTCCTCTCCGCCTTGCGCGCCGGGAAGCCGGTCGTCACCGCCAACAAGGCCCTCATCGCGGCCCGGGGCCCGGAGTTGATCGCCGCCGCCGAGGAGAGCGGAGTGTCGCTCCTGTTCGAGGCGGCGGTGGGCGGCGGCATCCCGATCATCCGGCCGCTGTCGGAGACCTTGGCGGGCGAGCAGGTGGAACGGGTCGTCGGCATCGTCAACGGCACCACCAACTTCATCCTCACCAAGATGGCCGAGGAAGGCGCCGACTACGCCACGGCGCTCGCCGAGGCCCAGGAGCTCGGCTACGCCGAGCCCGACCCGACCGCCGACGTCTCCGGCGCCGACGCCGCCGACAAGGCGGCCATCCTCGCCAGTCTCGCCTTCGGCACCTGGGTGGGCCCCGACCAGGTCTACCACGAGGGCATCGAGAACCTCTCCGCCGAGGATCTCGCCTACGCCGCCGAGCTGGGTTACGTCGTCAAGCTGCTCGCCTTCGCGGTGCGCACCCCCGCCGGGGTGAGCGCCCGGGTGCATCCCGCCATGCTCCCCGCCGACCATCCCCTGGCGACGATCCGGGGCGCCACCAACGCCATCTTCATCGAGGGCCCCTCGATCGGCGAGCTGCTCTTCGCCGGGCCGGGCGCCGGCGGCGAGCCGACCGCCACCGCGGTGCTGGGAGACGTCATCGACGCGGCCCGGGAGCTGCTGGCCGGGGCGCAGGTCGCCCCGCGGATCCAGTTCTCCCCGAGCGCCCTCGTCGACTTCGGGGACATCACCACCAAGTGGTACGTGCGCCTCGAGGTCGCCGACCGGCCTGGGGTGCTGTCCCGCATCGCCGGCGAGTTCGGCCGGGCCGACGTCAGCATCAAGTCGGTGCGCCAGGAGGGGGAGGGGGAGGGGGCGGTGCTGCTCATCGTCACCCACCGGGCGCCCGAGGTGCGGCAACGGGCCGCGGTGCAGTCACTCCACGACCTCGACGAGGTGCGGTCGGTGGGCGCGGTGATCCGGGTCGAGAGCGCCGAAGCATGAGCTGGGGTGGCCTCATCGCCGAGTACGGCGACCGGCTCCCGGTCACCGACGCCACCCCGGTGGTGACCCTGCTGGAGGGCAACACCCCGCTCATCCCGGCCGAGAAGCTCTCCGCCGAGGTGGGCCGGGAGGTGTACCTCAAGTACGACGGGGCCAACCCGACCGGGTCGTTCAAGGACCGCGGCATGACGATGGCGGTCTCGAAGGCGCTGGAGGGCGGGGCCCGCGCCGTGGCCTGCGCCTCCACCGGGAACACCGCGGCATCGGCTGCCGCCTACGCGGCCCGGGCCGGGATCGCCTGTATCGTCATCCTGCCCGCCGGCAAGATCGCCCGCGGCAAGCTGGCGCAGGCGATCGTGCACGGCGCCACCATCGTGCCGATCGACGGCAACTTCGACGACGCCCTGGCGCTCGTGCTCGAGCTGACCTCCACTCACGACGTGGCCCTCGTCAACTCGATCAACCCGTACCGGATCGCCGGCCAGCAGACCGCGGCCTGGGAGATCGTCGACGTGCTTGGCGAGGCGCCGGCGGTGCACGCCCTCCCGGTGGGCAACGCCGGCAACATCACCGCCTACTGGGCCGGGTACACCGCAGTGGATACTTCGCCCCGCATGTGGGGGTTCCAGGCGGCGGGAGCCGCCCCGCTGGTCAGCGGCGAGATCGTCGACGAGCCGGAGACGGTGGCGACCGCCATCCGGATCGGCAACCCGGCGTCGTGGGCGGGGGCGATCAACGCTCGCGACGAGTCGGAGGGCCGGATCGAGGCCGTCACCGACGAGGAGATCCTCGCCGCCTACCGGTTCGCCGCCAGCGAGGAGGGGGTGTTCTGCGAGCCGGCGTCGGCGGCGCCGATCGCCGGCATCCTCAAGTACCGCCACGAGTTGCCGGAGGGGCCGGTGGTGTGCACCTTGACCGGCCACGGGCTGAAGGATCCCGACACCGCCATCGCCGGTTTCGGGGAGCTGGAGACGGTGCCGCCGCTGCTCGACGCCGTGCTCGACGTGCTCGGCTGGAGTTGAAGCCCGTCCACCTGCCCCGTCTCGGGTCCGGTATGGCTTGCCAAGCTCGGGTGCGCAAGTAAACTATCGCTCGGATCGGTATCCATTCCACCTCCCGACGCGGTTGCGTGATGCGGTACTGGGGACCCCCCAAAGCCTCCATGGCCCCGCCTCCGCACGCACGGGAACACATCGAGTCGCAGGATCAGGCACGACTCCGAAGGCTGTGAGGGACCGTCGCCTTCAGCTGTCGAAAGGGGTATACACCCGATGACCACACGAGCCAGAATGCAGGAGCTTGGACTCGACGAGCTCCGTGACATGGCAAGCACGGTCGACGTGAATCACGAGGGTCTCCAGAAGTCCAAGCTCATTGCCGCCATCATCGAATCCGAGAAGTTCGAAGAGGCGATGCTGCCCGAGGCGATGCCTACCCCGCCCGCCGAGGAAGTCGTCCGCAACGACGACGGCGACCGTGACCGTGACCGTGACCGTGACCGCGACCGTGACCGCGACCGCGACCGCGACCGCGACGAGCATGGCGACGGCGGCGACCGATCGGACAACCGCAGCTCGGGGGACCGCCAGGGCGGCGGCTCCGACCAGCAGGACGACCGCCAGGGCAGCAACCGCAGCCGGCGCCGGCGGCGAGGGGGGGGCCGCGGGCCGTCGGAACAGATCGACGAATCCGAACTCGAGGTGCGTGAGGGCATCCTCGACATCCTCCCCGAGGGCTACGGCTTCCTGCGCTGCACCGGCTACCTGCCGGGCGAGAAGGACGTCTACGTCGCCGCCAACCAGGTGCGGAAGCACAAGCTCCGCAAGGGCGACATCTGCACCGGTCCGATCCGGCCTGCCCGGGCCCAGGAGAAGTTCCCCGCCCTGATGCGGGTGGTCACCATCAACGGCGCCGACCCGGAGCAGGCCCGGCAGCGGGTCCGTTTCGCCGAACTCACGCCGCTGTTCCCCGACATCCGACTTCATCTGGAGGTCGCGGGACAGTCGAACCACATCCTGCCCCGGATCGTCGATCTCATCGCCCCGATCGGCAAGGGTCAGCGCGGGCTGATCGTCTCCCCGCCCAAGGCCGGGAAGACGACGGTGCTCAAGGAGATCGCCAACTCGATCACGGCCAACAACCCCGAATGCCACCTGATGGTGGTGCTGGTCGACGAGCGGCCGGAAGAGGTCACCGACATGCAGCGCTCGGTCAAGGGCGAGGTGGTCTACTCCACCTTCGACCGTCCCGCCGAGGAGCACACCCAGGTGTCGGAGCTGGCGATCGAGCGAGCCAAGCGGCTGGTCGAGGCGGGCCAGGACGTCGTGGTGCTGCTCGACTCCATCACCCGGCTCGCCCGGGCCCACAACCTGGCGACCCCGGCGTCGGGCCGCATCCTCTCCGGTGGCGTCGACTCGACTGCCCTCTACCCGCCGAAGCGGTTCTTCGGCGCCGCCCGCAACATCGAGGAGGGCGGCAGCCTCACCATCCTCGGCACGGCGCTGGTCGAGACCGGGTCCCGGATGGACGAGGTGATCTTCGAGGAGTTCAAGGGCACCGGCAACATGGAGTTGCGGCTGGACCGCAAGCTGGCCGACAGGCGGATCTACCCGGCGATCGACATCGAGGCCTCCGGCACCCGCCGGGAGGAGCTGCTGTTCGACCCGGCCGAGCTGGCCCAGGTGTGGAAGCTGCGCCGGGTGCTGCTGGCGCTGGAGTCGGGAGCCGCCCTCGAGCTGCTCATCGACCGGCTCAAGAGCACCAAGTCCAACGCCGAGTTCCTGGCGGCCATCGCCGAGAGCGCCGGCCAGTGAGCCGGGGAGGCGCACTACAGTGCCGTCCGGCAACGAGGAGTTGATGCGTTGAAGCCCGGTATCCATCCCAACTACCGACCGGTCGTATTCCAGGACACGTCGTCGGATTTTGCGTTCCTGACCCGATCGACGATCGAGACCAACGAGACGATCGAGTGGGAGGACGGCAACACCTACCCGCTCGCCCGCGTCGAGATCTCGAGCGCCAGCCATCCGTTCTACACCGGCAAGCAGATCCTGGTGGACTCGGGAGGCCGGGTGGAGCGTTTCCGCCGTCGCTACGCCAAGGTGGGCGTCGACACCGCACGCACCGCCAAGGCTGGCGACGCCGACTCCGCGGAGGAGTGACGTGAGCCGCCCACCGGGTGCCACCGTGGGCGGACAGGCCGTTCTCGAAGGGGTCATGATGCGCGCCCCCTCGGCGTGGGCGGTCGCGGTGCGGCGCCCCGACGGTGTCATCGAGGCGCAGCGCAACGAGCTGCCCCGCCTCAGCGAGCGTTCCCCGCTGGCCCGATTCCCGTTCATCCGCGGGATCCTGGTGCTGATCGAATCGTTGACCCTCGGCTTCCGCGCCCTCTCCTGGTCGGCCCAGAAGGCCGGCGAGGAAGAGGAGGAGATCACCCGGGGCCAGGCCGCCTTCACCATGGTGCTGGCGGTGCTGCTCGCCGTCGCCGTGTTCGTGGTGGTCCCGGTGCTCGCCGCCCACTGGTTGCGGGGGCTCCTCGGGGACTCGTCCCTGGCGTTCGTGCTGCTGGACGGGGTGATCCGGATGGCCCTGATCGTGCTCTACATCTGGGCGATCTCCCAGGCGAAGGACATCCAGCGGGTGTTCCAGTACCACGGCGCCGAGCACATGACGATCCACGCCTACGAGGCGGGCGACCCGCTCACCGTCTCGCACGTGGTGCGCTACAGCCCGCGCCATCCCCGCTGCGGTACCTCGTTCATCCTCATCGTCGGCATGGTGGCGTTCGTGGTGTTCCTCGCCCTGGCGCCGCTGCCGTTCCTGTGGCAGGTGATCTCCCGCCTGCTGTTGCTCCCTGTCATCGCCGGCCTCTCCTACGAGGTGCTCCGCCTCGGCTCGAAGCAGGCGTGGATGGCCTGGGCGAACCGGCCCGGCATCTGGCTGCAGGCGATCACGACCAGCCAACCGGAGGAGCCGATGATCGAGGTGGCGATCGCCAGTTTGCTGGCGGCCCTCGACGAGGACGAGCTGGCCGGGGTGCGGGGCCGCGGCCCGGTGGAGGGGGCTGCGCTGCTCGCCGAGTACGACCCACCGTTGCCTGCCTCCTCCGCCGAACCCCCCGTCGGGGTCGAGGGGGCGCCCGGAGATGGATGAGCGGCTCGTCGGCAAGCTCGAGGAGGTCGAGCAGGCCTACGTCGAGACTCTCGAACAGCTCGCCGCACCCGACGTGTTCGCCGACCAGGACCGCTACCGCGAGATCTCGATTCGGCATGCCCAGCTCAAGCCCGTCGTCGACGCCTTCCAGCGGCACCGCGCCGGGGCGAGGGAGCTGGCCGAAGCCGAGGAACTGGTCTCGCAGGAGTCCGACCCGGAGATGCGGGACTACCTGGAGACGGTGGCCCGGGAGCAGCGGGTCGAGCTGGAGCGGCTCGAGCTGGAGCTGCAGTCGATGCTCGTGCCCCGTGACCCCAACGACGACAAGGACGTCATCGTGGAGCTGCGGGCTGCGGTCGGGGGGGAGGAGGCGGCGCTGTGGGCGGCCGACCTCTACCGGATGTTCGAACGCTTCGCGGAGCGTCACGGCTGGACGATCGAGTCGATCAGCGTCTCGCCCACCGACGGCGGGGGGGTCAAGGAGGCGACGTTCGCCGTCAAGGGGAAGGGCGCCTACTCCCGCCTGAAGTGGGAGGCGGGCCCGCACCGGGTGCAGCGGGTGCCGAAGACCGAGTCGCAGGGCCGGATCCACACCTCGATCGCCACCGTGGCGGTGCTTCCCGAGGTGGAGGACGTCGAGGTCGACATCCAGGACGGGGATCTCGAGATCGAGACGATGCGGTCCCAGGGCCCGGGCGGGCAGTCGGTCAACACCACCGATTCTGCGGTGCGCATCACCCACAAGCCGTCCGGCATCGTCGTCTCCTGCCAGGACGAGAAGTCCCAGCTCCAGAACAAGCTGAAGGCGTTGCGGGTGCTACGGGCCCGCCTCTACCAGCGGCAGCTCGCCGAGCAGCTCGGGGAGCGGTCCGTGGCCCGCAAGGCCCAGGTGGGGACGGGGGAGCGGGCCGAGAAGATCCGCACCTACAACTTCAAGGAGAACCGGGTGACGGATCACCGGGTGGGGGTCACCGTCCACTCGCTGCCGGAGGTCCTCGACGGCGACCTCGACGAGTTCCACCTCGCCCTCAACGCCCGTGATGCCGCCGAGCGGCTCGCTGAGGAGACCTGACCGCGGCGGGCGGCACCCCGCGGCCTACCCTTCCAGCCATGACTGCTCCGCAGATCCTCATCGCCGAGTCGGGCCTGCCCCGCCACGAGGCGGAGCGGCTGCTCCAGGCGGTGACAGGGCGCACCCGGGTGGCGCTGTTGACCGGCGAGGAGGTTGCGGCGGAGGCCGCCGCCGAGTTCCTTCGCCGGGCCGAGGCACGGCGGGGCGGTGAACCGCTCCAGTACCTCGAGGGGTCGGTGCAGTTCGGTCCGCTCGACCTGGTGGTGGATCGGCGCGCCCTCATCCCGCGGCCCGAGACCGAGCAGCTCTGGGAGATGGCGGTGGCGGCGCTGGAGGGGCGTCCCGCCCCGATCGTCGTCGACCTCTGCACCGGGTGCGGCAACCTGGCACTGGCGCTGCAGCACGCCTTCCCCGGCGCCGTGGTGTACGCCACCGACGTCTCCGCCGCGGCCCTCGACCTGGCGAGAGAGAACGCAACCCGTACCGGGCTTTCGCAGGTGCACCTGCGGCACGGCGATCTGTTCGCGCCGTTGCCGGATCGGCTGCGGGGCCGGGTCGACCTGGTGGTCGCCAACCCCCCGTACCTGGCCGCCTACGAGTACGACGGACTCCCGCCCGACGTGCGGGACCACGAGCCCGCCGGCGCCCTGGTGGCGGGGCCCACCGGCGACGAGGTGCTGGCTCGCATCGCCGCCGAGGTGGGGGAGTGGCTCCGCCCGGGCGGCGTCGTGGTGTGCGAGGTCAGCGAGTTCCGCTCGGAACGGGCCCGGGACCTGTTCGCCGCCTTCGGGGGTGAGATCGGGAACGATCTCGCCGGCCGTCCCCGCTTCGTGGTCGGGACACTCTCCAAATCAATCGCAGGCGGCGACTAGTTTGGAAGGGACAGCGGTTCCCGGTTCGAGGAGACGACATGAGCATCGAGGAAGCGGTGGCCGCCCTCAAGCGAGGTGAGATCGTGGGAGTCCCGACGGACACCCTCTACGGGCTGGCTGCCGATCCGTTCCGGCAGGATGCCCTGGATGCGATCTTCACCCTGAAGGGACGCCCCGGGGTGAAGCCGCTGGCGATCCTGGTCGCCTCGATCGAGCAGGGGATGACCCTCGCCTCTTTCTCCGACCGCGCCCTCGACCTGGCCGAGCGTCACTGGCCGGGCGCCCTCACCCTGGTGCTGCCGCGCCTCGACACCGCCCCCACCTGGCTCGGCCACTCCGGCCGGCGCACCGTGGGTCTGCGCTGCCCGCAGCACCCGGTGGCCCTGGAGCTGCTGGAGGTGGCAGGGCCGCTGGCCGTCACCTCCGCCAACGTCACCGGCCAGGCCTCCGCCGTCACCGACGTCGAGGCGCGGGCCTTGTTCGGCGACACCGTCTCGGTCTACCTGGAAGGGGAGGCGCCGGCGGGGCAGGCGTCGACGATCATCGACCTCACCGAGCCGTCGCCGCTCGTGTTGCGGGAGGGCCCGATCGGGGGCGCCTGACCGACCGCCTGCCGAGTCGCCCGGCACCGGCATTCCTCGACGGTGACCTCGCCGTCCACGACCTCGCCGTCCACGATCTCGCCGCCATGGTGCGGTACCCTCCGGACGGGCCGCCGGCCGCCACCGCGCTCGGTGCCCCCCGGTAGTGCTGGCACTACCCTGGCCCGACCTGCCAATTCGGTGAAGGAACCTCATCATGATCGACACCCGCCCGCTCGAAGAGGTCGACTCGGACCTCGCCGCCCTGGTCAGCAAGGACGTCACCAGGCAACGCTCGAAGATCCAGCTCATCGCCTCCGAGAACTTCATCTCGGTGGCGACGATGCAGGCTTCGGGATCGGTGCTCTCCAACAAGTACTCCGAGGGTTACCCGGGTCGCCGCTACTACGAGGGCTGCCAGGTGATCGACGAGATCGAGACGCTGGCGATCGACCGCGCCAAGCTGCTCTTCGGCGCCGAGCACGCCAACGTCCAGGCCCACAGCGGGTCGCAGGCCAACATGGCCGCCTACCTGGCGGTGCTGGAACCGGGCGACACCATCCTCGCCATGCGCCTCGACCAGGGTGGCCACCTCACCCACGGCTCGCCGGTGAGCTTCTCCGGGAAACTGTTCAACGTGGTTTCCTACGGCCTCGATCCGGAGACCGAGATCCTCGACCTGGAGGAGGTGCGGCGCCTCGCCCGCGAACACCAGCCGAAGCTGATTATCGCCGGCTACTCGGCCTACTCCCGGCTCATCGACTGGAGCGTCTTCCGCCAGATCGCCGACGAGGTGGGGGCGATCTTCCTGGTCGACGCCGCCCACATCATCGGCCTCATCGCGGGGCGGGCCCATCCCAACCCGGTGCCGCACGCCGACATCGTCACCGCCACCACCCACAAGGCGCTGCGGGGTCCCCGCGGCGGGATCATCCTATGCCGGGAGCAGTTCGCCAAGGCGATCGACAAGACGGTGTTCCCCTACGCCCAGGGCGGGGCCATCAACAGCCAGATCGCGGCCAAGGCGCTCTGCTTCAAGCTGGCGGGCTCCGTCGAGTACGAGCGCTACGCCCACCAGATCGTGCGCAACGCCCAAGTGCTCGCCAACACGATCGGTGACGAGGGACTCCGCATCGTCTCCGGCGGCACCGACAACCACATGTTCCTCACCGACCTGCGCTCCCTCGACGAGGAGCTGACCGGGAAGGAAGCGGCCACCCTGCTCGACGAGTACGGGATCACCCTCAACCGCAACGCCATCCCCTTCGATCCCCGGTCGCCGTTCATCACCAGTGGGCTCCGGATCGGGACCCCGGCGGTCACCACCGCCGGCATGATGCAGGAGGAGATGGTGACGCTGGGAAGGCTCATCGTCGAGGTGCTCCGCAAGCGGGGCGACCGGCGGGCCCTCGACCAGCTCGGGGAGCGGATCTCCGAGCTGGCGGCCGCCTTCCCGCCATATCCCGAGGACTTCCCCGGCCACGTGTAGCCTCGGCGGAGAACCGCAGCGAGCGGAGGCCACCATGGCGCCGGTGCAGTCCGGGCGCCCAGAAGACACTTGCCCAGGCTCCCAGCCTGGGGTACATTCCCGCCGCCCGGCCGGGTCATTTCCGGGGGCGCCGAGCATGCGCCGTCCGGAGCCCGCCACCTGCCAGACTTCGACGACCACCCGACGAGGCGATCCGTGATGCCACCGGCAGACCAGATCACCGGGGGATCTCCCCACGGTGTCGACTTCCTTTCGTCCGCGCTCGCCGGGCTGGTGATCGGGCTCCTGCTCGACTGGTGGCTGGGCACGGCGCCGGTGCTGGTGGTGATCGGGATCGTCGCCGGGTTCGGCAGCGGCTTCTACAAGGTGTGGCGCTACTCGGAGATCATCGAGCGCCAGGCCGAGGGCAAGAGCCATGGGCGCTGAACCCGCCCCGCCGCTCCCGGTGGAGTACCAGCCGGCTCCCGGGCGTCCCGGCATCGAGGCCCGCATCGGACGTGACATGGCGTGGCGTGGACTGTGGGTGGGGCCGGTGATCGTCGCCGTCTTCGGCTTGCTGCGAGGCGGCGCCGGCGCGGTGGCCGCCGCGGTGGGGGTGCTGGTGGTCGTCGCCAACTTCCTGCTCGCCGGGTGGCTGCTGTCGGCCGCGGCCTCCATCTCCCTGAGGCTCTATCATGCGGCCGCCCTGTTCGGCTTCCTCATCCGGCTCGGTCTCATCACGGCGACCATGTTCGGCGTCGCCGCCCTCTTCGAGATCGATCGGCCGGCGATGGGGATCGCGGCAGTCGTCGCCTATCTGGTGCTGCTGGTGTGGGAGGCGGCGGCGCTGACGGCGGGGGCACGGAAGGAGTACCAGTGGGGCCGTTGATCCTGGCGAGCGCGGAATGTGACCCGGCGGCAGACATCATCTGCAAGCCGGACAACGTCATCGAGCTGTTTCGCTACGACGACGCTCTGTTCTCGATCGGCCCGTTCCATTTCACCCGCACCGTCTTCCTCATGTTCCTGGCGATGGCGATCGTGCTGGTGCTGCTCTACTTCGGGCTGCGACGCAAGGCGCTCGTCCCCGGCAAGCTGGGGGTGCTCGTCGAGAGCACGGTCGGGTACGTGCGGGACGAGGTGGCGGTCGGCATCATCGGCCCGGAGGGGACCCGCTACGCCCCCTACCTGCTGTCGATCTTCCTGTTCATCCTGGTCGGCAACCTCTTCGAGGTCACCCCGTTCATCAGCTTCCCGATCACGTCGCGGATGGCGATCCCGGGGTTCCTGTCGATCGTCACCTGGGTGATCTTCGTGGTGGTGGGGTTCGCCGAGAATGGTTTTGGCTACATCGGTGGCATCGTGTGGCCCAAGGCGGTGCCGATCTTCCTGCGGCCGCTGGTGGGCCTCATCGAGTTCGTGTCGACGTTCCTGCTGCGCCCCATCACCTTGGCGGTGCGGCTCTTCGCCAACATGGTGGCGGGGCACCTCATGCTGGCCCTGCTGCTCGTCTCCGGTTGGGTGTTCATGTCGAGCGTGGGCGACATCGGCATCCGGTCCGTGATCGGCGTGCCGTGGTTCGTCTTCGGCCTCGGGATCTTCGTCTTCGAGATCGTCGTCGCCGTGCTCCAGGCCTACATCTTCACCCTGTTGGCGGCGGTTTACGTACAGTCGTCCGTCCATCCCGAGCACTGAGTAGGAGGAAAGCGAGAATGGAAGCAATCAAGGGAGCCATCGCCCTGGTGGGCTACGGCCTCGCCGCGATCGGGCCGGGCATCGGCATCGGCATCGTGGTCGGCAACGCCATCACCGCGATGGCCCGCCAGCCCGAGGCGGCAGGGATGGTGCGCACCACCATGTTCCTCGGCATCGCCTTCACCGAGGCACTGGCACTGATCGGCTTCGTCCTGTTCTTCATCGCGTAGGGGAGCGTTCCGAGCATGTTGATACCGATTCTGGCGCTCCTCGCAGCCCAACAGCCGGCCGCCGAGAGCAGTGAGGGCATCGACCTGCTGCTCCCGGATACGTCGGAGCTGATCGCCGGCATCATCGCCTTCACGATCATCTTCGTCTTCGTCTGGAAATGGGTGCTGCCCACCCTCCAGGACATCATCGAGAAACGCCAACAGGCCATCAAGGCCGAGCAGGCGGCCGCCGAGGCCGCCAAGATCGAGGCCGAGAGCCTGCTGGCCGACTACCGCACCCAACTCGCCGGAGCCAGGGACGAAGCGAGCCGCATCGTCGAGGACGCCCGCCAGGCCGGCGAGGCGGTCAAGGGCGACGTCGTCGCCCGGGCCCAGTCGGAGGCGGAGGCGATCAAGCAGCGGGCCGTCGCCGAGGCGGCAACCGAACGGGACCGGCTCGCCGTGCAACTGCGCCACGAGGTGGCGGCACTGTCGCTCGACGTGGCCGAGAAAGTGGTCGGCTCCAGTCTCGACGAGGACGCGCAGCGGGCGCTTGTCGACCGCTACATCGACGAGCTCGGGGGGACGAAGGCCTGACCGATGAGTGAGATCCCGTTCCCCGACCAGATCGACCATTACGCCGCCGCGGTGCTGGACATCGCCCACGCCGAGGGTGATCCCGACCGGATCACCGAGGAGTTGTACCGGGTCTCCCAGGCGATCGACGCCAGCCCGGAGCTGCACGACACGCTGGCGGATCCACGGGTGCCGATGGAGCGCCGCCACGCGGTGGTGGCCGAGGTGCTGGAGGGACGGGCCGCCGACCCCACCATCGCGCTCGTCTCGTTCCTCGTCATGGCCGGCCGCAGCAACGAGATGCGTGAGATCGCCACCCGGGCGCTGGAGCTGGCGGCGGCCCGGGAGGAAGAGGTGCTGGCGGAGGTGCGAAGCGCCATCGACCTGGAGCCCGAGGTGGTGGAGCGGCTCACCGCCAAGCTGGCGGAGATGACCGGCCGGCGGGTGCGGGTGAGCGTCACGGTCGATCCGTCGCTGATCGGCGGGATCGTCGCCAAGGTGGGAGACACAGTATTCGACGGGTCGGTGCTGAGTCGGCTCAAGGAACTGCGAGAGGTATGGGGATGACGAATGGCTGAAATGACGCTCGATCCCGGCGACGTCACCGCAGCGCTGCGCAAGAACCTCGAGGGCTGGTCGCCTTCGCTGGAGGCCGAGACCGTCGGCTACGTCACCTCGGTCGGTGACGGCGTCGCCCATGTCACCGGGCTGCCCGGCGCCGCCGCCAGCGAGCTGCTGGAGTTCCCCGGCGGGCTCACCGGCGTCGCCCTCAACCTCAACGAGGATTCGATCGGCGCCGTGATCATGGGCGACTCGAGCACCATCGAGGAAGGCGACGAGGTCCATTCCACCGGCCGGGTGCTCGAGATCCCGGTGGGGGACGGCCTGCTGGGGCGGGTGATCGACGCGCTGGGCAACCCGATCGACGGCAAGGGCCCGATCGAGTTCTCCGAGACCCGCCTCCTCGAGACCCAGGCGCCGTCGGTGGTGCAGCGGCAGCCGGTCAAGGAGCCGCTCCAGACCGGCCTCAAGGCCATCGACGCCCTGACCCCGATCGGGCGGGGGCAGCGCCAGCTCATCATCGGCGACCGCCAGACCGGGAAGACCGCCGTCGTGGTGGACACGATCATCAACCAGGCCGGCAAGGGCGTGAAGTGCATCTACGTCGCCATCGGCCAGAAGTCCTCGACGGTGGCCGAGGTGCAGGAGGTGCTGCACGAGGCGGGCGCCATGGACTTCACGGTGGTCGTCAACGCCCCGGCGTCGTCGGCGGCGGCCCTCCAGATGTACGCCCCGTACTCCGGCTCCGCCATCGGCCAGCACTGGATGTACCACGGCGAGCACGCCCTCGTGATCTTCGACGACCTCTCCAAGCAGGCGGTGGCGTACCGTGAGATCTCGCTGCTGCTGCGGCGTCCCCCGGGCCGGGAGGCCTACCCCGGGGACGTGTTCTACCTGCACAGCCGTCTCCTGGAGCGCTGCGCCAAGCTGTCGGACGACCTGGGCGGCGGTTCCCTCACCGGGCTCCCGATCATCGAGACCAAGGCCGGTGACGTCTCGGCCTACATCCCCACCAACGTGATCTCGATCACCGACGGCCAGATCTTCCTGGAGACCGACCTGTTCTTCTCCGGGATCCGCCCCGCCATCAACGCCGGCATCTCGGTTTCCCGGGTCGGCGGCAACGCCCAGATCCGGGCGATGAAGAAGGTGGCCGGCCCGCTCCGGCTCAATCTCGCCCAGTTCCGTGAGCTGGAGGCCTTCGCCGAGTTCGGCTCCGAGCTGGACGCCGCCTCCCTCGCCCAGCTGGAGCGGGGCCGCCGAGTGGTGGAGGTCCTCAAGCAGAAGCAGTTCAGCCCGATGCCGGTCGAGGAGCAGGTGGCGGTGATCTACGCCGTCACCGAGGGCCTCTTCGACGACATCAACGTTGACGCGATCCTGCCGGCGTCGGGGGAGCTGAGCACCTTCCTGCGGTCGCGGTTCTCGGGCCTGCTGGCCCAGATCGCCGACGGCGGCGAGCTTCCCGAGGAGGATCTGCAGGGCGCCATTGGTCAGTTCAAGGCGGCCCGGGTCGCCGGTGAGGAGAGCTAGCTGCCATGGCCTCGGCCGAGCTCCGACTGATCCGGCGGCGCATCCGCAGCGTCCAGTCGACCATGAAGATCACTCGCGCCATGGAGCTGATCGCCACCTCACGTATCGCCAAGGCGCAGGTGCGGGTGGCGAACTCCCAGCCCTACGTCGCCAAGATGACCGAGGTGATCCGCAACATCGCCGCCGCCTCCGGGGGGTTGCGCCACCCGCTGCTGGAGCGCCGGGAGGTCCACTCGGTCGGCCTGACCATCGTCACTTCGGATCGGGGGCTGGCGGGCGGTTACAACACGTCGGTCATCCGGCTCGCCGAACGGGCCCTGCTCGAACATCGTCACCAGGGGCGGGAGGTCCGCCTCTACGTGGTGGGGAAGAAGTCACAGTCCTACTTCCGCTACCGCCGTTACCCGATCGAGCGCACCTTTCTCGGCGTCACCGACGCCCCGACCTACGGCGACGCCCGTGCCATCAGCGAGATCCTGATCGACGAGTACCAGGGGGGCCGGGTCGACGCGGTCGAGGTGTACACCACCCGCTACGTCTCGGCGCTCACCCAGACCCCGATGCGCTGGCCGCTACTGCCGATCGAGCCGCCCGATCTGACGGCCCACTCCCAGGCGGAGCTGGGCGCCGCCTACACCTTCGAGCCCTCGCCCGAGGAGATCTTGGGCCGGCTCCTGCCGCGCTACCTGGAGGGCAGCGTGTTCGGGATCCTGCTGGAGGGCTCGGCCTCCGAGCACGCCGCCCGGCGCCGGGCGATGAAGGCGGCCACCGAGAACGCCGAGGAGTTGACCCGGCTCCTCACCCGGCAGGCGAACCAGGCCCGCCAGGCGGAGATCACCACCGAGATCTCCGAGATCGTGGGTGGCTCCGAGGCCTTCACGCAGGGGTGAGCGAGCGTGCGAAGAACAGACACGACGAAGGATGACGGAGAAGACAAGTGACCACTACCAGCACCCTGCCTGCGGGCCGCATCGTCAAGGTGGCGGGTCCGGTCGTCGACGTGGAGTTCCCGCCGGATTCGCTTCCCGAGATCATGTATGCCCTCGACATCGAGTTCGAGGTCGGCGGCGAGGCGCGGTCGGTCATCGCCGAGGTGGCCCAGCACCTGGGCGGCAACACGGTGCGGGCCATCGCCATGGCGCCCACCGAGGGATTGGTGCGGGGGGCGACGGTCCGCAACACCGGCCGCCCGATCGCGGTCCCGGTGGGTGACCAGACCCTGGGCCACATCTTCAACGTGTGGGGCGACTCGCTCGACGCCCCCGACCTCGAGTTCACGGGGGAGTGGTGGCCGATCCACCGCAAGCCGCCCGCCTACGAGGACGTGGAGCCCACCAAGCAGATGTTCGAGACCGGGATCAAGGTCATCGACCTGCTCTGCCCCTACGTGCGGGGCGGCAAGATCGGCCTCTTCGGCGGCGCCGGCGTCGGCAAGACGGTGCTGATCCAGGAGATGATCAACCGGGTCGCCACCCAGCACGGCGGCGTCTCGGTGTTCGCCGGGGTGGGGGAGCGGACCCGTGAGGGCAACGACCTCTTCCTCGAGATGCAGGAGTCGGGCGTGCTGGAGAAGACGGCGCTGGTGTTCGGCCAGATGGACGAGCCGCCGGGGGTGCGGCTTCGGGTGGCCCTCTCGGCGCTGACGATGGCCGAGTACTTCCGGGACGTGGAGCGCCTCGACGTGCTGCTGTTCATCGACAACATCTTCCGTTTCACCCAGGCCGGCGCGGAGGTCTCGACCCTGCTCGGCCGTATGCCGTCGGCGGTGGGTTACCAGCCGACGCTGGCCGGGGAGATGGGGGCACTCCAGGAGCGCATCACGTCGCTGAAGGGCCGCTCCATCACCTCGCTGCAGGCGATCTACGTGCCTGCCGACGACATCACCGACCCGGCGCCGCACACCGCCTTCTCCCACCTCGACGCCACCACGGTGCTGTCGCGGCCGCTGACCGCCCTCGGTATCTACCCGGCGGTCGATCCGCTCGACTCGACGAGCCGGGCGCTCGATCCGCAGATCGTCGGCGACGAGCACTACGGGGTGGCGACCCAGGTGCAGCAGATCCTGCAGCGCTACAAGGACCTGCAGGACATCATCGCCATCCTCGGCATCGACGAGCTGTCGGAGGAGGACCGTCTCACCGTGTCCCGGGCCCGTCGTATCCAGCGATTCCTCTCCCAGCCGATGTTCGTCGCCGCCCAGTTCACCGGGCAGGACGGTGTGTATACGCCGCTGGAGGAGACGATCGCCTCGTTCAAGGCCCTCATCGGCGGCGAGCTGGATCACCTGCCGGAGCAGGCCTTCTACATGGTGGGCGGCGCCGAGGACGTCCAGCGCCGGGCGAAGGAGATCGAGGCGGCCTGATGGACGACCTTCCCCTGTTCTCGGTCGACGTCGTCACCCCCGAGTCGGTGGTGTGGCAGGGCGACGCCCAGATGGTGATCGCCCGCACCACCGAGGGGGAGATCGGGATCCTGGCCGGCCACGAACCGACGATGGCGGCGCTGTCGACCGGGGTGGTGGAGATCCGGGGCGAGACGGGGACGACGCTGGTCGGCATCCACGGCGGGTTCCTGCAGATCTTCCAGAACCAGGTGACGCTGCTCACCGACCGGGCCGAGATCAGCGACGGGGGCCGGGCGGGGGCGGCGCGCCTCGCCGAGGAGCTGAGGGGTCTCGAGATTCCCGATTGAGGACGGTTAGCGGACCGTCACGAGTTCGAGCGTTGCGGTCGCGCCGGCTGGGAGCTGCCT
>CAYQEC010000007.1:96734-99463 GCA_964416425.1 uncultured Acidimicrobiaceae bacterium | reverse complement strand
CATCCCTGATAAGGATGAGGCCGCTGGTTCAAATCCAGCTGGGCCCACGAATCCCACACCCCGACGGTGTATCGACGCGCCCGCACGTCGCGACATCGAAGTCCGGCCCGCGACGGTCACACCGTGACGTGGTAACGTATCCCATATGTGGGGATACCTCCCATACCTCGGTTTCATCGTGATCGTCATGGGCATCACCTGGTGGATGCGGTGCAGAGGACGCGAGATCGACTCGGTCATCGAGCGCGAGTACCAGGACCCGCCGATCTTCGACGCCGGCAGCTACCTGGGAGGGGACCGCTAGCCACCCGGCTCGTCCAATTACATCTGGATCCGGCGGGCCACCGTCACCTACGAGCGTCCCCTCGTGCCGTAGCCGCCCGGGGCGCCCGGCCCCGACCTCACACCGGACGGAGGGTCCCGGCGAAGACCTGCCAGGCCAGTGCGCTCTTGGCGAACAGGCTGAGCAGGATGTAGACCCGCTCGCCGTAGAGGTAGTCGGCCCACCGTCCCACCTTGCGGTACTGCAGCACCATGTTGACGGCGAAGACGTTGAAGAACACGAACAGGGAGAAGAAGATCCCGTAGACGAACCCAGGTGGCCCTCCCTCGGGACCGCCGGCGCCGACGAGGTAGATCGTGATGCAGATCCAGGGCACCGCGCCGGCGAACACCCCGAACCAGAACGCCGTCCAGTTGGTCCGTGTGGTCGTCTGGTTGTGCAGCTCCATCATCCAGCCGAACAGGATCATGGCGGCGTTCACCGCGAACAGGGCGATGAGCGCCATGGCGTCGTAGATGCCGACGAGCAAGGCGATCACCACGATCATGACCGAGGAACTCACCGCGTATTCGATCCAGCGGGCGTAGTTGGCGCCCTTCTCCAAGGTGCGGACGTACCAGGGGTACCCCCAGGGGGAGGCGATGACGAGATGGGCGACCGCCGAGAGCAGCAGGAAGAGGGCCACCAGCGGCCCCAGTTGCACCTCGAAGGCGGTGCGGTAGTTCGGCACCAAAGTCTCGGTGGCGGGGTCGAAGCGGCTGAAGGCGGTGGTCACCGGAAGGGCGAAATCGGTGCTGAGGGCGAGCACCGCCGCGGCCTGGGCGAGGTGCACCAATCCCATGATGACGTTGAAGCGCCGGAGGCGGCGTAGGCGATCGTCGGTCATCGTCCCTCCCTGTCGTCGTCTTCCAGAAGGATACAGGGCGCCGTCAGCCGCCGCTGCAGAGCCGTCCACAGACCCACCGGCCCCGCCGACGTGACCGACGCCAGCCGGGCTGCCACCTCGCGGTGTTCGACGACCTCGAATCGGCATTCCGGGCAGGTGGCGAGGTGGTGTTCGACGATGCGACGCTCCTCCCCCTCCACCGCGTCGAGGGCGTAGACCCCCAGGGACTCCTGGATTTCGGGGTGCGTCATGTCTTCGGTCACCTTCAGCTCACGGGAGCGAGGCCGTACCTGGTGAGTGCTCCGTTGAGACGCTTCAAACCGGTGCGAATCCTGCTCTTGATCGTCCCTTCCGGTGTATCCAGCAGGCGGGCGACCTGCCGGTAGGTGAAACCGCCGAAGTAGGCGAGCTCGATGGGACGTCGCTCGATCTCCTCCAACTCCTGCAGGGCGGTCCGAACATGATCGGCCAGTGCCATCTCCCACACCTCTTCCTCGAGACTCCAACCCGTCTCCGCCGAGAGACGGGCGTCACGCTCTTCCCGTGTACGGCGCGAGGACTCGGATCGGATGAGATCGACGCTCCGGCCGTGGGCGTGGGCGAGCAGGAAAGAACGCAGCGAGCCGCGCCCCGCGTCGAACTTGTGGGGCTCTCTCCACAGCCGGAGCAGCACCTCCTGGACGATCTCCTCGGCCAAGTCGGGGTTTCTGAGGATGCGCAGGGCGAGCCCGTAAACGGGACCGCCGTGCCGGCGGTACACCTCGGCGAGGGACGGTTCGTCCCGCTGCGTGATCCCGTCGATGAGATCGGTATCGGCTCGCCTACTCAGGGTTTCGTTCATCGTGATGACCACCATTTAGTACTAGGACAATCGGGTAAGGAGTAGTTTTAGTACTAAATGACTGGAAAGTCAAGGGTGGACCGCGAGGATTCCCGAGATCGAAGCGGCCGGCGTCAGGCTCTGGTGACGGAATCGAGCACCAGCCGGACGGCACCGGGACCGTCGGTGGCCCACCCGTCCGCTCCGAGCGACTTGGCGTGGGCGGCGTCGACGATGGCGCCGCCACCCACCAGGACCAGGGCATCCGTGCTCGCCCGCACCGCCTTCACCGCCCTCCGGATCTGGCGATTGGATCCGGCCCGGGTGGCGCTGATGCACACCGCGACCGGGGCCCCGATTCGCTCGATGATGCCCGCCAGCGCATCGGAGGGAACGTCGACCCCCAGGTCGGTCACCTCGAAGCCGGCGCCACGCAGCAGATCCGAGAGCATGGCGGAGGGGATCCCGTGCCGCTCACCCTCCGGGGTCGTCACCACAACCCGGCCCCAGGTGCGGCCCTTGCGGGCGAAGCGCGGCCCGAGCCGCCCCACGATGCGGACCGCCACCGCGCTGGCGAGGTGCTCCACCGCAACCGAGATCTCCCCGTCGTGCCACCGGCACCCCACCGACTCGAGGGCCGGCCCGAGCATCTCGGTGTACACCCCGGCGGGCTCCGTGCCCGATGCCAGGGCGGACTCGACCACCCCCCACGCCCCCGCCTCGTCTCCCGCGACGAGGCG
>CAYQEC010000007.1:95576-96634 GCA_964416425.1 uncultured Acidimicrobiaceae bacterium | reverse complement strand
GTGGTCCCGTACTCATGGCGAAACGTCCGCATGAGGAAGGAACGAGACATGCGCAAGCTCATCATGATGGCCGTCGTCTTCGCACTGGCGATGGTCCCCGGAACGGCGCTCGCCCAAAGCGGCGAGGGAACCGTGACGGTGGTCCACGGCGTGCCCGACCTGGCGGTCGACGTCTACGTCAACGGCGACCTCACCCTCTCCGATTTCGAGTACGGGACGGTGACCGACCCGCTCACGCTGCCCGCCGGTGACTACGACATCGCCATCCGCGCCGCCGGGGCCGACGCCGCCAGCGACCCCGTCCTCGCCCAGGCCGTCACCCTCCCGGCAGGCGCCAACGCAACCATCGAAGCCAACCTCGACGGCGCCGGCGCCCCGGTCATCAGCGTCTGGGTGAACGACATCTCCGCCATCGACGCCGGGAACGGCCGGGTGACCGTGCGTCACACCGCCGCCGCCCCCAACGTCGACATCGTGGCGAACGACGGAGCCCTCTTCTCGGACGTTCCCAACGGCGCCGAGGGCGTCGCCGACGTCCCCTCCGGCGACTACAACGTCAAAGTCACCGCGGCCGGTGATGCCAGCACGGTCGTCACCGAGGTGGCGGCACTCACGATCCCCGAGGGAACGAACGTGATCGTGTACGCCATCGGCGACCTGGAGGGAGGCAGCTTCCAGCTCGCGGTCCAGACCCTCGCAGGCCTCCAGGCCGCACCCAACGGCGTGCCCACCGGCACCGGTGGTGATCTCGGCGCCGCGATGCCCGCCTGGTTTGTCGCCATGCTGGCGATCGCAGGTGTGCTGATCGCCGCCGGAGGCACCGCCGGTCTTCAGGCCGCACGCCGGCAACGCTGACAGGACGACCTCGAGTCGCATCGCAGGGGAGGGCCACTCGCCGGCCCTCCCCTGCTCCTCTCCCCATGCGAAACGCACTCGCCCTCGTCGCCACCGGAATCCTCGTTCTCGGGATCGCCATCGGAGCCTGGATCGTCTCCCGTCCTCCGGTCGGCGCCGGTGACGCCATCGCCTTCGAGCAGGCGCTCACTTCCCCCACCACG
>CAYQEC010000007.1:0-95476 GCA_964416425.1 uncultured Acidimicrobiaceae bacterium | reverse complement strand
GGTCGGCGCCGGTGACGCCATCGCCTTCGAGCAGGCGCTCACTTCCCCCACCACGAGCGGCACGCCCTCGATTCCCCCGACAACGACGTCGCCTCCCGAAGATCGTCCTGTGGGAACGCCCGACCCAGCCGCCTCCATCCCACAGTTCACCGTCGGCAAGTACCCGGAGACCCGCTCCAGGATCCCGGTGACGCTTCACATCCCCGCCATCGATCAGGACGCCCCCATCGTTGCGGCGGGTGTCGATCCCAACGGTGACATGGAAGTTCCGGACAACGTCAACGACGTCGCCTGGTACCGGCATGGCCCCGCCCCCGGCGAACCGGGATCGGCCGTGCTCGCCGCCCACGTCGACCTGGCGGGACAGGGCCCCGGCGTGTTCTTCCGGCTACACGAGCTGGAGCCGGGAAGCGCCATCTCGATCGACTTCGACGACGGCAACAGCGAGACCTACCGGGTCGAAGCCCGCACCCTCTACGACAAGGAGGAGCTACCCACCGCAGTCGTCTTCAGCCGGGAAGGGCCCCCGGTGCTCACCCTCATCACGTGCGGGGGAGCGTTCGACGAGCGGGTCAAGCGTTACGACGGCAACGTCGTCGTCTACGCCGTCCCCATGGGTGACGAGACGACCTCGTAACCTTTCGGGTGCCCCCGTGGCAGGCTCCAACCCTGCACCGGCATACGCCGAACTCGCCCTCATCCGCGACTCGTAGACTCCCTCGGTGTCCCGCGACCCCCTCTTCACCCGGCCCTTCGTGCTCGTCTCCCTGGCCAACCTGCTCCAGGGCCTGTCGTTCTTCCTGTTCATCCACCTCCCGAGATACCTGACCGACCTCGGCGCCGACGAGGTGCAGGTCGGCATCATCGTCGGGGTCACCGCCATCGCCTCGATCGCGGTGCGGCCCTTCATCGGACCGATCCTCGACACCGGTGGCCGCCGCCCCGTCATCCTCTTCGGAGGATTGCTCAACACGGTGGCGGTAGCCCTCTACCTCACCGTCTCCTCGCTCGGGCCGTGGCTGTATGCGGTGCGGATCCTCCACGGCATCGCCGAGGCCACCATGTTCACGGCGCTGTTCACCTACGGCGCCGACATCGTCCCCGCCACCCGGCGGACCGAGGGCCTGGCGCTGTTCGGGGTGTCCGGTCTGCTCCCCATCGCGGTCGGCGGCGTCATCGGCGACCTCGTGCTGCACTGGGCCACCTTCCACGCTCTCTTCCTCACCGCGGCCGGGTTCGGCCTGGCGGCGCTCGCCATGGCGCTCAGCCTGCCCGAGCCGAGCCACGACCTCGAGCCGGGAGCCGAGCGGGTCGGGTTCGTGCGCTCCGTGATCCGACCCAACCTGCTCCCGATCTGGCTCATCACGGCCACGTTCTCGCTCGTCCTGAGCGGATACTTCACGTTCCTGCGCACCTTCGTCGACGAGACCGGGGTCGGATCGGTCGGGCTCTTCTTCGCCACCTACGCCGGCACCGCCATCACGCTGCGCATCCTCTTCGCCCGGCTCCCCGAGCGGATCGGCGAGCGCAAGGTGTTGTTCCCTGCCCTCTTCGCCCTCGTCGCCGGATTCCTGGTGCTGGCCGGGGCCGACAGCTCCCTCCACCTCGCCATCGCCGGGGTGCTATGTGGCACCGGGCACGGGTACGCCTTCCCGATCCTCTACGGCTTCACCGTTACGCGGGCTCCCGCCGAGGACCGCGGCTCGGTGCTGGCGTTCTTCACCGCCCTCTTCGACGTCGGGACCCTGCTCGGTGGACCGGTGTTGGGCGTCGTCATCGCCTTGTTCGGCTACAGCACCATGTACGTCACCGCGGCGGTGATCCTCACGGCCGGCATCGCGGTCTACGCCGCCTGGGACCGCCGCTACGACCCGGCGTTCGCCGCCGGCTGAGCCCCCCGCCGCTCAGGAGCCGGCGAGATCCGTGTAGCGGCCGAGCACGGTCTCCCACCCGCCGTCGTACCCGTCCCGGGTCGTCGACGCCTCTTCCCCGAGGCGCTCCCAGTTGCGGTGCTCCAGCACCACCCGGCAGGCTCCCTCCCCGGCCGGGTCGAACCGCACCTCGACCTCGGTGCTCTGTGCCGGATCGCGACCGACGTGCCACGAGAGCACGAGGCGGGACGGCGGATCCCACACCAGCACCGTGCCCCAGTCGTGCTCGGTGCCGTCGGCGAGCCGCTCGTAGACGCGGCCACCGAGCCGCGGTTCGATCACAGCCGAAACCGCCTCGTCGCCTCCGAGGGAGTGGGACGCCAGCGGCCACCACTCACCGATACGCTCGGTGAACACGGAGAATGCCGTCTCGGGCGGGACCTGGACGGTGCGTTCCTTGCGGACTGGCGGAATCGACATCAGCGATCTCCCCTCTCCTCATCGGTGGCGGCGGCGAACCGTGCCATGGCTTCGTCCCACATGTCCTCCACCCAGCTCCTCAGGGCGTCGAGCCCGGACGGGTCGACCGAGTAGATGCGGCGGGTCCCGGATGCCTCCGCCTGCACCAGGCCCGCCTCCCGCAACACCCGGAGGTGCTGCGACACCGCCGGACGGGACACCGGAAGCTCGGCGGCGAGTTCTCCCACCGCCCGCGGCTGGTGGCGGATCCGGTCGAAGATCTCCCTTCGGGTGGGATCTCCGAGGGCGTCGAGTTGGCGTGCGTGCATCAGGTGGACAAGAGTAAGCGAGCACTTACTGTAAGTCAAGACTTACTGAATCCGACCCGTCACAGTCGCTAATCTCGGGTCATGGCGAAAGCACCACTCTCGGACCGCATCCACTCCGCCCTCATGCTCGCCGTCGCCGGCGCCACCATCGCCTACTGGGTCGAGCACTTCACCAAAGGCCGCCTCCAGACTGAGGAAGACGACCCCACCTACCTCGCCTTCGAGAACGCCTTCCCCGCCGCCGACGCCTACATGACGGGCTGCTTCGTGGCCTCGGCCCTGCTGCTGCGCAAGCAGAACGTCGCCGCCGTCCCGCTCGGGATCGCAGCCGGCAGCGCCATGGTGTTCCTCGGAGCGATGGACACCCTGTTCAACCTGCAACACGGCAAGTACCGCCGGATGGACGGTGCCATGGCGGCCGAGACGCTCATCAACGTCGTCAGCTTCACCTTCGGCCCCTACACGATGCTCCGGTTGTGGCAGGCCCGCCACCGCCTCGCCGGATAGCAGGACCTCAGCCGATCAGGTCCACCGCGGCCGCCACGATCCGATCCACGTTGGGGAGCGCCTCGCGTTCGAGGTGACGGGCGTACGGGATGGTGCCCTCCACCGCCACCCGGCCGAACCGGGCCGCGAGGCCGCTCTCCGCCACCACCGCTGCGATCTCACCGGAGAGGCCGAACCCGGCGTAGTCCTCGTCCACCACCAGCACCCGCTTCGTCGCCCCGGCGGCATCCACGATGGCGTGCCGGTCGAGCGGGCGCACGGTGCGCAGATCGACCACCGTCGCCTCGATCCCCCGCTGCTCCAGCTCCTCGGCGGCTTCCAGGCAGCGGTGCACCCCCACCGCCACACTGAACATCACCAGGTGACGCCCCTCCCGCCGCACCACGGCCCGGCCGATCGGCACCGCCACCGGAGGGTCCGGCACCTCGCCGGCGGCGCCGGCGAGTGGGATGTCGAACGTCACCGTGTCCCGGCGCGAGCCCGCCATCCATTCCAGCCACCTCGCCGAGAGCAGCTTGTGCTCCAGGAACACCACCGGCCCGTCGTCGGCCAGGGCGCTCATCATCAGCCCGGCCCCGTCGGCCGGCGTCGAGGGAACGACCACGGTCAACCCGGGAATGCCGGCCAGCAGGCCCCACAGCGCCTGCTCGTGCTGGCCCCCGTCCCCATAGCCGCCGCCGCAGGTCGCCCGTACCACGAGCGGGACCGGCCAGCTCCCCCCGGAGAAATCCTCGATCTTGGCGGCCTCGTTGAGCAGGCCGCTGAGGGCCACCGCCACGAAGTCCACCAGCATGATCTCCACGATGGGGCGCAGCCCGGCCATCGCCGCCCCCACCCCGGCGCCGAGGAACGCCGACTCGCTGATCGGCGTGCCCCGCACCCGCTCCGGCCCGAACCGCACCAGCAGCTCCCGCCGCACCATCGGTACATCCTCGCCGAACACCACGATCCGGTCGTCGCGGCGCATCGCCTCGGTCACCGCCAGATCGATCGCCTCGCCGAACCCGTACTCCTTCACGGCGCCACCCCCGCGATCGCCAACGCCTCACTCACCGCCGCCTCCACCTCGCCCCGGGCCGCCGCCTCCAGAGCGGCAAGCTCGGCCTCGTCGAGGTCCTTGGCCGCCTTGCGCAGCGGGTCTCGCCGCGGTCCGAACCGGGTCGCCACCGCCCGCGCCAACGTGCCCATCACCCGGCGCGCCCCCGCCCCCCGGGCCCGCAGCCCGCCGGCCGAGCGGTCCATGCTGCCCCGGGCCAGACGCGGGATCTCTCCCCCCGCCTCACGCGGATCCTCGATGAAGCGCAGCAGCGGATCGTCCTCGAAATGGCCGCGAGGCCGCTGGCAGGTGGCCCACAAGAATCCGGGACCACGTCCCCGCCGCGCCCGGCTCACCGCTTTCCCGGCGACCGCCCACACCTCACCCACCGAGGAACCGTCGACCCGCCACGCCGGCATGCCGAAGGCGTCGGCCCGCCGACCCGGCGTCCCGCCGGTCATCTCGTCCGAGCGGGTCGAGATCGCCCACCCGTTGTCCTTGCACACGAACAGCACCGGGAGCTTCCACACCACCGCCAAGTTGAGGGCCTCCATCAGCATGCCCTGGTTGATCGCCGACTCCCCGAAGAACGCCACCGTGACGCGGCCGGGACGGAGCCGGAGCCCGGCGAGGGCGAACCCGCAGGCCAGCGGCGCCGACGAACCGACGATCCCGGAGGAGGCAACCAGCCGGTCACGGTCGAAGAGGTGCATGTGCCCGCCCCGGCCGTGGCCCGATCCCTGCTCGTGGCCCAGCATCTCCAGTAGCAAACCCTTCGGGTCGGTGCCCCGGCCCAGCAGGGCCGCGGTGGGTCGATGATCGAGCGCCACCGCGTCGCCGTCCTCGAGGTGGGCCAGCACCCCGGCGATGATCCCCTCCTCGCCGATACCGAGGTGCATCTCCCCCGAGATGAGCCCGCGCCACCACAGATCCCCGACGGCTTCCTCGAACAGCCGCATCCGGGTCATCTGGTAGTACAGATCGGCAAGGGGTGTCTTGCCAGGTCCCATCGTCACCTCACGTTCGGTAATGCTGCCGGATGATTCGCTCGAAGGCCCAGTAGGGCACGACCCGCTTCAGCACCGCCGCCAACCGCTCCGACGGCTCACCCACCGTGTAGCGGAGGCGGGGACGGCGCCGGCGGGCGATCCGCTCCACCAATTCCCCCATCATGGCCGGGTCGGAGCCGTTCACCTCGTCGTGCTCGATCACCTCCAGCGACCGGTCGAAACGGTCCCGCTCCGGCGAGCCTTCCATCGCCTCGATGGTACGCCGCGCCTCGGTGAAGCCGGTGTGGAAGTCGGCCGGCTCGATGAGCACCACCCGGATCCCGAAGGGCCGCAACTCGATCCGCATCGCCTCCATCAAGCCCTCCAGGGCGAACTTGGTCGCCGAGTACACCCCCTGGTAGGGGAGGGCGATGACGCCCCCGATCGACCCGATCGTCACGATGGTGCCCTTACCCCGCTCCCGCATCCCCGGAACGACCGCCCGGCACATGCGAAGCACCCCGAACACGTTGGTCTCGAACTGGCGGTGCGCCTCCTCAAGGGTGGTCTCCACCACCGGCCCGGCGATGCCGAACCCGGCGCAGTTCACGAGCAGGTCGATGTGACCGGCGGCCTCCCGCACCGCGGCCACCGCCGCCTCCACCGACTCGTCGACGTCGACATCGACCGGCACCATCTCAACGCCGGGGAACGGATCACCCGGATCGGACGGCAGATAGGTGCCGAAGACCCGTTGCCCGGCCTCGGAGAGCCGGCGTGCGGTCGCCCGGCCCAGACCCGACGCCGCTCCGGTGACCAACGCCACCCTCCTCGATCCCACGGCCCTCCTCTCCACGGAGCTTTCGAGCATAGGGAATCGCCGGCTGCGGTACCTTGTGGGTAACACCACGTCACGAGGAGCCCGCCCATGAACACCGCCAATCCGGCCCGCACCGCCCTGGCCGGCATCCGTCTCACGCTCGGGATCGGAGGGCTGGTTGCCCCCGGGCTGCTGGCCCGTGCCTTCGGGATCGACCCCGCCGAGAGCCGCGGGCTCACGGCCATGATCCGGGTCTTCGCCACACGAGAGCTCATGATGGGCGCCGGCCTGCTCGCTACCTCCGGAGCCGAACTCGATCGCTGGCTGCGGTGGGGGGTGCTCGTCGACGCCGGCGACGTCGCCTCGGCCCTGATCGCCGGGATGCGGGGCGACGCCCCGGCCCGGGCGGTGATGCTCACCGGCGGCGCCGCCTCGACCGCGGTGGCACTCGGCCTCGCCCAACTCAAAGGAACCCCGCGGCCCGGAACGGCCTGATCCTTCCGCCCGTTTCGAATCGGCACGGCTCCGGCCGCCTCTCCTCGGCGGGGCGCTGCCGCCGGGGTGCAGCACCTCCCCATCGCAGGGGTGAGCGGCGTGCACGGCGTGGAGACCCTGCTCGACCGCCTCATCGGATAGGCTGCCGGAGCCCCGGCACAGGACCATCGGCGGCGGGGCTCATGACCTCCGTACCGGGAGCCAGCCGACAGCGCAGCCATGGTCTTCTCATCGGTCTCCTTCCTGTTCTTCTTCCTCCCGGTGTGCCTGGCCGGCTACGCGGTGGCCGGGAGGCGCCTTCGTAACGCCTGGCTCCTCCTCACGTCGCTCGTCTTCTACACATGGGGAGGCGGCGCCCTCGTCTCCCTGCTCCTCATCTCCACCCTGCTCCACTACGCCGCCGGGCTGGTGGTGGCCTCCGGCCACCGCGACCAGAACCCCCGTCGGGTCCGTCTCGGGGTGATCAGCTCGGTGACGGTGAGCCTCGCCATGCTCGGCTACTTCAAGTACGCCAACTTCGTCGTCGACCAGATCAACTCGCTGGCGTCCCACCTCGGCTGGGGTCAGATCGCCTGGACCTCGGTGGTGCTGCCGATCGGCATCTCGTTCTTCACGTTCCAATCGATGTCCTACACCCTCGACCTGGCCCGCAACCGGGTCGAGCCGATCCGCAACCTGCTCGACTTCGCCCTCTTCGTCGCCCTCTTCCCGCAGCTCATCGCCGGACCAATCGTGCGGTACCACGAGATCGCCGACCAGCTCCACGACCGGCAGGTCGGCATCGATCGGTTCGCCGAAGGGGCGCTGCGCTTCATCCACGGTCTCGCCAAGAAGGTCCTCATCGCCGACGCGGTGGCGCCGATCGCCGACGCCGCCTTCGGGGCCAACGGGGCGAACCTCTCCGCTGCGGCGGCCTGGATCGGGCTCGCCGCCTACACCGTGCAGATCTACTTCGACTTCAGCGGCTACTCCGACATGGCGATCGGGTTGGGCCGGCTCTTCGGCTTCGAGTTCCCCGAGAACTTCCGGCGCCCCTACTCGGCGGTCTCCGTCACCGACTTCTGGAGACGCTGGCACATCACCCTGTCCAACTGGTTCCGGGACTACCTCTACATCCCCCTCGGGGGATCACGGGTCGGGCCGGGCCGCACCTACGTCAACCTGTGGATCGTGTTCCTCCTCGTCGGGTTCTGGCACGGCGCCAACTGGACGTTCGTGGTGTGGGGCGCCTACCACGGCGCCCTGCTCGTCACCGAACGGTTGCTGCGGCAGCGCCCCGTCGACCCGGCAGTGTCGTGGGCGCCGTTGCGACGGGCGGTGGTGCTGCTAGCGGTGATGATCGGCTGGGTCGTGTTCCGGGCCACCGACATCGGAGCGGCCCTCTCCTACCTCGGCGCCATGTTCAGCACCGGAGGGACCCTGATCGAACCCATCAGCCAGGCATTCGACACCCACACCATCATCGCCCTGACGGTGGGGTGCGCCTCGGCGCTGCTGCCCGGCAGCTTCGTCGGCGGCATCGCCATCACCCGGCTGCAGGGGGCCACCGGATGGAGCCTCCGGTTCGCCGAACTCTTCATCGCCTTCCCCTACACCCTCCTCCTGGTGGCGACCGGTACCTTCAGCCCGTTTCTCTACTACCAGTTCTAGAGTTTCCGGATGCGGAGACTCGGGAACTGGATCGTTTCAGTTGTCTTCCTCGCCATGATCACCACGCCGTTCGTGCTGCTCGCAGTCGGGTTCCGGCCTGGCGCCATCGAGAACAAGGATCCCGCCGGCTTCCCCCTCTTCGACGTCGGCGCCATCCTCAACCAGGACCTCGGCGCCGAACTCGACGCCTACTTCGAAGACGCCCTCCCCGGCATCGACACCGCGGTCGAAGCCAACGCCTGGATCCACGAGCAGCTCGGCGAATCCCCCAACCCCGAGGTGATCTTCGGCCACGACGGGTGGCTCTTCTGGCGCCACACCGTGAACCAACCATGCCTGGGAGCCGAGAAGACCGCGGCTTTCGTCGACATTCTGGAACGGGCCGACGCCGTCGTCACGTTGACCGGCCGCCGCTTCCTGCTCGCCGTCGCCCCCGACAAGCCGAGCATCTATCCCGAGATGATGGAGTCCGAACCGGATTGTGTGCTGGAGACCGCAGCCAGCCTCGGCCGTCTCGACCTCCCCGGCGTGCTCGTCACGACCTGGGACGACATGGAGGCCGCCAAGGGCCGCGAGCCGCTCTACCTCGCCCTCAACACCCACTGGACGGTGGCGGGGGCCGCGGTGCACGCCGCCGCCATCGTCGACGCCCTCGACCCAGGAACATGGCAGCCCGACGCTCTCGTCGCCACCGGGACGGAGGAGAAACAGGGCGACCTCACCGACATGATGGGGCTCCCCGCCTCCGAGACGGAGATCCAGTACGTCTCGCGGCCCCCCGGTCTCACCACCACCGAGACGGTCACCCGGGTGGAGACCGCGGCCGGAGAACCGGTGCCGGGGCTGGAGGCGCACGAGACGGCGACTCCGGGAGCGCCCATCACCGGATCGACCGTGGTCCTCCACGACTCGTACGGCTGGTCGCTACTTCCGGTCATCGCCCCCTACTTCGAGGAGGCGGTGTTCCTCCGCCGGGTCTCACCGGCCCTCTCCTACCTCCATCCCTACCTCGCCGCGGCCGACACCATCATCCACACCTCGGTCCAGCGCGACCTGTATGTGACGGCGGTGGAGGACGACCTCGCCGAGCAGTTCGTGGTGGCCTTCGAGGACGAGCTCCCGAGCGTCCCCGTCACCGTCACCGAGACCGACGACACGGTGGAGGCCTCGATCGAGGCTCCGGAGGGAACCGATCCGTACCTCGTCGTGGCACTCGATCCCGGGACCGACGGGGCCACCTTCACCGTCGGCGACGGCACCCGCACCCTCGACACCGACCGCCCCGTCGCCGCCGTCTTCGCCCCCGGAGGCACCCTCGCAATCGAGGTGGCGTCGGGTACCGTGACCTACCGGGGAGTGGCGGTTCCCCGCTCCTGATCCCGGGCCGGGAGCCCCCGGTCCGGCACCACGGTGACGCCCCCGGCGGTGTCGACCGTCACCACCACCTTCGCTCCGTAGTGGCGTTCGATGAGCTGCGGCGTGAGTACCTCGACGGGCCGTCCCGCCGCCACCACCTTTCCCTCGCTCAGGAGCAGCAGCCGGTCGGGGAACTGGCCGGCGATGGTGAGGTCGTGCATGGCGCTCACCACCGTGTGGCCCGCGTGCCGCAGGTCGTCGACCAGGTCCATCGCCTCCTGCTGGCGGCCGATGTCGAGTGATGTGGTCGGCTCATCGAGCAGCAGCAGCTCCGGGCCCTGGGCAAGGGCGCGGGCCAGCACCGCCCGCTGCAGCTCGCCGCCGCTGAGGGCGTCGAGGCGGCGGGCCGCCAGCGCCACGAGGCCCATCTCCTCGAGCACCCGCCGCACCACCGCCAGATCCTCGGCCCCTTCGGTGGCGAAGTACCCGAGATGGGGAGTCCGCCCCAGCAGCACGTAATCGACCACCCGCATCCCGGCGGGGATGGTGGGGTGCTGGGGGACGAGCGCCACCGACCGCGACCACTCCCGCCGGCTGAGACGGCGTACCGACCGGCCGCCCAGCGTCACGCTCCCCGCGTCCGGCACCGTTCCCGCCAGCGCCCGCAGCAGGGTGGTCTTGCCCGCCCCGTTGGGGCCGATGAGCCCAACCCACTCCCCCACCTCGACCTCGAGGTCGATGCCGTCGAGCACCGGATGCCCGTTGTAGGCGACCCGGATCCCCTCGGCCCGCACCATGGCCGTCACGACGCCCTCCTTCCCCCGGTGCGCAGCACGACGGCGAAGAACGGCGCTCCGACGAAGGCGGTAACCACCCCGATCGGGAGCTCGGCGGGGGCGATCACCGTCCGCGCCAGCAGATCGGCCACGATGAGGAACCCGGCCCCGGCCACCATCGAGAGCACCACGAGGCGGCGGTAGCTCGGACCCACCAGGAGGCGCAGCAGGTGCGGCACCACGATGCCGACGAACCCGATCAGGCCGGTCACCGACACCGCCGCCGCGGTCCCCAAGGTGGCGGCGAGCACGATGACGACCCGCACCCGCGGGACGTTCACCCCCAGGGTGGCCGCCTCGTCCTCCCCGACGGCGAGCACGTCGAGGTGGCGGCGGTGGGCGACGAGCACGCCCGCGGTGATCAGGAAGAATGGAAGGACCACCAGCACCTCGCTCCACCCCACCGTCCCGAGGCGACCGAGGATCCAGCTGAAGACCTCCTGGACGGTGTCGGACGATCGCTGCTGCACGTAGGTCTGTACCGCGGCGAAGAAGGCCGCCACCGCCACCCCGGCCAGGATCAGGGTATTGGTGCTGCGGCGCGACCCGATCCCGCCGAGGGTGTAGGTGAAGGCGACGGCCACCACCCCGCCGGCGAACGCCGCGATCGGGAGCAACACCCCGCTGCTCGCTCCGAGCACGATGGCGATGGTGGCGCCGAGGCCGGCGCCGCCGGCAACCCCCAGCAGGTAGGGGTCGGCCAACGGGTTGCGGAACACCCCCTGATACGCCGCACCCGCCACTGCCAGGGTCCCCCCGACGAGGCCGGCCAACACCACTCGGGGAAGGCGGATCTGCCACAGAATCGCCGCCTGGCGCTCCCCCAGCCCGGAATCGACCGAGATGCCGGGCAGGCGGTCGAGTAGCTCCCGCAGCATCGAGCCGGCGGGAAGGGAGACGGCACCAAAGGCGACCCCGGCCACCACCGCCAGGCCCAGTCCCGCCAGAGCCACCAGCAGCAGGCGGGGAGGGAGGGCGCTGGCACGGAGCGGCGTCGTCATCTCATCCCATCTCGGCGATGCCGTCGGCGACGGCCCGCAGCAGGTCGGTGATCCGCGGTCCCCACCGGCTGGCGACGTCGGGATCGAGCATGACCACCCGACCCTCCCGGACCGCCGTCATCGTGTTCCACCCGTCCCGGGTGGCCACCGACGACAGGTCCTCACCCGCGGCAGCAAGGATGATCACGTCGGGGTTGGCGTCCACGATGAACTCGGTGGTGAGCTGCGGGAACCCGGAGCCGAACTCGTCGGGCGCACCGTCGGCGATGTTCTCCATCCCCAGCAGGCCGAGGAGCCGACCGACGAACGTCGACGAGTTCGGGGTGTAGAAGCTGAACGGATCGGTCTCGTAGTAGTAGCGAAGCCCACCACCGGCGTCACCAAAATCGGCGGCGATGTCCTTCAGCTCGGTCTGGAGAGCGGAGACGAGCGCCTCGCTCTCGGCGGCGTGACCGGTGGCGGTTCCCAGCACCTCGATCTGCTGGTAGCTGTCCTCCACCGACCGCGCGGTGGTGAACAGCAGGGTGGGGATGCCCACCGCCTCCAGGGCGGCGACGGCCTCACCCGGGTCGTAGCTGAGCACCACCAGATCCGGGTCGAGGGCGATGACTGCCTCCACGTTGAGGTTGAAGGCGTCGATCTTGGTGAGGGCGTCGGTCCCCTCCGGATAGTCCGAGTTCACATCCCCGGCCATGACGGCGTCGCCGGCGCCGATGGCGAACAGCATCTCGACGTGGGTGGCCGACAGCGCCGCGATCCGGGTCGGCGGCGCCGGGATCGTCACCGAACCGGCGTCGCTCGCCACCGTCACCGGAAAGGCAGCCGCCAGGGTCGTCGTCGTGGTGGTCGTCGTTGCAGTGGTGGCGCCGCTGCAGGAGGCGAGCATGAAGGCGACCACGACAAGCAGGGTACGAAGGGAAGATCTCACGGTACGGAACGCTCCTCTCTCTTCGGAGGAGGCCCGTGCGGTGGCTGTGAGGTCTGCCCCTCCTCCGAGAGCGCGCTCACCGCCACCTGGAGAGGCGACCTGGCTCGTCCCCGAAGGGCTTCACAGTTGCGGGACAGCGCCGGATTCACACCGGACTTCGCTCTTCACGTGGCGTCCCGATCGGGATCGGGAACCGTCGCGCAGCATAGCCGGGGTGGGGGTGCCCCGCCCGCCGACTTCGCCCCGGCGGACGGTCTCGCTCACTAGCCTGGACCCATGACACCCCGCAAGTGGGCGCTCGCCCTGCTCGCCGCCGCCGCCGTAGCCTTCGCCGTGGCCCGCCGTCCCGTACGGCAACCCGCCATGGACGGCACCTGGAAGCCGGCCGACGCCTCCCGCGCCTCCCGCTGACCGTGCGGATCGCCCTCCATCACGCCTCCGAGGTCGGCGTCCGGGCCGGACGCATCCTGCTCGCCGAACGTGACCTCGCCATGCTCGGATTGGTGGACCGCGACCCGCACCCGCCCGAACCTCGGATCGAGCGGGTCGTCGACCTGGCCGGCTACGACGTCGCCGGCACCGACGATCCCACCCCGGAACAGCAGGTGGAGGCTGCCCTCGCCGCCGGCGTCGATTGCGTCCTGTGGATCGACGCCGGCGACATCGCCGAACGCTACGGGCGTGACTTCTCGGAACGCGGCATCACGTTGCTGCGGGGATGCAACCTCGGATCCGGCATCGCCCCGGCGCTCGCCTCCCACGAGATGGCACGAGCCGAGAGCCCCCTCGACACCACCATCGCCTGGACCGAGCCGGGCACCCCACTCCGGCGCGGCGAGGCCATCCCGTTCCCGGATCCGGTCGGGGCCCGCTGGGCCAAGGCACGGCGCACCGACGCCGCCGACCGTGCCTTCGTCGCGCCCGTCCCCGGCGAGTGGGCCGGAGCCATCGCCCGGGTCACCTCCGCCGCCGGGGACGACGGGGTCGTCACCCGCATCGTGGGGGTGGCCGACGTGGCGCCGCATCTCGAGGCCCTCGCTCTCGCCGCCGGGCTCCTCGCGGTGTCCGCCTACCCCCCGGGCCCGCAGTGGCCGGCGATCGCCGCCGAGGCCTACCTGACCCGGGCCCTCGCCGCCGGACTCACCGTCGCCGCCTACTCGATGACGGCGGGCCGCTGAGGCGATCACCCCGGCGCGGCGCAGTGATCGAACGGGGAGGGAGTGAAAAGGGACGGGCGCTCAGCCGGTGCCGCTGCTCCTGGTTGGCGCCGTCTCCTGCTGCGGCTGGGTGGGGGTTCCACTCGGGCCGTGCTGCGGCGGCCGGCGGATCGCCGGCCGCACCCGCGGCGCCACTGCAGCGGCGGCCGGGGCGACGTTGTAGGTCTCCTCGAGCACCGTGACCTCGATCCCGCCGACCATGTCGGAGATGAGGTTGTAGATCACGGCCGCCAGCGTCATGAAACCGGTCATGACGACCACACCGATCACCGCCAGCAGCATCACGATGCGGAAGTAGAGGGCGCCGTCGATGGTGATGGTCAGCGTGAGGCTCTCGAAGAGCTCGACGATGCGTTCCGGGATCCCTCGTTGCAGCACGATCGACCACATGACCCACGTGCCGAGCACGAAGATAAGAGCGGCGATCGCATTGAACACCAGGGATGCTTTGAGAACGGTCCACGGGTCGATCTTGCGGATCACCCGCCGTACCCGACGTACTGCCATCACAGGCTCCTAGGGAATGCCGGGAGTGTAGCCCCCGGCCCGCAGCAACGAACGCGACCAGGATGCAACGAACGTGAACCCGTCCCGGGTTCCCGGATCACTCGTCGTCGTCCTTCGGCACCAGCGCCGCCGCCGACAGGGCCGCCCCCTCGGCGAGGTTGATCACCCGTACGCCGGTGGAATCGCGCCGCTGCCGGCTGATGGTGTCGACCGATTGCCGGATCACGATGCCGTCGGAGGAGATCACGAAGACCTCGTCCCCCGCCGCGACCGCCCGGGCCGCCACCAGCTCGCCCCGGACCCGGGTGAGCTTCATCGCCTTGACCCCGATGCCGCCGCGGGTCTGGCGGCGGAACTCGGACATCTTGGTGCGCTTCCCGTAGCCCCCCGAGCTGAGCAGCAGCAGATCGTCGCCGTCGCTGACGCAGGCGCCCGCCACGACCTCGTCGCCGGGCCGGAGCCGGATGCCGCGTACCCCCTGGGTGTCGCGTCCCATGGGACGCACGTCGTCCTCCGAGAAGCGGATCCCCAGGCCCTTGCGGGTCACCATGATGAGGTCGGTGTCGCCCCCGGTGGTCCGCACCGCCACCACCTCGTCGTCGTCCTGGAGCTTGATCGCCACCAGCACCTGGTTGCGCGAGTCGTAGTCCCCGAACCGAGTCTTCTTCACCTGGCCGAGCCTGGTGAAGGCGACCAGGTACTGCGAGGTGTCGTAGCCACGGGTGTCGATGATGGCCTCGACCCGCTCGTCGGGCCCCATCGGTAGCACCGACTGGATGAGGGATCCCTTGGAGGTGCGGTCCTGCCGCGGAATCTGGTGGGCCCGCGCTCGGTAGACCTTCCCCTGATTGGTGAAGAACAGCAGGTAGGCATGGGCCGAGGTGTGGAGCACGTGAGTGATGATGTCGTCCTCACGGAGCTGGGCGCCCCGTACCCCGCGGCCGCCCCGTCCCTGGGTGCGGTAGGTGCGGGCCAGCACCGACTTGACGTATCCGGCGTTGGAGACCGTGAGCACCAGCTCCTCGTCGGCGATGAGGTCCTCCAGGGAGAGCTCGCCCTCGTCGGGGATGATGCGGCTGCGCCGGGCGTCGCCGTACTTGTCCCGGATCGCGGTCAGCTCTTCCCCGATCAGCACCCGCCGCCTTTGCTCGTCGGCCAGGATCTCCTCCAGCTCGGCGATGAGCGCCTGCAGGTCGTCGTATTCCTGGCGAAGCTTGTCGGTCTCGAGGGCGGTGAGGCGCCGCAGCGGCATGTCGAGGATGTGGTTCGCCTGGACCTCGCTGAGCGAGAAGCGCTCCATCAGGGTGCTCCGGGCCGCCTCCACGTCGGCCGAGCCGCGGATGATCTGGACCACCTCGTCGATGTTGTCGAGAGCGATGAGGAGGCCCACCACGATGTGGGCGCGGTCCTGGGCCCGCTGCAGGCGGAACCGGCTCCGTCGCTCGATCACGTCGAGCTGATGGTCGATGTAGTGGCCGACGAGCTGGTCGATGCTCATTGTGCGCGGCACCCCGTCGACCAGGGCGACCGCGTTCACCCCGAACGTCTCCTCGAGCTGGGTGTGCTTGAACAGCAGGTTGAGAACGACCTGGGGGTTGGCGTCCCGCTTCAGCTCGATGACGAGCCGGATCCCGTCCCGGTTCGACTCGTTGCGGAGATCGGAGATGCCGGTCAGGGTCTTGTCCCGCACCAGATCGGCGATCTTGGTCATCACCCGGTCGATGCTCACCTGGTACGGAATCTCGCTGACGAGGATCGCCATCCGACCCTTCCGCACCTCCACCACGTCGGTGACGGCCCGCATCCGCACCGAGCCCCGGCCGGTGAGCAGGGCGTCCTTGACCCCGCGGTTGCCGAGGATGTAGGCGCCCGTCGGGAAGTCGGGGCCCTGGACGAACTCGCACAGGTCCTCGGCGGTGGCGTCAGGGTGGTCGAGGGTGTACAGCACCGCGTCGCACACCTCGCCGAGGTTGTGGGGCGGGATGTTGGTCGCCATGCCGACCGCGATACCGGTGGATCCGTTCACCAGCAGGTTGGGGAACCGGGCGGGCAGCACGGTGGGTTCCTGCCGCTCTCCCGAGTAGTTGTCGACGAAGTCGACCGTGTCCTCGTCGATTCCCTCGAGCAGGTGGAGGGCCATGGGGGCCATCCGGGTCTCGGTGTAGCGCATCGCCGCCGGCGGGTCGTCGACCGTCCCGAAGTTCCCCTGCGGCTGCACCAACGGGTAGCGGGAGGCGAAGTCCTGGCCGAGGCGCACCAGGGCGTCGTAGATGGCGTCGTTGGAATGGGGGTGGAACCAGCCCATCACGTCGCCCACCACCCGGGCGCACTTCCGGAAGGGAGTTCCGGGCCGGATGCCCGAGTCGTACATCGAGTAGAGGATCCGGCGGTGGACCGGCTTCAGGCCGTCCCGCACGTCGGGGAGGGCCCGGGCCACGATGACCGACATGGCGTATTCGAGGAACGACTCCTCCATCTCGCGTTCGATCTCGATCGGGCGGACATGGATGTTGTCTTGGTTTGGCATGGTCGCTCTCGGCTGGTCGGGTCAGATGTCGAGGAAACGCACGTCCTTGGCGTTCTGCTGGATGAAGTGGCGCCGCGCCGCGACGTCGTTGCCCATCAGGGTGGCGAACACCTCTTCGGCGCGGAACTGGTCCTCCAGGTGAACCTGGAGCAGCTGCCGGCTGTCGGGATCCATCGTGGTCGCCCAGAGCTGGTCCGCGTTCATCTCACCGAGGCCCTTGAACCGCTGCACGTTGAGCTTGCGGCCGTTCATCTCCGCCTTCACCTCGTCGAGGTGGGCGTCGTTGTAGACCCAGGTCGTCTTCCCTCCCGCCCGCACCGAGTACAGCGGGGGCTGGGCGATGTAGACGTAGCCGGCCTCGATCAGCTCGGGCATGTGGCGGAAAAAGAACGTGAGCAGCAGGGTGCGGATGTGGGCCCCGTCGACGTCGGCGTCGGTGAGGATGACGACGCTCTGGTAGCGGGCCCTGGTGATGTCCATCTCGTCACCGATGCCGGTGCCGATCGCGGTGATCAACGACTGGATCTCGTTGTTTTGGAGCACCCGGGCGAGCCGGTTCTTCTCGACGTTGATGATCTTGCCCCGGATGGGGAGGATTGCCTGGAACTCCGAGCGCCGCGCCTGCTTGGCCGACCCGCCCGCCGAATCTCCCTCGACGATGAACAACTCGCTCTCCGCCGGATCCTTCGACGAGCAGTCGGCGAGCTTGCCGGGAAGGCCCGACGATTCGAGCAGGCTCTTGCGACGGGTCAGGTCACGGGCCTGGCGCGCCGCCTGGCGGGCCTTGGCGGCGTTGCCCGCCTTCTCGACGATGCGGCGGGCGTCGCCCGGGTTGCGGTCCAGCCACTCGGGGAGGAGCTGGTTCATCGCCTTCTCGACGAAGGAGCGGATCTCGGTGTTGCCGAGCTTGGTCTTCGTCTGGCCCTCGAACTGCGGCTGGCGCACCTTCACCGAGACGACACCGGTGAGGCCCTCCCGGACGTCCTCCCCCACCAGGTTGACGTCCTTCTCCTTGAGGATGTTGCGCGACCGGGCGAAGTCGTTGATCGCCCGGGTTAGCGCCTTGCGGAAGCCTTCCTCGTGGGTGCCGCCCTCGTGGGTGTTGATGTTGTTGGCGAAGGTCAGCACCGTCTCGGTGTAGCCGGCGGTCCACTGCAGGGCGACGGCGACCTCGGCCTCGTCGGAGGCCTCCTCCAACGACGCCACCTGCTTGTGGATCGGCTCCCGCGAGCTGTTGAGGTGGCGTACGAAGTCGATGAGGCCGCCCTTGTACTGGAAGGTCTTCTCGACCGGGGTGGCGCCGCGCTCGTCGCGGAACCGGATCTCGACGCCCTTGTTGAGGAACGCCATCTCACGCAGCCGGCTGGTGACGGTGTCGGCGCTATAGGTGGTGGTCTCAGAGAAGATCTCCGGGTCGGGCCAGAAGGTGACCTCGGTCCCGGTGCGCTTCGCCGGCTTGTCCTTCACGACCGGCCCGGTCGCCTGCCCGTACTCGAACGCCTGGGTCCAGCGGAACCCGTCCCGCACCACGCCCACCTCGAGCCGCCGCGACAGGGCGTTGACCACCGACACCCCGACACCGTGCAGCCCGCCCGAGACCGTGTAGGCGCCCGACTCGAACTTGCCGCCGGCGTGGAGGGTGGTGAGCACCGTCGTCAGGGCCGGCAGCTTGGTCTTGGCGTGCTTGTCGACCGGGATGCCACGGCCGTTGTCCCGCACCCGCACCCCCCCGTCGGCGAGCAGCGCGATGTCGATCCGGGTGCAGAATCCGGCCATCGCCTCGTCGACGGCGTTGTCGAGCACCTCCCAGATGAGGTGGTGGAGACCGTTGGGACCGGTCGAGCCGATGTACATGGCGGGACGGCGCCGGACGGCTTCCAGCCCCTCGAGAACGGTGATGTCCTTGGCGTCGTAGGACGCGTTGGACGAGCGGTTCGACCTACTCACGGAACTCCTCGAACTCGGCGAATCCGGTTGATCCGACCTTGTCTTGCAACGGTGTCATTATAGCCAAAACCCCTGGTAAATCGCCGATATTCGGTGTCACGGACGTTCCGGAGGGTCAGCCGGGCGCCGCCCGGTCCTGAGCAGCACCGATTCGATCACTCCCCCGCCGAGCGCCTCGTCGAGGCGCCGCTGCAACGCCGGGATCTCGAAGCGGAGCCGTGACGCCGCCAGGCCGTCGCTCACCTCGACCACGAGCACCCGCCGCTCCAGTCGGGCCGGCTTGGCCCGCTCGGCCCAGGCCGGACCGGCCACCTCGGGCCAGATCTCCAAGACGCGGAGGATCGATCCTCGCTCGCTACGACCGATCCGGGCCAGGACGCCGTCGAGCACCTCCCCGACCCGGCGCATGTCGCGGCCCTCTGCTTCCTCGTTCACGTCAACCGACCGCCTTCCACCATCCAGCGCCGCCCCGCCACCGCCACGTCATGATCTCGCGCCGTAGTGACAAAGACCTGGCCCCTCGGCAGCAGTTCCGTGACCCCGGACACCCGTCCCAGGTCCAGCTCGGAGAACACGTCGTCGAGCAGCAGGATCGGCGGCTGGCCGTGGCGCTCCTCGAGCATGCGGTATGCCGCCAATCTCAGGCTCAGCGCCACCGAACGCTGCTCACCCTGGCTCGCCCGGGACCGCACCGGCATCCCGTCGAGCTCGAAACCCGGCTCGTCGCGGTGGGCTCCCGCCGTGGTGGTGCGCTGCTCGAGGTCACGGCGGCGGCGCTCCGCCAGCGCGGTCACCAGGGCGCCGGCGAAGTAGTCGGGCTCGGGCACCGCGGCCTCCCCGATGGGCGGTGTCTCCACCCACCCGGCCTGGTACGTCGGCCGCAGCGACGCCGCCCCGGGACCCACCGTCCGGTAGGCGCTCTCCAGCCGCGGGACGAGTTGCCCAAGAAGCGTCAGGCGCTGCACGATCACCCGGCCGGCGGCCTCGGCCAAACGCCGGTCCCATACGTCGAGGGTGAGCGGGTCGGCGTCGCGGCCGTCGCGGCGTAACAGCGCATTGCGCTGCCGCAACGCCTTGTCGTACTCGGCACGGTCGGCACCGGCCCCGGGCGAGAGCTGGGCCGCCAGATCGTCGAGATAGTCTCGCCGCTGCGCCGGCCCCCGCTTGACGAGGTCGAGGTCGTCGGGGAGGAACCACACCACCGGCACTTCGGCCGCCACCGCGGCGTGACGGGGAGGACGCTTCCCGTTGAGGAGCACGGTGCGGCGGCCCTCCACCCGGATCTGTACCTCGACCCGGACTTCTCCGGAGGCACGGGTGAAGCCGCCGCGCACGATGGCCTCGTCCCCGCCCTCCCGCACCAGGGCGCCGTCCGGCACGCGCCGGAACGAGCCCAGGGTGGAGAGGTAGGCGATGGCCTCCAGCACGTTGGTCTTTCCGGCACCGTTGTCACCGACGAGAACGTTGACCCCGGGATCCGGCTCGAAACGGAGCTCCGGATACGACCGGAAGTCCCGCAGCTCGAGCCAGACGAGGTGCACGGCGACCCGCTCAGAGGCGGACGGGCATCAACAGGTAGCGGAAGGATTCGTCGCCGGTCCCGTGCAGCAAGCCCGGCTTCAGGGCGTCGCTCGTCTCGAGCACGATCTCGTCGGAATCCACCGCGTTGACCCCGTCGGTGAGGTAGCGGGTGTTGAAGGCGATGACGATGTCCTCGCCCGAGTATTCCCCGGCGAGATGCTCGGTCTCCTCCCCCACCTCTTGCCGCGACACGCTGAGTTCGACCCCGCCCTGGTGCAGGCTGAGGCGAACCGGGATGTGGTCCTCGGCCACCAGCGAAGCCCGCGCCACCGCCTCCAGAAGCCCTTCCTTGGTCACCGTGAGCCGGTTGGGGTACGACTCCGGGAGGAGTTGCCGGTAGTTCGGATAGCTGCTCTCGATGACCCGGACGGTGAGCTGGCCCCGTTCGGAGGAGAACACCGCTTCCCGCTCGTCGAACGACATCGTCACCTTCGGCTGTCCGATGGTGCGCGCCAGTTCCCGCAGAGCCCGATAGGGGACCAACGTCGTCGATGGGGCCGCCACCTCGGGGAGGTCACGGACCGCGAGCCGGTACGAGTCGGTCGCCACCAGCCGCAACCCGTCCTCGTAGGCTTCGAAGAGGATCCCGGTCAGGGTCGGCCGGCCCTCATCCGTCGATGCCGCCACACCGACCTGCGCCAGTGCCTTCGCCAACAGCTCCCCGTCGACCTCGATCCCCCCGGTGGCCGTCACCTCCGGAAGTTGCGGGAAGTCGTCGACACTCATCTCGCGCAGCCGGAAACGGGGCCCATTGCCGGTGATCTCGACCTCTCCGTCAGCGGCCGTCACCGCCACCGCTCCGGCCGGGAGCTTGCGAACCGCCTCGGAGGCGAGCTTGGCGGGCACCACGGTGCGTCCTTCCTCCAGCATCTCGACGTCCAGCCTGGTCCTGATCGTGACCTCGGTGTCGGTGCCGGTCACGGTCAGCCTGCCGCCTGCCACGTGACACAGCAGACCTTGCAGGATCGGCAGGGCCGATCTGGTACCTACGGCGCGACCGGCTCGGGCGAGGACATCGGCCAGATCATCTCTCTCGGCTCTGATACGCACAGTCGTTATCCCTCTGCTCTTCTCTTTGATGTATTCCAAACAGTAGTGGTAGTAGTAGGGGGTGTGGATTGGGGAGAAGTCGCGAATGCCCTGATGGGACGACTGTTGGGTATCCACACAGGGTGGGGAAGCGAGACTGGTTGTCCCCACCGAGAACGGGCGACGGCGTGAAGGTGGGGAGAAGAGGTCACGTTCTCCTCAGGTCCTGGGACAACGAAACCACCTGCTGGTAGACGCGGGCGTCGCTCTGCATGAGGGTCTTGATCTTCTCCACCGCGTGCATCACGGTCGTGTGATCGCGGCCCCCGAACTCGGCGCCGATCTTGGGGAGGGAGAGGCCGGTGTATTCCCGGCAGAGGTACATGGCGATCTGACGGAAGCGGGCCAACGGCTGGCGCCGGCTCGGCCCGAGCAACTCGGCCTGCCGGAACCCTCCGGCCAGGGACACCCGCTCGATGATGTCGTGGGCCTCGATGGGATGGGTGCTTCCGGTTGGGGTGAGGTCGCGGAGGACCTCGCGGGCCATCTCGAGGGAGATGGTCTCGTGGGTGAGCGCGGCGTAGGCGGTGACGCGGGTGAGCGCTCCCTCCAGCTCACGGATGTTCTCGAGGACGTTCTCGGCGATGAAGGTGAGGACGTCGGGAGGCACCGGTTTGGGGGCGAACTCGGCGTTCTTGCGGAGGATGGCAAGTCGGGTCTCGACGTCGGGGGGCTGGATGTCGGTGAGGAGTCCCCACTCGAACCGGCTGCGAAGGCGATCCTGGAGCGTGGAGAGGTGCTTGGGGTGGCGGTCGGAGCTGATGACGAGCTGGCGACCGGCCTCGTAGAGGCTGTTGAAGGTGTGGAAGAACTCTTCGAGGATCTGCTCCTTGCCCTCGAAGAACTGGACGTCGTCGAGCAGGAGGACGTCCGTCGTGCGGTACCGCTCCTTGAAGGCTTCCATCCGCTTGCGCCGGATGCCGTTGATGAACTCGTTGAAAAACTGCTCCGAGGAGACGTAGCGGACGATCGACCGCGGCTCGAGCTCGCGGCGGAAGCGGCCGACCGCGTGCAGGAGGTGGGTTTTACCGAGGCCGGCGTCGGCATAGAGGAACAGGGGGTTGTAGTGGCTTCCCGGTTGCTCGGCGACGGCCATGGCGGCGGCGTGGGCGAACCGGTTGGACGGTCCCACCACGAAGTTGTCGAAGGTGTATTTGGTGGTGATCGGGTGGGCGAGGGCGTCGTCACCGGCGGTCGGGGTCGGGGCCCGGTCGGGAGACTCGTCGTGACCGTCGTCCGGGTCGGGATCCGACTCCCCTGACTCGCGGACCTGCAACACGACGGGGGTGGTGGCACCGAGGGCGGCTTCGGCGGCCTCCTGGATCGCAACGAGGTGCCGATCCCTCACCCAACGCAGGTGGAAGTCGGACGGGGCCTCGAGAACGAGGGAGCCGTTGGACACCACCGGGTGAAGGGGGGCGATCCAGGTCTTCCAGGCGACCGGACTGACCCGATCTTGGAGTTCCGCATGGAACGCATCCCAGTCGGTGGACGCAGGTTGTGGTTCGACTGATGCCATGTCTCTTGTGCCGATGGGGGTCGGGTCTGCGTATCCACACACCTATCCACAGTTGTGGAGAAGGAAGTGCAGGCGCGGCCGGGGCCGTGGATGCGTCCGTTCCTACCGGGGAAGTAGCGGGTTGTCCGCCGAGGCGCGGGCGAGTATATGGACTTGGAGACCCCCTCGGCAAGAGCGCCAAAACGCGCGGTGGCCCTCCACGGTGCCCGCTGCCCGGGAACCACCCTTCCCTTGCGGGGCAAGGCTTTCGGGGTTCTGGCGACCGCCGCGGCGGGACGACCCGACCGCGGCAAAGCAGGCTCGCGGCCCTTATTCTTTCTTTCGCGGGTGACGCGGACTTTTCGCGCCATGGCCTGGTAGTGCCCGGTCCCGGGTCCGACGATCGACGGGTGGCGGAAATGGCTTTGACAATGATCGGGCACGGTCCGTAACCTGTTTCTTCGTACCGCTACTTCCATTCCGGGTCTTCCCTTCCATGAAACGCACCTATCAACCAAACGTGCGCCGCCGCAAGCGTAAGCACGGATTCCGCTCCCGCATGCAGACGCGTGCGGGCCGTTCCCTCATCAAGCGTCGTCGTGCCAAGGGCCGGCAGCGACTCACCGCGTAGGGGGCGTCCCTATCGTCCGCTGCGCGGGCATGGTGCGTTCAATCGGGTCTACCGGACCGGTAGGCGAGTCCGCCGGGGCAACGTGATCACGGTCACGTCTCCGGAAGGCTCCGGCCTCCCCCAGGTGGGGTTCGTGGCAGGGAAACGGGTCGGGAGCGCGGTCGAGCGGAACCGGGCGAAGCGCCGGCTTCGTGAGGCGATGGCTCGGGTGCCGCTCGAGCAGGACGCGATGTACGTCGTGATCGCCGGTGCCGGCGTGACCGACGTGGAATTCGATCAGCTCGTCGGGTGGCTGCGGGACGGAGTTCTCGCCGGGTCGACCGGGTCCCACGAGGAGGAAGAGTGAACGAGAACGAGAAGCGGCGGCGGCCCTATCAGGCGTCGTGGTGGGCGCTGGGGGCGATCGGCCTGTATCGGCGGTTCGTCTCTCCCCTGCTCGGCAACCGGTGTCGCTATCACCCGACGTGCTCGGCGTACGCGGCCGAGGCGATCGAAGTCCATGGTCTCCCTGGAGGAATCTGGTTGGCGACGAAGCGGATCGGGCGGTGCCATCCGTGGCATGAGGGCGGATTCGATCCCGTCCCACCGCGGCGGGGGCAGCCCTCGTCGCGGGAGGTCGCGGCATGAACCCCTGGGACCTGTTGCTCAAGGCCCTCGGGGCGACGATGTCGTTCTTCTACGACCTCATCCCAAATTATGGGTTTGCGATCATCATGCTCACCCTGGTGGTGAGCCTGCTCCTCTTCCCACTCACGCTCAAGCAGACCCGCTCGATGAAGGCCATGCAGGAGATCCAGCCCGAGATCAAGCGGATCCAGAAGGAGTACAAGTCGGATCGGGAGGAGCTCAACAAGCAGCTCCTCGCCTTCTACAAGGAGCACAACATCAACCCGGCGGCCGGGTGTCTGCCGCTGCTGGTGCAGATGCCCATCTGGTTCGCCCTGTTCCGGGTCCTGCGGGTCGGTGAGGTCAACGGCGCCCTCAGCCACGACTACATCCCGAAGGGCGGGTTGGCGGACGCCATCATTGCCCACAAGACGAACTTCCTCGGGATGGATCTGCTCATCTCCCCGAACCTGGCGGCGAGGAACGATGGGCTGGTTCAGGCACTTCCCTATATTGTCCTCGTTGCGCTCGTGGTGGTCACCGGCCTCGTGCAGACGTGGCAGATGACGAGGCGGCGCAAGCCCCAGGACGACGGCAAGGAGCAGAGCAAGCAGGCGCAGCAGATGCAGACGGTGACGAAGTTCATGCCGCTGTTGCTCGGCGTGTTCTCGTGGGGATTCCCGACCGGCCTCGTCATCTACTTCGTCACCTCGAACCTGTTCCGCATCGGCCAGCAATCGCTCATCTTCCGCATCGACGAGGGGCGCTCCGGCGTGGGCTCGAGGGGCGGGAAAGCCGGCGGGCCCCTGGCGCCGGGAGCAGCTGACGGAGATGAACAGAAACCGGCCGGGCCGTCGCCCCACGCCAGCAAGAAGCGTAAGAGGCGCAGGAGGTAGTGAGTGATGAACTGGGTGGAGGCCGTCGGTAAGACAGTTGACGAGGCCGTCTCCGAGGCCATGAAGGCCCTGGAAGTGGAATCCCGTGACCAGGTCGACGTGGAGATCCTCGAAGAGCCGAAGGCCGGCTTTCTCGGCCTCGGGGGCAAGGAAGCCCTGGTTCGGGTGACGGCCAAACCGCGGCCGAAACGCCGCCGCCGCCGGCGCACCCGCTCGAACGAGACTAAGAACAAGGACAGCTCCGAGGAACGCCGGAAGAACCAGAAGGACGACAAGGGCGGGCGAGGTCAAGGATCCGAGAAGAAGAATAGGAAGCAGCCGCGGGAACAGCGAGACGAGCGGGAGGACCGAAGCATGCCCCGCAATGGGCCGGACAAGGCGCGCAACGACAACAGAGGCGACGACGAGCAGACGGCGCCGGAGCAGAAGGCCGACATCCAGGAGCAAGCCGAGGTGGCCAAGTCCTTCGTCGAAGGCCTGATCGAGGCGTTCGGGCTCGAGGGAACCGTGGCGACCCGGATCGACGAAGACGTACTTTACATCGACATCGGCGGGGAGCAGACGGAGGCGCTGATCGGACCCCGTGGTTCAGTGATGCAATCGATCCTGGAGTTGACACGCACCGTCGTGCAGCGCAAGACCTATGGTGCACCGCGGATGCGGATAGATATCTCCGGATACGCCGAACGGCGCCGGGAAGCTCTCAACATCTACGCCCGCAAGCTGGCCGACCGGGTGGTGGCCGAGGGCGGAGAGGTGATGCTGGAGGCGATGAATCCGTCAGACCGCAAAGTGGTGCACGACGCGGTGGCGGAGATCGAAGGCGTACGGTCGTTCTCGGAAGGCGAGGACCCGTATCGTTCGGTGGTGATCGCGGCCGTCGAGGAGGAGTGACCGCGGCCGAGAAGCCTTGTGCCGTGTACCATTCGGGCGATGTTTCACGTTGAACATGACCTCCCACTCGTGGTCCGACGCGCTGCCGATTGGATCGGATATCAGTTCGATCACGACCAGGCCCAGGTGCTCTTCCGCTACGTCGACTGGCTCCGCATCGAGGCCATCCCAGCCGGAGGGCTCGGTCCCCGAGAGCCCGGGAGGCTGTGGGCCCGTCATATTGCCGATTCTCTCACCTTCGCCATCGGGGCAGCCGAGGGCACAAAGACGGGCCTGGATGTCGGGTCGGGGGTCGGCCTCCCCGGAATCCCCCTCGCCGTCCTCCTCCCCCATGTCACCTTCACGCTGCTCGACCGCTCGGGCCGCCGCTGTGACCTCCTCGGCCGGGCGATCCGGATCCTTGGCCTCGGCAACGTCGAGGTGATGCACGGCGCGGTCGTCGATGTGACCAACCCCCACGACCTGATCACGCTCCGCGCTTCCCTCACGTTGCCGGAGGCGCTGCGGGCGGTTCCCCGGGTGGTGACGCCGGGTGGTTCGGCCGTGTTCGGGCTGAGCCATCGATCGGCGGAGCGCCCGGAAGCGGTAGAAGAGGCGGTCGCGGCAGGTTGGGACCTCATCGAGATTCCGAGGGAGGTCCTTGACTCGCCGGCTCGGGTTCTTAGGATGACGGCACCACCATCAGCGGGAGGAACCGATGCCGTCGCGTGACGCGACGATTGTCGCCGTCGCCAACCAAAAAGGCGGCGTCGGCAAGTCGACGACCGCCATCAACCTGGGTGCCGCCCTCGCCTTCCAAGGAGAGCGGATCCTCTTGGTCGACCTCGACCCCCAGGGGAACACGTCGTCGGGCCTTGGGATCGACCGGACCGCCCTCGAGTACTCGATCTACGACGCGTTGATCAACGACGTGGCGATCGAAGACGTTGTAGAACCGACCTCGGTGCGGGATCTGTTCGTGCTGCCGGCCACCATCCAGCTGGCGGGAGCAGAGATCGAGCTGGTTTCGATGTTCTCACGCGAGACCCAACTGGGGCGAGCTTTGAAGCCGGCGGTGGGGGAGTACGACTTCATGCTGGTGGACTGCCCGCCGTCGCTCGGCCTGCTCACGGTCAACGGCTTGGCGGCGGCGCGCGAAGTGGTGATCCCGATCCAGTGTGAGTATTACGCCCTGGAGGGGGTAACCCAGCTGATGCGCAACATCGAACTCGTGAAACAGAATCTCAACCCTCAGCTTGAGGTTGAAGGTGTTATCCTCACGATGTTCGACGGCCGAACCACCCTCTCGTCGGATGTGGCGGAGCAGGTCCGGGAGCACTTCGGGAAGAAGACCTACCGCACCGTGATTCCGCGCACCGTGCGCCTCTCCGAGGCGCCGTCGTACGGGGAGCCGATCGAGGCCTACGACCCGATGTCCCGGGGCGCCATCGCCTACCGGGAGCTGGCCCGCGAGTTCAGGAGGCGCCATGGCCGCGCGTAAGGCAGGACTAGGTCGGGGACTCGACGCCCTGCTCCCGGTGGAACGCCCCCAACATGGCTTCACTACCCTCCCACTCGACCGCATCGCCCCCAATCCGCACCAGCCACGTACCCATTTCGACGAGGATTCCCTTACCGCCCTGGCCGATTCGATTCGTGAGGTCGGCGTGCTGCAGCCGGTCGTCGTCCGTCCCGGGCTTAATCCCGGCGACTACCTCCTCGTGGCGGGGGAGCGGCGCTGCCGGGCAGCCCGCGTCGCCGGGCTCGGTGAGGTCCCCGCCATCATCCGTGAGGAGTCCGACGACACGGCGAGCCTGACCGAGGCGCTGATCGAGAACGTGCAGCGGGAGGATCTCTCCCCGCTCGAGGAGGCGGCCGGATACCGAGACCTTTTGGAAAATTATGCCATGACCCACGAGCAGATCGCGGGTCGGGTCGGCAAGAGTCGGAGTGCGGTCACCAACACGCTGCGCCTGCTCCAGCTCCCCGCCGCCATCCAAGGTCTGCTCGGCCGAGGTGAGCTGGCGGCTGGCCACGCCCGGGCGCTGTTGGCGCTCGAGGACGACGCCTATGCGGTCCATGTCGCACGCCGTGCCGCCGCGGAGGGATGGTCGGTGCGCCAGGTGGAGGATGCGGTGCGGGCCCGGGCGGGAGACGGCGCCAAGGCGCGGCGGACCCGCCGTCCCAGGTTGCGACCGGCCGCCATCGTGGAGCTGGAGGATCGACTCGGGGAGCACCTCGGCACCAACGTGAAGATCGACTACGGAGGTCGGGGGGGCAAGGTTGTCATCCGCTTCACGTCCCTCGACGACCTGGAGCGGATCTACCGCCAGTTCTACGGTTGAACGGCCGCGGCGAGGACCCGCCCCGGCCGTTCACGGGCTCGGGACGCTCCGTTCGGTCGCGGCGAGCAGATCGATGAGCCCCTGGGCGATCCGTCCTGCCACCTGATCGCCCATCGGCTCGGTGGCCACCAGGATCGCCGGTGACCGTGTGTTCTTCAACATCGGAACGGCCCGACCGTGGGTGGGGAGGCCGAGGCAGCGGGCCACGGAGGAGGCGATCGCCGCCCCCGCCTCCGAGCGGCTGTGTGCCGAGGCGAAGTAGTAGACGGCGGGCTCGCCGTCGTGCGGCAGGCAGAGGGAAACGATCAGGTCGATCCCGAGACGATTGGCCCGCACGGCGCGGACCCGCTGGGTGGGAGTGGTGTCGGCGCTCCGTGACAGCACCGGGATGCCTCCCAGATCTTGGATGATCCTGGAGAGGGTGAGCGACGCCTGCCACGTCGCACCCGCCTCGTCCTCGTCGCGACAGTAGGCGTCGACATAGATGCGCAATCCGGCGACGGTGGGGGGGAGGTTCTCCAGCCAGACGTGGTCTCGCACCACCTCCCGGCCCGCCTTCTCGGTCGCCCGACTCATGAGCTCGAGCTCTGCCGCAAAGTCGTGGCCGACGATCCCGTCCTCTCCCATGCGCCGGTTCGACTGGAACTCGAGCACGGCCCGCAGCGTGTCGGGGCCGAAGATGCCGTCCACCTTGCGAGCGTCGAAGCCGAGGGCGTTGAGCCGGCGCTGCAAATCGGCGACGTCGTCGCCCCGCATCATCGGGATCCGGTGGTAGAGCTGGCGTTGCCCGAGGCGATAGCCGGCCGCGACCAGGGCTCTCCAGGTGTCGGTGCCGACGATGCCGTCCACCGCCAGGGCCCTGGCCTCCTGGAAGGCGCGCACCGCCGTCTCGGTCCCGGGGCCAAAACTTCCCCGCTCATCGGGTTCGGGGTGGAACCCGAGGGCGCGCAACCGATCCTGGATATCCCGGATCGGCTCTCCCTCGTCACCGGTTCGGTAGAGCCTCACGGCTCCATGCTCTCACATAAACTCGGCGAGGTCCGCTTCGAGCTGGTGCTTCGACCGGGCGCCGATGAGACGCTTCTTCTCCACGCCGTCGGCGAACACGATCATGGTGGGGATGCTCATGACCTCGTGGGCCATCGCCGCCTGCTGGTTCTCGTCGACGTTGAGCTTGGCGACGATCAGCTTGCCGGGATTGGCGCCGGCGATCTCGTCGAGCGGCCGTTCCATCAGCCTGCAGGGGGCACACCACTCCGCCCAGAAGTCGACGAGGACCGGGGTGGACCCGGAGATCATCTCAGGCAGGGTGGCGTCGGTGGCGACGACGGTGTTGTTTCCCATGAGTCCGACCCGGTGCCGGGTCTTCACCTCCTAATGGCGTCATGTCCGTTTGACGATGCCTCACGTGGTGGCGATGCGATCAACCACCGTTGCGGGGCGGCGCATTTCCGTTCAGGCCTCCTGGGATTCGAGCCAGCGCTGGGCATCGAGCGCGGCCCGGCATCCCATGCCGGCCGCGGTGATCGCCTGGCGATACACCGAGTCGGCGACGTCGCCGCTGGCGAACACCCCGGGAACCGAGGTCATCATGTCGTCGTGGAGCACGATGTAGCCCTTGGCGTCGAGCTCGATCTGGCCGCGGAAGATGCCGGTGTTGGGATCGTGGCCGATGGCGACGAACATGCCGTCCACCCCCAGCACGGACTCGTCGCCCGTCTTCACGTTGCGAATCCGCACCCCGGTCACCTCGCCGTCGCCCAGCACCTCCTCGACCACGCTGTCCCACACGACCTCGATCTTGGGGTTCTCGACCGCCCGCCGGACCATGATCTCCGACGCCCGGAACTCGTCGCGGCGGTGGATGATCGTGACCTTGCTGGCGAAGCGGGTGAGGAACAGCGCCTCTTCCATGGCACTGTCACCGCCGCCGACGACGGCCAGCTCCTTGTCGCGGAAGAAGAAGCCGTCACAGGTGGCGCAAGCCGACACCCCGTGGCCCCGCAGCCGTTCCTCGCCGGGGATGCCGAGCCAGCGGGCCGAAGCCCCGGTCGAGATGATCACGGTCTCCCCCTCGTACTCGTCGTCTTCCGACCAGACCCGGAACGGATGCCCGGAGAGGTCCGCCTTGGTGACGTCGGCGGCGATGAGCCGGGCGCCGAATCGCTCCGCCTGCTTGCGGAGCTGGTCCATCAGCTCCGGACCCAGGATCCCGTCGGGGAATCCCGGGTAGTTCTCCACGTCGGTGGTGAGCATGAGCTGCCCACCCCGCTCGAAGCCTTCGATCACGACGGGCTCAAGGCCGCCGCGGGCGGCGTAGATCGCCGCGGTGAGGCCTGCCGGCCCCGAGCCGACGATGAGCACCTTCTCGGCCATGTTCAGTCCTCTTTCGGAGTGTCGATCGTTCGTCTGCTCAGCAGTAACAGTCCGACGAGAACGAATAATCCACCGAGGAGGACGTACGCCCACTCCACACCGATGAGCTCGCCGAGGAGTCGGAACAAGCCGACGATGAGGAAGACGATGACGATCACGCCGAGGACGGCGACGACCATCCCCGCCGCGGTCCATCTGATCCAGCGGGCGATACGGTCGACGGTCATCGCCCGGATCCGGGTGGCGGTGGTCTCCAGCAGATCGGCGATCTTGGCAGGGAAGTCTTCCATCATGGGCCCGAGGTTAGTCTCCCGGCGCCCTCACCCCCCAGACCGCTTCAGGGGGAGCGGTCGACGACCGTGCACGACGGCACGAGGTGGCTCAGGACCACGGTGTCGTTGACGTCGGCGGGTACGTAGGCGACCACCACGATCTCCCCTTCGCTTGTGACGGCGCCGGTGACGACGAAGGCGTCGACGGTGTCGGGGAGCTCGGCGAGGCCGGCGTCGACGCAGGTGTCGGGGCGATCGTATGCCTCGGCGGGAGCCTCCCCCAGGATCGGTGGGGGCGCCCCGTCGTCTTCGAACTCCCTGGTGACCTTGGTCGAATCTCCCCCGGCCGCGATCACCGCCTCCCGTATCACGTCGAGGTCGGGCGCATTCGCGGCATACAGGTTGCTGCGGGTGGGCTGCTCGGGAGAGGCTCCGTCGCCGAGGCCGGCGGCAGCGATGGTGGTGGCGTCGGCCGCGTCGTTCTCCCCGGCGACGGCCTGGGGTTGCATGGTCTCGTCCTGGGCCTGGTCCCTCGACGCGAGTGCCACACTGTCGGCCTCGTCGGACCCGAAGAAGGAGAGGCGGGGAGCGACGGCGAGGACCCCGATCAGCACCACGGCGGCGCCTACGAGCACGGTGAGGCGGGACGGGCGGCGGCTCCCCGCCGCACGGGGCGCCGGGGACGGGGCGAGGCCGAGCCGGCGATGCAGAGTCTGGTGGAGGTCGGCGGACTCGGCGGCGGTGAGGTAGGCCCGTGGCGCGCCTTGGAGGGCTTCGAGGGCGATCCGCTGGGTCCCTAACTCGGTCGAGCACGCCTCGCACTCCGCCATGTGGGCTTCGACGGCACGGGCGCGGGACGCCTCCAGGGACCCGTCGAGGAGGGCGAGGATCGTATCGGGGTCGTTCTCGTGCATCGTCATTCGTCCTTTGGATGCTCGGGGACGGCGCGCAGGTTCCCGAGGCGCTCCGCCAGCTGGCGCCTGCCGCGGAAGACGCGCGACTTCACCGTGCCAACCGGGACGCCGAGCAGCTCGGCCGCCGTCTCCAGGGCGAGGCCCTCGAGATCGACGAGGACCACCGCGGCCCGGAACTCGGCCGCCACCGCCTGCAGCGCCACCTCGATGTCGGGACGCAGCTCGACGGCGGTGAACTGGTCGTCGCTGGAGACGTCGACCGGGTCGAGGTTCTCGGGCAGGGGATCGGCCTGGCGGCGCCGGCTCCGCCGCAGGTGGTCGTAGCAGGCATTGACCGCCACCCGGTACAGCCAGGTGCTGAAGGCTGCCTGGGCCTGGTAGCGGTCGACCTTGCGGAACACCGTGAGGAAGGTCTCCTGGGTGGCATCGAGGGCCTGGTCCCGGTCGCGCAGCATGCGGAGGCAGATGCCGAAGACACGGTCCTCGTGGGCGCGCATCAGCTCATCGAAGGCGCCCACGTCTCCGCCGAGGTAGCGTTTGATCAGGTCGATGTCGGCAGCGGCCCGATGGGTCATCGCAGCTCGATTGTGGTCGGGTGCCGGGTGTCTGTCACGAATGGAACACCACCTCGGAGACCTGGGCGAAGTACTCGCCGTCGCCTTGTTCCGGGAGGTCGGTGAGCCACAGCAGCCACACCCCGTCTTGGCGGGAGGGGAGCTGGAGCTGGACGGGGCCGCCGAGGGCGGTTCCCGAACCGACCTCCTCCCAGGCGTCGAAGTCGCCCGGGACCTGATCGGCCCACGCCACCGTGAAACGGGTGCCCGTCGAGAGGTGGAGTTCGACCGATGCGGGGTCCCCGTCGACGGTGAAGACGAGTCCCACCCCGGGCTTGTTGAGCCGGGCCAGCGGGTCGAAGTAGCGCTCGGTGCGCCACGAGGTCTCGAGGTCGCCGTCGAGCACGTTCGGCACCTCGGAGTCCCGTTCCGTCCGGTCCCCGAACGGGTCGTAGACGGACGCCGACGCCCCGAGCGATCCGGCCGGGATCGTGCCAGGCTGGGTCGTCGTGGTGCCGGATGCCGCCGTGGTGGTCGTCGTGGCCGCCGGGGGGGTGGCGGGGAACAGGAACGGGGAGTCGGGGTCGACGTCGATGGCGAGACCGGCGGCGGCGATCAGCGCCGCCGACAGCAACAGCACAGTCGCCGGCACCAGCCAGCGCCACGACCAGCCGCCTCGGGGCTCGGGAGGCGGCACGTAGGGAGTCGCTCGCAGGGCAGCCGCCAGCCCGGCGGCATCGAGGATGTCCGCCTCGGCGTCGGAGAGGGCCCGGTCGACCGACGCCGGGAGCCCTTCGACCACCTGGGACGGGTTGAGGCCCTGCTGGTCGGACCCCGTGAGTGCGAGCCGCAACGCCCGTGCCAGCGAGGCCGTGTCGTCGCCCGGGGCCAGCGAGCGGCGGGGTCGCCCGAAAGCCCCGAGCTTGGCGGGGTGGGCGGCGGAGAAGAGGATGGCGCCCGAGTCGATCGCCCCGTGAGTGGCCCCGGCGGCATGGAGGGCGGCGAGCCCGTCGGCGAGCCCGGCGGCGTTGGGGAGGAACTCCGAGACGGGCAGCGTCTCCGACGCCCGCAGGCGGTCCGCCACCGAGACGCCCCCGTTCCACTCGAGCGCCGAGTAGGCGCCACCCCCAGGGGACTTCGCCACGGCGTATACCCCGGCGAGGTGAAGATGCTGGACGCCGGCGGCGACCCGGATCGACGCCACGAACTCCTCGACCCGGCGGTCGGGGGCCGCCGCGTTCAGGACCCGCAGCAGGACCGGCCGGTCGAGTGTCCCGTCGGTGGCGAGCCATTCCTCGACGTCGCCGTCGCGCCCCAGCCACACCTGGGTCTGGTAGCGGTCGGGGAGCTGTGGAGCCATCGTTCCTCCGGCCGATGGGATGGGTGGCGGACGCCCGACGGGGATCGGTCCCCCGCCGCGCCGCCTGCCGCGAGCCTAACGGAGCATCGGGACGAGGCGGTGCTCAGGGAACGTTGCGGAGCAGGGCGAGCGGCTCGGGCAGGAGCTCGAAGCCCTCGGATTCGTAGAGGGCGATGGCGCCCTCGTTGTCGTACTGGGTGTTGAGGAGCATGACGCGGGCGCCGGCGTCCCGGGCCTTACGGGCGGCGACCCGCACCAGGGAGCGGCCCATTCCCTTGCCCTGCCACTCGGGGGCGACGGCCACCCGTTGCAGGTAGGAGACCGCGGTGCCGAATCCGACGATGGCGAAGCCGGCGGGGAGGCCGTCCCGGTCCCGGATGATGAGTACGGTCGAACGGGTGGTGGCCTCGATCGCCTCCTGGAGCCCGAGGGCGTCGAAACGCCAGAACGGGGAGAAGGCGGCGACGTCGATGGCGAGCAGGAGCTCCAAGGGAGTGTCGTTGGCTTCCACGACGAGGTGGTCGGGGGCGGGGGCGTGCCGGTCGAGGGAGAGCCGCATGAGGGCGAGGTCCATGAAGGTCACGTACCCGGCGCTGCGCCACATGCGGCGGGCGCTGGCGGGGAGGGGCGGCGAGAGCGCCGCGGGGGCGCCGAGCTGATGGAGGAGCTCGGTGGCAGCCTCCAGGAAGGGGGCACCACCCCGCACCAGCCGGATCGTGGCGTCGGGCTGGGTGTCGTTCCAGGGGCGTGCCTCGGCCCGTGCCCAGCCGCGACGGACCGTGATCGGTCCGGGCCATTGGCCTCGGTGGCTCACCTTGACGGGTGTTTCTGCAAGCGCCATTCGAGACTTCCTGGCAGGGTGACGGTCGAGTGGCGCGGCATACGTTACCGTTGCTCCCGAGCACCAAAATCGACGTGGGATGATGGAGCCATGCGCGTTGCGTTGGTGACGCACCAGAGTGCCCTCGAGCACGACACCGGGTTCGGTCATCCCGAGCGGCCGGCGCGCATCCCTGCCGTGATCGCGGGTGTGCACGGCTCGAGCCTCGAAGTGGTGGAGGTGGAGGCGCCGGAAGCGGAGTTCGCAGCCATCGGGCTGGTCCACGAGCGTGCCTACATCAACGAGATCCACGACTTCTGCCTCGCCGGCGGGGGGATGCTCGACGTCGACACCGTCGCCAGTCGGGGGAGCTGGGAGGCGGCGGTGCGCGCCGCCGGGGCCGGCGGCGCCGCGGTCGAGACGTTGCGGCAGGGCGGCGCCGATGTCGGGTTCGTGGCGATGCGCCCTCCGGGACACCACGCCCTGGCGCGGCGGGCGATGGGCTTCTGTATCTTCAACAACATCGCGATCACGGCCCGGGGCCTGGCCCTGCGGGGGGAGAAGGTGGCGATCGTCGACTGGGACGTTCACCACGGCAACGGTACCCAGCAGACGTTTCTCCGTGATCCGGCGGTGCTCTACATCTCACTCCACGAGTTCCCGGCGTACCCGGGGACCGGATGGGTCGAGGAGGTGGGGGAGGAGCCGGCCCAAGGGCGAACGGTCAACTTCGCCTGGCCGCCGGGGTGCGACGGCGGGCCCTACCGCTGGGCGTTCGTCAACGTGATCATCCCCATCCTGGACCAGTTCCAGCCCGACTGGATCCTGGTGTCGGCAGGCTACGACGGGCACCGCAACGACCCGCTGGCGGAGATCAAGCTCGACGAGGCGGACTACGCCTTCATGGCGGGAGGCCTCCGTGGCCGGGTTCCCGCCGCCCGCACGATCATGTTCCTGGAGGGGGGATACGACCTGGCGGCCCTGACGTCATCGGTGGCGGCGACGCTCGACGGGTTCGCCGATCCTCCGGAGCTGGAGAGCCCGATCCCGGGCACCGGATCGGGCTGGGACATGGCCCGGACTGTGGCATGGGCAATGGTTCCATTCTGGGACCTCAAGGACCTGCCGCAGTGAACCGATACCACTTCGCGTAGTACAGGGCGACACTCTAAGTGGCGGCCTCAGTTGTCGGTCATCTCGGGAGGAAACCGTGTCCACACCCCTGCCAACTCTCGAAGAGCTGCTCACGAAGCTGAATGAGGTGCGTGGGTCTGATCTCCATCTCAAGGTCGGCTCCCCTCCGGCGTACCGAATCGACGGGTCGCTCCACCTCTCCGATCTGGCGACTGTGACCCCGCAGAACACCGAGACATGGGCCGAGCAACTGCTCCCCGAGCGGGCCAAGGACGAGTTCAAACGCCACAACGAGGCGGATTTCGCCTTCGGCCTCGCCAGTCTGGGCCGGTACCGGGTGAACATCTACCGGCAGCGCGGCTCGATCAACATCGTGGTGCGAGCGGTGAGCCCGGCCAGCCAGGAGATCACCGAGCTGGGGCTCCCCGAGGCGGTCGAACGCCTCTGTAACGATCAACGAGGACTCGCGCTCGTTACGGGACCGACGGGATCGGGGAAGAGCACCACCCTCGGCGCCATGATCGACCGCATCAACTCGAACCGGCGCGCCAACATCATCACCCTCGAGGACCCGATCGAGATCCTCCACGCCGACAAGCTGTCGATCGTGAGCCAGCGCGAGGTCGGAGTCGACACCGAGTCCTTCTCCGAGGGGCTCCGCCGAGTACTGCGCCAGGACCCCGACGTGATCTTCATCGGCGAGATGCGGGACAACGAGACAGTGGAGGCGGCCCTCCGTGCCGCCGAGACCGGCCATCTGGTGCTGTCGACCCTCCACACCAACGACGCCACCGAGACGGTGAATCGCATCGTGGATTACTTCCCGCCGCACCAGCAACACCAGATCCGGCTCATGCTCGCCTCCACCCTCACCGGCGTGATCAGCCAGCGGCTCGTTCCCCGGGCCGACGGCAACGGGCGGGTGCCGGCCGTCGAGTTGCTGATCAACACCGAGCGGGTGTTCGAGCGGATCGCCGACCCGGCCCGCACCCACACCCTGGAGGAGGTGATGGCGGACGGGGAGTACTACGGGATGCAGACCTTCGACCAGGCGCTGCTGCACCTCTTCTCGGCAGGCACGGTGTCGTTCCAGGACGCCCTCGCCCACTCCTCGCACCCCACCGATTTTCGACTGGCCGCACAGAGTTTGGGACTCCGTTCAGCGTAGCTGGCGTCCCGACAACCAGGCACTGGACCTGGGACCCGGATGAAGCCTATTGGCAGGGTGGACCGGTTCCCAGGTCCAGCGTCCTGGAGCTCCCCACCTCGAACCTGGGCTACGCTGCCGCCTGATGCCCGAGTTCACCTGCCGCCAATGCGGCGCGACCTTCACCCTCTCCGATCAGGTGCTCGCCCGCTACCCGGGTTGGACCCCGGCGCGGTGTCGCGCCTGCCGTGACCAGGGCGCCCCGGGCGGGCAGGCAGCGGGCGCACGGCGCCGGCGTCGGGGCGAGCAGGCCACGACCGTGGAGGTGCTCGCCACCTACCAGGGCGGTCCCGACAGCGGAGTGTTCACCGACGGCAGCGCCGTCCCCAATCCGGGCCCGGGCGGCTGGGGAGCGGTGTATGTCGTCGAAGGCGAGATCGTCGCCGAACGGCACGGGCACGAGGCGGACACCACCAACAACCGGATGGAGCTGACGGCCCTCATCGAGGCGGCGGCGCTGGTGCCGCCGGGAACGCCGGCCACGGTCTACTCCGACTCCCGTCTCGCGGTGCGCACCGTCACCGAATGGGCGCCCGGGTGGGAGCGGCGGGGGTGGAAGCGGAAATCCGGTCCGGTGGAGAACCTCGACCTCGTCAAGCGGTCCTTCACGGTGTACCGCGGCCGCCCCGAGCTGCGACTGGAATGGATCGCGGCCCATGCGGGACACCGCTGGAACGAGTATGCCGACGCTCTCGCCGGGCGGTGGCGCCACGAGGGCTGAGCCGGTCGCGGCGTCGGCCCGGCCCGCGACACGAGCCGGGGCGCCGTGCCGGGTAACCTCCTGACCATGATCCCACCTCGGCTGGAGCCGCTCTTCGCCGCGGGTGCCCCTGCCCGCGAGCTGGCGCAGCGCTTCGCCGCCGCCGGGAAGTCCCTCTACCTGGTCGGAGGCAGCGTCCGTGACGCCCTCCTCGGTCGTGACATCGAGGATCTCGACTACGCCACCGACGCCCTCCCCCCTGAGATCCGGAGCATCGTGGCGGAGTGGGCCGACGACCTCTACCTGCTCGGGGAGGAGTACGGCACCGTCGGCGCGGTGCACCGCGGCGCGGTGCACGAGATCACGACGTTCCGCAGCGACCTGTACCGGGAGGAGAGCCGAAAGCCCCGGGTCGAGTTCGCCGACGACCTCGAGACCGACCTCTCCCGGCGCGACTTCACCATCAACGCCCTCGCCATCAAGGTCCCGGCCGACGACGCCGTCACGCCCGAGATGCTCGATCCGTTCGAGGGCCTGGCGGATCTGGCGGCGCGGGTGCTGCGCACCCCGCTCGAGCCGGAAGTCTCCTTCGGGGACGATCCGCTGCGCATGCTGCGACTCTTCCGCTTCGTTTCCACCCTCGGCTTCGCCCCGGACCGGGCCGCGATCGATTCGGTGCGGGCGATGCGGGGCCGTCTCTCCATCGTCTCCGCCGAGCGGATCCGGGGTGAGTTCGACAAGCTGCTGGTGGGCGGCCACGTCGGCCCGGCCCTGTGGGGGCTAGTCGACACCGGTCTCGCCGCCGAGTTCCTTCCCGAGCTGCCGGAGCTGGCGGTGGCCCAGGATCCGGTGCACCGCCACAAGGATGTCCTGGCGCACACGATCGCGGTGGTGGAGAAGACCTCGCCCCTCCTCGACCTGCGCCTCGCCGCCCTGTTCCACGACACCGGCAAGCCGGAGACGCGGCTGGTGGACGGCTCCGGGGTCTCGTTCCATCACCACGAGGTGGTGGGGGCCCGCATGGCGCGGGAGCGGATGCGCGCCCTGCGCTACCCCAAGCAGCGGATCGCCGACGTCTCGCAGCTCGTGTTCCTACACATGCGCCCCCACACCTACAAGATGGGGTGGACCGACTCGGCGGTGCGGCGCTACGTGCGCGACGCGGGCGCTCTGCTTCCCCTCCTCAACGAGCTGGTGCGCTGCGACGTCACCACCCGCAATGCCAAACGGGCCCGGGCCATCGGGCGCCGCATCGACGAGTTGGAGGAGCGTATCGACGAGCTACGCACCCGCGAGGAGCTGGAGGCGATGCGGCCGCCGATCGACGGCCATCAGGTCATGGAGCACCTCGGGATCGGGCCCGGGCCGCTGGTGGGGGAAGTGATGGGGATGCTCTACGAGCGCCGCATCGAGGAGGGGCCGTATTCGGAGGAGGAGGCCTTCCATCTCGTCGACGACTGGTGGTCGCAGCGCGGCGCCGGCGGCGGCGCCGGGTAGCGCGGACCGGCTCCTCAGTCGTCGTCGTCGCTGTGGCGCGGGGTGGTGCCCCAATCCGTCATGGCGATGCCGCCGAGGGCGCCGAGGCCGAGGACCCCGATGAAGGACAGCAGGAAGCCGATGTGGAGCCCGGCTTCGTTGGCGAAGGCGTAGAGCACGAGCAGCGAGAGAACTGCGGCGGCCACGATCACGGGGACCCCGCCGGATCGCTGGTGGTGGCGCGAGGCGAGGTAGACGCCGATGACGGCCGCCACCGCGGCGACGCCCCCCACCACCCGGGCGAGCGGGAAGGTGGAGTCACCGATGAGGTGGAACGGCCCCCACCCGAGCAGGGCGCCGACGCCGAGAAGCATGGCGGAGCCGAGCAGCGGCCACACCAGGATCGGACGCAGCGTGGTGTCGTCGCGGTAGCCGGCGGCCGAACGCTGCCGTAGATCGTCGAAGCGACTCGACAGGGAGTCCGCGGTCGGGAACGGCCGCCGACCCCGGCGGCCGGCGGCGGGCTTGATCCGGCGGGGGCCCGATTCGGCGGGCTCGTCCCGGAGCGTGCCCGATTCGGCGGGCTCGTCCCGGTGAGGCTCGAAGGCGGGGATCCCGACGGCGGCGGCGAAACCCTCGGGGTCGGTCACGTCGAGGATGAGGTCCTCACCGTCGGCGCGAAGCCGGAACCCCTCCGCCGAGGCGTCGATCTCGATCTCCTGACGGGCCCAGTCGCCGATCTGGGCGGGGCCGGACCTGACGACGAGGTGCTCGTCGTCGATCATCACCTCGGCGGTCACCGCGATGGTGGGGTCGCCGGCGAGCCGCAGGCTCCCGGTGAACTCGGGCATGACAGTCCCCTCAGATCGGCTGACAGATGTGCATCGGGTCGCCACGGGCGAGGCTTGAGTCCGCCGTCGTCACCGGGGTGCTCGCTCCGCGACGCCGTCGCAGGACACTCTGCCGCAGAGAAGCGTTTGATGCCAATCCTTTCAAGGTCCCGTGTCGCCGTCCGGGGTGTCGTCGCCGGGGGGCGCGTCGCCGGGGGGAGGGCCGTCGGGGGGCAGCCGGTTACGGCGCTCCACCCAGCGCACCCCCACCAGGACGATCACGATGGGGAGCAGGAAGAGCAGCGCCTCGTCCCACCCGTACTGATGGGCGAGCAGGAACGGGATCGAGTGCATCTCAGCCCGCCAGGATGAGGAGGCCGAGCGAGGTCAGGGTCACCATGAGGGCCAGCATGGCGTACTGGCTCCGCACTCCCCCCTCGGGACCGAAGTCGGCGAGCGCCCGGTCGTGGGCCAACACGACCCCGGCGACGTGGCCGGAGACGATCGTGGCGACTTGGACGTACCACACGACCCGAGGGGACAGGAAGGCCACCGGCCGCCAGCCGGCGGTTCCCAGCAGGTCCCACCCCCGCCCCAACGGGTCGCTGAGGGAGGAGAAGGCGAGCTGCCCCTCGAACAGCACCAGGGTGAAATAGTGGGCGACGGCGTAGGCGAGGGCGATGGGGACGAGGGTGTGGGCGAAGCGGGCCGCGATCTCCCAGCCGCCGAGCTCGGAGCGGGCGAGCCGGCCGGCGATCAGGGCGGCCGCCAGGTAGACGGCGCCGATCACGGCCACGGTTGCCAGCAGGGCGAGGGTGGCGAACCAGGTCTCGCGGCGCCGATCCCCCGTCAGCTCGATCCACCATTCGGTCCCGGACATGCCGTCGTAGCTGACGGTGCCGATCATGGCGATCACGAAGGCGGTGAGCCCGGGGCGCACCGCGAGGTGGGGGAGAGCCCGCAGCCAGCCCCGGTGGACCGGGATGTCGGCGGGGAGGTCATCGCCGAGCGGGAACCCGAAGGGGGCGATCGACGACAGCAGGCCGGTGTAGTTCTCGAAGACACCGCCGGAGGCGAGACCGGACGACGGCCCGAGCCACCACGCCATGGCGAGCACGGCGAGGGTGTAGCCGACTGCCGCCACCGCCAGCGTGGCCGGCTCGGCCCCGTGGCGGGACACGAGCTCGAGCCAGGTGAAGGCGACGAAGCCGACCGTGGCCGGCCACACCCCGAGACGGGCCGCGAGCTCGGTCCGCTCCGGGCGGTCGCGCCCGATCCAGCCGGCCAAGGTGTGCCACGGGCTCAGCCAGCGCCAGAAGTTGCCGAGGACGCTGCCGAGGAAGGGAACGACGAGCCAGAGGCCGATCCAGACCACGATCGGCGCCAGGTTGCGGTCCGACTCTCCTCCGTCGAAGCGCCCGGCCAGGATCGTGACCCCAAAGAGGACGAGGCCGATCCAGCCGAGGGTGATGCGCACCGCCCGCCACGGGCCGCGGAGCGGACGTTGCCGCGGGAGGTCTTGGAGGCGGGGTTCCGGCCACAGGGCGGCGAGCCCGACGAAGGAGGCGACGACGGCGATGGCGGCCCCGACCACGAAGTAGCTGAGGGGTACCGGCAGGTCGGCCCGGCCTCCGATGCCGTGGGCGAGGGCGGGGGTGGCGTCGGCGACGAGGACGACTGCGGTGGCGACCGGAATCGTGACGATCCGGCGCAGTCGGGCCGGCACGGTCAGCGGACCTCGATCTCCAGCAGCGTGAACCCCTCGTCTTCCAACTCGACCTCGAAGATCCCCGGGGTGTCGGCGACGAACTCGAGCAGGGCGGCGGTGTCGGGACCGACGTCGGCCTTGATGTCGTAGCCGTGGAGGTGAACCTTGTCGACGAGGTCCGAGGTGACGAGCAGCTGCACCAGGGTCCCCACCGCCACCTCGGGACGGGTGGGCCCTTCGACGTCGCCGTTGACGTACGAGACGCTGATGGTGACCGGAACCGCCCCGACCGTGGTGGTGGTCGTGGGCGGCGGGGCGGTGGTGCTGGTGGTCCCCGCTACCGTGCTGGTGGTCGTGCCGGCGTCGCTCGTGGTGGTGGCGGCGAGGGTGGTGGGGGGCAGGGTGGTCTCGGCTGCCGGTTCGGCCCCGCTGCAGGCGGTGAGGGTGAGAACGGCAAATGCCAGGAAGGCGAGGAACGGGAGGCGTGTTGGCATGGGCGCGAGCCTACCCCGTCCCGGGGAGCACCCGACGCGTCGGCAGTCGCCGACCATCTTGACCTTTATACACATATGCGTATACTCACGGCTTCGTCTCGCAGGAGTCACCCGTGGCGCACCGCATCGGCATCTTCGGCGCCTCCGGCTACGCCGGGGGCGAGCTCGTCCGCCTCGTCGACGCCCACCCCGCGATGGAGCTGGCCTACCTGGGGGCCCACTCCAAGGCGGGGACCACCCTCGGCGAGGTCCATCCCCACCTCGGCGGTGGCGACCGTCCCCTCGGCGCCCTCGACCCCGACGCCGCCGGGGATCTCGATCTGGTGTTCCTGGCGCTTCCCCACGGCGCCTCCGCCGAGCCGGCGCTCGCCCTGCTGGCGCGGGAGGTGCGGGTGGCGGACCTGGGGAGTGACTTCCGGCTCGATTCCACGGCACGCTACGAGGAGGCCTACGGCGCACCCCATCCCCACCCCGCGGAGCTGGGGAGGTGGCCCTACGGGATTCCCGAGCTGTTCGGCTCCGCGATCGCCGGATCGGATCGGGTCGCGGTGCCCGGCTGCTACCCGACCTCGGCGATCCTGGCGCTGGCGCCGTTGGTGGCCGCCGGGCTCGTCGAGCCGACCGGGATCGTGGTGGACGCCAAGTCGGGAGTCTCCGGCGCCGGCCGATCCGCCAAGCCGGGGCTGATGTTCGGCGCCGTCGACGAGGGGGTGACCGCCTACAACGTGCTCACCCATCGCCACCGACCCGAGATCGAGCAAGCCCTCGGCGCCGTCGGGGACACGACGGTCGAGGTGGTCTTCACGCCTCATCTGGTGCCGATGCAGCGCGGCATCCTCGCCACCTGTTACGCCACGGCCCGTCCCGGAGCCGACCAGGCGTCGGTGGTCGCCACCCTGGAGGCGGCCTACGCCGCCAGCCCGCTGGTGACGGTGACGGCGGGCCCGCCCGTCACCCGGTGGGTGGTGGGGTCGAACCGCTGCCTGCTCTCGGCCCACGTCGACGACCGCACCGGGACCGTGATCGTGCTGGCGGCGATCGACAACCTGTTGAAGGGCGCCGCCGGGCAGGCGGTGCAATGCGCCAATCTGATGCTGGGGCTCGGCGAGCTCGACGGGATCCCCACCGAGGGGTGGATGCCATGAGCGTGACGGGACCTGCCGGATTCCGGGCCGCCGGCGTTGCCTGCGGCATCAAGGAGCGGGGCGTGCTCGACCTCGCCCTGGTGGCCGCCGCCGAGCCGGTCCCGGCCGCCGCCGTGTTCACCGTCAACCGGGCGGCGGCGGCGCCGGTGCGCCTCAGTCGCGAACATCTCGCCGCCGGCCGGGGGGTGCGGGGCGTGCTCCTCAACTCGGGATGCGCCAACGCCGGAACCGGAGCGGCCGGATCCGCCGCGGCGCGGGCCTCGGCGGCCGCGGCCGCCGGCCACCTCGGCGGGAACGCCACCGAGGTGCTCGTCGCCTCGACCGGCCCGATCGGCCCCCAGCTCCCCTTCGACCTCGTACTCGACGGAATCGGGCACGCCGTCGCCGCCCTGGCGTCCTCCCCCGAGGCGGGGAGGGCCGCGGCCGAGGCGATCATGACCACCGACACGGTCCCCAAGGAGGCGTTCCTGGCGGCGCCGGCCGGGTACGCCGTCGGCGGGATGGCGAAGGGGGCGGGGATGATCCGCCCCGACATGGCGACGATGCTCGCCGTCCTCACCACCGACGCCGCGGTGCCGGCCCCCCTGCTCGACACCGCGCTCCGGGTCGCGGTGGACGAGACGTTCCACGCCCTCGACATCGACGGCTGCGCCTCCACCAACGACACCGTCGTCGTGCTGGCGTCGGGGAAATCGGGGGTGACCCCGACCCTGCAGGGCCTGGCCGAATCGCTGACCACGGTGGCCGCCGACCTGGCCCGCCAGCTCGCCGCCGACGCCGAAGGCGCCGACCGGGTGGTCACCATCGACGTCACCGGCGCCGCCGACGCCGCCACTGCCCGCAACGCCGGCCGCGCCATCGCCGACTCGGCCCTGGTGCGGGCATCGTTCTACGGGGGCGATCCCAACTGGGGGAGGCTGCTCGGCGCCCTCGGAGCCTCCGGCATCGACTTCGACCCCGCCGCGGTGAGTATCGCCTACCAGGGCATCGTGGTCGCCACCGGCGGGTCCGGCGCCGCCCACGACGAGCGGGCCCTGCTGGAGCGGCTGGGGGAGGGGGACTTCACGGTGGAGGTGACGATCGGCGACGGCCCGGGGGCGGGGCGGGTGCTGACGACGGACCTCACCCCGGCCTACGTCCGCCTCAACGGGGAGCGATCCTGATGGCCCTGGGACACGGCACCCCCCATCCCGCCAAGCCCCGCATCGCCAAGACGATGGGCAAGGCGCGCATCTTCTCGGAGGCGATGCCCTTCATCAAAGCGTTCCGTGACACCACGGTGGTCATCAAGTACGGGGGCTCCGCCATGGTGGACGAGGAGCTTCGCAGCACCTTCGCCGACGACGTGGCGATGCTGCACTACGTCGGCATCAAGCCGGTGATCGTGCACGGGGGCGGTCCCCACATCTCGCGGGCGATGGGGCAGCGCGGGATCGAGCCGCAGTGGGTCGACGGGCTGCGCATCACCGACGCCGAGACCATCCGGGTGGTGCAGAGCACCCTGGCCGGGGAGATCAACCCCGACATCGTGCGCCTGGTGAACGCCCACGGGGCGGTCGCCACCGGTGTCAACGGCCTCGACGCCAACCTCTTCATCGCCCGCGCCAAGGACGAGCGCCTCGGCTACGTCGGGGAGGTGACGGAGGTGAACCCGGGGCTGATCCTCAGCCTCCAGGAGCAGGGGTACGTCCCGGTGGTGGCCCCGCTGGCGCGAGGCGAGGACGGGGAGGTGTACAACCTCAACGCCGACACCGCCGCCGGCGCCCTCGCCGCCGCCCTGGGGGCGGCCAAGCTCGTCTACCTCACCGACGTCGAAGGGCTCTACCGGGACCTGGGCGACGAGGAGTCGCTCATCGCCCGCATCGTGGTTGCCGACCTGGAGCGGCTCATCGCCTCGGATTCGGTCTCGGCCGGGATGCTCCCCAAGCTGGAGGCGTGCATGGCGGCGGCGCGGGGCGGGGTGGAGCGCACCCACATCCTCGACGGCCGCATGCAGCATGCCCTGCTGCTGGAGATCTTCACCCCGGAGGGCATCGGCACCATGATCACGATGGAACCGGTGCCGTGAGCCCGCTGACCGCTACCCGCCGCCGGCTGCTACGCCGCCTCCTCACCGAACGCACCGTGACCAGCCAACGGCAGCTGGTGACGCTGCTGGCGAAGGAGGGGCACGCGGTGACCCAGGCGACCGTGTCGCGCGACCTCGACATGCTCGGTGCGGTCAAGGTGGCGGAGCCGGGGCGCCGCCCCTGCTACGAGATCCCGACCGATCCGGTGGTGGTGACCGAGGCGGAGCGGACCCTGAGCCGGGCCCTGGCCGACTTCGTCGACTCGATCGACGTCTCCCTCAACGTGGTCGTCGTGCACACTCCGCCCGGGGCGGCGCATCTGGTGGCGGGTTCGATCGATCGGGCAGGCGTCGACGGGGTGCTGGGCACGGTGGCCGGCGACGACACCCTGGTGGTGGTGGCGGACGAGGCCGTGGGTGGAGCAGCCCTGGCGGAAGAACTCGAACGAATAGGAGCGGGCTGATGAGCGACATCCGGAAGGTGGTGCTGGCCTACAGCGGCGGCCTCGACACCTCTGTGATCCTGAAGTGGATCCAAGAGGAGTACGGGGCCGAGGTGGTCGCCTACACCGCCGACGTGGGCCAGGGGGACGAGGTGGCGGAGGCGCGGGCCAAGGCGCTCGCCACCGGGGCGGTCGAGGCCATCACCGAGGACCTGCGCGAGGAGTTCGTGCGTGACTTCGTGTTCCCGGCGGTACGGGCCAACGCCATCTACGAGGGCTACTACCTATTGGGAACGTCGCTGGCCCGCCCCCTCATCGGGAAGGGCCTGGTGCGGGCCGCCGAAGCGACCGGGGCCGACGCCATCGCTCACGGGGCGACCGGCAAGGGCAACGACCAGGTGCGCTTCGAGCTGGCCGCCTTCGGACTCAAGCCGGACATCAAGGTGATCGCCCCCTGGCGGGAATGGGACCTCAAGGGCCGGAAAGACCTCGTCGCCTACGCCGAGCGCCACGGGATCCCGGTTCCGGTGACGGCGCAGAAGCCTTACTCCACCGATGCCAACCTGCTCCACATCTCCTATGAGGGCGGGATCCTGGAGGATCCCTGGGCCGGACCGCCCTCCGACATGTTCGCCATGACGGTGAATCCGGAGGACGCCCCCGACGAGCCGGAGATCGTCACCGTGGGATTCCACCAGGGGTCGCCGGTGACGGTGAACGGGGAGGAACTGGGGCCGGTGGCGTTGCTGGCGACCCTGAACGAGAAGGGGGGCCGCCATGGGGTGGGGCGGGTCGACATCGTCGAGAACCGCTTCGTCGGCATGAAGAGCCGGGGGGTGTACGAGACGCCGGGCGGCACCGTCCTCTACCACGCCCACCGGGCCGTCGAGTCACTGACCCTCGATCGCGAGGTCGCCCACCTGAGGGACGAGCTGGTGTCCCGTTACGCCGAGATGGTCTACAACGGGTTCTGGTACTCGCCGGAGCGGGAGGCGCTGCAGGCATTCATGGACAACGTGCAGCAGCGAGTCAACGGCGAGGCTCGCATCAAGCTGTACAAGGGCCAGGCGATCGTGGAGGGCCGCCGCTCCGACAGCGACGCCCTCTACGACGAGGCGGTCGCCACCTTCGAGGCCGACGACGTCTACCACCAGGGCGACGCCACTGGCTTCATCCGGCTCCAGTCGCTCCGGCTCCGCACCTTCGCCGAAAAGCGGATGGGAGAGGGCGAATGATCCTGCCTCCCACCCCCACCTGCACCCAACCCCGGGTTGGGGAGCAGGGTCTTCCCGTATGCCAGCCCACGGTTGGGGCCGGGGACGGGGAGGCGGCGCCATGACGATGTGGGGCGGCCGCTTCGGCGAGGGCCCGGACGGGGCGCTGTGGCGTCTTACCGTCGACCCGGCGGACCGCCGGCTGCTGCCCGACGACGTGGCAGGGTCGTTGGCGCACGTTGCCATGCTCGGCGAGGTCGGCCTGCTCACCGCAGACGAGACGGCGACGATCCGGGAGGGCCTCGAGGTGATCCAGGCCGAGGCCGATGCCGGGGAGTTCGTCTGGCTCGACGGCGACGAGGACGTCCACAGCGCGGTGGAGCGCCGCCTTGGCGATCTGATCGGCGAGGTCGCCGGCAAGCTCCACACGGGCCGTTCCCGCAACGACCAGGTCTGCCTCGACCTGCGCCTGTACCTGCGGCGGGCGGCCCGTGAACGGGTCGACCAGCTCGCGGCCGCCGTCACGGTGCTGGCCGCCCTCGCCGAAGAGGTGGGGGAGACGGTGGTTCCCTCCTACACCCACCTGCAGCAGGCGCAGGCGGTGCCGCTGGCGCATCACCTGCTGGCTCACGGATGGATGCTGCTGCGCGATCGGCAGCGGTTCCGGGACCTCATGCCTCGGCTCGACGTGTCCCCGTTGGGCGCCGGCGCCTCCGGGGGGAGCCGCCTGCCGCTCGACCCGGCCGCGGTCGGCGCCACGCTCGGATTCGGTGCCGTCTTCGAGAACTCGCTCGACGCGGTGGCGTCGCGGGATTTTGTCAGCGAGTACGCCTTCTGCTGTGCCCAAGCGATGGTGCACCTCTCCCGCCTCGGCGAGGAGTACGTGCTGTGGAGCAGCGAAGAGTTCGGCTGGGTGACCCTCTCCGATCGCTACACGACAGGCTCGTCGGCCCTGCCGCACAAGAAGAATCCCGACATCGCCGAGCTCACCCGGGGCAAGGCGGCAACCGTGATCGCCGACCTCGCCGGGGTACTGGCCCTCCAGAAGGGCCTGCCGCTCTCCTACAACCGCGACCTGCAGGAGGACAAGCGCGCCGTCTTCCACGCCGACGACTCACTCGCCTTGGCGTTGACGGCGATGACCGGGATGGTGGAGTCGACCGAGTTCCACCCCCCGCCGCCCCCGGCGCTGGTGACCGCTCTCGACCTCGCCGAGGTGCTGGTGGAGCGGGGGGTCCCGTTCCGCGAAGCGCATCGGGCGGTGGGCCGCCTCGTCGCCACCGTGACCGGGTCGGGTCGCCGCTTCGAAGAGACGACCGCCGGGGACCTGGAGGCGGCCCACCGCCAGCTCGTCCCCGCCGATCTCGACCTGCTCGATCCGGCGGCGTCGGTGGCGTCCCGGGTCAGTCCTGGCGGCGGATCGTATGCGTCGGTACAGGTTCAGCTCGGGCGGATCCGGGCCCAGCTCGCCGGCTGAGCCGGCTCCGCTAGGGGGGTGCCGTCGACCATGCGGGCCGGCGCCTTGCGCCACGACCGCTTGCGCCGCCAGAAGAGGTAGGCGCTCGCTCCGAGGGGGATCGGCAGGGCGTAGGTGATGAACCGGAACACCAGCACCGCCGCCACGATCTGGGCCCGCACCGAGGCGTCGACGCCGATCGAGAGGGCGGCGGCGTATCCCAGCTCGACGACCCCGAGACCGCCGGGGGTGATGGGGAGGGCCGAGATGAGCCGCACGAAGGCGAAGGCCGCCAGGACGCGGATCCAGCTCACCTCGGTCTCGGCGACCCCGACATGGCGCAGGGCGACCAGCAGTACCAGGTAGAGCGAGATGTGGCTGACGAGGGTGGCGACGGTGAGCCCGATCCAGTGGTCCTTCAGGAGGTGGCGGGTGTCGGTGCGGAAGCGGCGGGCCGCCTCGCCCCAGGCCCTTACGGGCGGCTTCCGCAGCAGCTTCCGCATCGCCGAGACGATCCGTCCCAGGAACTCGCCGATGCGCTCCGCCAGCCGCTCCGATCGCAACATGAGCCCGAACATCACCACGGCGGCAACCAGCAGCGCCATCCCGACGAATGCGGCGGTGACCAGTGCGGCGCTGACGTCGCCGAACACGACGAGGAGGCCGAGCGCCACCACCGGCATCCCCAGCTTCACGAAGTTGTTCCAGACCCCCGAGACGAGGGCGGAGAGCGCAAACGCCTGGGCGCCGAATCCCCACGACGAGTACATCGCGTAGGTGACGCCGACCCCGAGCGCCCCGCCGCCAGGGAGGGTGTTGGAGATGGCGGTGGAGGCCTGGTTGGCGACGGCGGCCTGGCCGATGGTGAGGCCGGGCAGCGCCGACACGAGGACGAACCAGTAGGTGGCGAGGTTCCAGATGCCGACCGAGATCAGGGTCGCCAGCTCGAGCCAGGTCATGGAGCGGATGGTCGCCCAGACATCCTGATAGGAGGCGAGCCGGGGTAGGACCCCGATGAAGATGGCAGCGACGACGGCGAGCGAGATCGTTCCCTGGAGCAGGCGGCGAAGACGCGAGCGTCTTCCTGCCTGCGAGCCTCCCGCTCCGGTAGTCACTGCATCCCCTCCTGTCGGGCGTGACAAGCGACGACGCCCTCGTAAGCTGCGAGTCTATTTCGGCCTCCCCAGCCTGTGCCAGACCCGGCGGATGGGAGGGAATGGCCGCCGAGGAAGGTGTGACCATCCGTGGTGCGGGCGCCCACCGCCGCCGAATACGACCCGTTGGCGTCGCTGAAGGTCGGAACGACCCTGGCCGCCGTGCTCGGCGCGCTCTCCGCGGTCATCCTGGTGGTGATGGCGCTCCCGGGAGGGGCGGGAGGCGCTGACGGGGGTCGACGAGGTCTGGCTCCGCTGGATGACGAACGTGCGGTGGACGCCCCTGGTGTGGGTGTCCCACGTCCTCGACGTCGTGGGGGCCGGTCTGGTGCTGTGGCCGCTGCGGATTCTGGTGACGGCATGGCTCGCCTGGCGACGCCGGAAACGGGCGCTGGCCCTCTGGATCTCCGCCGCCGTGGTGTCCGAGGCCGCCATCGGCCTGCTCAAGGCCGCCTACGGGCGGGCCCGACCCCCCGACCCGCTGGTGCCGATCTCCGGGTTCTCGTTCCCGTCGGGCCACACCATGGCCGCCACGGTGATCGTCATCGCCCTCGTCTTCGTGTTCATCCCGCCGGGCCTTGAGCGTCGCCGCTGGGAGATCGGAGCCGGCGTGTTCGCCGTCTGCATGGGGATGAGCCGCACCCTGCTCGGGGCACACTGGCTCTCCGATGCCGTGGCGGGCACCGTCATCGGCATGGCGGTGACGATCGGGGCCGCCGCCGCCGTGCAGTGGTGGACGGCCCGTCCGCCATCGTCCTTGCCGCCGGATCCCATCCCGGTCGATGAGGCCGTCGGGAGCCTGGCCCGGGAGTGACGTATCGCGGCCGGGTTGTCGCGCTCCCGACCACGCGCAACAATCTGGCCCGATATCCGGGGGCAGGCCGATGAGCGTCGTCGAGACGAAACCAACCCAATTCTCTCGAGGAGATCAAGCTGGGGCCCCGTGTCGCCTCGGCGCTGGCGGGAATCGGTGAGCGGCGCGAGATCAAGGTCGCCGGCTTCCGGTTGGTGGGTCGGCGGCGCCGGCCCTCGGGCACCTCACCCCCGCTGCCGCATCCTCTCTACACCAGCGGCAGGGCGGAACGGGCGGCAGCGTCACGAAGCCCCGGCGTCGTTCCCGAGGAAGCTTCGTTCATCTCTGAGCCCTCTTCGACGTCGCCATCGTGGTCGAATCGGCGCCAACTTGCCAACCGGACCCTGTCCTGGCCGGGCCGCTCAGAGTCCCTCGTCGCTCGGCATGGGCGTGGCGCCTCCGATGCGGGGCCGGTGGGCGGCGACAGCGTTTCCCCCGTCGACCATGAGCTCCTCCGCTGCTTCCTCGAATGAAGCCCTCGCAGCCGCGGCCTATGCCATCGGTCGGCCCCGACCGAGGCGGCCCGATCGGCCGGTCCGGGGCTCCGGCTCAGTCGTCGTCTTCACCCTGCTGGTAGAGATGCTCGAGGCTGTCGCCGTAGCGTTTCAGGACCTCGCGGCGGATCACTTTGAGGGAGGGGGTGAGCATGCCGTTGTCGGTCGTGAAGTCCTCGCCGACGAGGGTGAACTTCTTGATGCGTTCGTAGGGGCGGATCTCCCCCGAAAGGGATTCCATCTCTCGGCGGATGAGCTCCTCGACTCGTGGGTCGGCCAGCAGGTTGTCGATGGCGGTGTCGATGCCCTGCAGCTGGGCCCACTTCGAGAGAACCTCGAAGTTGGGGACCACCAGCCCGACGTTGTACGGCCGGTTGGCCCCGTACACCATCATGTTGGTGATGTAGGGGGAGAGCCGGAGCCGCTCCTCGATCGGGGTCGGCACGACGTACTTGCCGTTCTCGAGCTTGTACTGCTCCTTGACCCGCCCCGTGACGGAGAGGTACCCGTCCTCGTCGAGGCGTCCGATGTCCCCGGTGCGGAACCCGCCGTCGGGGGTGAACACCGCGGCGTCTTCGTCCGGGAGGTTGTGGTAGCCCTTCATGACGCAGTGTCCGTGGACGATGATCTCCCCGTCGTGGGGGTCGCCGGTGGGGACGGTGTCGATGCTGATCCGGATTCCCGGCAGTGGCCGTCCCACCGTTCCCATCTTGCGGAACCCGGGCCAGTTGGCGGTGGCCACCGGTGAGGTCTCGGTGAGGCCGTAGCCCTCGTAGACGGTGACGCCGAGGTAGTCGATGAACTGTGCCACCTCGAGAGCGAGGGCGGCGCCGCCGCTGAAGGCGTACTTGAGGCGACCCCCGAACCGCTCCCGCACCTTGGCGAAGACGAGACGATCGAAGAGCGGGTGCAGCAGGTCGCCGACCAGGCTCCGCTTCCCTCTCGCCGTGGCGTCGCGGCGGCGCTTCTCATTGGCGAGGGCGGCGTCGAAGATCGTCTTCTTGATGCCGCCCTCCTCGGCCATCAGCAGGTGGAGGCCGTCGTAGATGCGGTTGAAGATCCGGGGCACGCTGATGAGCACGGTCGGCTCCACCTCGGCCAGGTTGTCGGTGAGCTTGGCGACCGATTCGGCGAGGGCGATGGAGAAGCCGATGCCGAGCGCGGTGTGGAGCTCCACGGTCTGGCCGAAGGAATGGGCCCACGGCAGGAAGGCGAGGGATCGGTCCTCGGGGACGAGCGGGAACACCTCGACGAGGGCGCTGACGTTGTTGGCGAGGTTGGCGTGGGTGAGCAGCACCCCTTTGGGCTTGCCGGTGGTGCCGGAGGTGTAGATGAATCCGGCGATGTCCCCGGGCGCGATGTCGGGGATGGCGTACGGGTTGTCGGCGCCGCGGGCCTGGAGCGCGGCGAGCGAGTCGCGGCCGGTGCCGTCGAGGACCACGATGTGCTCGAGGTCGGGGAGTTCGTCGCGGAACGCAGAGACGGCGTCGCGGAGATCCGCATCGGCGACGCATACCACCTTGGCGCCGCAGTCGCGCATGATGTAGCGCCATTCGCGTTCCAGCTGCGACTCGTACATGGGGACGACCGCGGCGCCGAGGCCGTAGGCGCCGTAGGCGGCGACGGCCCATCCCACCGAGTTGTCGGAGATGATGGCGACTCGATCGCCCCGCTGAACACCGAGGAGGGCGAGGCCGGCGCGGGCCCGGTCCACCTCACCCGCGAAGTCGCCGAACGTCATCCAATGCCACGTCCCGTCGCGTTTGGTTCCAAGGAAAGGCTGATCCCGGTGTGTCTCCACACCGTCCTGGTAGACCTCCATCAGCGTCGAGAACTTCGGCATGAAATCAGCCATCGCATCCTCCGCGTGGGCGTTCCGGGACCCCACGGTACACGTTCGGGCCGCGCCGCTCCTGGGAGAAGAGCTTCGGGTCGGCCGGGGTGGCTCCTCCCCGGCTGCGATCGCCGCTACTCGTCCGATCCGGTCTCGGCGACCCGCCGCAACAGCCGGGGTCCGTCCAGGGTGGCGACGTAGGGCAGCACGTCGTCGACGTTGTCCAGCACGTAGTCGGTGAGCTGGTCGCACACCACTTCGTGCAGCGCTTCCCGGGTCCACGGTTTGGCGATGTAGTGGTCGAGATCGGCCTCGTTGATGGCCCGGATCGTGTCCTCCTGACCCGCCTGTCCGGTGAGGAGCACCTTGCGAATGGGGTGGGTGGTCGGGTCCTGGTGGAGCTCGATCAGGAAGTCGGTGCCCTGGGTGTCGGGGAGCAAATGGTCGGCGAGGATCAGCGCCACCTCGTCGCCCCGCGCCACGATCGAGGCGAGGACGTTGCGGGCGTCGCTGACGTCCTCGGCGAGCTCGACGACGAAGGTCGGTTCGAAGGCTTCGAGGTCGCGGGCGATCGCCTCCCGTACCTCGGGCTCGTCCTCGATGCACAGGATGACGAGTTGGTTCACACATGACCTCCGTTGTGCTCGGCGGGGGGGTGCGGGGTCCCGAGGGGGCGGTCCACCGGGAGACGGACCGTGAAGGTAGTCTTCCCGGGCACCGACTCGGCTCGGATCGTCCCCCCGTGGCGGACGATGATGTCCTTGACGATCTGCAGGCCGAGCCCGAGCCCGAACTCCACCCGCCCTGACTTGGTGGTGAAGGTGGCTTCGAAGATCTTCGACAGGTCGCTGCGGGGGATGCCCATGCCGTTGTCGGTGATGGTCACCTCGATCTCGTTGGGGTCCGGGGAGGTGACCGCGACCCGCAGCACCGGGTTGTCCCGCATCGCCTGGATGGCGTTGGTGATGAGGTTGGTCCACACCTGGTTGAGGTCGCCGGGGGATCCGCTGATGGCGGGGATGTCGTCGGCGTACTCCCGTTCGACGGTGACGTTGCGGAGGTCGTGGCCGAGCAGCAGCAGGGTCTCCTCGATCCCTTCGCGGACGTCGAAGGCGTCGACCCGCTCGTGGCCGCTGCGAGCGTAGGAGCGGAGGCTGCCGACGAGGCGGACGATGCGGGCGGCGGCGGCGTCGATGCTGCGCAGCGAGGAGCCGATACGGTGGTAGCGCTCGAGCCGGTCGAGCTGGGCGGCGGGGTCGGCGACACCGGCGAAGGCGGCCTGGTAGGCGTCGACGGTGTCGACGCCGATCCTGACCAGCCTGCGGGCAGCGGCGTCGTCGCCGATGGCGGCGCCGAGGCTCTCCCGCCGCTGCCGCTCGACCCGGGTCGAGAGGGGCTCGGTCTCCCGGGCGACGCGCAGGGCTTCGGCGAGTTGTTCCCCGTCGGACAGGTCGGCGGCGAGGGAGGCGACGTCCTCCCCCAGGAAGTCGGTGGCGCGGCTGATGGCGGCGGCCGGATTGTTGAGCTCGTGGCCGACGCCGGCGGCGAGCTGGCCGAGGGTGGCCAGCTTCTCGGATTCGACGAGCCGGGAGCGGGCCCGGCCGAGCCGGTCGAGGGCGTCGGCGAGCTCGTCCCGTTCCTGAACCAGGTCGTGGGCGAGGCTGTCGACCTGGAGCCGCATCTCGACGCTGCGCAGGTTGCGGCGGGCCATGGAGCGCAGCAGCACGGTGACGAAGTGCACCGCCAGGGTGGGGCTGGTCTGGAGGGCGGTGTCGAGCTGCTCCAAGGTGAGGGTGATGAACGTCGTCTCCTCGATGGCGACGACGTTGAAGAAGGCAGTGGGGTCGTTCCCGGCGACGGCGTTGAGCCCGATGATGCGTCCCGCGGTGCGGGAGTGAAAGCCGATGACCCGGTCGTCGACGTCGAGGGTGAGGCGGACCCGTCCCGCCACCACGATGTGGATGCCGTCGACCCGCTCGCCGGCTCGGAGGATGATGGTGCCGGCGGGCACGGTGCGGCGGGGCGGGGTGTCGAGGGCCCGATCGATCTCGGTGATCATGAGGTGCTCGACGTCGTCGTCGGAGAGGGCCCGGTCGTCGAGGAAGGAGCGTTGCAGGCGGCGCAGCCGGCGGTCGACTTCGCGGCGCTGCTCCTCGGCTTCCACGAAGGCGTGCGACAACACGTCGACGTCGACGACCTCGGTCACCTCGTCCACCTCTTCCGGCGCTTCCTCGACGAAGAACTCGGTCACCAGCCGGTACACCATGGCCCGCAGCTGGCTCTCGCCCCACGGCTTGGCCAAGGTGGCGTCGAGGGCGCGGCTCCGCACGACCCGATCGAGGCCCTCTTCCTCGTGCCGGTCGGCCATGAGCACCTTGCGTGCCGCTCGCAGCGGCTCCTGCTCGTTGCCGGTGATGAGGAGGTCGACCCCGGAGCCGTCGCCGACGGTCTGGTCGACGATGACGAGGGGGATCTTCTTGCCCTCGAGGGCGGCTTGCTCGGCCCGGGCGAGAAGGTCGGCGCCGGTGACGACCGCGATCACGGTGAAGGCTCCTTCGGCGATGGCCTCCAAGTCCTCTGCGAGGCGGGCGAGCACTTCGGGGTCGTCGTCGGCGATGAGAACCACCGCCTGGCCCGTCGGGTCGGCCCGAGTCATCAGGTCACCCCCATGGCCGACCACAGCAGCGGGGAGATCGCGAGGAACAGCACCAGTCCGATGACGGCGACGATGGCGCCCATGGCCGCCATGTCCTTCGTCTTGACCATTCCGGAGGAGTAGGCGATGGCGTTGGGCGGCGTCGAAATGGGGAGCGCCATGGCGAGTGACGCCCCGATGGCGATGATGAAACCGACCATCAGGGGATCGACGTCGACCGCGCCGCTGACGGTGAGGCTGATGCCGATCGGGACGAGCAGGTTGGCGGCGGCGCTGTTGGAGATGACGGTGGACAGGCTGAGGGCGACCAGGGCGAGGGCGGCGGTCACCAGCGCCGGGCCGATCGATTCCCAGGAGACGAGGCCGATGAGCCAGGTGTCGAGGCCCGAGGAGGAGACCCCGAGCCCGAGGGCGATGCCGCCGGCGACGAGCCAGAGCACGTGCCACTGGATGGACTGCAGGTCCCGGGCGGAGAAGACCTGGGTGCCGAGCAGCACCACCACGGGCAGGAAGCCGACGACGTTGGAGCTGACCCCGTGGAGCGCCTCGGTGAGCCACAACAGGACGGTGACGACGAAGGTGGCGTAGAAGATGATGGCGGGGCGCGATTTGTCGAAGGTCTCGTCGATCTGGACGTCGATGGCGCGGGTGTCGGAACGGAAGAGCCGACCCAACGCCAGCCAGGCGAGCAGCAGCAGCACGAGGGCGGCGGGTACCGCCATCAGCATCCACTTACCGAAGCTCACCCGGATCCCGGCGGAGGCGAGCTGGCCGATGGCGATGGCGTTGGGTGGGGTCCCGACCGGGGTGCCGATGCCGCCGATGTTTGCCGCGATCGGGATGGCGAGCACGAACCCGACGCGGAGGCGGTCCTCGGCGGCGAGGCCGACGACCACCGGCAGCACCACCGCCATCATCGTGGCGGTGGTGGCGGTGTTGGACATGAACATGGAGAAGCCGGCGGTGATGAGCATGAGTCCGAGCATGATCTTGCGGGGCGAGGTCCCGAAGGGGCGGAGCAGCACCCGCGCCATGGCGCGGTCGAGCCGGAACTTCGACGCTCCCTCGGCCAGGAAAAATCCGCCGAGGAACAGCATGAGCACGGGGTGGGCGAGGGTGGCGAAGTAGGAGCTGTAGGGCAGCGGGGTGAAGTCGGCGGGGAGGCCGACGAGTGCCTCGTTGCTCACCATCAGGATCTCGAGGGCGATGATGAGGGCGGCGGTGGCGTGGAGGGGGATGGCTTCGGTCACCCAGAGCACGACTGCCATCAGGAAGATGGCGAAGACGCGGTGGCCGGCCTGGGAGAGGCCGTCGAAGTGGAACACGAACGGGATCGCCAATGCGACGAGCGCCGCTCCGAGTCCGATGGTGCGGGTGGTGAATCTCACAGGAAGACGCCGGCGGCGGCGTTGGGTGATCGTCATGGCTCCTCGAAGTGTCATCGAGAAGAGGCAGCAGCGTCGCGAGCGTCACAGCTTAGGGCCGGCTCCGGGCGGCCCGAATTCGACAGGGCACGAGAAGCGTGCGACGCCCGTCACCGGGGGGCGCGGGGGATGGCGGCCGAGAGCATAGGAGGCGTCGTCCCGCCGCCGGACGTGTCGGTACCGGTGGCAACGGAGCCGGGGCCATGGCTGGACGACGGCGTGTCGGCGGGCCGCGGGGGCGGCCATGGCTGCCATCCCGGGAGGGGCCCGGTAGGAGCACTCCGCCGGGACCCGGATCCGGTCAGGCGGCCGAGGGCAACGCCACCGGGGCGCACACCTCGCAGGCCGGGTCGGGGCAACGCGTCACGACGGTGAAGTCGATGCCGGCGGCCGTCAACAGGCGCTCGAGGTCGTGGGAAGAGGGCAAGCTCTTGGCTTCCATGATCCGCACCGTATCGGCCGGGTGTGACAGGAAGCCCGGGCCCGGGCGACCGGTCAGCCCGCCAGCGGCACTACGTACCGGAACGCCACCGCGTAGTGGAGGGCAGAGGCGGCCACCACGAAGACGTGGAACAGCTCGTGGGAGGAGAACACCCGGGGCCACAGCTTGGGCCAGCCCGTCACCAGGAACACCATCCCGACGGTGTACAGGATTCCACCCAAACCTATCAGCACCACGGCGAGCACGCCGGCGCGCTGGGCGAGCGGAATCATGATCGGTGCCGAGATCCAGCCGAGTGTCACCATCAGGGCGATGGAGAGGGCGTTGCGGTCGGCGTTCTTCGAGGCGATCTTGTGGATGATGCCGGTGGCGGCAATGGCCCACACCACCGCCAGGGCGCTCCAGCGCCAACCGCCGTCGAGCACGATGACGGCGATCGGGGTGTACGAGGTTGCGATCAGCACGAAGATCATCGAGTGGTCGGCCCGGCGCATCCGTCGCTTCCAGACTTCCTGCCACGGGATCGAGTGGTACAAGGAACTCGTCGTGTAGAGGGCGAGCATGCCGAGCCCAAAGACGAGGACGGCGATGCGGGCAGGCCACGTCTCCGCTCGAGCCATGAGGACCACGGTTCCGACGACGGCGGCCACCGCGGCCGAACCGTGAAGGAAACCGCGCACGGGATTCTGCATCTTGCCGAGCGGAATTCGAGAGACGTCCACGAAGAGCAGCGTACCGCGATCGAGATTCTGGGAGAAGCGTTCATGTCGAACGCTCTCTCGATCCGGGGTGGCGGAAACGATGTCTCGTGGCGCGGCCGTGCCGGCACGGACCCGACTCAGCGGCGCCGCGCCGCTCCGAGCGGTGATGACCGCCGGGTATCAGCTCCCGCGGGTCAATCCCGCCCGCCGGAGCACCGCGGCGGGGACTCCCGCCTCACGCCACGCCGCATAGGTGATGCTCTTTCGCGCCGAATAGCTCTGGACGGTGGCGACGAACCCTTGCTCCAACGCCGCGTTGTCGGCGACGTTCTCGGCCCGGGCCAGCGCCTCTTCCGCCTCGAGCTTCTTCTGCACGAGATCGACTCGCTTCAGGGGATCCTGCTCCGCGGCCACCTGGTCGCCGAGTCGCGCCAGGCGCTCCCGCAACGTCTCGACGGTGACCGGGCGGCCCGGCTTGCGCCTCGCGAGACTCTCGAGATAGGCCTTGATGGTGCGCGCTTCGCGTCGTCCCTGCGCGAGAGCGGCCTTGTGCTCCTTGGACATCGCCATGAAATGAACCTCCGGGGACAGGCGTGTTCGGCACCATCCTTGCAGGTCACACGGCCGAATGTGGTGTTCTGGCCCGGGCACGGTGCCTCCCGCCGACCCGGAAACCTCTTGTGCCGCACCGGATACCGCCGCCATGCTGGAGCCGATGCATCCCGACGTCTCTCTCCGTTCCGCCACCGGCGCCGATCTGCCGTTCCTCACCCTCATGCTGGTGGAGGCCGTCAACTGGGCCCCGAGTCGCGCCATCCCGTTGGCGGCGGTGCTGGGGGAGCCGTCCCTCGCCCACTATGTCGCCGGCTGGCCGGGCCCGGAGGAGATCGGCGTCGTCGCCACCGAGGCGGACCGACCGCTCGGGGCCGCCTGGCTCCGCTTCTTCGACGAGGCCGATCCCGGGTTCGGGTTCGTTGCCGCCGAAACTCCCGAGCTGAGCCTGGCGGTGACCGCCCCGTGGCGCCGGCGCGGGGTGGGACGGGCCCTGCTGCGGGACCTCGCCGCCCGGGCCCGGCGGGCCGGCATCACCGCCGTCAGCCTCAGCGTGGAGCGGGCCAATCCCGCTTCCCTCCTTTACCGGGCGGAGGGATTCGTCGTCGTCGGGAACGACGGCGACGCCGACATCATGGTGCAGCGGCTCGACTGAATCGAGCCGCGGGCGGTCGTCGAGGTACCGCGCGGGCCCGTGACCAAAATGCCCGAGGAGGCTGCGCGCCGGGTGTAGCCGTCCCGCGCGGAGTAGTTTTCCAGGTGAGCCCGCCTTGGGTTGTCCCGGCACCTGGGGGAGAGATGGCGAACGAAGAAGGAACCGTGCACCACCCCGCTGCGGAGGGTCCGCCCCCGCGGGATCTGGAGGAGGCGACCGCCCGCATCGATGCTCTGGAGGCAGAGCTCCAGGAGGTGCTGTTCAACAACGGGGTCCTACGCCTCCAGCTCGACATGCTGGCCTCGACTGACATCGTCACCGGCCTCCCGAATGCCAACGGGCTCCTCGAGGTGCTGGAGAAGGCGGTCGCCCGCCATGCCCGATCCGGTGAGACATTCGCCGTCATGTTCGTCGGCATCTCCGCCCTGGAACGGGTCGCCGAGCGCTTCGGGAAGGAAGGCCTCGAAGACGCCCTGCGCCACGCCGGAGCGCTGGTGGGGGCATGCCTGCGCCGGCTCGACACCGTCGGACGGATCGACGAGGAGGGGCTGCTGGCGGTGATGCCGATGCTCGAGGAGCGTGGGGTGCCGGCGGTGATCGCCCGCATCGAGCACATCCTGGAGACGGTGCCGATGGTGTTCGACGACGAAGACGCGATCCGTCTCGTGCCGTCGTTCGCCGTCGTGATCAGCGGCCCGGCGGCGTCGATCGATCCCCCGGCGATGATGCGGGAGCTGGTGGCCGCCCGCCAGGCTGCGGTACCGGGGACGGCGGTGGTGATCCACTCCGGGGCGTCGTGGGACGCATCGGATGGCAAGCTCCCGTAGCCTCGCGGATGCCTTCCGGCTGGTCACCGCGGCCGGTCCTAATGCGAAGCCTCCAATAGAGTATGAGGGTGCGGACGCTCGAAGACCTCGTCAAGAAGCCTCTCTACCGCCTCTACGAGGCGCGCCTCCTCTCCCGGCTGGATCGCGGCAAGTTGCCGCGTCACATCGGAGTGATCCACGACGGGCACCGCCGCTACGCCCGGGCCGAAGGACTCCCCGACTACGCCGCCAGCTACCGGGTCGGTATGGACAAGGTCGTCGAGTTCCTGGGCTGGACCGACGAGTTGGGGATCGAGGCGGTGACCTGCTGGCTGCTGTCGACCGAGAACCTGGCGCGGCCCCGTGAGGAGCTGGAGCCCTACTACGACGTGCTGTGCGAGCTGTTTGCGGAGATCCCGTCGTCGGTGTTCTGCCACGACGTCGCCGTGCGCTTGATCGGGAGCCTGGATCTGCTCCCGCCCCGCCTCGCCGAGGCGGCCAAGGCGCTGGAGGACGCTTGTCCCACCGGGCGGCGGCGGGTCACCATCGCCCTCGCTTACGGAGGCCGGCAGGAGATCGTCGATGCCGCCCGTGACTTGGTGAACCGGCTCGCCCGATCGGGGGTCCCGGCCGATGAGATGGCGGATTACATCGACGCCGACAGCCTGGCGGCCCATCTCTACACCACCGGCCTCCCCGATCCGGATCTCGTGATCCGCACCAGCGGCGAGGCGCGCCTGTCGGGGTTCCTGCTGTGGCAGGCGGCCTACGCCGAGTACTCGTTCGTGGACGTGCACTGGCCGGCCTTTCGCCGGGTCGACTTCCTGCGGGCCCTACGGGACTTCACCCGCCGGGAGCGCCGTTACGGCCGGTAGCCGCTCCTGCCGGCGAAACACCCTCTCCCCCAACCGTGCTGGAGGCCGGGGCGCCGTCTTGCCGTGCCGTTCCCCCCTTGTCGAAGGGAGACCTGGCGAGGTGCCAGCAGAGCTGGCGGAGTTCGCCGAGGGGGTGCGAGGTCGGGCGGCTGCGGGTGACCCTCCCGGCCGCAGCGGCCGGAGGTGCCGGGGCTGCGAGGAGCTCTTCCCTGCCCGGATCGTCCATCTTCGGTGGGCTCTGCGCCGCCCTCCTACGGCGGGGGAACCTTCCCCTTCGCAAGGGGAGGGTGGGCAGGAGGGTCGAGGGGCGGGGAAGCCGAGATACACCAACAGCCGCCTTAGCGGCGGCTGCCGGTGTGAGTACGGAAGGAGAAGGAGTTTCCCTACTACCGAGATCATCGGCCGCGGGAGCTGGAAGCTTGAGCCCGTTCCGACCCCGGATGAACCAAAGGCCGCCATCTGGCGGCCTTTGGTTCGGGCTTAGACGGGAGGTAGGAAGGCATCCTGTCTGAGTTACGCTATCGGCGACCGGGCGCCGAAACTTGAGAGGGATTTTGGATATTTCCGAAGAAATCCGCGGCGCGCTCATCGCCCATCTCGTCTCCCGTGCACTGCGCACCGACGGTCCCTTCACGCTCAGCTCGGGAGAGGTGTCAGACTGGTACCTCGATGGCAGGCAGACCACCTACGACGGTGAGGGCGGGCGGCTGGTGGGCCGCTGCGTGCTCACCGTGCTCGACGAGGATGTCACCGCGGTGGGCGGGATGACGATGGGAGCCGATCCCGTCGCCGTCGCCACCGCGGTCCTGGCCGATCGTCCCCTCAAGGCCTTCTCGATCCGCAAGCAGGTCAAGGGACACGGCGCTGGCGGACGGCTGGTGGGCCCGATCGGTCCGGGAGACCGGGTGGCGGTGGTGGAGGACACGGTGACAACCGGCGGCGCCATGGTGGAAGCGGTCGAAGTGCTCCGTGCCGCCGGCATCGACGTAGCCCAGGCCATCGTGCTCGTCGATCGCAGCGCCGGCACCGCGGCCCGCCGCCTCGCCGGGTTGGGGATCCCGCTGGTGGCCCTGGCCACCCCTGAGGAGTTGGGAGTGGCGGGATGATCCATCTCCGGGTCGAACGCTCCGCCATCCGCCAGCTCCTCTTCGGCCTGGCCGGCGTGCTGTTGCTGCTGGCGGCCGTCGACATCGTCTGGGTCCATCGGGTCTCCAGCCCGCCGGAGACCGACAACGACGGCCTCCTCACCTCCAGCGGTACCGTGGAGCGTCGGGTCGATCTCATCTGGGGCACTCTGTTCCTCGTCTCCGGCGGTGCGCTGGCCCTGGTGTCGCTCGGCGGCCTGGCGAGCCGGAGACCGGTCGTCGAGGTCACCGACGAGGAGCTGCGATTGCGGGTCGCCGGCCCGGGGCGGTCGATCGCCATCCCGTGGAACGAGGTTCGCTCGGTGCGCTCGGGGAGCGACGGGGACGACGGCCTCATCCCGGTACGGGTGCTGCTGGTCGACGTCGCCGATCCGCTCCGGTACCCGGGGTCGCTGTGGGGAGCGGAGTGGCGGGATTCGGTACTGGTGATCGACGCCGACTCGTGGGAGGTGCCGCCCGAGCAGGTGGCGGTCCACGCCAACCTCGCCCTGGAGGCGCACCGGCGCTGGGGTGTCGCGACCCGGGAGGTGTGAGGTGGTGCGGATCGGGAGCCACGTCGGCCCGGCGGCACCGCTGCAGGCCGCGGCCGAACGCGGCGCCGACCTGGTGCAGATCTTCCTTTCGAATCCCCAGTCCTACAAGGCCCCGAATCCCCGAGTCGACGCCGCCGAGCTGCGGGCATCCAGCGTGTCGATCTACGTGCACGCTCCCTACATCATGAACCCGGCCTCTCCCAACAACCGCATCCGGGTCCCGAGCCGCAAGACCCTGGCGGGCACGATGGAGGCGGCCGAGGCGATCGGCGCCGCCGGGGTGATCGTGCATGGCGGCCACGTCGGTGACGACGAGGAGGCGGCGGTGGGGTTCGAACGGTGGCGCAAGGTCTTCACCGGGGCCGGGCCGTGGTCGGTGCCAGTGCTGATCGAGAACACGGCCGGTGGCGGCAACGCCGTGGTACGGGAGCTGGCGAACTACGGCCCGCTGTGGGAGGCGATCGGGGAGTTCAACGTCGGGGTCTGCCTCGACACCTGCCACGCCTGGGCGGCCGGTGAGGACCTGGCCGAGGCCGTCGCCAAGGTGCGGTCCCACACCGGCAGCATCGGCCTGGTCCACTGCAACGACTCGCGTGATCCGCACGACAGCCGCCGCGATCGTCACACCAACCTCGGGCACGGCATGATCCCCGAGGATCTCCTGGTCGGCTTCGTGCGGGAGGCGGCCGCGCCGGTGGTGGTGGAGACACCCGACGACGACGGGGGGCAGGCCGCCGACATCGCCTGGCTGCGGGAGCGGCTCTGAAGGCGGCGGCGTCCTCACCGGCGCCACCGGCCGGGCGCCGTCTCGCCGGGCTGTTCCTGGTCGCGGTGCTGACGACCGCCTGTGCTCCCACCACCGGGGACGCCGAAGCGGAGCCCGCCGCCCCGCTCACCACCCTGCCGCCGCTGACGACGACGACCTCCACCACCACGACCACCACGACGCTGCCCCCTCGGTTTCCCCTCGACGGCACCGTGGTCACGCCCGACGGCGCCCCCCTCGCCCAGGCCGTCGTCACCGCCGGGACGGGCCCCACCGAGACGGATGCATCCGGGACGTTCCACCTCGACGACGTTCCGGCCACCACGGTGCTGGTGACCCGCCCCGGATGGGAGCCGGCTGAGTTCGACTTCGACGGCACGGGCAGCCCGTTGACGGTGACGTTGCAGCCGCGCCGGGTACGGGCGCTGCGGGTCATCGCCGCCGCCGCGGCCGACCCTGCCACCTTCGCCTCCCTGGTGGAGATGGCGGACGGGTCCGAGGTCAACGCCCTGGTGTTCGACGCCAAGGACGAGTCGGGCGCCGTGCACTACGCCACCGAGGTGCAGGAGGCGTGGGACATCGGGGCGGTCGAGCCCCGCTACGACCCGGCCGTTCTACTCGCCACGGCCCACCGGCACGACCTCTACACCATCGGTCGCATCGCGGTGTTCGAAGATCCGGTGCGGTCCCGGGAACGTCCCGAGCACAAGCTGGCGGGATCGTGGATGGACCCCACCGACGAGAGCAACTGGGAGTACCCGTTGCAGCTCGCAGTGGAGGCGTGCACCCTCGGCTTCGACGAGATCCAGTTCGACTACGTCCGGTTCCCGGCGGGAGTGACGGGGCGGGCCGCCCGCACCAGCCACCCCACCACCGAGGCCGATCGTATCGCCGCCGTTGTCGGGTTCCTCTCCGAGGCCCGCGAGCGTCTCCATCCCGAGGGGTGCGCGGTGGCGGCCGACATCTTCGCCATCGTGCTGTCGTCGCCCGACGACCAGGGCATCGGGCAGCGGCCCGAAGAGCTGTCGGAGGTGGTCGACGTGTTGAGCCCCATGGTCTACCCGAACCACTATGACGATGGCTGGCTCGGCTTCGACGACCCGGCCGATCACCCCGCCGCGGTGGTGGCCGACGCTCTCGACGACGGCATGGCCCGGCTGGAGGGCACCGCGGTGCTGCGCCCCTGGTTGCAGGCGTTCAGCTACTCGAGCGGCAGCATCCTGGGCGAGATCGGTGAGTCGGAGCAGCGTGGCCTGGGATGGATGTTGTGGAACCCGGCAAGCCGCTACGACGCGGAGGCGCTCCCGGTCCCCGAGGAGCCGCCCGACGACGCCGCCGCCCCATGAGGAGGGGGCGCCCCGTGGGGCGCCCCCTCCTCGACTCGCCGTCGGTGGGACTCAGGAGGCCAGGTAGCGCTCCAGGTCTCCGCTGGTGGGGTCTTCACCCCGGGCGAACGCCTGCACGTTGTTGCGGGCGTCGACGTCCCGGTACTGCACCGGCGGGCTCTTCATGAAGTACGAGGACGGGGCGAGCAGCGGCCCACCGATCCCGTCGTCGATCGCCCGCTTGATGCAACGCACCGCGTCGATGACGACACCGGCCGAGTTGGGAGAGTCCCACACCTCGAGCTTGAGCTCGGCAGTGAGGGGGACGTCGCCGAAGGCGCGGCCCTCGAGCCGGATGTAGGCCCACTTGCGGTCCGACAGCCACGGGACGTGGTCCGACGGCCCGATGTGCACGTTGTCGGCCGCGATGCCGTTGTCGAGCTGGGAGGTGACGGCCTGGGTCTTCGAGATCTTCTTCGACTCGAGCCGTTCCCGCTCCAGCATGTTCTTGAAGTCCATGTTGCCGCCGACGTTGAGCTGGTAGGTGCGGTCGACGGTGACCCCGCGGTCCTCGAAGAGCCTGGCCAGGTTGCGGTGGAGGATGGTGGCGCCGACCTGCGACTTGATGTCGTCGCCGATGATGGGCACGCCGGCCTCCTCGAACTTGCGGGCCCAGGACGGGTCGGAGGCGATGAAGGCGGGGATGCAGTTGACCATGCCGATCCCGGCGTCGAGCGCCGCCTGGGCGTAGAACCGCGCCGCCTCCTCGGACCCGACCGGGAGGTAGTTGACCAGCACGTCGGCGCCGCTCTCCCGCAGGGCCGCGGCGACATCGACCGGCTCGGCTGCCGACTCCTCGATAGTCATCCGGTAGTACTTGCCGAGCCCGTCGAGGGTGGGTCCGCGCTGCACGGTGACGCCGATCTCGGGGACGTCGGTGAAGCGGATGGTGTTGTTCTGACCCATCCACATGGCCTTGCCGATGTCCTCGCCCACCTTGGTGGCGTCCACGTCGAAGGCGGCGACGAACTCGACGTCGCCGACGTGGTAGCCGGCGAGCACGACGTTCATCAAGCCGGGGACGTCCTCGCTGGGATCGGCGTTGCGGTAGTACTCGACGCCTTGGATGAGTGAGTTGGCGCAGTTGCCGAGACCAACGATCGCGACCTTGACCTTCTTCATTGCTGTCCTCCCATGAGCATCCGAGGGGCGTCGACGTCGTGCTCGGCTCGCGCATGGGCGATGAGCTCGTCGAGCCAGCCGATGTCGGCCTCGGCTGCCCCTACGTTGTGTTTCAGTAGCGCCATCGTGTAGTGATCGACCGGGCCCTCGGTCGGGACCTTCCGCAACGCCTTGCGGGCGTCGGTGAGCCGGGCGACGATCTGGCTGCGGCGCCGCTTCAGGGTGCGCAACCGGGCCGGTGGTTCGAGATACTCGAAGAACGCGAGGCGCATGTTGAACCTGCGGTCCTCCTCCGTCTCGGTTGTGTCGCTGTCGAGGATGCGGGCGAATTCGCCCTCACCTTTCTCGGTGAGCCGGTACGCCTTGCGCCGCCCCGTCTGGCGGAGTGCCTCGATCAGCCCGCGCTTCTCCAGCCGCCGCAAGGCGGGGTAGAGCGATCCGAAGGACACCCGCAGGAACCCGAGCTCTGCCAGCTGGCGCCTGAGTTCGTAACCATGGTGGGGGTGCTTCCGGAGCAACCCGAGTATTGCCAAATCCAGCATGATGGTGAGTATATCGTTTCGATATAGATATAGCGAACCGATATAGCGTGGTTTCGCGACCTCCCGCGGCGGAAGGCCGCCACTTGCCCCCGCGGGCTCCTCCGACCTTGAATGGAGCGATCGAGGAAGGAGACCGGGTGGAGACCTTGCAGGACGTGCACTCCTGGGTGCGCTGGTTGGTGTTGGTGGCGGTGGCCGCGGCAATCGTCCTCGCCCTGCTGCGCCGTTCCGGCGTCACCACGGCGGGAGCGGCGTTCCCGCGGGTGGCGGTGATGGTGATCGACGTCCAGGTGCTGCTGGGGATCGTCCTCTGGGTCTTCGACGAGGGGTGGAACGAGTCGTTCTTCTTCAAGGTGATCCACCCGATCTTCATGCTGGCGGCGGCCGCCGTCGCCCACGCCGGGGTGGTCATGGCGCGGCGGCGTCCGGAGCGGGCGGACCTGACCACGGTGGTCGGCTTCACCGCCGCCCTCGTCCTCATCGTGGCGGCGATCCCTTGGGACCGCCTCTGAGCCACCGGCGGGCGCTCAGAAGTGGGCGACCGCGTCCTTCACGAACAGGTTGCGTGACAGCGGGTCGACGCCCGACAGGGTGCCCTCGATGACGACGACGTCGCCGGCGCCGAGCGGCCGGCGGCCGGCGTCGTCGGGGAGCCCGGCGATCACGTCGACCTCGGTGTTGCCGTAGAGGTCGTTGGCGACCCGGGCCACGGTGACAGCGGCCCGCACCCCGGGCCCCGTCCCCAGGTCGGGATCGTGGCGGAAGGGACGGGCCTCCTTGACCCGTCCCCGCCAGTGGATCGGGAGCCCGCGGTAGGCGCGGTTGAACTTGCTGAGGGTCTCGAAGCTGAGGTCGTCGCCTCCGAAGAGAGCGGTGGCGATCGGATCGGCGTCGTCGCTCGCCTCGCCGGGGGACGAGGGTGGCGGGGCGGGATGTTGCAGCGCCTGCTTCCACCCGGCGACCTCGGGATCGGACGGGAGCAGCTCCTCGAGGGCGGTGAGGCGCTCGGCGGCGGCCTCGTGCTCGCCGGCGGCGGCCAGGGTGTCCATCTCCCGCAGCCGGTTGTCGACGTCGTCCGGCTCGGCGGCGACGAGGTCGCCGAACTGCTCGGCGACGGCCCGCAGCTCGCCGCGGTTGCGGGCGTCGATCAGGCCGTCGGTCCCGGCGGTCGCGGCGGTGTCGGCGATGACACGGGCGGTGGCGAGCAGCCGGCGGGTGACGGAGACGAGCACGTCGGCGTTGCGGATGAACCCCGAGCGCTCCAGGGAGAGGTGGTCGTCGCCGACGTGGACCTGCGGGTAGGTGGCGAGCAGGCGGAGCAGCGAGTCACGGACCGCCGGGGTGAGCAGGGCGGCCATTCGGGCCGGGTCGGACGTCTTGACGACGAACGCCTCGTCGAAGGTGGGATCGCCGATCTCGACGTCCTGGGCGCCGAACAGCTTGGTGAGCTTGCGGAGGGCGTGTTCCCGGCTCAGGGAGAGATCGATGCCCTTCGGCGGGTACTCGACCCGGAAGCGGGTGTAGATGTGCTGCTGGTTCCCGCTGCCACGGTTGACGGTGTCGATCCGGACCGGGTGGCCGGCGAGGGTCCCGATCAGGGCGGCCCTGCTGAAAACCTTGCCCGGCTGGTACTGGAGGCCGAGGCGGTCCGCCGCTTCGGTCCAGCGGGCGGTGGTGGCGCGGCTGTAGGCGATCACGATCCACGCCACGGCGACGACGACGCCCACTGCCAGTAGCACGATGCCCACGACCATGGGCGGAGTCTATGACGGAGGGCCGGGGTTCGCCGAAACCGGCCGCGTCGGCGTCACGGCCCCTCCCGGCGCCGGAGCGGCGACTCCACCACCCCGTCCGACCGGTTCGGATTCAGTAGGAACCGCCCAGCTTGCGGTGATCCCAGCTGATGACGGTGGTGGGTTCGACGACGACGACGGTGTTCTTGGCAGCGAAGCGGCCAAAGGTGGCCTCGAGGGCGGCCCCGTCCAGCTCCACCAGCTCCGGCCCCAGCATCGGGTACTTGGCGGCGAGGCGGCCGTAGAGGCGGAGCACCACGGCGGGGTCGTCGATCAGGCGGGCCGTTCCCTTGATCATCACCCCGCGCAGCTCGGCGTAGGCGAGGCCCTCCTCGAGCAGCACGGTCAGGCGGGGGTCGCGCCGCAGGTTCACGATCTTCTGCGACTTGGTGTACGAGCGGAAGGCGATCCGGTCGTCCTCGACGACGTACCACATCGGGGCGAGGTGGGGATGGCCGTCGGGGCCGAGCGTCGCCACCTCGAGGGTGGTGCCGGCGGCGAGGAAGCGGCGCACCTCCTCGGGGGTCATCGTGATGTCTCGGCGTGCCATGCCGTCACCGTAGCGGCCCCCGGCGGCGGGGAATGGCCGGCGAGCCGGTAGGGTTCCCCGTTGTGGATGGCCCGCGGCACGGGCGACCCCGACGGGGCGGCCGAGGCGACGAGGTGGGATCCGACGACGTCACCAGGCATCCCCCAACCCGGAGGGTGGGGAGAAAGGACCACGATCATCATGCCGGCACCCGTGACCGCCCCCGAGATCCAGGCCCGCAAGGGCGGCGACAAGATCCGCATGATCACGGCCTACGACGCCCCGACGGCCCGCATCGCCGACCGGGCCGGAGCCGACGTGATCCTGGTCGGCGACTCGGTCGCCAACGTCGTACTGGGGCGCGGCGACACCCTGGCGATGACCGTCGACGAGATGGTGTACCACACCCGGGCCGTCACCCTCACCGAGCCCCATGCCCTCGTCGTCGGGGACATGCCGTGGCTGAGCTACCACACGTCGCCGGAGGACACGGTACGCAACGCCGGGCGCCTGGTGCGGGAGGGCGGCGCCGGCGCCGTCAAGTTGGAAGGCGGCCGCAAGCGGCTCCCCATGATCGAGGCGGTGCGGGACGCCGAGATCCCGGTGATGGGCCACCTCGGCCTGACCCCGCAGTCGGTGCACACCATGGGCGGCTACCGGGTACAGGGCCGGCAGGCGGCCGACGCCTACGAGCTGATCTCGGAGGCGGGGGTGCTGGCCGACGCCGGGGTGTTCGCCATCGTGCTCGAGGGGGTGCCCGATCTGGTCGCCGAGATGATCACCGCCGAGGTGACGGTGCCGACCATCGGCATCGGAGCCGGCCCGGCCTGCGACGGCCAGGTGCTGGTGTTCCACGACCTGCTCGGCCTCGGCGGCGGGCCGCTCCCCAAGTTCGTGCGGCAGTACGCCGACCTGGCGGACACCGCGGTCGCCGCGGTGGAGGCGTTCTTCGCCGACGTCCAGAGTGGTACCTTCCCGGCCGAGGCCGAGACCTACCACATGCCGGCCGAGTCGGCCGCCATCCTGCGGGAGCTGCGGGAGGGGGCCACCCTCTTCCGGGCAGAGGGGCCGGAGGGGGACCACCTGCTCGCCGACGAGGCGATGGAGCGCTAGCGGTCGCGGGGTACCGGGACCCGGGTCGTAGGCTGCCTCCATGTCGAAGGGACGCGGGACGCTGCTGATCGTGCTGGCGCTGGCCGTCGCCGGCTGCGGCGTCGGGGCCGCTTCCACCACGACCCCGCCGATCACGACCTCGCCGCCGCCGCCGATCACCACGTCGCCGATCACCGCCGCGCCGTCCCCCACCGGGCCGGAGGTCCTCCCCGAATTCCCGCGGGACGACGTCGTCGTGGCGGGGAGGCCGCTGCAGGTCGCCGTCGCCGACACCGGAGCCCGGCGCACCCAGGGTCTGATGGGCGTCACCGACCTCGGGGAGCTGGACGGGATGCTCTTCGTCTTCCCCGCCGACACGACGAGCGCCTTCTGGATGAAGGACACCCTGATCCCGCTCGACATCTGGTTCTTCGACGCCGCCGGCACCTTCGTCGACGGTCTCACCATGGAACCGTGCCCGGCGGATCCCTGCCCGCTGTACCAGTCCGCCGGCGTCTACCGCTACGCCCTCGAGTCCCCGGCGGGCTCACAAGCGGCGCCCGGGGACGGCGCGGTGCTGGAACTGGAGGCCCCCTGAAGCAGCGCCGGCTGGTTCAACCACCGGGCCGCGGCTACAATCCCCCCGCTTACGAACACCCCTGCTCCCGGAGCGTCCGGGGGCCTCTCGCTGTGGCGGGTGTCCAGAGGAGGTGATGCTTCTTGCGTTCGTACGAGCTGATGATGATCCACCGGCCCGAGATGGCCGAGACGGACGTCCGCTCCCACATCGGCGAGGTCGAGACCGCGATCGCCGACGGCGGTTCCGTCACCGACACCGACTTCTGGGGGAAGCGGCGCTTCGCCTACGAGATCGATCACGTCCACGAGGGGTACTACTCGGTGCTGCAGTTCGAGGGGGAGATCGAGCTGGTGCAGCGCCTCGACCGGGCTCTCGGCCTCCACGACGCCATCGTCCGGCACAAGATCATGCGGCGCGACGCCGCGTGACGCCGGTTTGTGTCGCACCCCTTCCACACACTGACCGAGATGAGTAACGGAGAGCGGAGAGAGCAGCGATGAGCAACAACAGTGTGACCCTGATCGGAAACCTCGTCGACGACCCCGAGCTGCGATTCACCCCGTCCGGCGTCGCCATGGCCCGGGTGCGGTTCGCCGTCAACCGCCGCTACCAGGACCGCAACAACGAGTGGCAGGAGGAGACCAGCTTCTTCGGAGGCACCTGCTGGCGTGAGATGGCCGAGAACGTCGCCGAGTCGTTGCAGAAGGGCACCCGGGTCATCGTCACCGGGCGCCTCGAGCAGCGGAGCTGGGAGACCTCCGACGGCGAGAAGCGTTCCACCATCGAAGTCCGCATCGACGACATCGGGCCCTCGGTCCGGTGGGCGACGGCGTCGGTGACCCGCACCCCGCGAGCGGGAGGCGGCGACTTCGCCGGCGGCGGCGGATCCAACGTGCCACCGGCCCCGACCGCCCGCGACGACTACGGGCCCGACGAAGCCCCGTTCTAGGTTCCAAGGAGGACACCGACCATGCCCCCGAAGAAGCGCGCCAAGCGCACCAGACGCCCCTCGGCGGCCGATGCGCGGCGCAAGAAGAAGGTATGCCAGTTCTGCCGTCAGGGCGCCGAGCCGATCGACTACAAGAACGTCGCCGTCCTCCGTAAGTACATGTCCGACCGCGGCAAGATCCGGGCCCGCCGGGTGACGGGCGCCTGTGGGATCCACCAGCGCCGCATCGCCCTCGCGGTCAAGAACGCGCGGGAGATGGCCTTGCTGCCCTACGCCCAGACACGGTCCTGATGGAGGTCATCCTCACCACCGACGTGCCCGATCTGGGCGGCAAGGGCGACATCGTCGACGTCGCCGACGGCTATGCCCGCAACTTCCTCCTCCCCAAGCGGAAGGCGGTGGCGGCGACGGCCGGGGCGGTGCGCCAGGCGGAATCGATGCGCCGCGCCCGGGAGGAAGCCGAGACCCGAGCCAAGACCGAAGCGGAGCAGCTCGCCCAGGCCCTCGTCGGGTCGCGGGTGGTGGTGGCGGCCCGATCCGGTGACGAAGGCAAGCTCTTCGGATCCGTCAGCGCCGCCGACGTCACCCTCGCCATCAAGAAGTTCACGGGGATCGAGGTCGACCGCGCCATCGTGCGGGTCGACACCCCGATCAAGGAGATCGGCCTGCACGAGGTCACCCTGCAGCCTCATCCCGAGGTGGAGTTCCGGGTGACCCTCGACGTCATCCCGGCCTGATCCGCCCGTCGCGGCGTCCCGCAGCCCGTCACCCGGCGCTCCGGGCGCGGTCGCGTCCGGCAGGTCCGGCCAAGGCGGGAAAAGAAAGCACGCCTCGCGAAATCCGAGCTGCGAGAGGACTTCCGGGAACGGGAGGCGGCTCGTACACTCGACTTCGCCTTCCCCGGACGACCCCTGCTGTGGTCCCCGCGCGCTCTGGTGGTTGCAGGGGATGTGTCACAGGCGGCCTGTAGAACCAGGGGAGAGCGGAGGAGGGGCCGTGACGAGGAGGACCACAACGTGACATCCGTGATCGACCGGGAGAGCCAGCTCCGGGTCCCCCCCAACAGCATCGAAGCCGAGGAGTCGGTCCTGGGCGCGGTGCTGCTCTCCTCCGACGCCGCCAACATCGCCCTCGAGAAGCTGCACGCCGAGGACTTCTACCGGCCGGCTCATCAGAGCATCTTCGAAGCGATCACCGGCCTCTTCGACGCCAACGAGCCGATCGACGCTGTCACCGTCGCCGAGGCGTTGCGCCGTACCGGCGCCCTGGAGCGGGTCGGTGGGGTCGGCTACCTCACTCAGGTGCTCGATTCGGTGCCGACCGCCTCGAACGTGGAGCACTACGCCGCCATCGTCGAGGAGCATGCCCTGCGGCGCCGGCTGATGCGAGCCGGCGGCGAGGTGGGATCGCTGGCGACCGCCGTCGACCAGCCGATCAGCGAGGTGCTCGACCGCGCCGAGCAGGCGGTGTTCGCGGTGTCGGAGCGGCGGGTGGGGGACGGTCTGGAGCTGATCGACCCGCTGCTGGGGCCCGCCATCGAGCGGGCGGAAGAGCTCAACCGGCTCGGCGCCGACGTCACCGGGATCTCGACCGGGTTCCGCGACCTCGACCGGGAGCTGGCCGGGCTCCACCCCACCAACCTGGTGGTGATCGCGGCCCGACCCGGCATGGGCAAGACCACCCTCGCCCTCAACATCGCCCAGCACGTCGCCATCGGGGACGTCCCGGTGGCGATCTTCTCGCTGGAGATGAGCCGGGAGGAGGTGGTGACCCGCCTGTTGAGCTCCCAGGGCCGGATCGATTCCCGGCGTCTCCGCAACGGCCAGCTCACGGAGTCGGACTTCAGCAAGCTGTCACACGCCGCCAGCGTGCTCTACCACAAGCCGATCTACGTCGACGACTCGCCCGGGCTCACCGTCACCGAGATCCGGGCCAAGTGCCGGCGGCTCCGCCGCCGCCCCGGGCTCGGCCTGGTGGTGGTCGACTACCTGCAGCTCATGCAGGGCACCGCAGGTGAGAACCGCCAGCAGGAGATCGCCACCATCAGCCGTAACCTCAAGAACCTCGCCCGGGAGCTGCACGTCCCGGTGATCGCGGTGTCCCAGCTCAACCGGGCGCTGGAGTCGAGGGAGGACAAGCACCCCCACCTCGGCGACCTGCGGGAGAGCGGCGCCATCGAGCAGGACGCCGACGTGGTGCTCTTCATCTACCGCCACGAGTACTACCACCCGGAGGCTGAGGAGACCAAGGGCCTCGCCGAGATCAAGATCGGCAAGCACCGCCAGGGCGCCACCGGCAAGGTCGACCTGTCGTTCCTGGCCGAGTTCACCCTCTTCGCCGACATGAGCCGCGACACCCCGGTGCTGTAGCGGGCGGCACCGAGCCACGGCGCCGCCCCGGAGTCACCGGCCGGTGCCGGAGCGCCCTCAGAGGCAGAGACCGTCGGCGGATACGCCACGCCCGCAGAGCGGAGTGAGCTCCACCGACTCGAGGGTGAAGCCTTCGCCGCCGGCGTCGGGGGCGCCGAAGACGTGGAGGCGAACCCCGAACAGCGCATCGTCGCCGAGCCCGATCACGTCGTACGTGATCTCGCCGAGGTCCCCGACCGTGGGCGCCACCGAGACGACGATCTCGGAATTGGGATCGGCCGAGGCGTGCGCATCGGCGACGATGGCCCCCAGGTCGACCATGGTCTCGGCCCCCTGTGTCTCGCCGATCATCGCCACGGTGTCGGCGGTGGCGTCGAAGGTGTCTCCCAGGTAGGCGAGGTAGGCGACGTTGACCCATCCGGTGGCGCCTCCCACCTCGACCTCGGTCCAGATCGACTGCGTGATCATGCGGGTCCGCCCGGTGGTGACCACGTGGTCGGCCAGCGGGTCCAGGCTGGCGACGATGTCGTAGGACACCCCCGGCCCCTCCCGCACGTTGAGCACGTCGTCGTGGGCGACGCCGACGACGCCGAGCACGTCACCCTCGCGCCAGAAGAGATCGATGGGTTCTCCGGGGAGCGTGGTGGTGGTATCGGCCGGGACCGTCGTGGTGGTGGTCGTGGTGTCCGGAACCGTCGTGGTCGTGGTGTCCGGAACCGTGGTGGAGGTCGTGGTGTCCGGGACGGTGGTGGAGGTGTCCGGCACCGTGGTGCTCGAGGCCGCCGTCCCGCCGCCGCAGGCAGCCCCGAGCAGGGCGAAGGTGAGGCCGACGACGGCGAGGCGCCATCGGGGCCGGAGCGGTGAGGGTCGGTTCATGGTGGTGGTCTCCTTGGTGGCTGGTCCCTCGGCGGACATTCCCCGGTAGTTGACGTCCTGAGTGCACCCGGGGTTCCCCGGTGGCGCGGCCGATGGTGGCATGGATTCCCGCCGGGCCCCGGCTTTGTCGCCCGGTCGGCCCCTACGTCTGGAGGGAGCCGGCATCGGCGGCGAGGTGGACCAGTGGGTCCCCGTGCCCGACGAGGGGGTTGAGCGTGCGGCCGATGACCCAGCCGTCGAACCGGGCCCGCACCTCGGTGGGCTTGGAGCCGAAGGCGTCGGCGATGACCGCGACCGGTTCGCCCTGCCCGACGTGCTCCCCCAGATCCACCAGGATGTCGGCGATGCCGCCGCGGCGGGAACGGACCCACGAGGACGACATCGCCACCCGCGACGGGTCGGGGGCCGGGAGGTCGTCCCAGCTCCCCATTTCCAGGGACTGCAGGGTGCGGAGGATGCCGGCGACGCCGACGTCGATGACGCCGGCGTCGAAGCGGTGGATTTGGCCCCCCTCGTAGACGAGCACCTGCTTGCCGCGCCGCACCGCGGCCTCACGCAGCGATCCGTCGCGGAGCCGGGCGTGGAGGAGGAACGGGGCGCCGAAGGTGGTCGCGAGGCGGCGGGTCGCGGGGTCGGTCATGTCGCCGCGGATGTGGGGGATGTTGACGTTGTGGCCGGCGGCGGTGTGGAGATCGATGCCGAGGTCGCTCTGTTCCACCACCTCGGTCATGACGAGGTGGGCGAGGCGGGCCGCCAGCGAGCCGCGGGGCGACCCGGGGAAGGAGCGGTTGAGGTCGCGACGGTCGGGGAGGTAGCGGGACTCGTTGACGAACCCGAACACGTTCACGATCGGCACCGCGATCACCGCCCCCTGGAGGTGCTGGGGGTCGAGGCGCCCCATCACCTGCCGGATGATGGCGACCCCGTTGATCTCGTCGCCGTGCACGACCCCGCTCAGCCACACCGTCGGGCCCGGCCGACGGCCGTTGACGATCGCCACCGGGAGCGACAGCCACGTCCCGGTGGGCAGGCTCGCCACCGGGATCTCGGAGCGGCGGCTCGATCCGGGGAGCACGGTGACGGCCCCGACCGTGATGGGCCGGTTGCGGGCCTCAGCCGCGGACACGGTCACGGGTACGCCCGGGCCGGGCGTGTTCTTCGAGGAAGGCGATGATGTGGTCGGCCACGTCGACGCCGCTGACGGATTCGATGCCCTGCAGGCCGGGTGACGAGTTCACCTCGAGCACCAGAGGTCCGTGGGTCGATTGCACGATGTCGACCCCGGCGATGTTGAGGCCCATGGTCTTGGCCGCCTTCACCGCGGTCGCCCGTTGTCGGGGGGTGAGCCTGATGGCTTCGGCCGTGCCGCCCCGGTGGAGGTTGGAGCGGAACTCGTCGGGCCCTCCCTGGCGGCGCATCGCCGCCACCACCTTGCCGCCGACGACGAAGGCGCGGATGTCCGCTCCCCGGGCCTCGGCGACGAACTCCTGGACGAGGATGTTGGCGTCGAGCTGGCGGAACGCTCCGATGACGGATTCTGCGGCCTTGCGGGTCTCCGCCAGGACCACGCCGAGCCCCTGGGTGCCCTCGAGCAGCTTGACCACCACCGGGGCGCCGCCGACCACGTCGAGCAGGCCGTCGATGTCCTGGGTGGAGTGGGCGAAGCTGCTGACGGGCATGCCGATCCCGGCCCGGGCCAGGAGCTGCATGGAGCGGAGCTTGTCGCGGGCCCGGGTGATCGCCTGCGATTCGTTGGCCGGGTACACGCCCATCATCTCGAACTGGCGTACCACCGCGGTCCCGTAGAACGTGTAGGTGGCGCCGATGCGGGGGATGACCGCCTCGAACTGGAGCGGCTCACCCCGGAAGAGCACGCTGGGACGGGTCGAGGTGATGTTCATGTAGCAGCGCAGGTAGTCGACAATCCGGACGTCGTGGCCGCGGGCCACCGCCGCCTCGTGGAGGCGGGAGGTCGAGTACAGCGACGCCTTGCGGGAGAGGATGCCGATGTTCATGACGAGGCTCGGCGGCGGCCGGTGAGGTAGGAACGGCCCGGGTCGACCAGGAAGCGCCCTCGCACCGCCTGGCGGCCGAGCAGCATCCGGAATCCCATGGTGTCGCGGCGGGTCAGGGTCAATTCGACCTCCCAGGCTTCGCCGTCGATCACGACGGTAGTGAGGATGACGGGCCGCATCTCGGCGCGGCCGCTCGAACTGCGGATCCGGCGCTCGTCGATGACGGGAGCCTCGGCCTGCACCGTCGGGCGGGTGCGGCGTTGCAGCGGGTGGAGAGAGAAGCGGACGACCGGGACCCCGTCCCGGTGAGTGCGTTCCAGGTCGAAGGCGTGCAACGCCGAGGAGCGGGCGCCGGTGTCCACCTTCGCCTTGATGGCGTCGACGCCGAGGTCCGGCATGGCGATCCATTCCCGCCACCCGATGGTGCGTCGCGTCACGGTCGGATTGGTGAGGAGTGGCGTCCGGGTCCGGCGCCGCAGGCCACCGTGCCGGGCACGGCTGGGAGAGCGGAGCGGCCGGATGCGGTCACTGGGTGGCGTCGTCCTCGGGCGGGACGTCGTCCCCGGCGGCGGCTTCGGTCGGGTCCGCGCTCGGGGCCTCGGCGGCTTCCGTTCCCTTGCCCCGGATCTTGCCGACGGTGGACGTGGTCCACTGGCCGGCCTTTCTGCCGCCGGCGATGGTGGCCGTTCCGGCGCGCTTCAGGACGGGCGTGGCCTTCTGGACGCCGGTGCGAAGCCAGCCCACGACCCGGTCGAGGCCGGCTTTCCATCCCTTCGGGCCGGAATCCGGCGCGTCTCCGTTGAGGAGCTGGATGAGCGGGTGGAACACGAGCGTTTCCTTTCTCGAATGCCTGGCGAGAACCGCCACTTGCTGATAGGCTACTTGGCAGTTAGTAATATGGCAAGTAGCTTGGTAATGAAATATCTTGCCCGCATGGGAGAGTCTCCATGACGAGTGACTACACCGACGCCATGATCGAGGACTGGCAGGCGGTCCGGCCGGATCTCGACACCTCGACCGCCGCCGTGGTCAATCGGGTCCTCCGCCTCGCCCGCCGCTTCGAGAGCGACCTCGATCGGGTCGTGTCCCGCTTTCGGCTGGGTCGCAAAGGCGACTTCGACACGCTTGCCGCCTTGCGGCGCACCAATCCCCCCTCGGCGCTGTCACCCACCGAGCTGGCGGCGACGGCCCTCATCACCACCGGGGGGATGACGGCCCGCCTCGACCGGCTCGAGCAGGCGGGATGGGTCGAGCGGCGCCCCGATCCCGGCGACCGGCGCGGCATCCTGGTTCACCTCACGGGCACCGGGAGAGCCCTGGTGGACGAGGTGCAGGCGGCGAACTTGGCGCAGCAGCGGCGGCTGCTGGAGGCGCTCAGCGACGGCCAGCGAGAGAAGCTGGCGGGACTGCTGCGCCGCCTCCTGGTGGAGCTCGGCGACGTCTGAACGGTGCGACCGGGCGACGCCGGTCGGTTCGTCGCAGGACTAGCGGCGGAGCGCCGCCCCGACGAAGACCCGATTCTGCGGCTTCGCCAACCGGACCATCGTGTGGATCGGACCCGAATCCGTGGCCAGCAACGACCCGTAGCGGCGGTGGATGGCGATACGGCGCGGCGAGGCTCGCATACGCCAGACCGGAGGCACTCACCCTCGTACCAACCCCGCATCCGGATCGGGGCGGTCGCGGCGGTGAGATGGCCCCGTGACGACCCGGCGAAGGGGCCCGGGCTGGCACCCGCGGGCCTCCGGTGGCACGATGCCGCCATGGCGCCGCAACCGATGATCGTGCAGCGGGCGGAGGCCGGCGACGCCGGCGAGATCCTCTGCCTGCAGCGCGCCGCCTACCAAAGCGAAGCCCTGCTCTACGGCACCCCGCGGCTCGCTCCCCTCACCCAGACCCTCGACGAGCTGCGCCGCGACCTCGACGAGCAACTCGTGCTCAAGGCGACGATCGAGGAGCGCATCGTCGGGTCGGTGCGGGCCCTGGTGGAGGGAGGTACCGCCTTCATCGGGCGCCTCGTCGTCGCTCCCGACCTGCAGCGGCGCGGCATCGGGACCCGGCTCATGGCCGAGATCGAGGCGGCGCTGGGTCAGGGGGCCGACCGCTTCGAGCTGTTCACCGGGGACCGCAGCGAGGGCAACCTCGCCCTCTACCGCGGCCTCGGCTACGCCGCCTTCGACCGCCGCGAGGCGGGCGAAGGCGTCACCCTGGTCTTCCTGGAGAAGCCCGCCCGCCGGGTCTGATCAATCGCCGTCCCCGTCCCGGGCGGCCCGAGCCGCGTTGGCGGCGATGGCGTCCCGCACGAACTCGGCGAGTCCGGGCTCGATCCGGTTCCAGTAGTCGGCGAACCGGGGGTCGGCGACGTACATGTCGCCGAGGCCGGAGTGCATCTGGTGCGAGCACGGGTAGTACCAACGGTCGATGTGGAGCCGGTGCTGCTCCGCCAGGTCGGTGACCTCAGGCGCGGCGGGATCCGTCCCGGCGACGAGCCGGGCCGCCAGCCGGCGGGCCACGGCATCCGCTTCCGCCTGGATCTCCCGCCACTGCCGGGCCCCGTAGCCGGCGGTGCGGCGGCGCGATTCTTCCCGCGCCGGGCCCGACCAGCGGGCCTCGACCTCTTCCTCGTGGACGGTGGGATCGAAGTCCCCGAAGACCTCGAGCATCTCTTCACTGTTCATGGTGACTCCTCGCTCGTGGGCGGCGATGGCGGCATCCACCGCGCCGATCATTGCCGTGAGATGCGCCACCCGGGCGGAGAGCAGCTCCCGCTGGCGGCGGAGGGCTGCTCCCCGGTCGAAATCGGGGGCCTCCATCGCGGTGCGGATCTGCTCCAGGCCGAACCCCAGTTCCCGGTAGAAAAGGATCTGCTGAAGCCGGGCACAATCGGCGTCGTCGTAAAGGCGGTAGCCCGCGTCGGTCCGCCCGCTGGGTCGCAGCAGGCCGATCCGGTCGTAGTGATGCAACGTGCGCACCGTGACTCCGGCGAGCCGGGCGACGTCGCTGATGGTGTGGGCCATGGGTACCTCCGACGGGAACCGTAGACCATGACGTAACGTCAGGGTCAAGCCGTTTGCCGACACCACCACCAACCGGACGCGGCGGAGGGGGGCGACCAACCTCTCCCCGGTGATTTCGGGTTCCGGGTCCCGGTGGAGCCGGTACGCTTTTCCCGAGCGACACGGGGAGTCACCCATGGTCTTCGACTCGTTCAACTGGAAAGGGCGTTTCGGACCGATGGAGCTGCGGCTGTCGCCGCACACCTTCGCCCCGTCCACCATCTCCTCGATGCTGGCCGAAGTGCTGCACGTCGAGCGGGACGACGTCGTCATCGACGTCGGGTGTGGCTCCGGCATCCTCGGGATCATCGCCGCCAAACTGGGGGCGTCCCGGGTCCACGCCACCGACGCCAGCCCCGATGTGATCGCCGTCGGCCGTCAGAACGCCGCCTCCCACGGCGTTGCCGACCGCATCACCTTCTACCAGGGCGACCTCTTCGACCCCATCCCCGACGACGTCGTCGCCGACGTGATCATCGGCGACGTCTCCGGGATCCCCGACCCCATCGCCCGCGAGAGCGGCTGGTTCCCCAGCGGGCGCGGCGGCGGGCCCCACGGCAGCGAGCTCCCGATCCGGATGCTGGAGGCGGCGAAGCGACGCCTCAAGGCGGGGGGACGGGTGCTGCTTCCCACCGGATCCCTCCAGGACGAGGCGGCGATCTTGCGGACGGCCCGTTCCATCTACGGGGCGATGCGGAAGCTCGCCGAGCGGGTGATCCCGCTCCCGGCGACGTTGCGGGAGACCGAGGCGTTGCAGGAGCTGGTCGAGGCCGGCGTCGTCGCCCTCACTCCCCGCGGGTCACGCCTGGTGTGGGAGGCTCGGGTCTGGGAGTGCGAGCTGGGCCGGACCGGCTGAGGCGTCGCTTCGAATGTGACCCCATCGCGAAGCAGCCCCCTCGAGAGGGGGCTGCTGCGTATGACCCCGGACGGCCGCTCTGAGGAGGAGTCGGAGGGAAGGGGACCTCCGTTGTGTTCCGGTGGAGTGGAACACCGCCCAGGTTTGTTCTCCCCTTCGTCGGCATTCGCGGCGTGGTTCACGAGAACCATTGTTGAGTAGGCCGTGTGGACTAGTCACGGGCGATCCGCCGCGGGCGATCGAACCGGCCAGGTTGGGGCGGCTCAGGCCAAAGCCACGCAGAAGACGTTGCCTTCGGGGTCGGCGAGTACGTCCCAGTGGAAGCCCGAGATCTCGTGTTCCTCCACCCTGCTGCCGCCGAGCTCCTCGATGCGGGCGATGAACCGCTCCGGGTCGTCGGTGGCGAGGTCGAGGTGGATGCGGTTCTTGCCCCGGCGCGGCTCGGGGACCTGCTGGAAGGCCAGGGCCGGCCCGTGCTCGCTGACCCGGCTCAGCCACACGAAGCCGGGGAAGCGGCTCTTCTCCCTCAGGCCGAGGGCGGCCGACCAGAACGCCGCCATGCCCGCGATGTCGTTGCAGTCGACCATGATCGCCCCGACGGTGGCGACCGCGGCGGGCTCGGCGGCGGCCTCGTCGCCGGTGCCCGGTTCCTCGATGGTCGGTTCTTCGCTCATGATTCCCCCTTGTCGTCGAAGTCGCGATGCACCCGGCTCGCGGTGGGCCCGGATTGGCCCTGGTACTTGGAGCCCATTCCGGGAGATCCGTAGGGCCGCTCCGCCGGCGTGCTCAGTTGGTAGAAGGACACCTGCCCGATCTTCATCCCGGGATAGATCACGATCGGAAGGCCGGCCACGTTGGAGAGCTCCAGCGTCACCTGCCCGTGGAAACCGGGGTCGATGAAGCCGGCGGTCGAGTGGATCAGCAGGCCGATGCGGCCCAGACTCGACTTGCCTTCGAGCCGGGCGACGATGTCGTCGGCGAGCCCGATGACCTCGAGCGTGGAGCCGAGCACGAACTCTCCCGGGTGGAGGATGAACGGCTCGTCGGCCGTGGCGTCGACCTGGACGGTAAGGCCCTCCTGGGGTTCCTTGGGGTCGATGATGGCGTAGCGGTGGTTCTCGAAGACCCGGAACGCGGCGTCGCAGCGCAGGTCGATGCTGGAGGGCTGCACCATGGCGGGGTCGTAGGGATCGACGACGATCCGGCCCGTGGCGACGGCTTCCTTGATGGTGTGATCGGAGAAGATCATGCCAGGCCGATGGTAGCGACGCCGGCCGGGCGGCTCCGGGGGGTGGCCACCGGGCTCGCTGGAGCGGATGAGGGGAATCGAACCCCCATCCCGAGCTTGGGAAGCTCGTGTTCTACCATTGAACTACATCCGCCTGGAGCGTCGATTGTACCCGGTCGGGTTGCTCCTGGGGCTGCTGTGACCGATCCGTCGGAGAAGGGGCGACTGCCGGCGGCGTTCCATCGAGAGCTTCGAACTCCTGGCGGTGCTCGGCGCCATCGTCGCCGTCGGTGCGGCGCTGGACCCGGTCCATCCCGAACCGATCCGACGCCGGCAACACGACGACGCCGCTCTGGTTCCGCCATCCCCAACAGCGGGTCAGGGATCGCTAGGGTCGTGCCATGACCACGATCAGGCGGCTCAGCGACTCGTGCATCACCGTCACCGGCGATACCGGCACCACCCTGTTCGATCCGGGCATCCACACCTGGGAATCGGGGGCCGTCGACCTCGACTCGATCGGGGAAGTGCAGCGCGTGCTCATCACCCATGAGCACGGCGACCACGTCAATCCTGACTTCGTGCGCTGGCTGCTCGATCGTGGGAGCAATGTGACGGTGCACGCCAACCAGTCGGTGGCCAATCTGCTCGCCACGCACGACATCGAGGTCGTCACCGCCAATCCTCCCGGCGTCAGCGCCCAGGACGTCAGTCACGGCCCCACCCCGACCGGTGCGACGCCACCCAATCGGGCGTACACGATCGACGGGCTCTTCACCCACCCCGGTGACAGCTATGAGCCCACGACGACGGCCCCCATCCTGGCGCTTCCGCTGCTGATCCCGTGGGGCTCGACGCACCAATCGATGGAGTTCGCCCGCAGACTCGCACCGCGGCAGGTGATCCCCGTCCACGACTTCTACCTCACCGGCCCGGGGCGGAAGTGGATCACGAGCACCGCCAAGCAGGTGCTCGGCCGGAACGGCATCGAGTTGGTCACCCTCGATTGGGGCGAGAGCTACACGGTGTAACGACGCGGCCGCATCCAGCCTGGCTCGCATCGTCGCAACCGGAAACCGGGCCCTCGATGCTCTGTCGTCGCCTCCGCCGGCGGCCGCCCCCGCTTTTGCCCGAAGGCGCCGCTTGCGGGAGCGGGCGGCTCCTCACCCCGCCAGCAGGCTCGCCGCCCCCCACAGCGTGATGATCAGGCCGACCGCGAACAGCCACCACACCCGGCCGGCCCGGAACTCCCCCTCCACCTTGGCCGGCTGCCGTCCGCGCCGGTGCTGCCAGATGGCGAACCCGTTGCCGAGCACCATGGCGGCGCCCACTGCCAGGATCATCTGGGCGAGCAGGGTGTCGAGGCCGAGGAGGTCGGTGACGTCCATGCGCTCACCCACGCTAGGAGGACGGCGGCGGCCGCGGGGAATCGGTCACGACGGCGGGTAGCCTTCCGGCGACATGTCACGCCCGTGCCACGTGCTGCGCGTCTTCACCCGAGGGGACGAGGGAGGGAACCATCTCGGAGTCGTCAACGACGTCACCGGCCTCGACGCCGCCGCCATGCAGGCCGTCGCCACCCGGCTCGGGTTCTCCGAGTCGATCTTCGTCGACTGGCGGGCCGGGGGGACGCCACGGGTGCGCATCTTCACCCCGGTCGACGAGTTGCCCTTCGCCGGGCATCCCCTCGTCGGCGCCGCCTGGTCACTGAGCCGGATGGGCCCGGGCGGGGTGGATCGCCTCCGCTGCGGCATCGGTGAGGTGCGGATACGCCTGGATGGTGACACGACCTGGGTGGACGCCACGATCGACCCCGCGGCGGCACACCCCAGCGACGAGAACGCCTTCGCCCGCTCGGCCGCATTCCCCGCTCCGGTGCGGGCGTGGCGGGTGGCGATGCCGAAGGATTATCTGCTGCTCGAACTGGCAGGGGCCGGCGAGGTCGCCGCGGCGACTCCGTCGATGACGGTGCTCTCCGACCACTTCGGGACCATGGTGTACGCCCGCGACGGATCTCGCGTCCGGGCTCGCTTCTTCGCCCCCGGCTCCGGTGTCGACGAGGACCCGGCCACGGGGAGTGCCGCGGTGGCGCTGGCCACCGCCCTGGCGTCCGCCGCCGAGCCGGAAGGAGGCCTCTCCATCGATCAGGGCGCGGAGATCGGCCATCCGAGCCGCATCGAGCTGCGGTGGGCCGGCGGGATCGCCTCCATCGGGGGCACGGTGCGCCACGACGAGGTGCGGGAACTCGAGGTGTGAGGGCGGTTGGTGCACTCCTCCCTTGCCATGGCCCGTTCTTCGATCTCGAGGGCTGGACGGAGCTGGCCCACCGCGCGCCGGCAACTGACCGCAGATTGATCACCCCGACTCGGCGTGGAACGTCATGAGGGACGGCCGGTTGGGCCGTGCTCTGGCACCGATCAATCGGCCAGGGGAGGCGGCGTTTCACCGGCCCGAGCTTCGACCATCCCGGGATCCGGTGGAGTCGCGCCGGTTCCCGGGCGCTCCGTAACGGGACCAGGTCGCGCGATCGTGAGCCGGTCTTTGACCGCCAGCAGTGGGGCTTCGATGACACGCCACGACAATGCGGCCATGGTCACCGTCGCGCCCAAACTGAGTACGACGACGATCAGCCGGCCGGCCACCGACCGCGTCGAGAGGCCTGTCGGAGCGAGAATGGCGTCAGCATTGGTGGCGACGGCATAGAAGACGAGCGCGTGGTACAAGTAGATGCCGTAGCTGATCCTCCCGATGTGCTTCAGGGAGCGCCACCTGAGGAACCTTGGCACGGCCCCGGCAACCACGAGCGCGATCAGACTCCCGGACACAATGGCGATCCCGGTCAAGTAGAGAAAGCCTGGGCCCGCCGTCGACCATTTGTTCCAGTCCCAGAACGAATCCAAACCGATCACGAGCGTGAGGGCCGTGACCAGGCTCGCCCCCAGCGATAGTCCCACCCACCCGATCCGCCGGATCGTCCTCGCGGTGTAGCCGAAGTCATAGGCCAGGGCAATGGCTGCTCCTGCGGCTATCGAGTCGATCTGGCTCGGCAGCGTGGCACTGGCGAGCAGGGGGTTGGCGCCGATCAGCACGACCCCGGCACGCCAGAGAGGCGCGGCAACCAACAGGCCGATGATCAAGAAGCGGAGGCTCCGTCTGGGCAGGAGCAGGATGGCAAGCGGCCACAGCCAGTAGAACTGCTCCTCAACGGCCAGCGACCACGTGTGCGAGGTCGCCAATAGGCCGTCGCCGAGCAGAACCGCGGGAATGTTGTGCGTATAGGTCGCGTAGAGCGGGAGGAATCGCAGCGGTGCCGTGGCCCCGGTGCCACCGTGGAGAACCACGAGCAGGAGCAGGTAGAGGTAGTAGATGGGGAATATCCGCAGAGCCCGCCGGACGTAGAACGAGCGAAACGGATGGCTCGTGCCACGAGAGTCGAGCAGGATGCGAGTGATCAGAAACCCGGAGATCACGAAGAAGAGCTGCACTCCCGTCCATCCGAGCATCGTCCCGGGAAGGCGAAGGTGAAAGAGGAGCACGCCGCCAACCGCCAGCGCCCGCAGGCCGTCGAGCCCTGGCACATATCGGAGTCTGGGCGAAGTCAAGGGTCACTCCTGCAGCCTGCGGCAATCGAAGACACATGAGATCGGAAGGATTCTCGCTCCGCTTGATCGGATCGCCAGGATCTTCGGTCTCCGACACCGCCGGCGCCTTGGAGACCGGTCGGCGAGGTCTCGGTGAGTTGCGAGTCGACGTGAGGGCGGAATTCCGCGACTATCACGTCTCGGCGGCCGTTGACCGGATCGAGGAGACCATCCGGGGATCGGTTCCAGCCGCCGGGCAGCGCTTCATCGAACCGGAATCGTCGCCATGAACGGACATGCCACCGCGCCGGCCTCCTCGGCCAACCTGGGCCCCGGGTTCGATTGCCTCGCCCTGGCTCTCGAGCTGCGCTGCCACGTCTCGGCCGAGGTCGGCGACGAATGGCTGCTCGACGAGCACGACACCGTCGTGCCCCTCCCCGCCGGGGACCTGGTTCGGCGGGCGGTCGAGGCCGCGGTGGCGCATCCGATGCGGCTCACGATCCGCAACGAGGTGCCGCGGACCCGAGGCCTCGGCTCGAGTTCCGCCGTCACCACCGCGGCGGCCGCCGCCGCCATGCGCGCCGCGGGGGAGGAACCGACCTCGCACCTCCTCTTCGAGATCGTCGCCGAGTTGGAGGGCCACGGCGACAACGCCGCCGCCGCCGCCTACGGCGGCCTGGTGGTGGTGGCGGGAAACCGGGTCCGCCGCCTGACGCTCGCTCCCGAGCTGGTCGTCGTCGTCGCCATCCCGGATCATCACCTCTCGACCCGGCAGGCGCGAGCCGCCCTGCCGCACGCGGTTCGGCTCAACGCCGCGGCCCGCAGCGTCGCCCGCATGGCGTTCCTCGTCGAGGGCCTCCGCACCGGGGACCCGGAGGCGCTGGCGGCCGCGGCCGGTGACGAGCTGCACGAGTCGTTGCGCGCCCCGCTGTCTCCGGTCACCGGGGAGCTGGCGGCGGCAGCCCGTGAGGCAGGTGCGCTCCACGCAGCCTGGAGCGGCGCCGGACCCAGCACCATCGCCTTCGCCACCGCCGCCACCCGCGACGCCGTCATGGCCGCCATGGGAGAGGTCGTGGGCGACTCCGGCGAGGTGTGCACCGTCCCGGTGGCGACCGAGGGCTGGACCTAGGCCGCCCGCCTCAGGTCATCGCTCACCCCAGTCGCCGGCACGCGCCGCCACCGCGGCGGCGATCTCGTCTCTGGCCGCCCGGTAGTCGGCGGGGTCGCCCTGGTAGGGATCGTCGACGGGGAGGCCGTCGGGCCGCAGCAGCCGCACCCGGCCGGCCAGGTCCGGGTAGTGGGCCAGGACGTGGTCGCGATGCTCCGGGGTCATGACGTAGACGAGGTCGGGACGGCGGCGCGCCAGGTCCGCCAACGGCGTCGAGCGGTGGCCGGCGACGTCGAGCCCCGTCTCCGCCATCACGGCGACGGTGCCGGAGGTGGCCTGCTCCCCGGGGAAACCGTGGGTGCCGGCCGAAGCGAAACCGACTCCCGGAGCGGCGTGGCGGACGCGGGCGAAAGCCTCCGCCATGGGGGAGCGGCAGCGGTTGGCGGTGCATACAAAGCCGACGAGCATGTCGTGACGCTAGCGGCGGCGTGCCCGGCGGCGTGCCCGCTCGGCGGGGGACGGCCGGGCGGGGGACGGCCGGTCGGGGCTAGGGGTGCGGCGGCGGTCGATGAGGACGACGATGGCGGTCACCACCAGGGCGGCGCCGATGATGCCGATGGCCGCCAGCATGTTCTCCAGCAGATCCGGCACGATCAGCAGCACCAGGCCCAGGCCGGCCATCATCGCCCCGGACATCAGCTTGAGCACCCGGCCCTCCCGCTCGCTGAGCTTGCGGGAGCCGAGCGTCCAGACGAACACCGCGACGATGACGAGCAGCGGGATGACGTACACCACGTTGTAGAGGCCCAGGTAGCCGTAGTAGGCGGGGGTGGAGAGGTCGCTCAGGGTGAGGACCCGGGTGTACACGAGTGGGAAGCCGGCGGTGCAGAGCAGCTCGTAGCTGTTGGCGGCGACGGCGAGTGCCACCGTGCCGGCGATCACCGGGAGCATCGCCCCGGCGGTGGTGAGCCGGCGCATCCGGGCGAACAGCCCGGGTTTGGCCTCGTCGGGGATCGAGAGGGAGAGGCCGCGGCCGGGCAGGAAGTAGTCCTTGATGTTGAGCACGGCGAGCACGAGGGCGATCGCCCCGGCGATTGCGGTGACGAGCCGGAGCTTGCCGGTGACGAGGAAGACGTTGAGCCAGGCGGCCATGAACGCGAAGTACATGAGGCCCGAGAACAAGATGAAGATGCCGCCGACCAGCGCCATGCGCCACCGGCTCCGGGCATGGACCAGCAGGCTGAGCAGGAACAGCAGCACGAAGAAGGCGCACGGGTTGAAGGCGTCGAGCCCGGCGACGACGAGGGTGAAGAGCGGCAGCGACACCGCGTCGGGATCGATGTCGCCCAGCACCGGCAGCGACAGGTCGTCGTCCTCCTCCGCCGGCGGCGGCGCCTGCTCGGCTTCGATGGCGTCCCAGCAGGCGGCGAGCTTCCGTTCCAGGTCGGCGCCGGTGGTCTCGGCATCGGCGTAGCCGACGTCCATCTGCTCGCAGTAGAGGAACGTGGGGACGTAGGGCGAGACCTCGCCGACGCTCTCCATCAGGCCGATGACGAGGTCGACCTGCTCGTCGGTGGCGGCCTGGACGCTGACCCGGGTCACCTCGAGCCAGTCGTAGCTGTTCTCCAGGTACTCGATGAAGGGCTTCGCTTCGGCGCAGTGGGGGCAGGTCTCGGAGTAGACGAAGTAGAGGGCCACCGCGGGATCGCCGGCGGCGGTGCCCGGGTACCAGTCTTCGGTGTGGTCGACGGTCGTGGTGTCGTCGGCGGCCAACGCCGCGGTGCCTCCGAGGAGCAGCGACGCGACCAGGACCGCCGCCATTGTGGCGCGGCCGGTCACCTTCGTCGGGAACGACCTGGTACGCATTGGATCGAGCCTCCGGTGCGCCCAGCGTGGCATCCTCCCTCGGGTTGGGCCAGAGGCGAAGGTCACGGTTAACGTCTACCTCTCGGCCGTTCCCGGGTGAGGAGCCTGCATGCAGCCGGTGATCAGCGTCGAGCACCTCGAGAAGCGTTATGGCGACCTCACCGCGCTGGCGGACGTCTCCTTCGAGGTGGCGCAGGGCGAGATCTTCGGCATCCTCGGTCCCAACGGCGCCGGCAAGACCACCATCGTGGAATGCCTGCAGGGGCTGCGCAGCATCGACGGTGGCGAAGTCCGGGTGCTCGGGCTCGATCCGCAACACGACGCCGAGCGGCTGCGGCGCCGCATCGGCTCCCAGCTCCAGGAGTCGGCCCTGCCGGAGCGGATCAAGGTGTGGGAGGCGCTCGACCTCTTCTCCTCGATCACCGCCGGCGGCCGTGACTGGCCGGAGGTGATGATCGAATGGGGCCTCGCCGAGAAGCGATCCACCCCCTTCGGCGAGCTCTCCGGCGGCCAGCAGCAGCGCCTCTTCGTGGCCCTCGCCCTGGTGAACGACCCGGAGCTGGTGTTCCTCGACGAGATGACGACCGGCCTCGACCCTGCCGCCCGCCGGGTCGCCTGGGACCTGATCCGGCGGATCCGTGACCGGGGCACCACGGTGGTGCTCGTCACCCACTTCATGGACGAGGCCGAGACCCTGTGCGACCGGGTCGCCATCATCGACGACAAGCGGGTCATCGACCTCGACACCCCGGAGCGTCTCATCCTGCGGCACGGCGCCGGGGTCCGGGTCTCGTTCACCACCTCCCTCGACGACGTGGAGTGGCTGCGGACGGTCCGGGGGGTGTCGGCGGTGGAACGGCGCGGTGCGGCGGTGACGGTGCAAGGCTCCGGGCCGGTCGTCACGCTGGTGGCGGCGGGCCTGGTGGAGCGAGGCGAGGTTCCCGACGACCTCCGGGTGGAGCAACCGACGCTGGAGGACGTGTTCCTGATGCTCACCACGGGAGAGGAATGATGCGTACCCTCGCCAAGCTCGCCTGGACCGAGGTGAAACTGTTCCTGCGCGACCCCCTCACGGTGCTCTTCTCCCTGGCGCTGCCACTCATCATCCTGTTCATCCTCGCCGGGGTGTTCGGGAACGATCCGCAGACCACCGACGAGGCCGTGGTCGTGTACCGGGGGGTGGGGCCGACCACCTACTACATGCCGGCCTACCTGGCGCTGGTGGCGGCGTCGGTGTGCGTCATCACCCTCCCCACCAACATCGCCGGGAACCGGGACCGTGGGGTGTTGAAGCGGTTCCGGGCCTCGGGGGTACCGGTGTGGGTGGTGGCCGGGGCCGAGGTGTTGGTGAGCGTCGGGCTGGCGGCGATCAACGCCCTGTTGCTGTCGATGCTGGCCGTGGTCTCCCTCGACTTCGACGCTCCCCGCGATCCCCTCCTCGTGCTCGGCACCTTCTTCCTGGTGGCGTTCGCCTTCGCCGCGTTGGGGGTGCTGCTGGGGGCGGTGCTGCCGACGGCACGATCCGCCCAGGCGGTGGGGATCCTGCTCTGGTTCGTGCTGCTGATCCTGGGGGGCGCCGGCCCGCCGACCGAGGTGCTCAGCTCCGGGATGCAGATCGCTTCGAAGGCAACGCCGCTGTGGCATGCGGTGCGGGTGATCCAGCAGGGCTGGCTCGACCTCGGGGCCGGATACTCCTGGTTCGTGGTGGTGGGGATGCTGGTCGTCTCGGCGGTGGGGGCCCTGGCCCTGTTCCGGTGGGATTGACCCGCCGCGAAGCCTGATTGGGCGGGGCGGCCGATAGACTGCCCGCTCCATGGAAACCTTCCTCGGGGCCCTTCTCATCTTCGGTCTGCGCGTCGTCGACGTGTCGCTCGGCACGATCCGGATCGTGTTGCTGACCCGGGGAAGCCGCTGGCGCGCCGGCGCCCTCGGCTTCTTCGAATCCCTCACCTGGGTGACCGCCGCCGGCCTGGTGTTCAACAACCTCGACACCCCACCGCGGCTGCTGGCGTTCGCGGCCGGATTCGCCACCGGCACCGTGCTCGGGGCCACCGTGGAGCGTTGGCTCGCGGTGGGTCGGACGATGCTGCGGGTGGTGACCACGGTGGGTACCCCCGAAGTGGCGCCGGCACTGCGCGAGGCGGGCTTCGGGGTCACGGTGATCAACGCCGAAGGGCTCGAGGGGGAGGTGCGGGTGGCGTTCTCGGTGATTCCCCGCCGCAAGCTTCCCGAGGCGTTCCGGATCGTGGCGGGCGTCAACCCGGAGGCCTTCGTCACCGCCGACAGCACCGCCGTTCCCGACGCCCGCCTGCTGCGCGCCGCCGGCGTTCGAAAGTGACCGGCGCCGGTGCCGGTGAGGACCGGTCGAGGGTGGCAGCTTGCGTTCGGCGGCCGGGTTCGCCATCCTATGGTGCGCCGGTCGACCAGGTTTCCGGTCGGCCGGTTTCCGTGTCATGAATACCTGAGGTTTTGATGGGCTCGCTGATCAAAAAGCGCCGCAAGAAAATGAGCAAGCACAAGTACCGGAAGCGCATCAAGGCGAACCGGCACAAGAGGAAGCGCTGAGGCGAGCCCCGGCCTGCGGGCCGGGGCCGTGCTTTGCCGTGTTGCGCCGGGGGCTAGAGCGTCACCGCGGCGCCGAAGACGGCGATGCTGAGGATCAGGATCACGACCTCGATCGCGCCACGCACCGCGGGCCTGCTGCTCCGGGCAGTGCGCTGGTGCACCAGCGTGGTGACGATGACGAGCCCCACCAGCGCCACCTTGCGGATCAGGGCGGGGTCGCTCCAGGTGTAGTCGAGACGGTCCACCTGCCACACGCCGGTGATGACTGCGACGGCCATCGCCACCCAGCTGAGACGCCCGAAGGCCCGGGCGGCGGACTGGAGCTGGGCCCGGGAGGCCCCGGAGCGGCGCAGCGCCGCCACCAGCACTCCGAGAGCGATGAGGCCGCCGGTCCACACCGCCGCAGCCAGCAGGTGCACCCACTTGATCAGCTCGTCGGCCGTCACGACGCGGTGGGGGGCGCCGGGATGCGGCAGGGTCGGTGAGGCTCAGCCACGGCGCCGCAGGTAGTCCTCGATCTCGTTCACCAGCTCGGCGGTGAGGTCGGGATCGATCTCGACCGGGGCGCCGTCTCCGGTCTGCTCGAGCCCGGCGACGTAGTTGGCGAACTCCGACGACGAATCCATGGCGGCGCTGACCCGCTCGCCGAACTCGGACGCCACCGTCTCCAGCTCGGTGGTGTCGACGTCGAGGCGGAGCACGTCGTCGGCCAGCTCGACCAGGGCCAGCATCGCCTTCGGGTTCGGGTTGGCGGCCAGGTAGTGGGGGGTGGCCGCCCACAGCGCCAGGGCGGGGAGTCCCACCTCGCGGCAGGCCTCCACCAGCACGCCGACGATGCCGGTCGGTCCCTCGTAGTGCGACTTCATCAGGGAATGGCGGGTCACCAGGTCGGGGTCGGTTGCCACCCCGACGATGGGGACCGGCCGGGTGTGGGCGACCTGCCCGATGAAGGCCCCCAACATGACGACCTCCTCGACGTCCATCTCCACCAGCAGCTGGGTCACCTGGCGGCTGAACGTCTTCCACCGGTACGACGGCTCCTCGCCGATGACGAGCAGCAGGTCGCGGGGCTGGTCGGGCAGCTCGATGGCGTAGAACTTGGTGAGCGGCCAGGTGAGGCTGCGGGTTCCGCCGTCGTCGATGGTGACGGCCGGTCGATGCGCCTGGAAGTCGAAGAACTCCTCGGGCTCGATGACGGCGAACGGCTCGCCGGCCTCGAACTGACCGACGAGGTAGGTGACCGCTCCGGTGGCGGCATCGCAGGCGTCGTTCCACCCCTCGAAGGCCACGATGGCCCGGGGGCGCCGCAGCACCGGCTTGCGGAAACGATGGATCGCATCCATGCCTTCAGGCTACCCACCGTCCGGCACTGAACGGGCGGCCGGGGCTCCCGCGCCCGCGATCCGGCCCGTCTCCGCGCCGTCACTCCCGGGCCGCGGGTAGCCTGGGGTGATGACCAAACCTGCCGACGAGGACCTCCGCAAGCGGCTCTCCAAGCTCCAGTTCCGGGTGACCCAGCAGGCCGGCACTGAGCGGCCCTTCACCGGGGAGTACTGGAACACCAAGGCCCCCGGGGTGTACCACTGCATCGTCTGTGACGCGCCCCTGTTCTCCGGCGACACCAAGTACGACTCCCACAGCGGCTGGCCGAGCTTCTGGGAAGCCCTCGATCCCAAGGCGGTCGAGTTGCACGAGGACCGCAGCCTGGGCATGGTGCGGACCGAGGTGGTGTGCGCCTCCTGCGGCGCCCACCTCGGCCACCTGTTCCCCGACGGCCCGCAGCCGACCGGGGAGCGCTTCTGCATGAACTCGGCGTCGCTGCGGCTGGAGCCGGACGGCGACGACTGAGGGCTGCGGCTCCCGTCAGCTTCCGAAGCGGCGGAGGCGGAGCGAGTTCGTCACCACCGACACGCTGGAGAACGCCATGGCGCCGGCGGCCACCATCGGGTTGAGCAACCCGGCGGCGGCGAGCGGGATCGCCGCCGAGTTGTAGAAGAACGCCCAGAACAGGTTCTGACGGATCGTCCCGAAGGTGGCACGGGCCAGCTGCAGCGAGATCGCAGCCAGCCTCGGGTCGCCGGACATGAGCACGATGTCGCCGGCCTCGATGGCGACGTCGGTGCCGGTGCCGACCGCCATCCCGAGGTCGGCCTGGGTGAGGGCAGGGGCGTCGTTGATTCCGTCGCCGACGAAGGCCACCGTCTTGCCCTCCTGCTGGAGCCGGGCGACCTCGGAGGACTTGTCTCCCGGTAGCACCTCGGCGAGCACCCGGGAGATGCCGACCTGGGCCCCGATGGCGGCCGCGGTGGTGCGGTTGTCGCCGGTGAGCATCACCGTGTCGGTTCCGAGCCCCTCGAGGGTGGCGACGGTGGCCGCCGCGGTGGGGCGCAGCGTGTCGGCCACGGCGAGGGCGCCGCGGGCTTCCCCCTCCCAGCCGGCGAGGAAGGCGGTCTTGCCGTCCCGCTCGAGGCGGCCCAGCTCGGCCAGGAGGTGCTCGGCGACGCGGTGGCCGCGGTCGGCCATCAGTTTGGGGCTGCCGACCGCGATCTCGACGCCGTCGACGGTGCCGACCACGCCCCGTCCCGGGATCGACTCGACGTCGCCGGGGGTGGCGAGCGTGATGTTGCGTTCCTCGACGCCGAGGGCGACGCCGAGCCCGATGGGATGGCCGCTGGCGGCCTCGATCCCGCCGACCAGTGACAGGAACCGGGCTTCGTCGCCGTCGCAGGCGACGTCGGTGAGGGTCATGGCGCCCCGGGTGAGGGTGCCGGTCTTGTCGAACACCACGGTGTCGACGCCGCGGGCCCGCTCGAAGACGTCGGCGTTCTTGAACAGCACGCCCAGCTCGGCGCCGCGGCCGCTGCCCACCATGATGGCGGTGGGGGTGGCGAGCCCGAGGGCGCAGGGGCAGGCGATGATGAGCACCGCCACCCCGTTGCGGGTGGCGGTGGCGACCTCGCCGGTGGCGAGCAGCCAGCCGGTGAAGACGGCGAGGGCGATGGCGATGACGGCCGGGACGAAGACGCCGGCGATCGTGTCGGCGAGCTTCTGCACCGGCGCTTTGGTGGCCTGGGCGTCCTCCACCAGCCGCACGATCTGGGCGAGGGCGGTGTTGGGGCCGACGTTGGTGACCTCGATCTCGAGGCGGCCCTCCTGGTTGACGGTGGCGCCGAAGACCTCGCCGCCGCCGCTGCGGCCCACCGGCAGCGACTCCCCGGTGAGCATGCTCTCGTCGACCGAGGAGCGCCCGGAGGCGACCGTCCCGTCGGTGGGGATCTTCTCGCCGGGGAGCACGATCATGATTTCGCCGGGACGGAGGTCGAGCACGTCGACCATGACCTCGCTGCCGTCCCGCAGCACCCGGGCCTGTTTGGCGCCCAGCTCGAGCAGCTTGGTGATGGCGTGGGAGGCTCGCCCCTTGGCCCGGGCTTCGAAGAAGCGGCCGAGCAGGATGAGGGTGATGATCATCCCGGAGGTCTCGAAGAAGATGGGGTGGTCGGTGAACAGCGCCCACGTCGAGTAGCTCCACGCCGCCAGCGATCCCACCGAGATGAGGGTGTCCATGGTGGCGTCGAGGTTGCGGAGCCGCTTGAGGGCGATGCGGTGGAACTGGGCCCCGAACACGAACACCACCACGGTGGAGAGCACCGCCTGCCAGATGCGGGTGGTGGTGGTCTCGTCGACCAGCATCGACAGCACCATCACCGGGGCGGTGAGCAGGGCGGCGAACACGAAGTTGCGGCGCTGGGCGACGACCTCGCGGGCGTAGCGCTCGGTGGGCCGTTCCCGTTCCTGGCCTTCCTCGACCACGGTGACGTCGTAGCCGATCCGGGCGACGGCGTCCCGCAGCGCCGCGACGTCGACGGTGCCGTCGATGACGGCGCGGGCCTCCTGCCCGGCGAAGTTGACGACGGCTTCGGAGACGCCGTCCTGTTTGCCGAGCACGCGCTCGATCCGCAGGGCGCACGAGGCACAGGTCATGCCGGCGACGTCGAAGGTGATGGTGGCGGTGGGGGAGTCGCTCATGGGGGTCAGGCCGGGGCGACCTCGTAGCCCTGGGCTTCGATGGCGTCGACGATGGCGGCCCGGTCGACGGCGTTCTCGTCGTAGGCGACGTCGACGGTGCGGGCGTCGATCGTGACCTCGACCCGGTCGATGCCGACGAGGGTGGACACGGCGCCCTCGATCGACATCTTGCAGTGGCTGCAGGAGATGTCGGGGACATCGAGGGTGATGCTGGTCATGATGTTCCCTCCAGTTCGGTGGTGGGCCCGGTGACTCCGGGGGTGTAGCGCAGGGTCTCCATCAGCTCGTCGACGATCTGGCCGGACCGGCCTTCCTCGACGGCGTGCATGACACAGGTCTCCACGTGGTTCTGGAGGAGGAGCCGGTTCACCTTCTCCAACGAACCTTGCAGGGCGGAGACTTGTTTCATGATGTCGGGGCAGTAGCGCTCGTCGTCGACCATGCCGATGACGGCGTCGAGATGCCCCCGTACGGTCTTGAGGCGGTTGAGCGCCGCCTTCTTGTGTTCCGCTTTCATGCGCGTCAGCATAGCACCCCCACCCCGGGTGGGGTGGGGGAAGAGGGAGGTGCTCGGGATGTTGGAGACGCTGGCTCACGTAGTCGGCAACCACCCTGCGGGTGCGCGCAGCGCTATTCCGTGAGTCGTTATCAGCGGAAGCTGGTTGATACTATGTATCGAACCACGCTTGGGTGAGCAGCCCAGGCCCGACGGCCCCGACTTCGGTCGGGGCTGTTTCTTGCGGGCGCCAATGCGGAAGCCACGATGCCCGGGTTTGTCGCGTCTTGAGGCGTCATGTGCCCTGAGAGACTTGCAGCAGGCGACTCCCTACCTGATAGCTTGGGCGCCTATGGAGATCTACGACGACATCGTGGCCGCCATCGG
>CAYQEC010000006.1:93247-101208 GCA_964416425.1 uncultured Acidimicrobiaceae bacterium | reverse complement strand
CTCGACGAGTACGTCGACTTCAGCATGATCACCCAGGCCGAGGGGCTGAAGTTCGGCATCGAGCACTACCGGCGGCGCACCCCGCACTGCTCGGGCACCCTCATCTGGCAGCTCAACGACTGCTGGCCGGTGCTGAGCTGGAGCATCGTCGACTACTACGGGTTCGGGAAGGCCGGCTACTTCGCCACTCGCCGGGTCTACGCCCCGGTGCTGGCGTCGTTCGATGCCGGGCCCGACGGTGGGGTGGAGCTGTGGGTCACCAACGACTCGAGGGACGCCGTCGGCGGTGAGGCCGCCGTGGCACTGAAGGCGTTCGGCGGCGAGGTGATCTGGGAGCAGGCGGTCCCGCTGGAGGTGGCGGCGGGGACCAGCGTCGCCGTCGCCCGCTGGTCGGCCGAGGAGGCGGCAGGCGGGCCCGACCGTTACCTGAGCGTGCGATCGACCGGCGATGCCTTCGCGGCGAACCGGCACTTCTTTGTGGCGATCAAGGATCTGGAGCGGGAGGTACCGCAGGTCGAATCGGCGATCGTCGCCGTCGACGCCCACACCCTGGAGGTGACGCTCACGGCCCCGGCCTTCGCCTGCTTCGTTCACCTGATCGTGCCGCACGAGGCGGCCCGCTTCGACGACAACTACTTCGATCTCGAGCCGGGGGAGAGGCGCACGATCACGGTCACCAACGACGAGGTGGAGCTGACGCCGGACATGGTGACGGTGCGCAACCGCTGAGGAGGCGACATCGGGGTTGCGTAGGTGCCGCCATCGGCGGGGGGCTGTGCGTCATAGGTGTGATGGACGATGAGGTGATGATCCGAGCCGGTACATCGCCGAGCGGCGCCGAGGCGACGCCCGACGCTGATGGGACGGTCGACCTGGAGGAGCTCTACCGGGCCCGCCAGGGCGACCTGGTGCGGCTCGCGTACCTGATCACCGGTTCGCACGCGGTAGCGGAGGAGGTGGTGCAGGACGCCTTCGTCAAGCTGCACCGGGCGTGGGACCGGGCGCAGGATCCAGGTCCCTATGTGCGGCGCATCGTGGTCAACGAGGCACGGAGCCGGTTGCGTCGCCTCGCGGTGGAGCGCCGCCACGCTCCGCCACCGGTCCCGGTGGTGCTGCCGCCCGAGATCGACGAGACCTGGACCCTGCTCGCCGGCCTTTCGCCGCGACGCCGAGTCGCCCTCGTCCTCCACTACTACCTCGACCTGAGCATCGAGGACATCGCCGATGCGATGGAGTGCCGACCGGCCACGGCCAAGTCGCTGATCCATCGCGGTCTCGCATCGTTGAGGAGGAAACTCGATGGTCACGACCCACGAAGTTGAGCAGCGCCTCCGGCGCACCATGCATGCGATGGCCGATTCCGCGGAGCCGGCCGACCTCTGGCCCGACCTGACGGCGCGGCTCGCCGCCGTGCCCACGCCGGCTCGACCGCCGGAGGTGCCGGTGACCCCCCGGCGGGGAATCCGCCGCCCAGTGGTGGCATTCGCGGTGGCGTTCACGATGGTGATCGCCACCCTCGGGGTCGGCATCGTGCTCCACCCCTTCGATGCCACCGAACCGGGAGAGGTCGCCAGGGTCGTCAGTCGCGACGACCTGGCCTACATCCCCACCTACCTCCCGCCAGGGGCCCCGTCGTTGAACGGCTCATTGTCGTTCGAGACCGAACCCCGCCATCCCGTGCCCAGGCTGGCGCTGCTGCAGTGGGCCGACGCCACCGAGACCCGTGCCGCTGCTGGGCTCTCCGTGTGGGAGTCGATGACCGGCGATTCGCCGCACGACGCGTACGGTGAGCCCGAGGCCGACGGCCTCTGGGTGGTTGACCTCATCGGCACCGAGCCGTCGGCCGAGTTTCACGTCGTCGGGCAACGCGACGACGGGTCCGTCTTCACGGCCATCGGCACCGGGACCGATGTCCACCCTGTCGACAGCGGTCTGGTGCGTGACCTCGCCCTGGCCGTTCGCGACGGGGCGCCGCTCCCGGCGGAGCTGGAGGAGTGGGTCGATGTGACCCCGGCTTCCATCGAGCCACTGGTTCCCGAGCCCGTGTGGTACTTCAACAGCGCCAAGCCCGAGTCGCACATCACCGGCCGGATCGGGCCGGATGTGTTCGATCCCCGCATCGAGTTGGTGAAAGGTCCGGAGCGGTGCGAGATGGTCGCGGTGCGTGCCATCCCCGCGGCCCGGTGTTGGAGAGAGAACAGTGGGACGTTGACGTGGCAGATCGCCGACGGCGTCGCCGCCGCCCTGTCCAGCTACAAATACTCCGCCGACGAGCTGATGGCGGTCGCCGAGTCGATGGTCCTGATGAGCCCCGACGACCCGCGGTTCCCGCCAGAGGAATGACCGACCGGGATCGGCCCTCCCTACCCGGCCGTGCCCGCCGCGGCGGGCTCACCGGACACCCCGCGGGCCCGTTGCTGCCGCTCGGTGACGAGGCCCCACACCGACAGCGCCAGCGCCAGCGCGATCAGCACCGCCACCACCAGCACCGTCTCCCGCAGCGCCGCCACCTGGTCGGCGGCGGGGGCGTCGCGGCCGGCGGCAGTGCCGGCGTGGCGTGACACCCGCAGCGCCCACACCGAGCCGAGCACCGAGACCCCGACGAGCTGGCCGGTGTTGCGGGTGATGGTGAGCATCGCCGACGTCACCCCGAGCCGGTGGCGGGGGACCGAGCCCATCACCGCCGAGTTGTTGGGGGACTGGAAGATGCCCATACCGAGGCCGATCGGCGCCATCAGCAGCACGAGCACGATCACGGTGGTATCGATGGCGAGATAGTGGGAGGTGAACAGGTAGCCGACGAGGAGCGCGAAGAGACCGGCCACGGTGACGGGCCGGGGCCCGATCTTGTCGGAGATGGCGCCGCTGAACGGCGCCGCCAGGCCGAGGGCGATTGGGGCAGGTGACATCAGCAGACCCACGGTGCGGGGCTGGTAGCCGAGGACTCCCTCCAGGTAGAACGGGAGCAGCAGCAACAGGCCCGAGAAGCCGACGAAGGTCAGCCAGCCCGTGACCAAGTTGATGCTGAGGAGCCGGCTGCGGAACAGGGTGAGGTCGAGCATGGGTTGCTCGACGCGGCGTTCGATGGCGACGAAGACGGCGAGGGCAATCGCTCCCACCAGCCCCAGCAGCAGGACGCGGGCGTCGGCGAACCCATCGTTCTGGGCGAGGCTGAGTGCCAGCATCAATGTCAACAGGGATACGCAGAGAGTGCCGGCGCCGACGAAGTCGAAGCGCTGCCGGCCCGGTGGGAGCACGTCCTGGATGAGGCGGGCGGCGGCGATGGTGCCGGCGATGCCGGTCGGGAGGTTGACGTAGAAGATCCACCGCCACGACAGGTCGCTGATGATGAGGCCGCCGAGGGTGGGGCCGACGGCGATGCCGATGGAGACGAGGGCGCCGCTGATGCCGAGGGCGCGACCCCGTTCGTGGGGTGGAAAGGCCTCGGTGATGATGGCGAGGCCGAGGGCGAAGATCATCGACGAGCCGATCGCCTGGAACACCCGGAAGGCGATGAGCCAGTGCACCGACGGTGACAGCCCGGCCAGCGCCGAGCCGACGGTGAAGACGGCGAAGCCGGTGGAGTAGATGCGGCGCTTCCCGAACATGTCGCCGAGGCGCCCGATGCCGAGGGTGAGCGTCACCAGGGTGAGCAGGTAGGAGAGCACGACCCATTGCACCGCGGCGAAGGTGGTTTTGAACTCCTTGGTGAGGGTGGGGAGCGCCACGTTGACGATGGAACCGTCGATGGTGCCGAGGAAGACGCCGAGCCCGACCGCCACCATCACGAGCCATTTGCGCGAGTAGTCGATGCCGGGCGGCGGGGTCGCGGTCGGGTGTGCGGTCATCAGTTGTCCTGGGTGCGGCGAGCCGCCCACCCTAGAGGGAGAGGCGGCGTGGTCCCGACATCCCCGGTCGCGTCACGGGTCACCGGTACCATCGCTCCCATGACGAGCCTGTTCGTGGAAGGCTGGGCGCCCGAGTACGGCAGCCCCTTCGATGTCGACGAGGCCCTCGGTGACGAGGACAAGGTCGACGAGAAGGTCGAGGTCGACGGTCCCTGGGAGCCGATCCCGGGCGTCGACGACGGGGTGGAGCGGGTGGCCTTCGTCGACGGGGTGCGCCGCATCGACGCCCGGCTCACCCTCGACGAGCCCGACGGCCCGGTCCCCGGCATCTGCGGCACCTACGGCGTGGGCGCCGTGGTGTGGGACCGCACCGTTCCCCGGGCCGAGGTCACCCACGCCCGCATCGAGCGGCTCGCCGTGTTCGGCAACGGCAGGGCGGCGCCGATCCCGGTGGCCGGGCCGCAGATCTCGTATCGCAGCGAATCGGTCCCGGAATCCGACCCGGGCGTGCTCATCCAGCGGTTCCACGGGGCGATGCGCAAGGCCGAAGGGGTGCTGTCGGAGCAGCTCGCCCAGGAGGGCCTCTTCGTCATCGCCGACGGACCCATCAACGACCTCTCCGCCACCGAGAAGGTCGGCTACATCAAGACCCACCGCGCCCCCTACCTGACGCCGGCGACGATGCCGGTGGTGGGCCGGCTCCGCCCGGGGGAGCGCACCCCGCTGTTCCTCATCGGCAAGGGAGGCGCCTACCCCCGCTACTCGTGGTACCAGCGCCTCGCCGTGCTCCCCGGCGGCCACTCCTGGACCGGGGTGGTGCGGGCCGAGGTCTCCAGCCACCTCGACCTCGCCACCGCGGTCCGCATCGCCGACCGCACCGCCGCGGTGCTGCCCGCGGTCGGCTCCGAGCCGCAGGTCGAGCCGCGGGCCCCGCAGAACCTGGTGCCGATCGCCGCCCTGGAACGGGAGCTGCGCCGCCGCCTCGGTGACCCGGGATACGTGTTCCGTGCGCTACGGTCGGCCGTGATGAACCAGCAGACCGCCGGAGCCACCCCATGAGCGACGCCTCCCGCCCGGCCCCGAGCCCGGTCGACGGGGTGGGCCGGGTCCTCGGCACCCAGCACACCTCGACCCGCGAGTTCCGGGTGGTGCTCGACGAGGACGACTACCTCCAGCTCGACGATCTGGTCGTGGTGCGCACCCAGGTGCCCAAGCAGGGTGAGGTGCGCACCTACGGCATCGTCACCGAGGTCGAGGCCATCTACGAGGGTGCCAGCTACGAGAGCGACACCCACCGCATCGCAGCCGAGGGCACCCTGCCCGGGTCGAAGGTGCGCTCCGCCCAGGTGGCGGTCACCCGGCTCGACCCCGAGGTGTGGGTATCTCCCGATCCCGGCGAGGTGGTGGAGCGGGCCCGGGGCGAGGAGCGCCGCAAGGCCCTCTACGTCGACGAGATGGGGCGGCCCCTGCCGGTCGGCCTCGGCCGCGACGGCGAGCCGGTCTACGTCGACCTCGACTTCTTCGACGGCCGCAAGGGTGGGCACATGTCGATCTCCGGCATCAGCGGGGTCGCCACCAAGACCTCCTTCGCCCTGTTCTTCCTCCGGCTCCTCACGGGGCGTCCCGACGTGGTCGGGGAGGGCGCCGCCAACCTGCGGATCCTCGTCTTCAACGTCAAGGGCGAGGACCTGTTGTGGCTCGACAAGCGCAACCGCTTCTTCGACGAGGCGGCCGCCGAGGCCTGGCAGCACCTCGGGGTCGAGCCCGGCCCGTTCCCGTCGGTGTCGTTCTGGGCGCCGGCCCGTCCCCGCTCGGGCGACGTGATCGTCCCCGACACCGGAGGGCGCCAGGAGGGGGTGGCCGCCTTCGCCTGGACGCCGCGCGAGTTCGTCGACGACGGCCTGCTGCGGTTCCTCTTCACCGATGCCTCCGACAGCCGCAACCAGATCCCGTTCATCGAGGAGCGGGTGCGGTCCCAGCTCCGCCGCTTCGCCGTCGACGTCGCCGGCGAGCCGGGGGCGATCGTGCTGCGTGATCCGAGCGAAGGGCACCGGCCCGGCGACACGGTGCCTCCCAATCCCGGCGAGCGCGTCATCCGCGACCTGCGCGATCTCGTGACGGCGATCGAGGAGTACGTCGATCCCGAGGACGGTGAGACTGCGCCGGATCAGCGCTGGACGGGACGGGTCCAGGCGGGCACCATCTCCGCCTTCGTGCGACGCCTGCATTCCGCATCGCACCGGCTCGGCCACCTGATCACGGCGGGGGAGAGCCGTCGCATCGACCGCGCCGCCGCCCAGGTGACGGTCGTCGGCATCCAGTCGCTCCACGACCTCGGGCAGCGTTTTGTGGTGGGGGCGCTGCTCGCCGAGACGTTCTCCGAGAAGGAACAGACCGGCCAGCGGTTGCCGCTGTCGGTCATCGTGCTCGACGAGATGAACAAGTACGGGCCGCGGGAGGGCACCAGCCCACTCAAGGACATGCTCATCGACATCGCCCAGCGGGGACGCTCGCTCGGGGTGCTGCTGGTGGGGGCGCAGCAGAGCGCCTCGCGGGTGGCGCCCGAGGTGATGGAGAACGCCGCCATCCGGGTCGCCGGGCGGCTCGACGCCGCCGAGGCGGAACGGGCCGAGTACGGCTGGATGCTGCCGTCGACCCGGGCCCGGGCCCGCCTGCTCAAACCCGGGACCATGGTCGTCAGCCAGCCGGCGATCCCGGTGCCGCTCGTGGTCGACTTTCCGTTCCCGCCGTGGGCGACCCGCAAGGAAGAGGTCGACGTCGGCGACGACGACCCCTTCACCGGCCTGTGACGATGGGCGCCGCGGCAGTTCCCCCACGCCGGGTCGCCGGGTGAAGATCCTCCACACCTCCGACTGGCACGTCGGCAAGCGCATCGGCCGCTACGACCGCTCCGAGGAATACCGCGCCGTCATCGCCGAGGTGGCCGAGATCGCCGACCGGGAGCAGGTCGACCTCGTGGTCCACAGCGGCGACCTCTTCGACCGGCCGCTGCCGCCGATCGAGGCGCTCGACATCGGGCTCGGCGGCCTGGTGCGACTCGGCGATCACGGGCGCAGGCCGGTGGTGGTCATCGCAGGCAACCACGACTCGCCCGGCCTGTTCGAGGCGCTGGCGCCGTTCCTCCGCGAGCAATCGATCCACCTGGTGGGTGCGATCAAGCGGCCCGACGAGGGAGCGGTACTCGACCTTGAAACCCCGGGCGGCCGCGCCGTGGTGAGCTGCTTCCCGTTCCTGCGCGAGGGGCGGGCCTTCCACGTCTGGGAGCCCACCGAGGAGCACTACAAGAAGTACGCCGACCGGCTCCGGGCGATCTCGGAGGCCTACAGCCGCCATGCCGACGAGATCGCTGGCAACGAAGCGGTGACGGTGCTGGTGGCCCACTTCCTCGTCGGCGGGGCCAAGGTGCACGGCCATGGGGCGCCCCGCGGCGAGCGGGAGCTGCACATGGGCGAGGCCTACACCGCCACCGCCGAGGCGATTCCCCCGGGGCCGCAGTACGTGGCGATGGGCCACATCCACGCCCCCCAGCCGGTGCCCGGGGCCAAGGTCCCCGCCGAGTACGCCGGGTCGCTGCTCGAGCTCGACTTCGGGGAGGCCGGGGAGCAGAAGCGGGTGGTGATCGTCGAGGCCGAGCCCGGAATCCCGGTGAGCCGCCGCTCGGTGCCGCTCACCGCCGGCCGCCGCCTGGTGCGGGCCAAGGGGACCTGGCAGGAGCTGATCGTCCGCGACGACCTCCACGAGGCTTACCTGGATCTCACGGTGGAGACGGCCGGTCCCGATCCGGGGCTGGCCGACCGGGCCCGGGAGGAGTTCGAGCACCTGGTGAAGATCCGCGCCGACTACCCCCGCGCCGAGGCCGAGCACGCCTCCCGGGCCGGGCGTAGCCTCGACGAGCTTTATGCCGTCTACTTCGAGGAACGGGAGGGAGTGGATCCGCCGGCCGAGCTGCTGGCGATCTTCCGGCAGGTGATGGAGGAGGCGGGCTATGCGTCCTCTTGAGCTGCGGGTCCGTAACTTCCGCTCCTACTTCGGCGCCGAGGCCGTCTTCGACTTCCGGGACCGGCGCCTGGTGGGGGTGGTGGGGCCGATCGG
>CAYQEC010000006.1:39325-93147 GCA_964416425.1 uncultured Acidimicrobiaceae bacterium | reverse complement strand
AGGCCGTCTTCGACTTCCGGGACCGGCGCCTGGTGGGGGTGGTGGGGCCGATCGGCAGCGGCAAGTCGTCCCTGCTCGACGCCGTCTCCTTCGCCCTCTACGGCAAGACCCCCAATGTGGGGGCCGCCACCAAGGCGCTGATTCACCAGCGGGCCGGGGAGGGGGCGGTGTCGCTGCGGTTCGAGGTGGAGGGGGAGGTGTGGGAGGCGGTGCGGTCGCTGCGGCGCAAGGGCCAGTCCCAGCATGCCCTCTACCGCTACGAGGCCGACGAGCCGGAGGCAGCGCCGGTGGAGACCATCACCCAGGAGGGGGAGGTCAACGCCCGGGTCGTGGCGTTGCTCGGGCTCGAGTTCGACGCCTTCAGCCGCTCGGTGCTGCTCGCCCAGGGCCGCTTCGCCGAGTTCCTGCGTTCCCGGCCTGCCGAGCGCGACAACGTGCTCAAGGGTGTCTTCGGGCATGACCGCATCGACCGGATGCGGGAGCTCGCCAAGGAGCGAGCCGGTGGGGCGGGCATCGAGATCGCGAAGCTTGCGGTGCGGGTCGAGCAGCTCGACCGGGTCGCCGCCCGCATCGAGGAGCATCGGGCCGCCATCGCCGCGGCGGAGCAGCGCTTGGGGACGCTGCAGGCGATCGAGCCCGAGCTCGGCGAGATCGAGGCAGACATCGCCACCGCGGCTGAGGAGGTCGCACACCGCGAGCAACGGCTCACCGAGCTGCGGGAGCAGGCACGCCGGCTGCCCGAGGCCGCGGCGACGGACCGGCTGCTCGCCGATGTCGCGGAGGCGACCGGGCGGCGGCAGACGCTGGGCGCTGCGCTCGAGGAAGCTCAGGCCGGGGCGGCCGAGGCCGAGGCCCGCCTCGGTGCGCTCGAGGAAGGCGGTATCCGGGACGTGCTGGATCGGGGCTCCTCGCTGGTGGCGACGATCGAGGCGCAGCGCAAGTCCGTCGCCGACGCCGAGGGGCGTTCGAGGGCGCTCCAGGAACGAGCCGTTCAGGTCGGTGCCGAGCAGGTTGCGGCCGAAGGACGGGTGGAGGCGGCGCGCACGGCGCTCGAGCGCGCCGAGCTGGAGGCAGCCCGAGCGGCCGACGCCTTGACGGCGGCCCAGGCCGAGCTGCACGCCGTCGAGCACGCCAACATGGCGGAGGTGTTGCGGGCCGAGCTGGACGTCGGCGAGCCGTGCCCGGTGTGTGCTCAGGCGGTGGCGGTGGTCCCCCCTGCCTCGGCCACAACCGACCTCACCCCGGCCGAGGCGAAGGTGCAGGCGGCGCGGCACGACCACGATCTCGCAGTGCAGGCCCGGACGTCGGCTGCGGCCGAGGCGCAGGGCGCCGCCGAGCGATTGGCGTCGATCCGGGAGATCGCCGCCGGCTTGGAGGAAGAGTCGGCGGCGGCGGCCACCGAGACCGAATCCGCCGTCGCGGCGTTGGCGGCTTCGGCGGCGGCGGCAGGCGAGCTGCTCGGTGAAGGAGATCCGGCTGCGGCGCTCGAGGCTCGCCGCGAGCTGCATCGCACCGCCACGGCCGCCGCCGCCGAGGCTCGCAAGGTGGTCGATCACACCCGGGCCGAGCACGACCAGGCGATTCGTGACGAGCAAGGCGCCGAGAAGGGCATCGCCCAACTCCGGGTGGACCTTGCCGAGATGGCAGCCCGCCTCGACGTTCCGGCCGAGCCGGCGGACGAGACTCCGGCGGCGGTGGGTGCCGCCCTGGAGGCGCTGCGGACCCGCTGGGGTGAGGTGACGGCCGAACTGGAGCAGCGCCGGGACGCGGCCCGCGACCGGGGGGAGGCGGCCCGCACGGCCCGGGCCGGGCTGCTCGCCGACCACGGCGTGGAGGGCGACTACGCCACGGCAGTGGCCAAGCTCGAGGCCGAGCATGACCTGCGGTCGACCAGGCTGAGGGACGACGAGGCCGAGGTTGCGGCCGGCGACGAGCTGGTTGCCTCCCGTGACACCCTCGCCGCGGAGCGGGACCGGTTCCAGCGCATCGCCACCGACCTCACCGACTCCCGCTTTGTGCGATTCCTGCTCGACGAGGAGCGGGCCCGCCTCGCCGAGCTGGGGAGCGACCATTTCCAGCGGCTGTCGTCGGGTCGCTACCGGTTCAGCGAGGACGGCGTATTCGACATCGTCGACCTCACCGCCGCCGACGCCAAGCGCAAGGCGGACAGCCTCTCGGGCGGTGAGACGTTCCTCGCCTCCCTCGCCCTGGCGCTGGCCCTGGCCGAGATGGTGGCGCGCACCGGTGGCCGCCTCGACTCGTTCTTCCTCGACGAGGGTTTCGGGGCGCTCGACCCGGAACACCTCGATCTGGCGATGGAGGGGATCGAGGCCCTCGTCGCCGCCGCCGACGACCGGCTGGTGGTGGTGGTGAGCCACGTCCCCGAGATGCACCAACGCATCGAGGATCTCATCGAGCTGGATCGTGATCCCACGACGGGCGACACCCGGGTGATCAGCGCCTGAGGAGTGACGCCGTGGCGTCAGATCGGCCTCAGCAGCACCTGACCGGCGGATCGGTCTGTAGGGCGGGTGGGGTCAAACCGAAGAGCCGGCGTACCGATCTTTGCACGAGGGCGGGCCGGCGGCGGGCGATCGACAACGCGAGACGTGCCTTTTCGGCTTCCCGTACCCGCTCCGCCTGCTGATCCTTGGCCAGCTGGTAGTACATCTGGAACATCGGTCCCTCCCGTCCCGAGCCCGTTCCGTGGCGGCCGTCAGGCCTCGACATCGGCGATGTAACGGGCTATACTCACCTTTACTCGTTAACCCTACCGCGAGAAACGTAACGAGTCAAGATGAATTTTGCTCATTACCACGAGATCGGAGCCACCCTGGGGGCGGACCTCGTCAACACCTATGGGTGGGTGAGCGGCACCGAGTTCCTCACCGACGACACGGTGGTGCGCGACCTGGCGGAAACGTACGACATTGCACCGGGGACTGGGGCGACCGGATCCGACCTCGCCCGGCTCCGGGCGGTTCGAGACGTGCTGCGTGAGGCGTTCACCTCCGAAGACGAAGAGGCAGTCGTCGCCACCTTGAACGGACTCCTGGCCGAGACCCGGCCGGTGCCGCGGCTGACGCGGCACGGCGACGCCGGCTGGGAGATGCAGTACCCGGTTCCCGACGGGACCTTCGCCGACTGCCTCATCGCCGGTGCCGCCATCGGCCTTCTGATCGAGATCGCCGGGCACGGGCTGCAGCGGCTCTCGGTGTGCGCTGCCGATGACTGCCTCGACGCGATGGTCGACACCTCCCGCAACCACTCCAAGCGTTACTGCACGTCGGACGTGTGCGGCAACCGGGCCACCACCCGCGCCTACCGGGCCCGCAAGGCGGCCGCCAAGGAGTAGCTACGTTGCCCGGTGGGGATTGTGCGGCTGATCCGTCGAGTTGTGAGTATATGATCATTAGGACATGCCTCGACCCGTAACCGAACGCAGAATCGCCGGTGACCTCCGAGGTCGTTCCTACCGGCCCGATGGCGTGCCTCGATCGAGCCTGGAGCACACTCGCCTGACCCTGGATGGGCTGGAGGCGCTCCGCCTGGCCGACGTCGAAGGCCTCTACCAGGAGGAGGCCGCCCGCCGTATGGGCGTGTCACGGGCCACGTTCGGCAGGGTGCTCGCGGCCGCCCGAGAGATCGTGGCCGATGCTCTCGTCAACGGAAAGGGTCTGGACATCGAGGGCGGCGTAGTCGAGCAGCGTCCCGATGATTCGTGGCCCTGTCCGGTCCATGAGGGCCGGCGGCGGAGAGGCCGCGGTTGTCGCTGCGAGGAGGGCTCGCAGGGATCGGGGCGCGGCGGCGAACGGGGCCGGCGCGGGCTGGCAGGAGAGCACGAAGACCCGGCGACATTTCGAGAGGAGATCGACGAATGAAGATCGCGGTGGTGTCCAACAACGGCGAGAGAGTGAGCCGCCACTACGGGAAGGCTCGCTACTTCGTCGTGCTCACCGTGGAGAGCGGTGAGGTGGTTGCCCGCGAGCTGCGGCCCAAGCAGCAAGGGCGGGCTTCATCGGGAGAGGGTGGGCACGAGGCCGACTCGGGGGCACAACGGGGCCACGGCCGCCGGGCGGCCGCCTTGGTGGCCGACTGTCAGGCCGTGATCACGGGAGGCATGGGGGCATCGGCCCTTGCCAACCTCGATCGGGTGGGCCTCCGCCCTATCGCCACCGACGAGCGCAGTGTCGACGAGGCGGCTCTCCGCTATGCCCGAGGCGAGCTGCCCCACCTCGACGACCTGGTGCACGAGAGCGGGGACGGCGGCGCAAGCCCGATCCGATTCAGGGGAAACCGCCGCGGTGGCGACCTCGAGGATCTGAACGGCAGCAGCGGGTGATGCGCCCGGCTGCGCCTCAGCCCGCTACGTGAGCAGCAGCTTGGAGATGCGACGCCCTGCGATCGCCAACCCGAAGAGCCCCATTGCCAGCAGGAAAGCGGTGTGGCCCACCATCGTGATGTCGAAGACACCGAGGGTGAGGCCGCGGATCAGCTCGACCCCGTGATACAGCGGCGAGAAACGGGCCACCACCTGGAGCCAGGTCGGGTAGATCCCGAGCGGGAAGAACGTCGCCGAGAACAGGAACAGGGGCAGCGTCACCAGGGTCACCAGGTCGAGGTCCTGCCAGGTGCGCATGAAGGTGCTGCACGCCATACCCACCGAGGCAAAGGCGAAGCCGATCAGAAGGGCGGCAGGCAGCGCCAGGATTCCCCACGGCGACTCCACCAGGCCCATCACCGCCATGACGGCCAGGAACCCGACGGCGTAGATCCCGCCCCGCATCAGCGACCAGGTGATCTCGCCGACCGCAACGTCGTCGGGGGTGACCGGGGTGGCGAGCACGGCGTCGTAGATCTTGCCGTACTTGAGCTTGAAGAAGATGTTGACGGTCGATTCCAGCACCGCCCCGTTCATCGCCGACGCCGCCAGCAGCGCCGGGGCGGCGAAGGCGGCATACGACACGGGGGTGCCGTCGGGACCCACCACGTCGCCCACCAGCCGGGCGATGCCCACCGAGATCGACAGCAGGTAGAAGAGCGGCTCGAAGAAGCCGGAGATGATGATCACCCAGACCTGGCGGTAGACGTAGAGGTTGCGTTCCACCAGGTACAGGGCGCGTCGGCTCCCCAACCGCAGCGGCAGTACCCGGCCGGCGAGGGCGGCGGCGGTCACGAGATCATCCTTTCCCGCAGGAACCGCACCGCCAGCCAGCCACCCACCCCGGCCCAGAGCAGCAGGTAGCCGACCTGGAGGGCGGGGGCGATCGTCGTCTCCAGGCCGAGAGCGACCCGGCGGGTCAGCTCGACGCCATGCCACAGCGGGGTGGCGTAGGCGACGGGATGCATCCAGCCCGGCAGCTCGGCGATGGGGAAGAACGTGCCCGAGAACAGGAACATGGGGACGATGCCGAATCGGAAGAGGGCTGCGAGGCCCTGGGGATCCTGCAGCCTCGACGTGTAGGCGGTGATCACCCCGGCGAACGCCATCCCGGTGAGCACCGCGGGCCCCACTGCCAGCAGCCCCGACCCGAACGAGGATGCCCCGAACAATGCCATCACCAGCACGAACGCCAGCGAGGTGAGGGTGAGCCGTGCCATCACCCAGCCGAGGTGGCCGAGGACCAGGTCACGAACGCCGATGGGGGAGGCGAGGGTCGCCTCGTAGGTGCGGACCCACTTGATCCCGGCCATCACCGGGTAGGAGGCCTCACCGGCGCTGGTCTGCATGGCGGTGGCCGCCAGCAGCCCCGGCGCCAGGTACACGAGGTAGGTCATGCCCTCGAGGGTGGTGGTGCCGGTGCCGCGATCGACCAGGGTCCCCAGCCCGAGCCCCATCGCCGCCAGGTAGAGCACCGGGTTGAGGAAGGTGCTGATGGCGCTGCCCCGCCAGGTACGGCGGTAGACCAGCGCCCGCGACTCGAAGTACCGGACGGCGGGGGCGGCCATTAGTCGACCAGGGTCCGGCCCGTCAGCCGCAGGAACACGTCCTCGAGGGTGCTGCGCCGCACCACCATCGAGGCCGGAACGAGGCCGCGCTCGTTGAGCCCGGCGACGACTCGGTCCCCGTCGTCGGTGGAGACCAGCACCCGGTCGGGGAGGACCTCGGTGTGCGTGCCGAGCCCTTCCATGCGGTCCAGGGCAGCCTCCTGGGCCCCGACCGGGAAGCGCAGCTCGACCACCTCACGAGTGGCGTAGCGGGTGATCATCTCCCGCGGCGACCCCTCGGCGGCGATGACGCCCTTGTCCATCACCACCAGCCGGTCGCAGAGCTGCTCGGCCTCGTCCATGTAGTGGGTGGTGATGATGAGCGTGGCCCCCCGCTGCTTGAGGCGGTAGAGGCGGTCCCACAGCACGTGGCGGGCCTGGGGATCGAGGCCGGTGGTGGGCTCGTCGAGCAGCACCAGGTCGGGTTGGTTGATAAGGGCCCGGGCGATGGTGAGGCGCCGCTTCATCCCGCCGGAGAGGTGGTCGACGACGTCGCGGCGCCGCTCGGTCAGCTCGGCGAACTCGAGCAGCTCGTCGATGCGTTCCCGGATCACCGCCCGCGGCAGGTCGAAGTAACGGCCGTAGATGAGGAGGTTCTCCTCCACCGGCAGCTCGGTGTCGAGGTTGTTCTCCTGGGGCACGACGCCGAGGCGGCTGCGGATGGCGACACCGTCGTGGGCCGGGTCGAGGCCGAGCACGGTGAGGGTGCCGCCGCTGACCGGGGAGACGGCGCCGATCATGCGCATCGTCGAGCTCTTCCCGGCGCCGTTGGGGCCGAGGAACCCAAAGGCCTCGCCGGGGTAGACGTCGAAGTCGATGCCGTCGACCGCGACGAAGTCGTCGAAGCGCTTGGTGAGGGCGCGGGCGGAGACGAGTGGCTCGGTCACAGCGTGCCACCCTACCGGCCGCGGGTGACACACCGCACCGGCACCGGGCTCGACACTGCGAACTTCACCGGGACGGAGCGCCGCCCGGTAGAGTCCTCGCCGAGGCGGTGCCGCGGGGGCGGCGGCCCCCTCGATTCGGGCACCCGGGCAGATCGAAGGAGAGGAACCGAGGTGGCACGTACCCTGATCCACGGCGGCACCGTCGTCACCGCCACCGAGACTCGACGCCGTGACATCCTCGTTGAGGGTGAACGCATCGCGGCCCTACTCGACCCCGACGCAGACCCGGTCGAAGCCGACCTCAGGATCGACGGCACCGGCAAGCTGGTGCTCCCCGGCGGCATCGACGCCCACACCCACATGGAGATTCCCTTCGGGGAGGCCACCTCCAAGGACACCTTCGAGACCGGCTCGGTTGCCGCCGCCTTCGGCGGCAACACCACCCTCATCGACTTCCCGATCCAGATGAAGGGCGACCCTCTCATGGGGAGCTTCGAGGAGACGATGGCCAAGGCCGACGGCCACTGCGCCATCGACTTCGGGTTCCACCAGATCGTCGGCGACGTCAACGAGCAGTCACTGGCCGACCTCGACCTGGTGTTCGCCGAGGGGGTCACCTCCTACAAGCTGTTCACCGCCTACCCCGGCGTCTACTACTCGACCGACGGGGAGATCACCCGCGTCATGCAGTGGGCCGCCGACAACGGCTCCACCATCCTGATGCACGCCGAGAACGGCAGCGTCATCGACCTGCTCCGCTCGCAGGCGATCGCCCGCGGCGACACGGATCCGATCTTCCACGCCCTCACCCGGCCATCCAGCCTGGAAGACGAGGCCGCCCACCGGGTCATCCTGCTCGCCGAGCTGACCGGGGTGCCGCTCTACATCGTGCACATCAGCGCCGGCGAGGTGGTCGCCGAGATCGCCGCTGCCCGCCGCATCGGCCTCAACGTCTTCGGGGAGACCTGTCCCCAGTACCTCTTCCTCGACCAGTCCCTGCTCGACCAAGGATTCGAGGGCGCCAAGTACGTGTGCTCGCCGCCGTTGCGGGACCGGGCCGCCGGTCACCAGGACACCCTGTGGCGCGGGCTCGCCGACGACGACCTGCAGGTGGTTGCCACCGACCACTGCCCGTTCGACTTCGTGGGCCAGAAGGACCTCGGGAGGGACGACTTCACCAAGATCCCCAACGGCCTTCCGGTCGTCGAGCACCGCTACCAGCTGCTCGTCCACGCCGCTCTCGCCGAGGGGCGCCTCGACCTCAACCGGGTGGTGGCGGTGGGCGCCACCACCCCGGCCAAGCTGTTCGGCCTCTACCCGCAGAAGGGCACCATCGAGGTGGGCTCCGACGCCGACCTGGTGGTCGTCGATCCCGGGGCGACCTCGGTGATCTCGGCGGCGACCCATCACATGAACGTCGACTACTCGTGCTTCGAGGGCATGGAGCTGACCGGAAGCTTCGAGACCGTCCTGGCACGGGGACGGGTCATCGTCGACGGTGACGCCTTCACCGGCGCGGCCAGCGCCGGCCGCTACCTGCGGCGCGGCCTCAACCAGTGCCTGCGATGACCGGGAGGCAACGGTGAAGATCATCATCGTCGGAGCCGGCGGCACCGCCCGCGAGCTACTGCAACGGCTCGGCAAGCTGTGGGACTCGGTGGTTCTGGTCGACACCGACGAGATGCGGCTCGAAGCGGCGGCGGGACTGCGCGATTTCGTCCCGGTGGTCGGCGACGGCTCCAGCGCCCTCGTGCTACGCCGCGCCGGACTCGACGACGCCGACGCCTTGGTGGCGGCGACGTTCGACGACGACGTGAACCTGGAGGCGGCCCGCATCGCCCACGAGGCGGGCCTGCTGCGGGTGCTGGCGGTGGCGGCGGACCCGGCCCGCATGGCGGACTACCGGGCAATCCAGGTTCCCGCCTTCGCCCCCTACGCCCTCGCCGCCCGCAGGCTCGAAGCGGCCATCGACCCCCGGCGGGTTGCCTCGACCACCTTCGCCGAGGGGAGGGCCGAGGCGATCGAGTTCGTCATCTCCCCGGACGCCGCGGTGCGGGGCAAGCGGCTGCGTGACCTGCACGCCGAGACATGGGTGGTGGCCGCGGTGCTGCGCGGCGGCGACCTCATCGTCCCCCACGGCGAGACCCTGCTCGAAGCCGGCGACCGGGTCACCGTGGTCGGCGCCGCCTCCGACTACGCCGCCCTCATCAAGACCTTCACGGCCGGCGAGTCACGGTTTCCCTACGACTTCGGCCATCGGGCCGCCGTCGCCCTCGACCGGGCCGAGGACCTCGCCGGACCGATCGCCGAGGCCGTCAACCTGGTGCACGGCTCCACCGCCGAATCCCTCATCGTGCTCTACCCCGACCCGGAATCGGAGCGGGACGGCGACCGGGCCACCGAGATCGACCAGCTGCTGGAGCGGGTAGCGAAGATCCCCGGCATCGAGATCGAATTGCGGGCCCGCACCAGACCCCGCCACGTAGCCCTGCTGGAGCTCATCAGGGAGGAGAGTGTCGGGGTGGTGGTGGTGCCGGCGCCCGGCGGGGGCCGGATCCGGGGTCGCACCAGGGTCGCCAAGCTCATCAACACCTACGGGCCCGCCGGTATCCCGGTGCTCGTCTCGCGCGGCAGCCACCCCTACCGGCGCATCATCGTCCCGGCCCGGCGCACCGTGGTGGGGGAGACCGCCGGGAGGGCCGCCATCGACCTCGCCCAGGTCGCCGGCGGCGAGGTCCACGGGGTGGCGGTGGTGGCCCCCGTCTTCGCCGGCGGCTCCAGCGCCGCGCTCGAGGACGCCCGGCGCGCCACGGCCTGGCTGCGGGAGGAGGCCGCGGTGCAGGGCGTCGACGTGCGGCGCTACCTCCGCCGTGGTAACCCGATCCGGGTGATGGAGGAGATGGCGACCGGCGACGGGCTGCTCGTCATCGGCATGCCGGACCTCCCGGTGTCACCGTGGCGCCTCGGCGTGGCCTCCCACCTGGTGCGGAGAGCGGACTGCTCGGTCCTGCTCGTGCCGGCGGAGCGATGACCCCGCTGCTCGCCGTCGAGAGTGCCGGCCTGCCCAGTGCGGCGGGGTTCCTGCTCATCGGCATCGGGGCCTTCACCCTCCCGCTCATCGCCCGCAGCCTCCGCGTGCCCGCCATCGTGCTCGAGATTCTGTTCGGCCTCGTGCTGGGCCCCGAGGTGCTCAACATCTTCCGGGCCGGCACCGCCGACTTCGCCTTCCTCGAGGTGCTGGCCGGGCTCGGCCTGCTGCTCCTCATGTTCCTGGCCGGCTTCGAGGTGGACTTCGAGCGGCTGGAACGGCAGGGGAGAGGCCCGATCGCGATCGGCCTCGTCGTCTACGCGGTGGCGGTGGTTGCCATCTGGATCGGCTTCGGCGTCGTCGGCACCGATTCGACGAGCCAGCGGGTCTTCCTCACCCTGCTCACCTCGGCCGCCTCCCTGGGGATCGTGATCCCGGCCCTGCGCTCGACCGGCCAGTCGGGGACCCGCCTGGGGCAGCTCACCATCGTGGCCGCGGTGCTCGCCGAATTCCTGTCGGCGGCGGCGATCGTGGTCTTCGGGGTGTGGCACCAGTCCGGGGTGTCGTTGCGGCTGCTCGGCGTCCCGGCGCTGTTCCTCATCATGGCGGTGCTGCTCGTCGCCATCCGGCGCCTCGCCTGGTGGTACCCGGAGCGCTTCGAGCGGCTCTTCGCCACCCACGACCCCGACGAGATGGGGATCCGGGCCAGCCTGGCGCTGCTCTTCGCCTTCGTCGGAATCTCGCTGCTGCTCAACGTCGAGGCGATCCTCGGGGCGTTCCTCGCCGGGGCCCTCTTCGCCTACGTCTTCCGGGACACCGGGGAACTCGAAGCCCGCCTCACCGGGTTCGCCTACGGGTTCTTCGTGCCGGTGTTCTTCATCGGCGTCGGGGTGCGCTTCCCGCTGGGGGAGCTGGGGGACGACTCGGTGTTGGGGAGGGCGCTCGGCCTGATCGTGGTCGCCGTCGTCGCCAAGTTGATCGCCGGCCTCGTGTTGATGACCCGCGGCCTCTCCCTCCGCAACGCCCTCGCTTCCGGGGTGCTGCTGGCGGGCCAGCTCAGCGTCATCATCGCCCTCGCCGAGCTGGGGGTCAGCCTCGGGATCATCGACCAGGGTATCGAAGCCGGTGCCATCCTGCTGGTGGGCGTGACCGCCCTGCTCTCGCCGATCCTCTTCCGGGTCCTCTCGCCGCCGCAGCCGACCGCACCCGCACCGGACCCGGAACTGCCGGCGCGATGAGGCGCTGTTGCCGGCGCCCGGCAACTAGGCTCGCCGTCCATGGAGAGCACGGGGAACCGCAGGGGCGGGCCTGACCGGACTCCCGTCCCGCTCGATGGGAACGCCGATTCAAGTGACGGCAGGTCGAATGCCGATACTCCTTCCCAGAACTGCGATCGGCTGGAGGCCGACAGGGTGAAGCGTTTGGAGCTGCTGAAGACGGCGATCGCCCGCGGCGAGTACCGGGTACCCGCCGCCGCCGTCGCCGATGCCATCCTGGCCTTCCACTGGGGAGGGCCGGCGTCCGCCGTTCCTCTCCGGCCGCCATCGCGGCGCCTCCGCAGTCGATGACCGACGCCATCCGCGACTGGGTGCAGTCCCTGCCCATCCCCGAGCCCATGGCCGTCATGCTGCTGGCGATGGTGCCCATCTTCGAGCTGAGAGGGGCGCTTCCCTTCGCTCGGGAGATCCTCGACATGGCGCCGTGGCCCGCCTTTGCCTGGTCCGTGATCGGCAACGCCATCCCGGTGCCGATCATCCTGTGGCTGCTCCCGCCGTTCACCGGCTGGGCGGAGCGGCACTGGGGGGCGCTGCACCGGCTTCTCGACAGGCTCAACAGCTACACCGAGCGAAGGCACAGCGGCCGCTTCGAGCGGCTGCGCGATCTCGCTCTCGTGACCTTCGTCGCAATCCCACTTCCGGTCACCGGAGCATGGAGCGGATCGCTCGCCGCGGTGGTGTTCCGCATCCCGAAACGACGGGCGATTCCCCTGATCTTCCTGGGGATTCTGGTGGCGGGCGTGATTGTAACCGCTCTCATCGAGGTTTTCGGTTGGGCACTGTGAGATTGGCCGGATTCTGTGTGCGCGCGATCCTCGGAGACTGATACCGTGTGGACACTCTGTCTCCCTTGTGAGGAGCCGGCATGAATCCCACGCCGGGAAGGAATCCTTACCGGCCGGGGGTCGGGCTTGCCCCGCTGTACCTCGCGGGGCGCGACGGCGAAGTTCGTCGCTTCCAGGCAGCCTTGCGCGAAGCCCCGGGCACCCCGGTCAACGTGCGCGTCACGGGTCTGCACGGCGTCGGCAAGACCGGGCTGCTCGGTGAGCTCGAACGCATCGGCGCCGACGAGGGATGGGCGGTGGGCAGGGTCGATCTCGAGCACCGCCACGACACCCCCGACGGCATCATCTCGGTCGTCTCGGTGACGTGCCAGCGGGTCGGCGACCGGATGTCCCGTCCCGAGCGCACCGGTGTCGGGGAGGCGAGCGCGCCGGCGGTGAAGGTGGAGGCCGACTTCGAGGACATCAAGGCCGGGTTCGACCCCGCCGCCTCCGACCGCGATGTCGAGCTGGCCCGGGTGCTCTACGACACCACCGTCGAGGTCACCGATCACGGCCGCGCCGGATTGGTGGTGCTGATGGACGAGGTCCACGTGCTGGAACGCCAGGCTGCTCTCTCGGTGCTCGTCTCGGCGGTGCTGACCCTGCAGCGCAGCGACGTGCCGGTGGCGCTGGTGGTCTCGGGGCTCCCGCACCTCCTCGCCCAACTCCGCCAAGCCCGCACCTACGACGAGAGCCTGTTCCGGGGCGAGGTGCTCGGGCCCCTCGACGGCACCGCGTCGCGCCAGGCGCTGGAGCGGCCGCTGGCGGGAACCGGGATCATGATGGACGCCGACCTGGTCGACCAGGTCGTGGCCCGCACCGAGGGCTACCCGTACTTCATCCAGGTGTGGGGCGCCGAGCTGTTTGAGACGCCGCGGCGCTACGGCGACATCCAGCGGATGAAGGTGGAGCTGTTCGACGATGCGGCTCCCAGGGTGCAGGAACGCCTCGATGCCGAGTTCTACGAGCCGCGGGTGCGCATCCTCACCCCGGCCGAGCGCGGGGTGCTGCTCGCCTCGGGGGAGTGCCCCTACCCGCCGCTGCGGGTCGAGGACATGGCCGAGCACTCGCAACGCTCGGCAGGCAACATCGACATGCTGTTCCGTCGCATGGTGGCGGCAGGCGTCATGTACCAGCTTCGGAAGGGCGAGTACTACTACACCGCTCCCCGCTTCCACGAGTTCCTGGGCCGCCGCGCGCCCTGAGGGACCTGGCGGGCTCGACTCCCGAGGGGCGGAGTCCCGCCCCCGCTAGATTCACCCGGTCGGCGGGAGAAGGACACATGCGGGCGGTGGTGCAACGGGTGAGCCGGGCCTCGGTGGCCGTGGAAGGCCGCACCGTCGGCGAGATCGGGGCCGGCCTGCTGATGTTGCTGGCGGTCGGCCCGGACGACACCGAACGGGAGGCGCGGGTGCTCGCCGACAAGGTGCTCGGGCTGCGCATCTTCGGCGACGACGCCGGCCGCATGAACCTCTCCGTTCTCGAGGTTGCCGGCAGCGTCCTCGTCGTCAGCCAGTTCACGCTGCTGGCCGACGCCCGCAAGGGCCGCCGCCCTTCCTTCGCCGCCGCCGCACCACCCGAGATCGCCGAGCCACTGGTGGCGAGCCTCTGTTCGATGCTGGGCGACGGCGGGGTCACCGTCGCCACCGGGCGGTTCGGGGCCATGATGGAGGTCGCCCTCGTCAACGACGGCCCGGTGACGCTGGTCCTCGACGTCGTCGACGGCAAGGTGCGGTGACCCCCCTCGATCAGGGCTGCGCCGCCACAAAGGCGCGACCCGGTTCGCAGAAGGCGACAAAGTCGCAGCGATGGCATGCCGGCGACGGCTCCGGCTCGAAGGTGTCGCCCCGGCTGGTGGCGACCAGCTTCTCCACCCGGTGGCGGGCCGCTGCCAGCCAGGCGTCGTCGACCTGCTCTCCCACCTCGACGACCTCGTCGCCGCCCAGGTAGGCGAAGGCCACACGAAGGCGGGAGGGGGGATCCGGCGCCACCGCCCCGTCGGCGGCGGCGACGGCGTATGCCTGGAGCTGGACCGCGGCGGCCGGGTCCCGGCCCGGCCGCCCCGACTTGAAGTCGATGATCTCCCACGTCCCCGGCTCCGGCTCGTAGACGGCGTCGATCCTGCCCCGCACCCGACCGAAAGGAACGGCGAGGTCGATCGGGGTCTCGGTGAAGCGGGGGCGGACGGCGGCGAAGCGGGATCGCTGGAAGGCGGCGAAGGCGTTGCCGGGGGCGGCCGCGGTCTCGCCTTCGGCTTGGCCGAGGTCGTAGAGGTCGTCGGCGACCTCGTCGAGCGCCATGTGGCCGCGGTTGTAGAGCTCGATCCTGCGATGGACCTCGACCCCGTGACGCAGCCAGGGGGCGCGGCGCCGCGGCAGCGGCTCACGCTCGCTCCAGAAGAACCGCTTGGGGCAGGAGGCGAGTGTCACCAGCGCGGTGACCGAGACGTCGGCGGCTCCGGCCTGCTCGGTTGGGGGTGAGGACTGCGGAAGACCGCCCAGCATGAGGCGCAGCTGGTTCACCGCCTCATCGTACGCCGCCACCTGCTCACCGGATCGGCTTCGTAGGGCGTCCGGGTCGGCGGCGACGGCGCGGAGCGCCGCGGCCCACCCGTCGGAGAAGACGGGGTCGGGTGCGCCGGCGAGGGTGGGGAGGGTGAGCCGCTCCGGGGGATCGCCGGGCTCGGTGTCGAACCGGAACACCTCCACGTCGGGGGTGCCCGCCGCCAGGGTGAAGAGGGCGCTCGGGGGATGGGAGCGGGGGCCGGTGGAGTACCAATGGGCCCCGGTGAGGTAGAGGCGGCGCCGGGCCCGGGTGACGGCGACGTAGGCCGCCCGCCATTCCTGGACCCGGTGACGCTCCTGCAGCTCGGCACGGCGCTCCTTCTCGCCGCCGAGCAGCGCCGGGGCGGAGGCGGCGTCGAGGCGGAGGTCGTACGGCAGCCATCGCGGCTGGCGGGTGGGATCGTCGTAGCCGAGGGGCTTGGCCGGGAAGATGCCCTCGGCGAGGGTGGGGAGGAACACCGTGTCCCATTCGAGGCCTTTGGCGCGGTGCACCGTGAGCAGCGTCACCGCGTCCTCCCCCCCGACCCGCGCCGTGTCGAGCTCGTCGGCGGCGTCCTCGGCGGTCAGCAGGTCGAGGTAGCCGAGGAACGCCTCCAGCGACGGTCTCCCTTGGAGGGGGCTCCACTCCTCGGCGAGGTCGAGGAACCGGTAGAGGTTGAGCTGGGCGGTGAGGGCGGCCGCCGGTTCCCGCGCTTCGACCTCGGCCCAGGTCTCGGTGCCGTCGAGGATGCGGCGGCACAGCTCGACGAGGGACACCCCCTGGGCGAGGCGAAGGAAAGCGCGGTAGCGATCGCGGAACTCGGTGAGGCGGGTGCGGGGCTCGGGATCGAGATCGGGGACGTCGTCGAGGCGGTCGACGGCTTCCAGCAGCGGCCATCCGGGGGCTCCGTCTCCGCCGCCGGCATCGTCCCGCTCCCGGCGCCTGCGCCATGTCACCAGCGCGGCGATGTCGCCCATCCCGAGCCGGTAGCGATCGCCGAGAAGGATGCGGAGCAGGGCCGCCGAGTCGTCGGGCCGCTCCAGGATGCGGAGCCAGGCGTGGAGGTCGGCGACGTCGGGAACGCTGAGCAGGCCTCCCAGCGACGCCACCTCGAGCGGCACCCCCACGGCTTCGAGGGCGTCCCGCACCAGCGGGATGTGGCGGTTCTTGCGGAAGAGCACCGCCATGTCGCTCCACGCCACGCCCTCCTCGTCGTGGAGGCGCCGCACCTCCTCGGCGACCCAGGTCGACTCGGCGACCGCGGTGCGGAAGTAGCCGGCCCGGACGGTGTCCTCGGACGCGTCGGGGAGGCAGCGGAGGCGGTTCGTAGGAGCGGCTCCGTAGATCTCGGTGCGGATCCGATGCGCCAGTTCGAGGACACGGGGGCCCGAGCGCCGGTTGTGGGTGAGGGGGAGCGTCGCCGCCGGCTCGCCGTCGTCGGTGGGAAAGTGGACCGGGAACGCCGTGAAGTTCGCCAGCGATGCGCCGCGCCATTCGTAGATCGTCTGGTCCACGTCGCCGACCGCGGTGACGGGGAACCCTTCCCCGAAGAGGGATCGCAACAGCTCCCGCTGGGCCGGGTCGGTGTCCTGGTATTCATCGAGGAGCACCAGCCGGTAGCGGTCGCGGATCCGCCGAGCCAGGTGGGGGTGCCGCGTCACCAGACGGTGGGCGAAGAGAATGAGGTCGCCGTAGTCGACCACGCCCAGCCGCCGTTTTGCCTGGTCGAAGGCCGCGATGACCCGGAGCAACTCGGCCCGGCGTGCCGCCACCTCGTCGGCCTCCCGGCTCGGGTCGGCGGCCAGCTCACCGGCGGTGCGCAGGTTGCGGGAAAGCTGGCCGGCGAGGGCGGCGGCTTCGTCGACCCGGGACGGCGGCGCGGTGAGGTCGAGGAAGTGGTACTCGCCGCTGGCGAAGCTCTCCTGGAGAAGCTGACGCACGTACCCGGGGCCGATGACGGGAGCGTCCCGCTCGATGCCCACCGCGGCGCCGAATTCCTGGAGGAGGGTGTAGGCGAATCCGTGGTAGGTGGTCACCTCCACTTCCCGACCTTCGGCGGTGTGGAGCGGCAGCTCGTGGCGCAACCCGTCGGCGAGCTCCTCGGCCGCCTTGTTGGTGAACGTGATGCCGATCGCCTGCTCCGGCGCCAGGCCGGCGGCGACGGCGGCCCGCAGCCGGTGCACGATGGTGGTGGTCTTGCCGGTGCCGGCGCCGGCCACGACCCGTAACGGCTCGGCGGGATGGGCGATGATGCGCTGCTGCTCGGTCGACGGGACGAACTGCGTGCTCACGTGAACGCCTCCCCGCCTTCGGGCCACTCCGGGCACAGCTCGCGGACCCGGCACCGGTCGCACCCGGGCCCCACCAGCGGCCTCCAGTCCTCGGCGGCGATCCCGCTGCCGATGGCGACGAGCTGGTCGTGGACCTCGGCGAGCTGGTCGGGGGAGAAGGCACGGGTGGTGACCTTGGTCTTGGTGTCCTTGGCCGGGTACCAGGTCTCGGCGGCGACGATCGGCCCCAGGGCGGCGATCTCGGGGTCGGCGGCGGCCGCCAGCAGGTAGAACCCGAGCTGGAGCGAGCCGGCGATGTCCTGCTCCTTGGGCACCGAGCGGGTGGACTTGTAGTCGACGATCCGGATCCCGTCGGCGTCGCGCTCGATGCGGTCGGCCCTCCCGGTCCACGCCACCCCGCCCAGGTCGAGATCCATGGTGCGCTCCACCGCCACCACCCGACCGGTCGACGGCCACATCCGGTAGAGGCGACGGAGCGCCTCCTCGGCCCGCCGGTACCAGGCGGAGGCGAAGGGACCGCCGCCGAACGGGGCAGGCTCGAAGTGCCGGTCGAGGGACGCCAGTGCGTCCTCGACGGTGCCGTGGCCCTGGCCCCGCTCCAGAGCGAGGCGCTCGGCGTCCTCCAGCACCTGATGGATCAGGTTGCCGAACTCGGCATAGATGTTCGATTGGTCGCCGACATGGAGGCGCCGTTCCAGGGCGTAACGGCGGGGGCAGCCGGCGTAGGACTCGGCTTGGCTGGGGGAGAGGAGGAGCCGGTCGCCGACCAGACCCGAGTCGGGGCCGCGGAGCCGGACCCCGGAGAGATGCGACACCGGGCGCAGGCCCCACGCCTCACCTTCGGCCAGGACGGTGAGGGACGCCAAGCGGATGCCGGCGCCGAGGGCCGGATCGCCGGCGAGGCGGCGCAGCATGGCCTCCGCCTCGTGGGGTGTGGTGGGGGTGTCGGGGGCCGGCGGCCGTCCCGCCGCCTCGGCCACCGTGGCGGTGCCGGCGACGAGCGGCAGAAACCGGCTCGGGACGCCCTGTCCCTCGTCGAAGCCGGTGGCGGTGGCGGTCCACACCACCCGGCGCCGGGCCCGGGTCATGGCGGTGTAGGCGAGCCGCCGTTCCTCCTGGAGCCGGAAGGCCCGGTAGCCGGCGGTGTCGGGCGGCAGGTGGGGGAGGAGATGGCGGACGCCCAGCAGGGAATCGCGCGCCCGCAGATCGGGGAACACGCCTTCGACGGCGTCGGCGATGAACACGACCTCGAACTCGAGGCCCTTCGATTGGTGCAGGGTCGTCAGGGTGAGACGGTCGCGGTGCGGGCGGCGGTAGCTGAGCAACGGCTGCGCCTCAAAATCCTCCTCTTCGGTGAGACGGCGGTAGTCGAGCAGGGTCGAGGCCGGGTTGCGTTCGTTCCAGCGGGCCAGCACCTGGGCGAGCGAGCTCCAGGCGGCCCGCTCGTCGGCCCGGATCGGGTCGTCGACGATCCGCCGGATCTGCGGCAGGCGCGACCACAGCTCCCAGAACCCGTCGGCCGCCGGGAGGCGATCCGCCCACGACGGATTGGCGAGGAGTGCGACGAGCCCGAACGGCTCGGCGACGAGGTCGGCCACCGCCCCGCCCCAGGTTCCGCCGGCCCGTGCCAGGCGCCGTTCGACGTCGCGCATCGTTCCCAGCGGGAGGGCGAACAGCGGTCCGAGCAAGATGCGCCGCATCGCCCGGGTCGTGCCGGCGGGGCCCTCACAACCGGTGGCGGCGACCACGGCGTCGAGCACGAACCGCACCGCCGGCTGGTCGGCGAGGCGGGAGTCGGGGAGGTCGTGCGGGATGTGGCGGCGCTCCAGGGAGCGGGAAAGGTCGGGGAGGAAGCGGCGCTTGCTGCGGACGAACACCGCCATGTCGCCGAAGGGGATCCGCTCGGCGAGGTGGAGCCGCTGCACCTCGGAGGCGATCCATTCCGCTTCCTCGGTCTGCTGGCCGAACCGGTACACGTCGACCCGGCCGTCGCCGGGGGCCGGAACCACCGGTCCGGCGGCGCCGGGAAGCTCCCGCGAGGTGACCCGGACCGCGGCGTCGAGGATGCGGCGCGGGGTGCGGAACGACGTGGTGAGCACGAGCCGGCGCGGTCCGGGACCGGCATGAACCGGGTAGTCGTCGGGGAACGACACGACGTGCTCGTAGCTGGCTCCCCGGAAGCTGTACACCGACTGGTAGGGATCGGCCGCGACGGTGACGTTGCGGTGGGCCCGGCTGAGCCGCTCCAACAGGCGCACCTGGGCGGTGGTGGTGTCCTGGTACTCGTCGACGAGGAGGAACCGGGGGCCGCCGCCGAGCGCCTCGACCACCGCGGGATCGTCGAGGAGCCGGACCGCCTCGGCCAGCAGGGTCCCGTAGTCGACCCGTCCCCGGGCCCGGAGTTCTCCCTGGTAGCGGGCGAGGAAGGCGGGGAGTCCGCGCCACAGGTCCCGTCCGGCGGCCGCCGCCTGGAGGCCCGCGTCGTCGAGGAGCTGCTCGGAGGCGCGCAGCACAAAATCGGTGACCTCACGGGCGAAGGTGTGGGATTCGAGCAGGTCCCGCACCCCGGGGGACCAGGCGCCCGGGTCGCCGCCGGCCAGCAGCTCGTGGATCAGCGCCACCTGCTCGGGGCCGGTGAGGATCGACGGCGGGTGATCCCACCCGGCCCGCTCGGCGTGCGATTCGAGGAGGCGGGCGGCGAAGGAGTGGAAGGTGGCGACGTCGAGTGTCGTGATGGAGCGGTCGAGCCGGTCCCGCACCCGGGTCGCCAGGTCGGCGACGCCGCGGCGGGCGAAACCGAGCACGAGCAGATCCGTCGCCGGCATTGCGGCGTCGGCGAGGAGGTGGACGCAGCGGCGCACCAGGAACTCGGTCTTGCCGGTTCCCGGCCCGCCGACCACGATCTGGGGACCGGCGGTGTCGGCGATCGCCTCGGGCCAGGCGGCGGGATCGATCCTCCGCTCGGCGAAGGCGACGTCTCCGTTCACGGGGGAATGCGCCATGGGGCCACCGTACCGGCCGGATGCGACACGATCACAGGCCGAGGGTGGGCTGGTGAGGCTGCACCGAGCCGTCGCCGAGGATGTGGATCACCCGGTAGCCGCGGGTTTCCAGCACCGGGGCCACCCACATCATGCGGTGGCAGTGCTCGGGGGCCATCTCGGAGCAGAGCAGGGTCACCGTCGAGACCGCGGTAAGGCCGTCCAGCTCGGCGAGGGCGGCCGCCAAATCGGGCGACTGGGCGAGGGCGGTGAAGTCGAGGTTGCCGGCGGCGTCGGAGACGGAGGGATGGGCGGGACGGCCTCCGAGGCGGTCGCCCAGCCAGCGGTATCCGAAGCCGCGTTCGGCGCTGATGGCTCGCAGCTCCCGCTTCCCGAACTCGGGGGCATGCCGCGAGTACGGGTTGGAGCGGATGTCGACGATGGTCTGCACCAGGTGCGGTGCCAGCCGGGTCGCCAGGCGTTCGAAGCTCTCTTTGCCGTGGCCGATCGTGTAGATGATCCGCTCGGGTGTCGTCACACGCACCTGTCCGTCGTGCCGTCGTGTCAGGGTACCGCCGTGGTGGGTGCTCGGTGAGGTCCCGGTCATGCCGCCCGGCCGGGCCGCTGCGGCGCCGGGGGGAGATCACCCCGCTACGAGGTCGGCTCCGGCGGTGTCGGCGAGGCGGCGGCCGCGGCGCCGAAGGCGGGACAGAGATCGTGGTACTGGCACCAGTCGCAGAGCTTCCCCACCCGGGTCGGGAAGTCGTCGTGGACGATCGCCCGGTTGATCGCCGCCCACAGTGCCTCCAGCTGGCGTTCCATAGCGTCGAGCTGACGATCCGTGACCGGGATCTCGTAGACGGTGGGGCCGTTGAGGTACATGAGCCGGAGGCGGACCGGAGTGCGGCCGGTGCGGCGCCGAATGAGCAGGCCGTAGATCTTGAGGGCGAAGAAAGCCGGGATGGCGTATCGCTCCGGAGGCGCCTTGCCCGTCTTGTAGTCGGTGATGACGAGACCGTCCCCGTCTTCCTCCATGCGGTCGAGGATGCCGCGGATCGTCATCTCGCCGAGCGTCTCGGTCATGTCGAGCTCACGATCGAGCGGCTCCAGCCCGGCCGGATCCTCCACGCCGAAGTAGTTGGCGAGGATGGTGAGGCTCTCGACCCCCCACTCCCGCTCTTCCTCCACGTCGCCGAACAGGGTGGGGAACTCCTCCGGTTTCAGCTCGGCCCACGCCTGGCGGAACAGGTCGAAGAGGCGCTCGGGGGTGCGCTCGGTCGCCGGGAGGTCGAAGAGCCGCTGCAGGGCGAGGTGGGCGGTGGTTCCCCGCGCCTGGTAGACGGTCGGCGGCATCTCGATGTGGTCGATCGCCTTGAACTTGAAGAGTTGCGGGCAGTGCTTGAAGTCGCTGGCCCGGCTGGGGGAGAGGGTCTCGAGCAACGCAGGGAGATCGACGGTGGTCGTGACGGGGTCGGTTGTCACCATGCCCCGACTATACGTCGTCGCCATGACGAAATCACACGTCGGTAGTTCTCCCGGCAGAAAGCAGGGAAAAGAATGACAACCCCGCGAAAATCGGGCACCGATCTCGGTTGACGGAAACGGGGGGTCGGGAATAGTTTGCACCTCCCATACAGGGGCTCTACCTTCACAGGGGAGCGCCTCGGGAAACCCCTCCTTCGGGAGGCGCAAGGGTTCGGTGGGCAACCGCCGGATCCGGGTACCGAGGCAACCGGACATCCGGTTCGCCGGACGTCCGGAGCGGAGCGGCTCTCGGGCCGCTGCGCACCCGCCGGGACTTCGGTCACGGCGACGGTCGGGTGGTTTCGGCCACACCGGCCCTTCCCGGGAGGGGTTTCGGCCCCGCACGGGATGCGGTCCGAGAGGACGACCTAGAGGGCCATCAGGCGCAAGCCGAAGGCTCACTGGGTCGTCCTCGGACCATTTCCGGGGTCCTCCCCCGTTCCACCTGCAGCCGATCCTGGGCAGGGAGATACCGTCGTGCCCGACGCGACGTAGGCTGGTGCGGCGACGAGAGAAGGAGCGTGTGATGCGGTTTGGGGCGTTCGTACCTCAGGGCTGGAAGATGGATCTCCAAGGCCAGCAGACCGACGAGCAGTGGTCCTCGATCCGGGCCGTCGCCCGGCGGATCGAGCGGGAGCGGTACGACTCCCTCTGGGTGTACGACCACTTCCATACCATCCCCCGCCCCACCCAGGAGCCCACGTTCGAGGCATGGACGCTGATGGCGGCCCTCGCCGCGGTCACCGATACGGTGCGGTTGGGCCAGATGTGCACCTGCGCCGCCTACCGGCCGCCCGCCTACCTCGCCAAAGTGGCTTCCAACGTCGACGTGATCTCGGGCGGGCGCCTCGAGTTCGCCATCGGCGCCGGGTGGTACGAGCAGGAGTTCAACGCCTACGGCTACGAGTTCCCCAAGGCCTCGGTCCGCATCGGCCGGCTCCGGGAGACGGTCGAGATCATCAAGGCGATGTGGACCGCCGACACCGCCACCTACCAGGGGAAATACTACCGGGTGGACGGCGCCATCAACCAGCCGAAATCCGCCCAGGATCCCCATCCCCCGATCTGGATCGCCGGAGGCGGCGAGAAGCTCACGCTGCGCCTGGTGGCCGAGCACGCCGACTACGCCAACTTCCACGGCGACGTCGCCACCTTCCGTCACAAGTCCGAGGTTCTCGCCGGGCATTGCGAGGCGGTGGGGCGGGACTTCGACGAGATCGGGCGCACCTTCCACCCCGAGGTCCTCGTGGCCGAGAACGAGGCGGCGTTGACGGTGGTGCTGGAGCGGGTCGCCGCCCAGCGCGGCGTCTCCCCCGAGAAATACCGGGCCGGCCAGCTCGTCGGCACGCCCGATGAACTGGTGGAACGGCTCACCGAGTACGAGGAGGCCGGCTGCGCCTACGCCATCGCCTACTTCGGGGACGCCGCCTGGGGGGATTCCATCGAGGTCTTCGCCGAGCGCGTCATGCCCCATCTCACGTCCTGACCCCTCCAATGCGGGCTCCCCGAAGGGACCGCGAAACAATTGGGCAACACGCGAAAACGAACCATCGATTCTGCTTGACCCCACCCGGGACGAGTGCGTACATTGCGTGAGTCGCTGGACAGGGAAACCGGTTCGGCGGCCTCAGAAGCCCGCAAGGGCGGCTGGGGTCCGAAGGCTCGCAAGGGTCGGCGGACGGGTCTGGAAGGGCCGTCCACTCGTAAGGGTGGCAGCGTTCCTCTTCGGAGGGGCGTCGGAATCGAGCCTTCGGGTTCGGTACCGTGCCGGAAGGACCAAGCCCACTTTGGCTTCGGCTGAGGTAGGTAGATCGGTCAGGCCGCAAGGCAGGTCCGATCTGAGAATCCCGAGAGGGTTGATGCTTCGGCTGACGCTCCCTCGGGATTCTCGCGTCCGGACCCTCTTGCTCCGCCGGGCTCGGCCGGCCGGTGATCATCGCCCCGGCGCTCGCCGCGACGTATGATCCGGGTATGTCGTACCCAGAACGCCTCCTCACCGAAGGTGAGGTCATCGTCACCGAGTTCCGCCCGCATTGGCGGCTCCTCGTGTTCCCCGTGCTGTGGGTGCTCGCGGCCATCGCAGCCATCGTCCTGGTCTACCAGTGGATCCCACCCGAGAACGGCTCCGCCGACCTGATCACGTCGCTGGTCATCGTCCTGGCGCTGTTCCCGGTGGCGGTTCTGCCGTTCCTCCGCTGGTGGTTCACCGCCTACGTGCTGACCAACGAGCGTCTCATCACCCGCAGCGGGATCATCTCCCGCGCCGGGATCGAGATCCCGCTGGAGAACATCAACGACCTCAGGTTCCAGCAGAACATGCTGGAGCGGATCCTCAAGTCGGGCGATCTCCTCATCGAGTCGGCCGGCGAGAGCGGGCAGAGCCGGTTCTCGGACATCCCGGAACCGGAGTCGTTCCAATCACTGCTGTACCGCACCCGGGAGGATCGAACCCGCGCGCTGCAGCAGGAAACGGCACCGGCACCGGCACCGGCACCGGCGCCAGCCGACGCCACCGAGCGCCTCGAGCGCCTCGCCCGGCTCCACCGGGACGGCGCCCTCAGCGACGAGGAGTACGAGCGCACCAAACGCTCGATCCTCGACGAGATGTAGCGACGACGCGACGAGGCGCAGAGCCATACGGCCCTGCGCCTCGATCGTTGCTGTCTGTGGGTTTGCTCCTACGACTCGCCGCGCCGGAAGTGGGCGAAGTCGATGGGGATCACGACCCTGTCGAGAGCTTCGTTGATCACCTCGCCCATCGCCAGGTAGAAGGCACTCGCGCCACACACGATGCCCTCCCAGCCGGCGATCTTGATCATGGTGGTCGATTCGGACCACTCGCCGATGGCGAGGAGGAAGAACAGGATCGCCAGGGTGCCGAACACGATCCTCAAGAAGAGGACGGCGCGCAGCGTCCCGACGAACATGAACAGGGTGAAGACGCCCCACAGGAACAGGTACCAGCCCATAAAATCGGCCGGGGTCGCCTCCGTCCAGCCGAGTTCCGGAAGGATGAGCAATCCCACCAGAGAGAGCCAGAAGAGCCCGTACGAAGAGAACGCGGTCGTCGCGAACGTGTTGCCCTTCCTGAACTCCATCTTCCCGGCGATCACCTGGGCGATTCCCCCGTAGAAGATGCCCATCGCGAGCACCATGGCACTAATCCCGAAGTACCCCGCGTTGTGGATGTTGAGCAGGATGGTGGTCATGCCGAATCCCATCAGGCCCAAAGGCGCAGGGTTGGCGAGCTTGGGTTCCATTGCCGCCGCATCTCCTCTCTACAGTCGGCGAAGGCGACCTCCGTCGCCCGGCGACGTCCGTCGCCCCGTTTCCCGCCGAGGACGCGGGCGTCGCAGGAGCACGGTCCGCGTCGGCCTCGCGTCACCGGTGGGTGTATGGGCAGCATGCGGATCGGTCGGGGCGGCCGATAGGGCCGTATTCCCTCAATCGGGTGGGGATGTTCAGGCGGCGCGGGTGAAGCGGGCGACCGTCTCGACGTGGTAGGTCTGGGGGAAGAGATCGACCGGGGCGGCCCATTCGAGCCGGTAGCCGCCCTGCGCCAGCAGCCTGGTGTCGCGCCCCAGCGAGGCCGGGTCGCACGACACGTAGACCACCGTGCGGGGCCGCGCCGCGGTGACGGCGGCGACGCCCGGCTCGCCAAGGCCCTCCCGGGGCGGATCGACGATCGCCACGTCCCAGTACTCGTCGAGGTTGGCGACCACGGTCTCCACCGTGCCGTGGACCGCCTGGTGGTCGGCGAGCCCGGCCGCCCGCAGGTTGGTCCGCAGGTCGGTGAAGGCGACGTGGTCGGATTCGACGCCGACGACCCGGCCGGCGCCGCGCCCGATCGTGGCCCCGAACAACCCGCCGCCGGCGTAGGCGTCGAGCAGCGTGTCGGCGGGGGTGACCGCGGCGGCTTCGCCGGCGAGGCGCACCAGGACCTCGGCTCCGGGGGTATTGCTCTGGAAGAAGGCGCGGCCCGTGATGCGGAAGCGAACTCCGTCGATCACCTCGTGCACGGTCGGGTCGCCGCTGACCGGGTACACCGCGCCACGCCGCGTCTGGGCGACGGCACAGCCCCAGCTCGACGCCTGTTCCGGGATCCGTCCCCCGACGATCGCGAGCACCTCCCCGGTGGTGACCCCGGCTCGCAGGGTGAGGCGGTGCATGCCGGAGAGGTCGCCGAGGCGCTCGAAGACCGCGGCCAGCTCGGGGCGCAACAGCAGGCAGAGGTCGAGCGGTACCGCCCGCCGGGAGCGGGACCGGTACAGGGCGGGCCGGTCGTGATCGACGGCGAAGTCCATGCGGTTCCGGTAGCCGAACGGTGTCCCCACCGGGATCGTGTTCCGCACCGGGGGGTCGGTCAGCGTGCCGAGGTGAGCGAGCTGGCCGGCGACCACCGACGTCTTCCAGCGGAGCTGGGCGGCATGGTCGACGAACTGCCACTGGCAGCCGCCGCACTCGGAGAAGTGGGGGCAGGGGGGATCGATCCGCTCCGGCGCCGGGTTGAGCACGTCGAGGAGGCGGATCCGACCCCACGCTCCCTTGTCGACCACGACCTCCCCACGGACCCGTTCGCCCGGGATCACCCCGGCCACGAAGAAGGCCTTCCCCTCCACCCGGGCAACGGCCTCGCCGCCGTGGGCGATGTCGGTGGGGACGAGCTCCATGTGCCTACGGTACCTGGCGGGGGCAACGTCCGCCGCTGGCGGGGATCTCCTAAGCTCCGGGCGATGCACACCTTCCATGCCGACTGGTTCTTGGTGGCGGTCATCTCGACCGGTCTGGTCGGGGCGTGGGGACTGCTGCTCGCCGTGGCCAAGCGCCCCCCGAGCCGGTCCTTCCTCATCGCCCGCTGGGTGGCGGTGGCCGCCATGCTGATCCAGGTCACGGCCGGGCTGATCCTGTACTCCCAGGGGGAGCGACCTGGCAACGGGCTCCACGTCTTCTACGGTGTGCTCGTCGCCGTCACGTTCGCCTTCGCCTACGTGTTCCGCAGTTCGCTGGCCCGCCGTCCCGCCCTCGCCTACGGCTTGCTGCTGCTCTTCGTGATGGGTCTCGGGCTCCGGGCTTGGGCCAACGTCACCTGACATCTCCTGCCGCGAGGCCGCCGGTCCCTAGCATGTGGCCCCCCGCCAAGGAGGCAGCGGTGCTGCTCGAAGGAAAACGCTTCGTGATCACGGGAGTGCTCACCGACGACTCCATCGCGTGGCACACGGCCCGGGTCGCCGAGGAGCAGGGCGCCGAGGTGGTCCTCACCGGGTTCGGCCGGGGATTGCGCCTCACCGAGCGCGCCGCCAAGCGGCTGCCCAGCATCCCCGACGTCCTCGAGCTCGACATCAACGAGCCGAAGCACATGGAGGCTCTCGTCGCCGACCTCGAGGAGCGGTGGGGGAGTGTCGACGGGGCACTGCACGCCATCGCCTACGCCCCCGACGACGCCCTCGGGGGCAACTTCCTCGACACCCCGGCCGAGAGCGCCGCCACCGCCTTCCTCACCTCGGCGTTCTCCTACAAGACGCTGGCGGCCGGTCTGCGGGACCTGATGCGCCGCGCCGGCGGGGGAGCGCTGGTGACCCTCGACTTCGACAACCGGCAGGCATGGCCCGCCTACGACTGGATGGGAGTCTCCAAGTCGGCCCTCGAGTCGGTCACCCGTTACCTGGCCCGCGACCTCGGCCCCGACCACATCCGGGTGAACGCGGTCTCGGCCGGGCCGCTGGTGACGGTGGCGGCCAAGTCGATCCCCGGGTTCCGGCGGTTCGAGGAGGTGTGGGGCGCCCGGGCGCCGCTGGGATGGGACATTGGCGATCCGGTGCCGGTGGCGATGATGGTGGCCGTGCTGCTGTCCGACTGGGCCCCGGCCACCAGCGGCGAGGTAATCCACGTCGACGGCGGTTTCCACGCCATCGCCGCTGCCGAGGGGGACTGACCCTCAGACCGCCCGGGCCTGCCGGCTGGCGGCGCGCTGCGGCAGGGCCACGGTGAAGGTGGCGCCACCGCCGGGGGTGGGCTGGAACCAGACCCGCCCCCCCATGGCCTCGGAGAGGCCCCGCACGATCGAGAGCCCCAGGCCGGTGCCGCCGGCGCTGCGGGTGTGGTGCGGGGCGACCTGGGTGAAGCTGTTGAAGATGTGCTCGTGGAGTTCGTAGGGGATGCCCATGCCGTGGTCGGCGACCGAGAACCACACCTCGCCGCCGTTGCGGGTGGCGGTCATCTCGATCGGGGAGTCGGGGGCGTACTTGAGGGCGTTGTCGAGCAGGTTCGAGATCACCCGGTGAAGGTGGTCCGGGTCGGCTTCGACCAGGTCGACGGTGGGGGCGACGTGGATCGACGTCACCTCCTCGGCCCCGGGGACGTGGCGGACGATCTCGTCGAGGAAGTCCGCCACCGCCAGCGACTCGGGCCGGATCGGGAGGGCCTGGTTGTCGAGCCGCGACACCATGAGCAGGTCCTCGATGAGGGAGCGGAGCCGGTTCGCCTGGCGGGCCGCGGTGTTGACCAACTCCCGGGCGTTGGGATCAGGGGGAGCCAGCTCGGGGCGCTGCAGGGTCTTGAGCGACCCGATCATCGAGGTCAAGGGGGTGCGCAACTCGTGGCTGACCACCGAGACGAAGTCGGTCTTGAGCTGGGCCAGCTCGGTCATCTTCTGGCTCGTCTCCTGCGCCTCCTCGTAGCGGGTGAGCTGGTTGAGGACAAGGGCCGACGGGCCGGCGAGTGACTCCAGTAGGGCCACGTCTTCCTCGACGAACTCGCCGCTCTGCTTCTCGACGACGAGCAGCACCCCGATGCGGTGCGCCTCGAGGCGCAGCGGCACCGCCACCACCTGGTGGGCGCCCAGCTCGAGCAGGAAGGAGTCGCCGGCCTGGTGTGCCTCGGACATGTCGGTGTACACCATCGGCTCGCCGCTGGTGAACACCTGCTGGGCGATGCCTTGCTCGTCGAGCCGCAGCAGGTAGCCCTCGGCCCGCAGCGTCTGACCCGCCACCCAGATGGGGGACATCACCTCGAGCGCCTCCAGGTCGGGCCGGTACAGCAGCACCACGCCGATCTTCGCTTCCAGCGCCGAGACGACTCGTCCCACCAGCTCGGGGAGCACCTCGGCGAGGTTGGTGCCGACCCCGATGGTCCGGGACACGTCGTAGAGGCGCTGCAGCTCCTGCTCGCGCTCCGCGAGGTGGGCCTCGCGGCGGCTGTAGGACCGCAGCCACTGGGATGCCAGGTCGATCTGGGCCCACACCGCCAGGCCGCCGATGAAGATGAGGGCGACCGCCATCACGAAGATGGCGATCTGCACGGCCGCATCGGCGGCGTCGACGGTCTCGTTGGTGAGGAGGAGGGCGACGTAGGCGGCGATGGCGGCGACGCCGACGAAGCCGACGGAGCGGGAGGCGACGAGGGCTGCGAACACCACGGTCGCCAGGAACACGATCACCACCGACGCCCCGGTCTCGAGACCACCGGTTCCGTAGATGACGGCCCCGATGACGCCGAGGCACCACAGCAGCACCAGGAAGTCGCCGACGGCCCGCCGCAGGGCGCGCCTCCACGGCACCAGGGTGAGGATGAGCAGGGCGACCGCGGCGCCGATGGCGGGCCCCGGCTGGATCTGTTCCTCGAAGCGGGAGTGGGCGGCGGTCATGGCCGCGGAGATGATCAGCGCCACCCACGACAGCACGAGCCCGAAGTAGACCACGCGCACCCGGTAGCCGATGATCGTGTAACGGTCGCTCACGGAACCTCAGTCAACGTATAGGACCACGGTAACCTGCCCGGCATGGCACGGGTACTCCTTCTCTTCGGCGGCCGCTCTGCGGAGCATGAGGTCTCCTGCGTGTCGGCCGTCGCCGTGCTCGAGGCGCTCGAAGACACCGGTCATCAGGTGATCCCGGTGGGGATCGGGCGCGACGGTTCCTGGTATCTGGCGGATCGTACCCGGCGCCCGCTGCAAGCCGCGGGACGTCCCGTGGCGCTGCGGATCCCCGAGGGAACCCTTGCCGCGTCCGGGGACGTCATCGCCTTCGACGTCGTGTTCCCGGTGCTCCACGGCCCTTACGGCGAGGATGGCACGATCCAGGGAGTGTTCGAGATGGCGGGCACCCCCTACGTGGGGTGTGGGGTGGCGTCCTCCGCGATGGCGATGGACAAGGACGTCGCCAAGCGGCTGTTCCACCAGGCCGGGATCCCCACCGGTGGGTGGCAGGTCGTCCGCCTCGAGGACTTCGACGACCCGGGGTCGGTCGTGGACCGGATCCGCTCCGATCTTGGCCTCCCGGTGTTCGTCAAGCCGGCGCGCCTCGGCTCGTCGGTCGGCATCACCAAGGCCGCCACCGACGCCGAGTTGAAGGACGGGCTCCGGCGCGCCTTCGGCTTCGACCACAAGGTCGTGGTCGAGGAGGCGATCCGGGGGCGTGAGATCGAGGTGGCGGTCCTGGAGGGTCCCCGTACCGCGGCCCCCGGCGAGGTGATCATCGAGACCGAGTGGTACGACTACGACAGCAAGTACCACGACGAGACGAGCCGGTTCGTGGCGCCCGCCCAGCTCACCGGACCCGAGCAGGATCAGGTGCGGCGGCTGGCGGCTGCCGCCTTCACCGCCCTCGAATGCCGCGGCCTTGCCCGGGTGGATTTCTTCTACGAGGAGCGGGGGCGCGGCTTCCTGCTCAACGAGGTGAACACCATGCCCGGGTTCACCCCGATCTCGGGGTTTCCCGCCATGTGGCAGGCGAGCGGCATGACGTACGGCGAGCTGTGCCACGAGCTGGTACAGCTCGCACTTGGAGACTGAGCTCGGCGCGATACCCCCGCCGCGGTCCCGTCGCCATCCGAGGGGCCGTACCCCTAGAGGCGAACCACCGGGCAGGTGAGGGTGCGGGTGATCCCCGCCACGGCCTGGATGCGGGCGACCACCAGCTTGCCGAGGGCGTCGACGTCCTCGGCCTCGGTGTGGACGATGGCGTCGTAGGGCCCGGTCACGGCCTCGGACGCGGTCACCCCGGGGATCTCGGCGATCAGCTGGGCGACCTCTGCCGCCTTGCCCACCTCGGTCTGGATGAGCACGTACGCCTGAATCATCGAACCCTCCTCACGTCGTTCCGTGTTCGGATGATACCGGCGGGGGAGGGACCGCGCTCGGCGGCGGGGCGGCTAGAAGCCGTCGGAGCCAAAACGGAGGGAGTGGGCCACCTGCCGGCCCTCGTCGTCCCGCACGTCGAAGATGACTCGCTGGCCCTGGCGCAGCATGCGGAACATCGAGCCGGCGAGAGAGCCGGGGCGGATGAGCACGTCGGCCTGGTCGTGGTCGCGCACGATGACGCCGATCCCCGTCTCGGGATCGTAGACCTTGACGACGCCCTGCACGGCTAGACCTTCTCGACCTTGCCGGCCTTGATGCAGGACGTGCAGACGCGCATTCGCCGCGAGTTGCTGCCGTGCCGGACGCGGATGCGTTGGATGTTCGGCAGCCAGCGCCGGCTGGAGCGCTTGTGCGAGAAGCTGACTTGTTTGCCGAACCACGGCTCTTTGCCGCAGACCTCGCAACGGTATGCCATGACGGAAGGACCTCCTGGGGCGGCGGCGAGTGTAACAGCCCGGCGGGGAGACGGGAAAGGCTCGATGCGCAGCCGAGCCGGGGAATCCTGATACCTTGCCTCCCATGGCAGGCCGTCCCCTCGCGTTCCTGGCGTCGGTTCCCGTCGATCGGGTGAAGAACATCGGGCCGGGCTGGGCCAAGAAGCTCGCGGGCGTCGGCATCGACTCGGTTGCCGACTTGCTGTTGCACGTCCCGCGCCGCTACCTCGACCGGTCGCAGCTCTTCGACCTCTTGGCGGTGCCGCTGGGGGAGGAGGTCACGGTGGCGGGCACCGTGAACTCGGTGCAACGCATCCGCCTCTCCCGCAACCGGGGCAGGGTCATCGCCTTCGTCGGCGACGGCACCAACGTCGTCAAGGTGACGTGGTTCAACCCCTACACGAAGATCGACGAAGGGTGGGAGATCGCCCTCTCCGGCAAGGTGGAACGGTTCCGGGGTGGGCTCCAGATGACGAACCCCGACCTCTACCGCCTCGACCGGCAGGGTGAGTCGCTCGTCACCGGGCGGGTGGTCCCGATCCATCCCTCCGTGGCGGGCATGGCACCCGGCAAGCTGCGGGAATCGATCCACAACGCCCTCGTCCGCTCCCGTCCCATCCACGAGATCCTGCCCGAGGACCTGCTCGACCGCCTCGACCTGCTGTCGCGCGACGAGGCCATCGCCGCCATCCACTTTCCCCCCGACGCCGAGATGGCGGCGGCGGCGCGGCGCCGGCTCGTGTTCGACGAGCTGTTCCGGCTCGAGGTTGCCTTGGCGCTGCAGAAACGCCACCAGATCGCCGAGTCCCGCGGCGTCGCCCACGACGTGTCGGGCCACCTGGTGGGCGCCTTCGTTGACGCCCTCCCGTACCGCCTCACCAAGGCCCAGGAGCGGACGATCGGCGAGATCCGCGGTGACCTGGCCTCGGTGCACCCGATGCACCGGCTGCTGCAGGGCGAGGTGGGGTCTGGCAAGACGGTGGTGGCCGTCACCGCCCTGCTCACCGCGGTGCAGAGCGGGATGCAGGGGGCGGTGATGGCGCCGACCGAGGTGCTCGCCGGTCAGCATTTCATCGGGATCCGGGAGCTGCTGGAGTCGGCAGGTCTGGCCCCGGCCTTGCTCGAGCCGGAGGGGGCGGCCGGCACTGAGAGCCTCTTCGGCGGCGCCGGGGGCCGCGAGGCAGGGGTGCGCCTGGCGTTGCTGACGTCGGGCAACACCGAGGTCAACTTCCTCCCGCCGGGCGGCGCCGCCCGCAGCGACGTGGAGCGCTGGATCGGCTCCGGGGAGATCGACATCGTGGTGGGCACCCACGCCCTCATCCAGGAGGGCCTGCATTTCGGGCGTCTCGGGGTCGCGGTGGTGGACGAGCAGCATCGTTTCGGGGTGTACCAGCGGGTGATGCTGCGCGACAAGGTGGAGGACTACGACCCGGACCTGCTGATCATGACCGCAACCCCGATTCCCCGCACCCTCGCCATGACGCTGTACGGGGACCTCGACGTGTCGGTGCTCGACGAGATGCCGCCGGGCCGGACGCCGGTGGTGACGAGGTACGTCGACAAGCGTCCCGAGCACCTCACCGAGGTCTACGACCTGGTGCGGAGTGAGGCGGCGGCGGGGCGACAGGCGTTCGTGGTGTGCCCGCTCGTGGAGGAGAGCGACAAGCTCGAGGTGGCGTCCGCCACCGCCGAGTACGAGCGTCTCCAGGGGGTGTTCCCCGGGCTGCGGCTCGGGTTGCTGCACGGCCAGCTCCGTCCCGGGGAGAAGGACGCGGTGATGGGCCGGTTCCGCGGCCGGGAGATCGACGTGCTGGTGGCGACGACGGTGATCGAGGTCGGGATCGACATCCCCAACGCCACCGTCATGGTGATCGAGGACGCCGACCGCTTCGGCCTCAGCCAGCTCCATCAGCTCCGGGGACGGGTGGGGCGGGGGACGCATGCCTCGACCTGCGTGCTGATCGCCGAGCCGTCCACCCCGGAGGGGGAGCAGCGCCTGGCGGCCATGGTGGCCACGACCGACGGGTTCCGGCTGGCGGAGGAGGACCTCCGCATCCGGGGCCAGGGCACGGTGTTCGGGACCCGCCAGGCCGGCTTGAAGGACCTCAAGCTGGCGGACATCCTGCGTGACGCCGACGCGCTGGTGGCGGCGCGGCGTGAGGCCTTCGATCTGGTGCGAAGGGATCCGGAGCTGGAGGAGCATCCGCTCATCAGCGACGAGGTGCGTGCCCTGCTGGGGGAGGACGTGGAATGGCTTTTCCGAAGTTGACGCCGCCGGCCCGGCGCCGGCCGCGTGCCCTCCGGGAGCGGAGCCGATGAGGATCATCGCCGGCGCTGCCAAGGGCCGCCGCCTCGTCGCTCCCCGCGGCCTCGACACCCGTCCCATGACGGACCGGGTCAAGGAGGCGCTGTTCTCCTCGCTCGGCGCCGCGGTGCGCGACACCCGGGTGCTCGACCTCTACGCCGGGACCGGCTCGCTCGGGTTGGAGGCCCTGAGCCGCGGCGCGGCGGAGGCGACGTTCGTGGAGCGGGACCGGGCGGCGCTCACCGCGCTACGCGCCAACGTGGCGGCGGTGGGCCTCGGCGGCGTGGTCGTGGCCGGCCCGGTCGAGCGCTTCCTCGACCGGGAGGGGGAGCGCTTCGACCTGGCGTTCGTTGACCCCCCGTATGCCGTGCCGCTAGCGTCGCTCAATGATGTCCTGTCGCGCTTGACGGCGCGTCTCGTCGGCGGCGCCGTGGTGGTGCTCCACCGTCGTCGCGGGGACGAGGTGCAGGCGACCGTGCCGTCGCTGGTCCTCACCGACCGGCGTCACTACGGCAGCGCCGAGTTGTGGCGATTCGCCAAGGAGGAGATGTGACTTCGGCCCTCGTACCGGGGAGCTTCGACCCCCCGACCAAGGGGCATCTCGACGTGATCGAACGCTGTTCCGGCATCTTCGACCGGGTGCTGGTGGCGGTGGTCGAGAATCCCGCCAAGGAGCCGCTGTTCACCGCGGCCGAGCGTATGGACCTCATCGGCACCTCCTGCACCGCGTGGGACAACGTCGAGATCGGCTCCTTCGCCGGTCTGCTCGTCGACTATGCCGCCGAGCAGGGCATCGACGTGATCGTCAAGGGCCTGCGGGCGATGACGGACTTCGACTACGAGTTCCAGATGTCGCAGATGAACCGCCATCTGTCCGGAATCGTTACCCTGTTCGTGGCAACCAAGCCGGAATACGGCTACCTGTCCTCTTCGCTGGTCAAACAGGTCGCCGGCCTGGGCGGCTCGGTGGACTCACTCGTCCCGGAGCCCGTGGCCCGGGCCCTGAAGGAACGGTTTGCGGATGACTGAAGGCAAGACCCCACCGCCCATCCCCGGGCAGGTCCTCGACATGATCGAGCGGGTCCAGATCGCGGTGCGTGAGGCACTCGAGGAGCTGATCGTCGAGGTCGAGTCGGCCCGGGGGGTTCCGCTCTCCAACAGCGTCATGATCGCCAGGGAGGACTTCGTCGAGCAGCTGCGGGCCGTGCGTTCCCGCATCGACGGCACCCTGTCGGACACCATCGCCGCCCTTCCCGAGGAGCTGCGGGCCGCCCGCTGGATGGTCCGGGAACGGGCCGCCTACGTGGCCCGCACCAACGAGAAGGCCCGCGAGGTGCTTGCCAAGGCGAAGGTCAAGTCCGAGGAGCTGGTCTCGGAGAACTACATCGTCGAAGAGGCGGTGCAGGAGGCCAACACCCTGGTGCGGAACGCCGAGAAGAAGGCGGAGCGGATCCGCCTCGAGGCCGAGGACGTGGCGGAGCGCCGCCTCTCCGAGGCTGAGGCGATCCTCGGGGAGCTGTTGCGGTACGTCCAGGAGTCCCGGGCGGCGCTGCACGAGCCGCTGCCGCCGGCTCCCGAGGTGCCCGTCTCGGAGTGATCGAACCGCCGCGGCGGGGATACACTCGCGGCGTGAGCCGTCACGATTTCCAGGTCAACGTAGGGGAGCTGCGCGCCGGGCGCGCCCGGCGCCGTGAGGCCTCCATCGAGGTGCCGGTCGACTGGTCCGTCGAGCTGTCCGAGGTGCTGCCGGACCCGCCGCTGCGGGCGGCGTTGCGACTCGACGCCGTCTCGGGGGGAATCGAGGTGCGCGGCACCGTCACCGTCGCCGCCCGCCACCGCTGCTACCGCTGCCTCACCGAGATCGACGGCGAGGTGGAAGGGAATCTGGTGCAGGTGGTGACCGCCGATCACGACGGCGACGACGACTACCACCTCGACGGTGACGTGCTCGACCTGGAACAACTTCTGCGGGACGAGGTGTTGCTGGCGATGCCGATGGCTCCGCTGTGCCGGCCCGACTGCCCGGGACTTGTTGGAGCTATCGGAAGCGACTTGAATACAGCCACCCCCGACCAGGAGGACGAGTCGACCTCGCCCTTTACGGTCTTGAAGGATCTACTGGACACCGGGGACTGACCGGACAACGAGGTTCTCCAATGGCGGTACCGAAGAAGAAGATGTCGCGCTCCCGGACGCGCCGACGCAAGGCCGACTGGAAGGTGACCGCGCCCGCCACGGTGGCGTGTCCCCAGTGCGGGGCGCAACGCCTGCCGCACCGCGTCTGCCACCAGTGCGGCAACTACAAGGGCCGCGAGGCCATCGAAACGTCGTAGGGATCTCCCATGGCCCGCATTGCCGTTGACGCAATGGGGGGGGACCATGCTCCCGCCGAGGTGGTGTGGGGAGCGATCGCGGCGGCGCGGGCAGGTCACCAGATCACCTTGGTCGGCGACGAGGCGCGTCTCCGGCCGGTGCTCGCCGAGACGGGCGCCGACCTCACCATCGTGCCCGCCTCCGAGGTCATCGAGATGGACGACGACCCGGCCAAGGCGATCCGCGACAAGCGGGACGCCTCGGTGGCGGTGGCGGCACGTCAGGTGGCGGAAGGCAAGGCTGACGGCTTCGTGTCGGCCGGCTCCACCGGGGCCGCCATGGCGGCCGCCGCCTTCATCCTGGGCCGGCTCCCGGGCGTGGGCCGTCCCGCCATCGCCTCGCTGTTCCCGAGCCGCGTCGTCCTGCTCGACAGCGGCGCCAACGTGAGCTGCCGTCCCGAGGACCTCGGGCAGTTCGCCGTCATGGGCTGTGCCCTGGCCCGGATCCACTTCGGGATCGAGTCGCCCCGCGTCGGCCTCGTCAACATCGGCGAGGAGGCGAACAAGGGACGGGAGCAGGAGAAGGAGACCTTCCGGCTGCTGGAGGGGATGCCGGGCATCGACTTTGTCGGCAACGTGGAAGGCCGTGACCTCGCGGCGGACCGGGCCGACGTGTTCGTCACCGACGGCTTCACCGGGAACGTTATCCTGAAGACCGCCGAAGGCGCGTCCCGCCTCACGCTGCGGATCACCCTCGAGGCGCTCTCCCGTCCCGGGTTGGAGGAGGCCGTGGGGACGCTGGCCCCGGCCATCGATGAGCTGCGACGCCGCCTCGACCCGGACAACACCGGCGGGGGACACCTGGTCGGCGTAGAAGGCATCGTCGTGATCGCCCACGGGTCGTCATCCCGGGTCGCCGTCGCCAGCGCCATCGACTTGGCGGTGAAAGGCGCCGACGGCGACCTCCCGCGACGGATCTCCGAGGGCCTGGCCCAGGTCGCGGCGCTGGCGGAGTGACGATGGACCCCCTCGACCGGATCCAGGAGGCGGTGGGTCACTCCTTCAGAGATCCGGAGCTGCTCTCCACCGCCATGCTGCACCGCTCCTTCACCGCCGAGCACGCCCTCGACGACTCGTACGAGCGGCTCGAGTTCCTCGGTGACGCCGTGCTGCAGCTCTCGGTGACCGACTACCTGTACGAGGAGTACCCGACGATGGCGGAGGGCGAGATGGCCAAGGTGCGGGCCGCCGTCGTCAACGAGCGGGCCCTCGCCCAGCTCGCCCGGGAGTGGAGTCTCGGGGCTGCCCTCCGGCTGGGGCGGGGCGAGGAGATGACCGGCGGCCGGGAGAAGGAGTCGATCCTCTCCGACGCGGTCGAGGCGGTGCTGGGGGCGGTGTACGTCGACGCCGGCTTCGAGACGGTGCGGCGCCTCATCCTGCGGCACTGGAGTGACCTGGTCGACGAGCGGGCCGCCTTCCCGGGGCGCCTCGACTACAAGACCCGGCTCCAGGAGCGGCTCGCCCGCCTCGGGCTGCGTCCCCGCTACGCCGTCGAGGAGGACGGGCCGGAGCACGCCAAGGAGTTCACCGCCAAGGTGTGGGCCGACGGCGAGCTGCTGGGGGAGGGATCGGGCCGGTCGAAGAAGCGGGCCGAGCAGGACGCGGCTCGCGCCGCCTCGGAGGCCCTGGCCGCCACCGGCGATGCCTGAGCTTCCCGAGGTCGAGTCGATCCGCCGCCACCTGGAGCCGGTCGTCGTCGGGCGTCGCATCACGACGGTGGAGGTGGGGCGTCCCCGGATGCTGCGCCGCCAGCCGAACCCTGCCGACTTCGCCGCTCGGCTGCGGGGGTGCCGCATCCAACGTCTGTCCCGCCACGGGAAGTTCCTCGTCGCCGACCTGACCGGGGACCTGAGCTGGATCACCCACCTCGGGATGTCGGGCCGGATCGTGCTCGCCGCTCCCGGAGACGCCCGGGAACCCCACACCCACGTGGTGGTGCAACTCACCGGCGGTGTCGAGGTCCGCTTCGTCGACCCGCGGACGTTCGGGTTCGTCGCCGTCTACACCCCCGACGAGCTCGCCGGCACGTCGCTGCAGCGGCTGGGGCCCGATGCTCTCGAGGGCCTGCCGCCGGCGCGGGAGCTGGGGGCCCGGCTCGCCGGGCGGACGGCGCCGATCAAGCCGCTGCTGCTCGACCAGGGGATCGTGGCCGGGGTGGGCAACATCTACGCCGACGAGGCGCTGCACCGCGCCGGGATCGACCCGCACCGGCCCGGCGGTTCGCTCGATCGGGAGGAGCTGGTCCGCCTCCGGCGGGGCATCAAGGGGGCGCTCGGGGCCGGGCTGCGCTGGGGCGGCACCACTCTCGAGACCTCGCCCTACCTGCTGCCCGACGGCCGAGCCGGTGAGAACCTGGAGCGGCTCCGCGCCTACGGACGGGAGGACGAGCCGTGCCCGCGCTGCGGAGCGCCGATCGTGCGGGAGGTGCTGCGGCAACGCAGCACCTACTGGTGCCCGGGGTGCCAGCGATGAGCGAGGTGGCGCTCCGGGGCACGATCGCGGGCCGGGTGCAGGGCGTGGGCTTCCGCTGGTCGACCGCCCACCAGGCGCACCGCCTCGGGGTCGAAGGCTGGGTGCGGAACCTCATCGACGGCCGGGTCGAGGTGTTCGTGCAGGGGAGCGAGGCGGCGGTGGCGGCGATGCGGCGCTTCCTGGAGACCGGGCCTCCCGCCTCCCGGGTGGTAGTGGCGAGCCTCGTGGAGGTGCCTCCCGACCCCGAGATCACGGGGTTCGCCATCCGGTGAGGCCTCTCAAACGAATCCCAACGATGTAGTTCGTTGGTAAGCTCCATTGGCCGTGTACCTGAAGACGCTGTCCCTCGCGGGGTTCAAGTCCTTTGCGGACCGCACCCGCCTCGATTTTGAGGCCGGGGTCACCGTGGTGGTAGGCCCCAACGGCTCGGGCAAGTCGAACCTGCTCGACGCCCTCGCCTGGGTGATGGGCACCCAGGCCACCAGCACGCTCCGCACCGAGAAGATGGAGGACGTCATCTTCGCCGGGACCGCCACCCGGCCCCCGCTGAACCGGGCCGAGGTGGTGGTGACCTTCGACAACGGCGACCGGTTCCTCCCCCTCGACCTCAACGAGATCACCATGACCCGCCGCCTCTACCGGGACGGGACCTCCGAGTACGCCCTCAACGGCACCCCGTGCCGCCTGCTCGACCTGCACGAGCTGCTGTCGGACGGCGGGGTGGGCCGCCATCAGCACGTCCTGGTGGGTCAGGGCCAGATCGGGACGATCCTCAGCGCCCGGGCCGACGAGCACCGGGCCGTCATCGAGGAGTCCGCCGGGATCACCAAGCACCGGGGGCGCCGCGATCGGTCGATCCGGCGCCTGGAGCAGACCGACCTCGACGTCACCCGCCTCACCGACATCCTGGAGGAGCAGCGCCGCCACCTCCGTCCCCTCAAGCGTCAAGCCAACGCCGCCGAGCGCCACGAGGGGGTGCGGGCCGAGATCCGCTCCCTCCGCCTCTGGCTGGGAGGCGAGCAGTTGCGGACCTTGCGCAGCCGGCTCGCGGTCGACAGCGCCGAGCAGGCGATCCTGGCCGAGACGATCGGCGCCCACGACGAGGAGCGGCGCGGCCTCGCCGCCGACCTGGGCGACCTGCGCCGGGCGGCGGGTGAGGTGGGGCATGCCCTGGAACGTGACACTGCCGCCGCCGCCCGCCTCGAGACCGTTGCCGAGCGTTACCACCGCATCGTCCTGGTGGCGCGGGAGCGCCGCTACTCCTTCGAGAGCCGTCGTCGCGGCGCCGGGGAGCGCCGCCACGACCTGGAGGAGGAGAGTGTCGCCATCGTCGCCGAGATCGAGCGCTGCGTCGCCGAGGAACGGAGCGCCGCCGCCGAGGCGGAACGACGCGAAGCGGCTCTCACCGCCCTCGAGGACGAGGAACGCTCCCTCGCCGAGCAGGCCCAGCTCCCCGCCGAAGGCGTGGTGGCCACCCTGCGGGGCGACCTGCGAGCCCTCGAGACCGCCGCCGAGCGCGACCGCCGTGAAGCCGACGCCCTGCAGCGGCGCCGCGAGGTGGTCGAGGCGCGCCTCGCCGAAGAGGCCACCCAGGCCTCGCACCTCGTCACCGAGATCCAGCAGACCGACGCCGACGTGGGCCGGGCCCAGGCCGCCCACGCCACGGCCCATCAGGTCAGCGAGCACAGCCGCGACGAGCTGGAGCAGGCCGAGGAGCGGCTGCGCCGTGACGAGCTGGCCCGGGAACGAGGAGCCGCCCGCCTCGAAGCGGTGGAGGCAGCCCTCGCCGGGCTCGGCGATCCCGAGGCCCTCGCCACCGCTCGTGCCGCCGCGGTGGTGACGGGATCGGTGGTGGAGCGGCTCGACGTCCCCGCCGACATCGCCGCCGCCGTCGACGGCGCCCTCGGGGAATGGCGCCACGCCCTGCTCGCCTCGGGACGCGGCGAGCTCCACGACCTCGTCGGCGACCTCAAGTCGGGCGGACTCGGCGGCCTCGCCTTCGTGCTCCCCGATCCCGACGGGCCGGGTGCCGCGCCGCCGCCGGACGATCTCGGGGCCGAAGCCCTCGTCGATCGCCTCGGCCCCGGCGCCGACCGCGGGCTGGCGGCCCGGCTCCTCGGCGACGTGGTGCTGGTGGAGGGCTGGTCGGCCGGATGGGCCCTGGTGGAGCGACATCCCGAGCTGCGTGCCGTCACTCCGGAAGGCGACGTCATCTCCCGTGCCGGCATGTACCTCGCCGATCCCGACGGGGCCGGGCCCGCCGCCCTCGAAGCGGCCCGGATCGGGGTCGAGATCGCCGACCGTGACCTCGCCCGCTCCGCCAGCCGCCATCACAGCGCCCGCCGCGCCTTCGACGAGGCCAGCTCCACCGAGCGGGAGGCGCTGGAGCGGCTCGAGGAGCTGGAGGCCCGGCTCGCCGGCCACACCGAGGCGCTGGCCCTCAACGGCCGGGCCCGGGGGGCGGGGGAGGACGAGCGGGCCCGTCTCGACGAGCGGGCGGGCGGTCTCGGAACCGCCACCGCGGCACGGGAGGAACGCCTCGCCGACCTGCGGAGCCGGCTCGAGGAGTTCGAGGGGGAGGAACAGGTTCGCCAGGAAGCGTGGGAGGCCCTCAACCGGCGCCGCGAGGGCGTGGCGCGGCGCCGGGACGAGGCGCGGCGGCTGCGGGAAGAGGCCGCTGCCGCCCTCGCCGGTGCTCGGGAACGCCGCCGGCTGCTGGAACACCGGCGCGCCACCGTCATCGCCGGCATGGAGGCGCTGGAGACCGCCCCCGGCGACCCGGCGGCGGTGGCGGAGCTGCACGCCATCGAGGACGAGGCGCAACGGGCACTGGCCGTCGTCCGCGGCCACGTCACCGAGCTGCGGCGGCGCCAGCGGGAGCTGCGGGAGGAGGCGGGACTCGCCGACGAGCGGCTCACCGCCGCCCTCGACCGCCAGGAGGAACTGGACGCCGCCCTCACCGCAGCCAAGGACCGGGCCGGGAAGATCGCCGTCGAGCTCGCCGAGCTGCGGGTCCGTGACGAGGCGGTGGCCGAAGGCCTGCGGCGCGACGCCGACGCCGCCGAAGACGAGGCGCTGGCGGCGCCCGAACCGGAGCTGGGAGACGGCGAGGACCCGCGAGAGCGGCTGGCGACTCTCGAAGCGCAGCTGCGCCGCATGGGGCCGATCAACCCCCTCGCCGCCGCCGAGTACCGGGAGCTGGCCGCCGAGGTGGAGACGTTGCAGGCCCAGCTCGCCGACCTGGAGGAGTCCCGGCGCGAGCTGCGCAAGGTGATCAGGGCGCTCGACGACGAGATGGCGGTGCTGTTCGTCGCCGCCTTCGAAGAGATCTCCATCCTGTTCGCCGAGCACTTCTCCCTGGTGTTCCCGGGCGGGCGGGGCCGGCTCCGACTCACCGACCCGGACCGTCCCCTCGAATCGGGAGTCGAGATCGAGGCCCAGCCGCTCGGCAAGAAGGTGGGGCGCCTCAGCCTGCTGTCGGGCGGGGAGCGGTCGCTGGCGGCGCTGGCGTTCCTGTTCGCGGTGTTCCGGGCCCGCCCCAGCCCCTTCTACGTGCTCGACGAGGTGGAGGCCGCCCTCGACGACGCCAACCTGCGGCGGTTCCTCCGCCTGGTGGAGACTCTGCAGCGCTCCGCCCAGCTCGTGATCATCACCCACCAGCCGCAGACCATGGAGGCGGCCGATATCCTCTACGGCGTCACGATGGAGCCGGGGGCGTCGTCGCAGGTGCTGGCCAAGCGCATCCACGAACCGGCCGTCTGAGCGGGCGAGGAACGTGGCATGAACCGAGTGATCATCGTCGTGGTCGTGGTCGCAGTGCTGCTGCTGGCGGCCCTCGTCGTCCTGCGACGCCGCCGCGGTGGGGCGCTGCCCCCCCGTATCACGGTGGAACCGGGCCCGGTGGCCGCGACCGAGGCGCCGGCACCGGCGGCCGGCCTGCGGTCCCGGCTCGGCAAGTCGCGCAAGGCGCTGGCCGACCGGCTCGGCGCCGTACTGGGGCGGGCCGGGCTCGACGACGACTTCTGGGCCGATCTCGAGGATTCCCTGGTGGCGGTCGACCTCGGCGTCGCCACCGCAGCCTCGCTGGTGGCATCGGTACGGAGCCGCCAACCCGACGACGGGGAGCATGCCCGGCGCCTGCTCGAGGAGGAGCTGATCGGGATGCTCCATGCCCGGGAACGTGGCGTGGAGACGGGGGGGAAGCCTGCGGTGATGCTGGTGGTGGGCGTCAACGGCAGCGGCAAGACCACCACCATCGGCAAGCTCGCCTCCCAGCTCCGGAGCCGCGGCAAGCAGGTGCTGCTGGGAGCGGCCGACACCTTCCGGGCCGCCGCCGACCAGCAGTTGCGGAGTTGGGCGGAACGGGCCGGGGTCGACATCGTGACCGGGCAGGCGGGGGCGGACCCCGCCTCGGTCGCCTTCGACGCCTACCAGGCGTCGCGGGCCCGGGGCATCGACGTGCTCATCGTCGACACCGCCGGGCGGCTCCAGAACAAGGTCAACCTCATGGCCGAGCTGGGGAAGGTGGCGCGGGTGTTGCGGCGGGAGGCCGGCGGCCTCGCCGAGGTGTTGCTGGTGCTGGACGCCACCACCGGGCAGAACGCGGTCGCCCAGGCCCGGACCTTCACCGAGTCGGTGGGGGTGACCGGTATCGTGTTGACCAAGCTCGACGGCACCGCCCGCGGCGGCGTGGTGGTGGCGGTGGAGCAGGAGCTGAGAATCCCGGTGAAGTACATCGGCGTCGGCGAAGGAGTGGACGACTTGATGCCTTTCGATCCCGCAGCGTTCGTGGATGCGCTGCTCGGCCCATGAGCGGGCCCACCCCGGAGGAGCTGCACGCCGCGGCCAAGGCGGCGGCCGAACAGGCCTACGCCCCCTATTCCGGCTACCGGGTGGGGGCGGTGGTGGTGGCCGCCGACGGGCGCCGCTTCAGCGGCGTCAACGTGGAGAACGTCGCCTTCGGTTCGACCATCTGCGCCGAGGGCAACGCCATCAGCTCGGCGGTGGCCGCCGGGGTCCGCAAGCTCGACACGGTGGCGGTGGCGGGCCTCGACAGCCCGGAGTGCTATCCGTGCGGGAACTGCCGGCAGCTCATGGGTGAGTTCGGGGTGGAGACCGTGGTGGTCCAGGACCCGGACGGTGGGGTGGCCGTCTGCCGTCTCGAAGAGCTGTTGCCCCACGCCTTCGCCCCCGGCGTGCTCGGAGAAGGCGCCACCGAGGCCTGAATCCTCAAGGGTTTCCGGGGGCGCGCCGATAGCGGCGGTATGTCCGAACACCACGGCCGTGAACCCAGATCGAGGCGACTTCCGGGGGAGGTTGCCGGGGTCTGCGGGCACGGTCTCGGTCGATCGGAGCCGTCCGTGGTGGAGACGGCGACCGCAACCTCGGTGTATCAGCTCTCCGGTCTCCTCCCGGAGCCGCTCCGCTCACCGGGGAACCCGATCCGCTGCAGCGTCGCCACGCCGTGGCGAATCGGACGCCACCGGCTCCTCGCCTGAGACGGGGCGGGGGCCGCCTCCTCCCAGATCGGAGTCGGGGGCGAATCGACGGGCCGGTGCCAGGGGGCACCGGCCCGCTCTTTGTGGGCGTATCCTGTCTGGAAGATGTTCCGGAACCAGTTTCGGCCGGGAAGCGTCTCAACGGCATGAGCACCGGGCGCCGTGTGGCGTGGCTCGCCGTTGGGATCACCCTGCTCGCCGCCTGCGGCTTCGCAGGGGGCGACGGGGCGGTGACCTCCACGACCGAAGCCCGCAACGTCACCCCGTCCACCCTCCCCGGCCCGCTTCCCGCCAACGGCGAGCTGGCCCGCGCCGACGTCGAGCACTCCGTCGCCACCGACGTCACCGATGCCGAGCTGGCGGACCTGTTGGCGGGGAATGCCGAGTTCGCCTTCGACCTGTTCGGGAAGGCCGCCGCCGGCGGCGGCAACGTGGTGCTCTCCCCCTACAGCATCGCCTCCGCCCTCACTATGACCTACGCGGGCGCCCGAGGCGAGACCGCCGCCGAGATGCGGGACGTGCTCGACCTCAGGCTGGCCGATGAGCGGGTACACGCCGCCCGCAACGAGCTGGACCTGAGGATCACGGCCGGCGCCCCCGAGAGGCCCGGGGACGACGGCGATCCATTCAACATCCGGGTTGCCAACTCCCTGTGGGGCCAGGCCGGGTACCCGTTCCTCGAAGAATTCCTCGAGTTGCTCGCCCGCGACTACGACGCCGGGATGCGGCTCGCCGACTTCGCCGGTGACGCCGAGGCGGCCCGGCTCGCCATCAACGACTGGGTGGAGCAACAGACGGCAGGACGCATCGCCGATCTGCTGCCCCGCGGCATCGTGGACGAGGCCACCCGCCTGGTGCTGGTGAACGCCATCTGGTTCAAGGCGAGCTGGTGGATCCCCTTCGATCCCGAGGCGACGGCCGACGGGACGTTCACCCTGCTCGACGGGACCGAGGTGACCGTGCCGATGATGGCCCTCCGCAACACCCACCTCTTCGTCGCCACCGGCGACGGCTACCTTGCGATGCGGCTCCCGTACGAGGGAGGCGCCTCGATGCTGCTCGTCGTGCCCGACGAGGGACGTTTCGAAGAGGTGGCAGCCGGTCTCGGGCCGTCGGACCTGGCGGCGATCGCCGCCACCGAGCAGGTCCGGCGCGTGAACCTGACGATGCCGCGTTTCGAGTTCCGGACCCAGCTCGACCTCAACGAGGCACTTCAGGAACTGGGGATGGTGGCGGCCTTCGGCCCCGGCGGCGCCGACTTCACCGGGATGACCGAGCGGCGGGAGCTATTCGTCGGGCACGTGATCCATGAGGCGTTCATCGCGGTCGACGAGGCGGGCACCGAAGCCGCTGCCGCCACCGCGGTGATGGCCCAGATGACCTCGGGCGGCGGCACGCCGATCCCGATCGCCGTCGACCGGCCGTTCCTGTTCTTCATCCGTCACGACTCCACCGGGGAGATCCTCTTCATGGGCCAGGTGACGGATCCCCGCTGAGCCCGTCCGTCAGCCGCGGGCCCGCAGCGCCTCGATCAGCGCCGGGATCACCTTGTGCACGTCGCCGACGACGCCGAGGTCGGCCACCCCGAAGATGGGGGCGTCCGGGTCCTTGTTGACGGCGATGATCGTGGAGGAGTCCTTCATGCCCACCAGGTGCTGCATGGCGCCGCTGATGCCGCAGGCGAGGTACACCGACGGTTTCACCGTCTTGCCGGTCTGGCCCACCTGGAGGGCGTAGGGCACCCAGCCGGCGTCGACCACCGCCCGGGTGGCGCCGACGGCGCCGCCGAGCAGCCCGGCCAGCTCGCCGATGGCGCCGAAGCGCTCGGCGTCGCCCATGCCCCGCCCGCCGGCGACGACCACGTCGGCCGCCTCCAGGTCGGGGCCTTCGCTGGGGGCGACGTGCCGCTCCCGCACTACGGCCGCCGCGGCGTGCCCCACCTCGGGGACGGCCACCGGGATCACCTCGGGGGTCGCGTCGCCGCCCGGCTCGGCGGCGAACGCCTTGGGGCGCAGCACCACCAGCACCGGGACACCTCCGGTGGCGGCGGTCATCACCCGGGTGGTGCCGCCCAGGATCTCGCTCGTGACCAGGACCGTGCCACTGCCGGGGTCGACGTCGAGGGCGTTGCAGAGCACCCCCCGGTCGAGGCGGGCCGAGAGCCGCCCCGCCACGTCGCGCCCGGTGCTCCCGGCGCCGAACAGGATCAGGTCGGGCGGCTCGGACCCCGCCACCTCGGCGAGGGCGGCGGCGGTCACCGCCCCGGGCAGGGTGTCGCCCACGTCGAGGTGGTACACCTTGGTCGCCCCGTGGGCGCCGAGGGCGGCGAACACCTCGTCGCTGCCGGGGCCGATGTGGAAGGCGGCCGTCTCGCCCCAGTCGCGGGCCTTGGTGAGCGCCTCCAGCGCCGCCGCGCCGGCCTGCCCGTCGCTCTCTTCGGAGAAGACCCAGATCCTCATTCAGATCACCTTCACTTGCTCGAGCAGGGCCAGGATGCGGAGGTAGGCTTCGCCGTCGTCCTCGACGATCTCGCCGGCCTGGCGGGCCGGCACCGGCTCGACGGAACGGATCTCCTGCTGAACGGCGGGCACGATGCCGAGGTCACCACAACTCAGGGTGTCGATCGGCTTGCGCTTGGCGTCCATGATCCCCTTGAAGGTGGGGTAGCGGGGCTCGACCACGCCGGAGGTCACCGACAGCACCGCCGGCAACGAGGTCTCCACCACGTCGTAGCCGGCCTGGGTCTGGCGGTGGATCCGCAACGTCTCGCCGTCCACCTCCACCTCCCGGGCGAAGGTCAGCGACGGCACCCCCAGCAGCTCGGCGACCTGCTGCGGCACGACGCCGCTGTAGCCGTCGGTGGATTCGGTGCCGGCGATCACCAGATCGGTTTCTTCCCGCCGCAGCGCCGCCGCCAGCACCTTGGCGGTGAGCAGCGAGTCGGCTCCCCGCAGTGTGTCGTCGTCGATGACGACCGCCCGATCGGCGCCCATCGCCAACGCCTGGCGGATGCCCTGCAGGTTGCCGGCTGGTGACATCGAGACCAGGGTCACGGTGGAACCGTCGCCGGCGGCCTCGGCGAGGCGGAGGCCGATCTCGACCCCGTAGCGGTCGGTGTCGTCGAGCACCTGGTCGTCGGGCCGGACGACGAAGTGGGTGTCCGGATCCAGCTCGTAGGGGGTCGCCGGATCCGGGATCTGCTTGACGCAGACGGCGATCTTCATGGGTGGTCACTCCTCACGACGGATGCCCTCCGGATGTTACGGAATCGGGTGGGGGACGGTGGCGTGCTCAGTCAGGCTCCTCGACGAGGATCGGGAGCAGGGCGTCGACGAGGGCGGTGAAGCCCTCCTTGGCGGCGGCCGCGGTGGCGGTCACCTCGGCATGCGACAGCTCGGTGTCGGTGATGCCGGCGGCGTAGTTGGTCGCCAGCGAGATCGCCGCCACCCGCACCCCCATGTGGCGGAGGGCGATCACCTCCGGCACGGTCGACATCCCCACCAGGTTGCCCCCCATGCGGCGCACCATCTCGATCTCCGCCGGCGTCTCGTAGCTCGGTCCCAGGAACCAGGCGTAGACGCCCTCCTTGTAGGGGCGCCCGAGTCGCCCGCAGACGGCGGCGATGCGGCGTCGCAGCCCGGCGTCGTAGGCGTCGGTGAGATCCGGGAAGCGGGGCCCGAGCCGGTCGTCGTTGACGCCGAGCAGCGGGTTGCGGGAGGTGAAGTTGAGATGGTCCCGGATCGTCACCAGGTCGCCGACCGTGATGTCCTCGCCGATGCAGCCGGCGGCGTTGGTGAGGAGCACCGTGTGGCATCCCGCCATCGCCGCCGCCCGGACCCCGAACACCACCTCGGAGAGGTCCCATCCCTCGTAGGTGTGGACCCTCCCGGCGAAGAGCAGGACCGGCACCCCGCCGACCTCCACCGAGAACATGGTTCCGGCGTGGCCCGCCACCTGGGGTTGCGGGAAGTGGGGGATGTCGGTGTAGGGGACGGCGACGGCGGCCGGCAACGTGGCCGCGTAGTCGCTCAGGCCGGATCCGAGGACCACCGCGGCATGATGTCGTTCGACCCCGGTGCGTGCCGCGATGGTGCGAGCGGCATCCTGAAGGAGCTCGTACGTCATGGACTCTCCCGCTGTGTCAGCCCCGCAGCGGTCAGCCTAGGGGGGCGGCGCCGGGATTGCCGGGGGAGCGGTCAGCCGACGCGTCCCAGGACGAGGGGCGCCGTTTGCGGGACTTCCTCCGCGATGTCCCAGGCCCGTTCCAGCAGGGGGAGGGCCGCTTCGAGCCGCTCCGGGTCACGGTACGCCACCCGGGCGAGCGGCTGACCCGCCTCGACCGGGTCGCCCCGCTTGGCGAGCACCAGGATCCCGACTGCGGGGTCGACGAGGTCCTCCTTGCGGCTGCGGCCGGCGCCGAGCCGGATGGCCGCCACCCCGACGTCGCGGGCGTCGCAGGCGGCGACGAACCCGGGGCGGGGCGCCGTGATCTCGTGCCATTCGGGTCCCTGGGGGAGGAGGGAGCGGTCCTTGATCACCCGCGGGTCGCCGCCCTGCGCTGCGATGACGGCCGCCAGTTTCTCCATCGCCCGCCCCGAGTCGATGGCGGCGCCGAGCAGCTTGCGGGCCTCGTCCCGCTCCTGGGTGATGCCGCCCACCAGCAGCATCTCCGTCCCGAGCTGGAGGGTCAGCTCCACGACGTCGCCGGGCCCGGTGCCGGACAGGACGTCGAGGGACTCGGCCATCTCGTTGGCGTTGCCCACCGCACGCCCCAGCGGCTGGTCCATGCCGGTGAGCAGGGCCCGCACCGGGGTGCCGTGGCCGGCGCCGAGTTCCACCATGGTCTCGGCGAGACGCCGCGCCGACGCCTCGTCGGCCATGAACGCTCCGGAGCCGACCTTGACGTCGAGCACCAGACCGTCGAGGTCCTCGGCCAGTTTCTTCGACATGATCGACGAGGCGATGAGCGGTATCGAGGGCACCGTCCCGGTGGCGTCCCGCAGGGCATAGAGCAGGCGGTCGGCGGGGACCAGGGTCTCGGACTGGCCGGCGAGTACCAGCCCGTGCCGCTCCACGATCCGGGTGAACTCGGCGGGTTCGAGGCGGGTCCGGAACCCGGGGATCGATTCGAGCTTGTCGAGGGTGCCACCGGTGTGGCCCAGTCCCCGGCCCGACATCATCGGCACCGCCACCCCGCAGGCCGCCACCGCCGGGGCGAGAGGGATGCTGATCTTGTCGCCGACACCTCCGGTGGAGTGCTTGTCGACCTTGGGGGCGTTGACGTGGCCGAGGTCGAGCACGTCGCCGGAGTGGAGCATGGCCTCGGTCCAGGGAACCAGCTCCTCGCTGTCGAAACCGCGGATGAACACCGCCATGAGCAGGGCGGCCATCTGGTAGTCGGGGATGGACCCGTCGGTGTAGGCGGCGACGATCCAGCTCAGCTCGTCCGGTGTCAGGGCGCCGCCGTCGCGCTTACGCTCGATCAGCTCCGTGATGCGGAGACGGCTCATGCGATTCCCTCGCTCGGAAGCGGCCAGTATGGCCGGTCCGCGCGATTTCCGCGCGCATCTCGGTCACCGTGCGTAGCGGCCTCCCCTCAGCGCACCACGCGGCCGCTGCGGATCACGACCCCTTCGGCGCGGAGCCGGGCCGCCTGCTCCGCCTCGCCGCCGGGGACGAGGCGCCCGGTTGACGTCACGACCCGCCACCAGGGAAGGCCGGGGGTGCGCCGTAGCAGGTTGCCGACCGCCCGGGCCGCACCCGGGTAGCCGGCCTCGGCCGCCACCTCCTCGTAGGCCATGACCTCGCCCGGGCGGAGCGCCTCCAGCACCACGGTCACCGCGGCGGTGAAGTCGTCGTCGGGGCCGTTGCCGCGGTCCATCACAGGGTGCCGAAGAGCCGGTCTCCCATGTCACCGAGGCCGGGCACGATGTAGAAGACGTCGTTGAGTTCCCGGTCGTGGGCCGCCGCCACGATGCGGACGTCGGGATGGTCGTGGTACATGCGGGTGACGCCGTCGGGGGCGGTCACCACGCAGAGGGCGGTGATGTCGCGGGCGCCGGCCGCCTTCACCTGGTCCACCGCCCACGACAGTGAACCGCCGGTGGCGAGCATCGGCTCCAGGATGAGTACCGAGGCGTGCTCCAGGTCGGGGAAGTTGATGTAGTAGGCCATCGGCTCGGCGGTCTGCTCGTTGCGCTGGACCCCGGCGAAGCCGACGTGCACCTCCGGGATGAGGTCGAGCACCGCTTCCAGCATGCCGAGCCCGGCCCGCAGCACGGCGACGGCCACCACCTCGCCGAGCACGTAACCGGTGGTCGGCTCCATCGGCGTCCGCACCTCGGTCTTCTCGAGCGGGAGCCGGCTGGTCGCCTCCAGCACCAGGGTGTAGGTGAGGCGCCGTGCCGCCGCCCGGAACTCCTCGGCTTCGGTGGTCTCGTTGCGCAGCACCGACAGGTAGTGCCGGGTGAGGGGATGATCGATGACGGTGAGGTTCATGGGTCCTCCGGGTCGGCGGCTGATCGAGGGTACCAACCTACGGGCCGGTCCTGGCTGCCGAACCGGGGGTGAATCCGTACCAGGCGAAGCCGAGCCCGGGGAGCGTCAAGCGGCCGCCGTCGAGGCTCGGCGGTTCGTCGCCGCCGAGCAGCAGGGTGGCTTCCCCGGGATCGAAGGGGAGGGCGGCGACGGAGCAGCTCGCCGGCTGCTCGGAGAAGTTGGCGACCGCCAGGAACCGCTCCCCGCCGGGATGGCTGCGGGTGAAGGCGAACAGGTGCGGGTCGTCGACCGCCAGCGGCAGCGGCGGGGCGGCGGCGTCGAGGGCCGCCAGCCGGTGCCGCACCGTGCCGAGGCGCTGCATCCACCCGAAGAGGCGGGCCTCGACCGTGCCCGGCTGGTGGCGGCGTTCCGCCACCTGCCACGGCATCGCCGGGCGGTGCATCCAGCGGTTGTCGGCGGCCCGGTCGGGATCGTCGAGGTAGCCGAGGTCGTTGCGGAGGCCCAGCTCGTCGCCCATGTACACCAGGGGGATGCCGTCGTAGCAGAAGGCGACGGCGTAGAGGAGCACCAGGCGGCGCATCGCCGCTTCGACGCCGGCCGGGTCGCCGGCCGGGTCGAGGCCGCACAGGGAGGCGGCGGTGCCGGAGATGCGGCTGTCGCCGATGGCGGGGTTGTCCTGGAACCGGGCGCCGTCGGCGAAGGAGCCGGGGAACTCGCCGGCGTAGAACTCGATGAGGAAGCTGCGGTGGGACCAGCCGTCCCAGCCGACGGCGGCGGCGTCCTCGTCGGAGACGGCCCATCCGATGTCGTCGTGGCAGCGCACGTAGGTCACCCAGGTGGTGGCCGGGGGGCGGTGCCGCATCCGGCTCAGGGCGTGGGTGACGAGGCGGCCGTCCCGGCTCGCCAGGCTGCTCCACAGCATCACCATGAGCTGGTTGTGGTAGGCGATGTCGCACTCGTGGCGGGGCACCTCGTGGCCGCCGAGGTACTGGACGAGCTGCTCGGGGGGCACGATCGCCTCCGCCTTGAACGCCACCGCCGGCGCCGCCATCGTCACCAGCGACCGCAGCAGCTCCAGGATCCAGTGCGCCTCGGGCTGGTTCTCGCAGTCGGTGCCGAGCCGTTTCCACAGGAACGGGACGGCGTCGAGGCGGAGCACGTCGACCCCGATGTTGCAGAGGTTGAGGATCGCCTCGGCCATGGCGACCAGCACCGCCGGGTTCCCGTAATTCAGGTCCCACTGGTAGTCGTTGAAGGTGGTCCACACCCAGGCGTTCATCTCGGGGACGAAGGTGAAGTTGCCGGGGGCGAAGGTGGGGAACACCTCGCGGAGCGTCTGCTCGTAACGGTCGGGGAGGGTGCGGTCGTCGAAGACGTGGTAGAAGGCGCGGGCGGCAGGATCACCGGCGAGGGCCCGCTGCGCCCAGTGGTGCTCCCGGGCGGTGTGGTTGACGACGACGTCGATGCACAGGCTCATCCCGGCCCGGTGGAGGGCGCCGGCCAGGTTCGCCAGGTCGTCGATGGTGCCGAGGCGGGGATCGACCGCCCCGTAGTCGGCGACGGCGTAGCCGCCGTCGTTGGGCCCGGGGCGGGGCGCCAGCAGCGGCATGAGGTGCAGGTAGGTGACACCCAGCTCGACGAGGTAGTCGAGGTGGTCGGCGACCCCGGTCAGGGTCCCGGCGAACCGGTCGGCGTAGCAGACGTACCCGATCTGGCCCGGGTGCTGGAACCAGGTCGGGTCGGCGAGGCGGCCGGCGTCACGCTCCCGCAGCTCCGGGCTGCGCTCGGCCCGGGAGCGGAGGGCGGTCCCCAGCAGCGTGGCCCGCAGCGCCGCCACGTCGCGGCCGTTGCCGTAGAGGGCGGTGAGCAGCTCGTCGAGACGGGGGAGGGCCGCGGCGACCCGGGCCCGGAAGGAGGCGGCGTCGGCGGGACCGAGGAGGCGGTCGGCGGCGGCGAGTGGGTCGATGTCGGCCAGCGGGTCCCTCCTGATGGACGGCGGTTGGGGCGCCGGAGGGGGAGGCTACCAACCGTGCCCGGCGCCGGCCCGGCGAACGGCGTTCCCTACACTGCCGGTCATGTTCGATGCCATCAGCACCCGCCTCGGCGACGTGTTCTCCCGCCTCCGTTCCAAGGGACGGCTCGGGGAGGGCGACGTCGACGCCGCCCTGCGCGAGGTGCGGCTGGCCTTGCTGGAGGCCGACGTCAACGTCGCCGTCGTCAAGACCTTCCTCGCTCGGGTCAAGGAACGTGCCGTCGGTGCGGAGGTCACCAAGAGCCTCACCCCGGGCCAGCAGGTCGTCAAGATCGTCCACGACGAGCTGATCACCACCCTGGGCGCCGAGGCGCCGCTGGCCCGCGCCGGCACCCCGCCGCTGGTGATTCTCATGGCCGGGCTGCAGGGCTCCGGCAAGACCACCTCGGCCGCCAAGCTCGCCAAGCTCCTCAAGGCGAAGGGCAAGCGGCCGCTGCTGGTGGCCGCCGACCTGCGACGCCCCGCCGCCGTCGACCAGCTCGAGACGCTGGGGAGGAGAATCGGTGTCCCCGTCTACGTCGACCGCAAGGCGAAGGCGCCCAAACTCGCCAAGGCGGCGCTCAAGCACGCCCGCCAGGAGAGCCACAGCGTCGTCATCATCGACACCGCAGGCCGCCTCCAGGTCGATCACGAGCTGATGGAGGAACTGGCGGCGGTCCGCAAGGCCAGCGATCCCGACGAGGTGCTGCTGGTGGTCGACGCCATGACCGGCCAGGAGGCAGTCAATGTCGCCAAGGGCTTCCTCGACTACACCGAGCTGACCGGGCTGGTGATGACCAAGCTCGACGGCGACGCCCGCGGCGGGGCGGCGATCTCGGCCCGGGAGGTCACCGGCTGTCCGATCAAGTTCGTCGGCCTCGGGGAGGGCCTCGACGACCTCGACGTCTTCCACCCCGACCGCATGGCCTCCCGCATCCTCGGGATGGGCGACGTGCTCACCCTGATCGAGAAGGCGGAGGAGACCTACGACCTGGAACAGGCCGAGGCGGCGGTGGAGAAGCTGCGCACCGCCTCCTTCGACCTGGAGGACTTCCTCGAGCAGTTCCAGCAGCTCCGCAAGATGGGGCCGCTGCAGCAATTGGTTAGTATGCTGCCCGGCGCCGGACAGGCGCTTCGTGACGTTCAGGTCGACGAGAAGGACCTGAACCGCGTCGAAGCGATCATCCGGTCGATGACACCCGCCGAGCGGCGCGCTCCGAAGCTCATCAGCGGGAGCCGGAAGCGGCGCATCGCCGCGGGGTCGGGGACCCGTCCCCAGGACGTCAACGCGGTCCTCAAGCAGTATTCCGAAGCACAGAAGATGATGAAGATGATCGCCGGGGGCAAGAATCCCGTACCCGGGATTCCGCTGCCGGGGATCGGCCGCCGACAGAAGAGGTGAAGTAGATGCCGGTGAAGATCCGCCTGACGCGGATGGGCAAGAAGAAGCAGCCGTCGTACCGCGTCGTCGTGGTGGACTCGCGCAGACCGCGCGATGGCGCCTACATCGAGCAGATCGGCCGCTACGACCCCCGCCAGGACCCGTCGCTGATCGAGATCGACAACGAGAAGGCCCTCGCCTGGCTCGGCAAGGGCGCCCAGCCCACCGACCGGGTGCGCAAGCTGCTGGAGATCTCCGGAGCTTGGACCCGGTTCCGGGTCATCAAGGGCGACATCCACACCGTGGGTGAGGCGCCGCCCGCCCCCGAGCCGAAGAAGGGTAAGGGCAAGGCGGAGCCGGCGCCGGAGCCT
>CAYQEC010000006.1:0-39225 GCA_964416425.1 uncultured Acidimicrobiaceae bacterium | reverse complement strand
GAGGCTGTGGTCGAGGAGCCGGTGGCCGAGGAAGAGGCGCCGGAGCCTGAGGCTGTGGTCGAGGAGCCGGTGGCCGAGGAAGAGGCGCCGGAGCCTGAGGCTGCGGTGGAAGCGCCACAGGCCGAGGAAGCTGCGGTCGAGCAGGCAGAAGCCGAGGAGGTGAGTGACGATGAAAGGTGAGATCGTCGATCGGGTCGTCAGGTACGTCACCGAGAACATCGTCGACGACAAGGACTCGGTGAGCGTCGAGGTCGTCGACGACGGCCAGGATGCGGTGCTCGCCGAGGTCCGCACCGCCAAATCCGATATGGGCAGGGTCATTGGCCGCCGCGGTCGAGTCGCCCGGGCGATCCGCACCGTGGCCAAGGCCGCCGGCGATGAGGAAGGGCTCGACGTCCAAGTCGAGTTCCTCGACTGAAGGGCGCCATGCCGGCCACCGCCGGGGAGCGGGTTCCGGTCGGGTATGTGCGCAGGCCTCACGGGATCAGGGGCGCGGTCGTGATCCGCGCCCTCACCGACAATCTCGACCGCTTCGCTCCCGGTGAGGTGCTCCTCTCCGACGAGACGCCGCCCCGCCTCCTCACGATCGTCGCTTCCCGCCCCCACCAGGACGGCATGCTGGTCACCTTCGCCGGGATCTCCGATCGCTCCGCCGCCGAGGCGCTCCCGGGCATTACGTTCACCATCGCCGCCGCCGACCGCCGCGCCCTCGGCGAGGACGAGTACTGGCCCGATGCCCTCGAAGGGCTGGCGGTCATCGACCGGTCGGGACGGCAGCTGGGCCGGGTGACCGGGGTCGTGCTCGGCGCCGCCCAGGATCGGCTGGTGGTCACCACCGGTGACGGCACCGAGGTCGAGGTGCCGTTCGTCTCCGCCATCGTGGCCGAGATCCATCCCTCCCTCGGGCACCTCGTGGTCGATCCCCCCGACGGGCTGTTCTGAACCGGGCCGCTACGGAACTTCGAGGTCGAGCCGAACCCCGACCTCGCGGCCGTCCTCGGGGGAGTCCTCGCCGACGAAGAGGCCGATCGGCCCGGTCGGGCCGTCGGTGAGGGTGAGGGCGAACTCACCCCAGACATCCAGCCAGTCGGTGGCCGTCGTCACCTCCTCCACCGCCGTCACGCCGTCGCCACCGGTGAGGCGGGCGACCACGGTCCCCTCGAACGTGCGGGCGTACCCTTGCACGGCGATCGGGTAGGTGATCGGGCCCGGCCCCGGGGAGAGCACGACGACGTTCTCGCCGACGGCGGGAGCGTTCTGGCGCGGGATCCCCTCGGCATCCGGCTTGATGTCGACGATCACCTGTGCCGGCGATCGGGTTCCCATGCTGCGCACCAGCACCACGGCGGTGGCGGCGAGGTGGACGTCGACGGCGAGTTCCCCCTCCCGGGTCCGGACCACGAACGCCTGCCGGATCGACGTCCCGTCGAACGTGAGGTCGGCGATCGCCGACGCCGTCACCTCGGCGGGGAGGGTGATGCGCACGATGCCGGCCTCGGGCCGGAAGCTGGTGGCGGTCGGGCCCAGGGTGGCGGCGGGGGCGCCGTCGCCGGTGAGGAAATCGACGACGAGGCGTTCACATCCCTCGTAGCCCTCACGGCGGATGGAGGCGATCTGCACCGCGTCGTCGAGGTCGTTGCCGAACGCCGCCACCACCCCCGATTGCCCGAATTCGGTGTCGCCGGCGAGGCAGGGAGGGAGGTTGCCGGCCCGGGTGGTGGTGGTCGTGGCGGCGGCGGCCATGGTGGACGTCGTCGTGGTCGCCTCGGAACCCGAGGCGACGCACGCCGCCAGCAGCACGGCGGGGACGAGGGCGAAACGGAGCCAGCGCATCCGAGCGAGCATATACCGGCCGGCGCCCTGGACTCCTACACTTCTGCGTCATGACGAGCACTCTGCCGATCGCGGCGTTGCCGTTTCCCGTTGAGGCGTCGCAGCCCGGGGTGTGGCGGCACGATGATGAGACCGGTGCGGTGGTCACCGACGCGCCCGCCCACACCGACTTCTACGTCAACCCCGGCGGCGACGACGCCGGCGACGCCGAGACGATGCTCAACGCCGCCACGCTGCTCGGCACCCCACCGCCTGGGGACTTTCAGTTTCGCGCACGAGTCACGGTCGACTTCGCCTCCCAGTACGACGCAGGCGTGCTGCTGATCTGGATCGACGAGCGAAACTGGGCCAAGTTCTGCTTCGAGTACTCACCGGCCGCAGAGCCGATGGTCGTGTCGGTCGTCACCCGCAACGTCTCCGACGACGCCAACGCCTTCGTGGTACCGGAGCACTCAGTCTGGCTGCGAATGTCGCGTCTCGGCCACGTGTACGCCTTCCACGCATCAACAGACGCCAACCACTGGCGACTGATCCGCGTCTTCACCTTCGACGACCACCAGGTCGGCGACCACCAGATTGGATTCGAAGCCCAATCACCAACCGGTAACGGCTGCACTGTCACCTTCGACGACATCAACTTCATCCCAACCGGCCTCAACGACCTGCGCGACGGAACCTGAACCGGAGTGACTCGGACGAGTCACGATCGACACCGCGAAGCCGAGTGCGGGACCGTACACGGATAGTCGTACGCAAGTGCGTAGGCCCATCAAGAACGCTGCGGGAGCGGTCGGGTCCGTCGATCGTGGCCACGACGGCGTGATAGCTTTGCTCGATGACCTTCCCGGTTCCCGATCCGGCGCTGGCCGAGGCGTACCTCACCGGCCGGCGCGACCCGGCGCCGCTGCTCGCCGAGGCCCGCCGCCTCCGCGACGAGGGGAGGGGCCGTACCGTCACCTACTCACGCAAGGTGTTCATCCCGCTCACCACCCTGTGCCGCGACACCTGCACCTACTGCACCTACGTCAAACCGCCCGGGGCCGGCGGCCAGTACCTGGTGCCCGACGACGTCATGGCGATCGCCCGGGCCGGTCACGCCCACGGCTGCACCGAGGCCCTCTTCACCCTCGGTGACCGCCCCGAGGAGCGCTGGCCGCAGGCGCGGGACTTCCTCGCCTCCCAGGGCTGCGCCACCACCCTGGAGTACGTCCAGGCGATGACGGAACGGGTCAACGCCGAGACCTCCCTGTTCCCTCACGCCAACCCGGGGTTGATGGACGACGCCGCCCAGGTGGCGCTGCGCCCCTCCAATCCGTCGATGGGATTGATGCTGGAGAACGTCTCGCCGCGGCTCATGGAGCCGGGGATGCCCCATCACGATTGCCCCGACAAGGACCCGGCGCTCCGTGTCGCCACCATCGAGGCCGCCGCACGGCAGCGGGTCCCCTTCACCACCGGGATCCTGGTCGGCATCGGCGAGACATCCGCCGAGGTCGTCGACTCCCTGTTCGCCCTGGCCGACCTGCAACGCCGCGGCGGCGCCATCCAGGAGGTCATCGTGCAGAACTTCCGGGCCAAGGCCGACACCCGGATGCGGCGCGAGGCGGAGCCCACCGTGCAGTACCTGGTGCGGGTGGTGGCGGCGGCACGCTGGATCCTGGGACCCGAGATGAACCTGCAGGTGCCCCCCAACCTCACCGGTGACTTCGGCGTGTACCTCGACGCCGGCATCAACGACTGGGGCGGGGTTTCGCCGCTCACCATCGACTGGGTGAACCCCGAGGCGCCGTGGCCGCACCTCGACGCCCTGCGGGCCGTCACCGAGCGCCGCGGCTTCCGGCTCGCCCCCCGCCTCCCCGTCTATCCCGAGTTCATCGCCCCGGAATGGATCGACCCCGGCCTGCTCCCCAAGGTGAGGGCCGCGGTCGACGCCGAGGGCTACGCTCTGACGCCTCAGCCGGAAGGGATCCTCCCATGAGCGACATCGTCACCTACCTCCGGATGCGCCCCGCCGAGCAGGTGAGCGACCTGTGGTCCGCCACCCGCCGCCGGGAGGGAACCACCACCGTCGAGATCGAAGGTCTCGACGCCGGGCGGCGGGCCGCGGTGCTCGCCGGTGGTCTCGCCCCGGTGTCGCTGGGGACCGCCGCCGCCACCCCGCTCGCCTGGGTGGTGGCGCCGGCCGACGCCCTCCGGCTCGCCCGGGACGGGATCCCGGGATGGCGCCTCACCGTCGTCGACGCCGGGCGGCGGGCCGCGGTGCTCGACGCTGTCGCCCGCAGCCATGCTGCGTTCCTGCGCACCGGCCGCAGCAGGGTGGCGGAGACCGCCGACCTGGCCGCCCTCCCCGGCCTCACCACCCGGGTCTCGGTGTTCGTCGACACGGTGGACGACGCCGTCGCCGCGGTCGACGCCGGAGCCCGCGACCTGGTGCTGCGGGGTTGGGACAGCGAAACCCTGGGCCGACTCCGCGACGCCCTCGGCGGGTTCCGCCTCCTCGAGCGGGGCGCCATCCCGCCCGGGGTGACGGTCGACGCCGCCCGGGCCGAACTCGACCCCGAGCTGTTCACCGCCTACCTGTCCCAGATCGACGGCTCCGGGGCGGTCCGCCCCCGCTACGAGTGGGCCCCCGGGATGGACCGGCCCGCCCCGGTCCCGCCGCGGCGTTTCTCGGCGGAGTGGGCCGACCGGTCCTTCACCTCCGCGGTGCCCTCCCTCGACCTGACCCGAGTCCGGCCCGAGCTGGCCGCGGTCCTGCACGACTCACTCGACGGCGCCCCGCCGAGCCGTGACGGCGTCGAGCTGCTGTTCGAGGCCCGCGGCGACGAGGTCGATGCGGTCGCCGCCGTGGCCGACGAGCTGCGGCGTCGGGTCAACCACGACGTCGTCACCTACGTGGTGAACCGCAACATCAACTACACCAACCAGTGCTCCTACCGGTGTGGATTCTGCGCCTTCTCCAAGGGCCCCCGTTCCCTCAACCTGCGGGAAGAGCCCTACCTGATGACGATCCCGCAGGTGGTGGAGCGGGCGGTGGAGGCGTGGGGGCGCGGCGCCACCGAGGTCTGCCTCCAGGGCGGGATCCATCCCGAGTTCACCGGCGACTTCTACGTCACCGTGGTCGAGGCGATCAAGGAGCATCTCCCCGAGATGCACATCCACGGCTTCACCCCGCTCGAGGTGTGGCAGGGCGCCGAGACGCTGGGTGTCCCGGTGCGGGACTTCCTGACCCGGCTCCGTGACGCCGGGCTGGGGACCTTGCCCGGCACCGCCGCCGAGATCCTCGACGACGAGGTGCGCCTCCACCTCTGCCCCGACAAGATCCGCACCGCCCAATGGGCGGAGGTGATGATCGCCGCCCACGAGCTGGGGCTGCGGTCGACGGCGACGATCATGTTCGGCCACATCGACTCGCCGCGAAACTGGGCCAACCACTTCGAGGTGCTGCGGTGGATCCAGCGCCGCACCGGGGGCATCACCGAGATCGTGCCGCTCCCGTTCGTGCACATGGGCGCTCCGATCTTCGTGCGGGGCCTGAGCCGGCCCGGGCCCACCTGGGACGAGGTGGTGCTGATGCACGCCGTGGCCCGCATCGCCTTCGACGGTCTGGTGCCGAACGTGCAGGCGTCGTGGGTCAAGCTCGGGCTCGATGCCGGGGGGCGGCTGCTGGCGGCCGGCTGCAACGACCTGGGCGGCACCCTGATGGACGAAACGATCTCCCGCTCCGCCGGAGCCAGCCACGGCACCGCGGTCGAGGCGTCCGACTTCGAGCGGCTCATCCGCTCCGTCGGCCGGGTTCCGGCCCGCCGCACCACCCTGTACGACATCGTCGAGATGCAGGACGCGGACCGCGCTCCCTAACGGTCGACGCTGAGCACCAGCGGGCAGTCCCGGAACGGGTGGGGGATCACCCGCATCGGCTGGGCGTAGATCCGGCTCAGCACCGCGGCGTCGAGCACCTCGGCGGGCGGGCCGGCGGTGGCTGCCCTCCCTCTCTCCAGCAACAGGATCCGGTCGGCGTGGCGGGCGGCGGCGTTGAGGTCGTGGAGCACGGTGAACACCCCACGCCCGCCGTCGGCGAGGCGGCGCAGCCCACCCAGCACCAGCTCCTCGTGGCCCACGTCGAGCCCGGCGGTCGGCTCGTCGAGCAGCACCAGCGGCGTCTCCTGGGCGAGGACCCGGGCCAGCGCCACCCGGGCCTGCTCCCCGCCGGAGAGCGAGGCGTAGCGGCGCCCGGCGAGGTCGGCGGTGTCGGTGGCCTGCAGCGCCGCGGTGACCGCGGCGGCGTCGGCGGCGGCCGAGTTGGCCGGGTCGCGGCGGTGGGGGTGGCGTCCCATCATGACGACCTCCCAGGTGGTGAAGGGGATGTCGGCGGGCCGGTGCTGGGGGAGCACCGCCCGGAGCCGGGACCGTTCCCGCCCCGTGACCTCGCCGAGTGGGGACCCGGCAAGCCGCACCGTCCCGGAGGTGGGGGAGAGGTCGCCCGCCAGGACCCGTAACAGGGTGGTCTTGCCGGCGCCGTTGGGGCCCACCGCCGCCACCAGCTCTCCGGGGCGAACCGCCACGTCGACTTCCATGAGCAGGGTGGCGCTGCCGCGGCGCACCCCGACCCGGCGGGCTTCGACCAGCGGGTTCATGCCGTCCCTCGGGTGAGGCTGCGCCGCAGTAGCCAGAGGAAGAACGGGCCGCCCAGCGCCGCCGTCACCAGGCCCACCGGGATCTCCACCGGCGCCGCCACGGTCCGGGCGAGCAGGTCGCCGGCGGCCACCAGGGCCGCTCCGCACAAGGCCGACCCGGCCAGCAGGGGGCCATGGCGGGAGCCCATCCGCCGTCGCAGCAGGTGGGGGGCGAGCAGGCCGACGAACCCCACCACCCCGACCGCCCCCACCCCGGCGCCGACGACGAGGCCGGTGGCGACGAGCACCAGCGTGGTGGTGAGGTCGACGTTCACCCCGAGGTGGCGCGCCTCCGCCTCGCCGAGCGCCATCAGGTCGAGGGAGCGGCCGGTGACGAGCAGGGCGGCGCCGCCAAGCACGGTGAGCGCCGCCACGACCGCGGTGGTGCGCCAGGTGGCGCTGGTGAGGCTGCCCAGCAGCCAGAACTCGACCGGGGGCACCGCGGCCCGGTCGGCGGCGAAGACGGCGAACCCGACGAAGGCGGTGAGCACCGCCCCCAACGCCACCCCGCTCAGCACGAACCGGGACGGGTCGGGGGTGGCGTCACCGGAGAAGCGTCGCAGGACGATTGCGGTGACGATCCCGCCGGCGACCCCGCCGCCCAGCGACGCCGCCGTCCCGGTTCCGAGGACCAGCATGGCGGCGATGGCGCCGAGCGAGGCCCCGGGACCGACGGCGAGGAGTTGGGGATCGGCCAGCGGGTTGCGGAACACGCCCTGGAGGGCGGCCCCGGCGACGCCGAGACCGCCCCCCACCGTCAATCCGAGCAGGATCCGGGGGAACCGGATGTTCCACAGCACCGCGTCGGCCCGGAATGTGGGCTCCGACCCGAGCGGGAGGCCGAGATGGCGGGACAGCACCCGCACCACCTCGCCGGGGGTGATGGTCACCGCCCCGGTGGCGAGAGCGACGGCGACGACTGCGGCGAGGGCGATCCCGAGCGCGGTGAACACCGGCAGTGCGCGCCGCCGGATCCGCGGGGCGGCGTCGGCGACGGCGGGCATCGCTACTCGGCCAGATCGGGATGCAGGTCGGTGATGAGCTGGTCGAGCGCCTCGCCGGTGCGGGGGCCCAGGCCGAGGAAGGCGGCCTCGTCGTAGAGGAGGAACCGCTCGTTCTGGCCGGCCGGGGTCTCGGCGACCCCGGGCAGCGCGGCGAGCGCCTCGACCCCGCCGAGGGCGGCGACTCCGCCCGCCGGGGAGATGATGACGTCGGGGGCCGCCGCCACCAGGGCCTCCGGAGTGAGCGGCACCACGCCGGCGACGCCCGTGTCGGCTCCGGCGTCGATGCCTCCGGCGGCTTGGATGAGGTCCTGGGTCACCATGCCGGCGCCGAACAGCAGCAGCGTCTCCGGTCCCCGCGCGTAGAGGAAGGCGACCCGCGGCGTGTCGGCGGCGCCGGCCGCCCTCGCCTCGGCGGCGGCGATGTCGGCGTCGACGGTGGCGACGAGGTCCTCTCCGGCATCGGGGACGCCCAGGATCTCGGCCACGTCACGGATCTTGGCGGCGATGCCGTCGAGGGTGGTCCGGGTCTCGAGGATCACGACCGGCACCCCGGCGCCGCGGATCTGCTCGATCGTCTCCGCCGGGGCGATCTGCTGGTCGCCGATGACGACGGTGGGGGTGAAGGCGAGCACGGCCTCGGCTGCGAGTTGGCGCCCGAACCCGACCTGGGGGAGGGCGGCGGCCTGCTCCGGGTAGGTGGTGGTGACGTCGACCGCCACCACCCGGTCGCCGAGGCCAAGCTCCCAGATGATCTCGGTGAGGTCGCCGTTGAGGGAGACGATCCGGCTGGTGTCGGTGATCACCGACTCGACGCCGTCGGCGCCGGTGAAGGCGACACCGGCGGCCGCCTCGGTGGTGGTGGTCGTGGTGCCTGCCGTGGTGGTCGTGGTGGCTGCCGTGGTGGTCGGCGCCTCGGTCGTGGTGGTGTCGGCGCCGCCGTCGCCGCAAGCCGCGGCCGCCAGCGCCAGCACGACCAGGAGCACGAAGGTGCGTCGCATGAGGGACCTCCGGGTGTTTCGTGGTGTTGGAGTACGGCAGCCTGGACTGTCCCCGACCCGACAGCGAGTCGGGGGACCGTACCGGGTCCCGCTCGATACACTCCGGGAGATGAACGGCACCCGGGTGCGGACGAGGACCGCCCTCTACGACGCCGCGGTCGACCTGTTCGCCCGCTACGGCTACCAGGGGACGTCCCACGCCGACATCGCCGCCGCCGCCGGCATCGCCCGCACCACCTTCTACGAGTATTTCGCCAGCACCGAGGAGCTCCTCGTCGAGCTGGTCGAGGGACGGCTCCCCGAGGTGCTCGAGGGCCTGGTCGCCGAGGTGCCCGCCACCACCGATCCGGAGCAGCGGCTCGCCGGTCTCGCCTCCCGCATGATCGAGTTCATCGGCACCGACCACCTGGGCCTGATCCTGCACTCCGAGGTGCCCCGCCTCGGCCCGGCGGCCCGGCGCCGGATCGGGCTCGCCCACGAGGAGCTGTCGACGGCCTTCACCGAGGTGTACCGGGCCGGGGTCGCCCAGGGCCGTTTCCACCACCTCCCGGGTCGGCTCGCCGACCATCTCATCCTCGCCGTCATCATGGCGGCGGGACGGGAGGTGATGGATGCGGCGGATCCCGCAGGACAGGTGGCCGAGATCCGGGACCGGGCGGTGGCGTTCCTGCTGGCAGGCCTCGCCGCCGGCTGACGAATGGTCAGTGCCGCCGGTCGCGCAGGGTGACCGCGGTTCCGGTGAGTGTGATGAGGAGGCGGCCCCCGATCGGGGTGTACTGCATGCCGACGCCGACGACGGCGTGGGCTCCCCGCTCGACTGCCTCGTCCACCAGCCCCTGCAGCCCGACCTCGCGGCCCCGTGCCAGGGTGGCCCCGAGCTGGCGGAAGTCGCCGCCGGTCGCCTCCACCGCCACTTCGGCGGTGACCACCCCCAGGTAGGTGTCGACGTCCCAGGAGGACAGCTCGCCGGTGGTGGAGACCACCGGGCGCCAGGCGGCCCGGCCGTCGGTGCCGACGATCCAGCCCTGGGCGGCCCGATGCCATTCGGCGCCCCAACGGCGACCGAGCCCGAAGTCGCCGCCGCGGGAGGCGGGGAGCCGGGACCGGGCCTTTTCCGCCTCGGGGCGCAGGTCGATCACGAAGTGCACCGGCTCGGCGCTCGGAAGGGTCTCGGGCGGCGCCACGGTGGTGGTGGACGGCCCGAAGGACGTACCCGGGGCGCCGGTGTGGTCGATGCCGGCATCGGGGCGGGCCGCGGCCCACTCGCTCAGCGGGCGGGGGGTGGGCTCCTTGGCGCCGGGATCGGCCCCGGCCCAGGGGTCGCCCGATCCCTGCACCGGACGGCGCGCCACCGTGAGCGCCTGGTCGAGGCGGCTGCGCGGCGGGTAGCGGTCACGACCGCGGCGACGCTCTTCCCGCAGGTCCCCGCCGGCGTCCGGGACGCCACGGGCATCGGGCGGAACGCCCTGATCCTGATCCTTCGTCGGCGTCATCGAACCGTCACCGATCTACCCCCTGTACCCAGAGCCGAGGATACCCTGTGGGCGTGAAGATCACCGTAATCACCATCTTCCCCGAGTTCTTCGCCTCGCCGCTGGAGGTGAGCCTGGTGGGAAAGGCCCGCCGCGACGGCCTCCTCGACGTCGAGGTGGTCGATCTGCGCCCTTTCGGGAAGGGGGTGCACCGCCAGGTGGACGACGCCCCGTTCGGCGGCGGGGCCGGCATGGTGATGATGGTGGAGCCGCTGGAGCAGGCGCTCGCCCCGCTGGCGGGCAGCCACCGGGTGCTGTTCAGCGCCGCCGGCCGTCCGCTCCGCCAGGCCACCTTCGACCACTGGGCCGACCTCGACCACCTCACCCTGGTGTGCGGACGCTACGAGGGCGTCGACGAGCGGGTCGCCGAGCACCTGGTGGACGAGGAGGTCTCGATCGGCGACTACGTGCTGTTGGGGGGCGAGGTGGCGGCGGCGCTGGTGATCGAGGGGGTCACCCGGCTGCTGCCCGGCGTGGTCGGCAACCCCGAGTCGGTGACGACTGAGAGCTTCCGCGACGGCCTGCTGGAGGAGCCGCAGTACACCCGGCCCGCCGTCTACCGGGGGTGGGAAGTGCCCGAGGTGCTGCTCTCCGGCGACCACGGTCGCATCGCCGCCTGGCGGCGCCGGCAGCGGGAGATGCGGACCCGGGAGCGCCGCCCGGACCTGGCGGCCGGGCTCGCACAATCGGAGGAGGAGGGGTAGAATCCCGGCTTCCAACTCGCCTCTCCATCGTTTCGTCGGAGGATCCCGTGAACACGCTCGATCAGATCGAGGCTGCCTACCTGCGCGACGACGTGCCCGATTTCGCCCCCGGCGACACGGTGCGCGTCAACGTCCGGGTCATCGAGGGTGGCCGGGAGCGGGTACAGGCCTACGAGGGCGTGGTGATCGCCCGCAACGGTGGCGGGGCCCGCGAGACGATGACGGTTCGCAAGCTCAGCTTCGGGGTCGGGGTGGAGCGCATCTTCCCCATCCACGCCCCGATCCTGCAGTCGATCGAGGTGCTGCGGCGGGGTGCGGTGCGGCGTGCCAAGCTCTACTACCTGCGGGACCGGATCGGCAAGGCCGGCCGCATCAAGGAGAAGCGCGAGTAGGCGCCGGGTGGCGGGGGAGCATGGGCCGGTGACCGGCGACGATCGAGACCGCCCCGAGTTCCCGTTCGACGAGGATGGGGTGGATCGCGACGACGGCCCCGAGTTCCCCTACGACGACACCTCGCCCGTGATGCGTGGCGACGACGGTCCCGAGTTCGACTACGACGACACCTCGCCCGTGGCGCGTGGCGACGACGGCCCCGAGTTCCCCTACGACGCGGACCTACCCGCCGACCCCTTCCGCCTGGCACCGGAGGCGGCCGACGTCACCGCCGAGCGCGACGACACCGCCGAGCCGAACGTCGGCAAGGAAGAGCTGAAGGGGTCGTTCCTGCGGGAGCTGCCCTTCCTCATCCTCGGGGCGTTGCTGCTGGCGGTGCTCATCAAGTCGTTCCTCTTCCAGATCTTCTGGATCCCGTCCGCCTCGATGCACGACACCTTGTTCGAGGGGGACCGGGTCATCGTCAACAAGCTCGCCTACCGCTTCGGCGACGTCGGCCGCGGCGACGTGATCGTCTTCGAGCCCGCCGACCGGGAGCCGGAATCGGTGGCGGGCAAGGTGGTGCGCAACCTGGCCGAATCCGTCGGGATCCACACCCCCAAGTCGGACCTCATCAAGCGGGTGATCGGGTTGCCCGGGGAGACGATCACCATCCGTGACAACCAGGTGCTCATCGACGGGGAGGTGATCGAGGAGCCCTACCTGCAACCGGGCATCGTCTCGGAGGACTTCGGCCCCGAGACCATTCCCCCCGATCACTACTTCGTGATGGGCGACAATCGGAGTTCGAGCCGGGACAGCCGCTTCGGTCTCGGCACCATCGAACGGGGCCGCATCATCGGCAAGGCGGTGGCCATCGTGTGGCCGCCGAGCCGCTGGGGAGGGCTCTGAGCGGCCGCCGGGCACAGCGACGGGGATGGGGTAACGTCCCCGCCATGACGACCGACCACGATTCCGGCGGGGACGGCGCCGGCCCCGCCCCGGGACCGGCGGTCGACGACCTCGACCCCGGCTTCCCGGCGGACGTCGAGCCCACCGAGCAGGCCGGGTCTCAACGCTCGTTGTGGCGGGAGCTGCCGATTCTGGTGCTCATCGCCCTCGTGCTGGCGGTGCTGGTCAAGACCTTCGCCTTCCAGGCGTTCTGGATCCCGTCCCGCTCCATGGCCGAGACCCTCGAGGTGAACGACCGGGTGATGGTGAACAAGCTCGCCTACCGGGTCGGGGACGTCGCCCGCGGCGACGTCATCGTGTTCGACGACCCCAACGGCCCCTCCCGGGACGGGGAGTCGATGCTCGGGTCGGTGTGGCGCAACCTCACCGAGTCGGTGGGGTTGTCGGCGCCGAAGACCGAGTTCATCAAGCGGGTGATCGGGTTGCCCGGCGAGACCCTCGAGATCCACGCCAACCAGGTGCTCATCGACGGGGAGGTGATCGAGGAGCCCTATCTCGACGCCACGATCGAGATGTTCGACTTCGGCCCGGTGGCGGTGCCGGAGGAGTCCGTGTTCGTGATGGGCGACAACCGGAGCAGCAGCCGGGACAGCCGCTTCTTCGGGGCGGTGCCGCTCGACGAGGTGGTGGGCAAGGCGCTCGTGCTGATGTGGCCCCCGAGCCGGATCGGCGGTCTCTGAACCGGCTGCCGGAATCTGTCGCCGCCTTCCGGTAGATCTGGAAAGAGAGCCTTCGTTGCCCACCGGCACGCCCTATCATGCGCCGCGGTTCATTGGGGGGCCGTCGAACCCGGGAGTCGTGATGGGCGAGGAAGATCTCGAGCGCTACGAGACCGACGTCGAGCTGAAGATCTACAAGGAGTACCGCGACGTGCTCCCGATGTTCCGCTACGTCATCGAGACCGAGCGCCGGTTCTACCTCGCCAACGACGTCGAGTTGAACACCCGGCGGGCGGAAGGCTCGGTGTACTTCGAGCTGGAGCTGAACGACGCATGGGTGTGGGACATGTACCGCCCGGCCCGCTTCGTCAAGCGGGTCAAGGTCGTGACGTTCCGCGACGTGAACATCGAGGAGCTGGAGCCGACCGCCTCGCTTTGAGCCGGCTGCGTCTGGCCCGCTTCGGCGAGGACGTCGCCGCCCGATTCCTGCAAGACCGTGGCGCCGTCGTCGAAGGCCGCAACGTGCGGGTGGGGCGAGGCGAGATCGACCTGGTCGTCCGTATGCACGGCAGGCGCGTCGCCGTCGAGGTCAAGACGGTGGGCCCGGGCCGCCAGGGCGAGCCGGTGGATCAGTACGACCGGGTCAAGGCCGTCACCGTACGTCGTCTCGCCGCCCGTCTCCAACCTCCTGCGAGCCGGGTCGACTTCGTCGGGGTGCGGGTGATCGACGGCGGGATACGGGTGCGCTGGCTACCGGGCGTCGACTGAGACCAGCCCGCCGCGGCGCCGCATCTCCTTGAACCAGCAGCCGCGGTGCCAGTGGCGGCGCAGGTCGGGAGCCAGTTCCGGGATCACCACCAAGTGTCCGGTCCCCGGTTCGATGTCGCCCTGACAGCCGGGGCATAGGTAGTGCTTGCGGGCCTGGTAGGGCTGGATGGCGTAGACCACCACCGGCTCGTCGGCCAGGCTCATCCGAAGAACCCCCACAGCACGAACGCCAGGGTGATGGCGGCGAAGACGATCACCAGGGCGACGTCGAGGGCGGTGCGCCGCTGCTTACGGAAGGGGTCGAGTCCCATGGGCCGGCATGGTAGGAGGGGTGGCGGCGGAATCCGGGCAGGGTGATCGTGGCCAAGCGCTCGTGTCACACCGGCGGCATACCTTCGAACCATGTTCGCCTCAGTGACCTCGGTGGCCCTCGTCGGCGTCGAGCCCCGCCCGGTGCGGGTCGAGGTCCACATCGGGGGCGGCACCTCGGCGTTCCACCTGGTGGGCCTGCCCGACGCCGCGGTGCGGGAGGCCAAGGAGCGGGTCCGGGCCGCCATCCAGTGCACCGGCCGTTCCTTTCCGGGTCGGCGGGTGATCGTGAACCTGGCCCCGGCGGACCTTCCGAAGGGTGGCTCCGCCTACGACCTGCCGATCGCCCTCGGGGTGCTCGCCGCCGCCGGGGAGATCCCCCGCGACACCGGGCAGGGGATCGTCGCCCTCGGCGAGCTGGCCCTCGATGGGGCGGTCCGCCCGGTGCGAGGCGGGCTCGGAGCGGCCTTCGTCGCCGCCGACCTGGGGCGCCGCTGCCTGCTACCGCCGATCTCGGCCGCCGAGGCGGCCTCGATGCAGCTCGGGTCGGTGTATGCCGTCGCCTCGCTGGAGGAAGCGATCGGGGTGGCCGTCCACGGCCACGACGGCTCCGCCCTGCCCACCCTGGCGGCGGCGGCCGCCTCGCCGCTCGACCTGAGCCGGGTACGGGGACAGCCGGTGGCGCGCCGTGCCCTCGAGATCGCCGCCGCCGGGGGTCACCACCTGTTCATGGACGGCCCGCCCGGCGCCGGCAAGACCCTGCTGGCCCGCTGCTTCCCGGGGATCCTGCCCCCGCTCGACCCGGCGGAGCGTTTCGAGGTGGCGATCGCCTGGGCCGCGGCGGGCCTGCCCCGGGCGGTGCCCGACCAGCCGCCGTTCCGTGCCCCGCATCACTCCGCGACCACCGCCGCCCTCATCGGCGGCGGGTCGGGAGTCCCGGTGCCCGGGGAGGTCACCCTCGCTCATCGTGGCGTGCTCTTCCTCGACGAGCTGGGGGAGTTCCCGCCGCAGCTGCTCGACGCCCTGCGCCAGCCGATGGAGGAGGGCGAGGTGGTGGTGGCCCGCAAGGGGGCCTCGGTGACCTTCCCGACCCGGTTTCAGCTCATCGCCGCCAGCAACCCGTGCCCGTGCGGCTACGCCGGGGACCGGCTGGTGAGCTGCCGCTGTACCCCGCGGCTCGTCGACCGCTACCTGCGCCGCCTTTCCGGCCCGCTGCTGGACCGTTTCGACCTGCGGGTGCGGGTCTCCCGGCTCGATCCCGACGCCATGACCGGCCCGCCGGGGGAAGCCTCCGCCCCGGTGCGGGAGCGGGTGACGGCCGCCCGGCTCCGCCAGGGGGAGCGGGGCAGCCTCAACCGGGAGCTGGGTCGGGAAGCCCTCGACGCCCTCGATTGGGGGCCGGGCGCCGTCGAGATGCTGGAACGCTCGGTGCGGTCGTCGGCGCTCAGCGCCCGGGGGTGGGATCGGGTGCGCCGGGTGGCGGCCACCATCGCCGACCTCGCTGCCAGCGACGTCGTCACCGAGGCCCACGCCGCCGAGGCCCTCGCCTACCGGGGTGAGGGATGAGCGACGCCCGGCTCCGTCTCGCCTTCGCCGGTCTCCATCCGGAGCGGACCCGGCGCCTGCTCGAGCTGCACGGGCCGTCGGGCGCGGCGGCCGCCATCGAGCGGGGGGCGGTGAAGACGACGTCGCGGATCCAAGCCGAGGTGGCGGTCCCGGCCGCCGCCCGCCGCGCCCAATTGCAGGAAGCCGGGATCGAGGTGGTGCTGCGGGGCGAACCAGGCTATCCGACCCACCTGGCGGAGTTGCCCGACGCCCCCGATTTGCTGTTCGTGCGAGGCACGCTGCCCTCGGAGCCTGGGGTGGCGATCGTGGGAACTCGGCGCTGCACCCAGTACGGGCGACGCCTCGCCCGCCGCTACGGGAAGGCGGTGGCCGCCGCCGGCTGGCCCCTCGTCAGCGGGCTGGCCCGCGGCATCGACGGGGCCGCCCACCTCGGCACGGTCGAGGGCGGCGGCGCCGGGGTGGCCGTGCTCGGCTGCGGCATCGACATCGCCTACCCGCCGGAGCACCGGGGCCTGGGGGAGGAGCTGATCCGTCTCGGCGGTGCCATCGTTAGCGAGGCGCCGCCGGGTACGCCTCCGGAGGGATGGCGCTTCCCGCCCCGCAACCGGATCATCGCCGGCCTCTCCCGGGCGGTGGTGGTGGTCGAGGCGGCCGTCACCGGCGGGGCGCTCATCACCGCCCGGTCCGCCCTCGACCAGGGGATCGCGGTGTTCGCGGTGCCCGGCGACGTGGAGCGCCGCAGCTCCGAGGGCTGCAACCTGCTGATCCGGGACGGCGCCCACCCGGTGCTCGGCCCCGACGACCTGGTCGAGGCGCTGAGCCTGGTGTTGGGCCTGCCACCGGGCCGCCCGACGCCTCACCTGGAATCGCCACACGCGGGGCAGCAGGTCACCGGCGCCGACGCCGAGCTGCTGCGCCTCGTCGACGACGGGGTCGGCTCTCTGGATCGCCTCGTCGAGCTGCTCGGGTGGGACCCACCGGCGGTGCTGGCGGGGGTGGGCCGGCTGGAGGCCGGCGGTACGCTGCGGCGTGAGGGCGACACCGTGGTGAGGGCCGGCTGAGAGGCGGAGATGTGGCTTCTCCAGGATCTGGCGTCGGACGAGGTGAACGCACGGATTTCGAGGGGTCGAGTACCACATCGAGGTGCTTGGCCCCGGCTGCATCCTGAAGAACCCGGGATGACCACGGGCCGGGTCATCCATCGACCGGCCGTCTGCGAGCCGGCCGGTCGTTGACTCGCAGCCCGTCGGCGGCAACGATGCGGCCTTGTGACGGTTCCCTCGCCGCAGTCTTCGAACCTGCAGAGCGCCATCGATGACTATCTGGCGCGCCTCGAGAACGAGCGCGGCCTGTCGCCCCACACGATTACCGCCTATCGCGGTGATCTGCGCCAATTCGTCGAGTTCTGCGCCCGCCAGGGTCTCGATGGTCCCGAGGCCGTGCACCGCCGCGTCATCCGCCGCTTCATGGCCAACCTCACCACCCGCGGCTACTCCCGCCGCTCGGTGGCTCGCAAGACCTCGGCGGTGCGGGCCTTCTTCGCCGACGCCGCCCGCCGCGGCCTCGTCCCGGCCAGCCCGGCCGAGGGGATCCGCCAGCCGAAGCGGCCCCGCACCCTCCCCAAGGCCATCCCGGCCCGGGCGCTGGGCCGGATGCTCGACGAGGTGGTGGGGACCGAACCGCTCGACCTTCGTGACAAGGCGATGCTCGAGATGCTGTACGCCACCGGGTTGCGCGTCTCGGAGTTGGCCGGCCTTCGCACCGGCGACGTCGCCCGTGACGAGCACATCCGGGTCGTCGGCAAGGGCGGCTACGAGCGGATCGTGCTCCTCAACCCGCAGGCCCGGGCCGCCATCGACGCCTACCTCGCCGAGGCACGTCCCCACCTCGCCAAACCCGACGCGAAGGACTTCCTCTGGGTCGGGGCGAAAGGCGGCCCGCTCGACACTCGAGGGATACGCCGGGTGGCACGGCGCCGCCTCGGAACCTTCCCTCACGCCCTCCGCCATTCCTTCGCCACCCACCTGCTCGAAGGTGGCGCCGATCTGCGTGCCGTGCAGGAGCTGCTCGGTCACGTTGAACTGGGCACCACCCAGATTTACACTTCCGTGACCCGTCAACACCTCAGGTCCACCTATGAACGAAGCCACCCGCGTGCCTGACCCCGCCGACCAGGATCTCGATGGGCTCTGGACGCGGTTCAAACAGAACAGCGATCCGCTGGCGCGCGAGGGCCTCATCCTCCACTACTCGGCGCTGGTCAAGTTCGTGGCAGGCCGCCTCCGGGCCGGGTTGCCCCGCAACGTCGACCCGCAGGACCTCATCTCCTACGGCACGTTCGGGCTCATCGACGCCATCGACAAGTTCGATCCCGGCCGTGGCTACAAGTTCGAGACCTACGCCGTGAACCGCATCAAAGGCGCCATCCTCGACGAGCTGCGTGCGCTCGACTGGGTGCCCCGCTCGGTGCGGGCCCGGGCCCGGGAGATCCAGCGCAGCCTCGCCGAGCTGGAGCACAGCCTGAAACGCTCCGCCACCGACCAGGAGCTGGCCGACCACATGGGTCTCCCGGTCGACACCCTGCGCGACCACCTCGGGGAGATCTCGACGCTCGGCTTCGTCGCCCTCGACGAGCTGCTCAACCCCGCCGAGCGGGACTCGGCCGCCGTCGGCGACCTGATGGCCGACCCCCGGGCGGCGGAAGGAGCCGGCGCCTTCGAGCAGGAGGAGACCCGCTACCTGCTGGTCGACTCGGTCAACCGCCTCCCCGACCGGGAACGCCTCGTCGTCACCCTCTACTACTACGAGGGGCTCACCCTGGCCGAGATCGGCAAGGTCCTCAGCGTCACCGAGTCCCGGGTGTGCCAGATCCACACCAAAGCGGTGATGAGCCTCCGCAACCGGCTCATGGAGCCGCCCTACACCCGGCGTTGACGCCCGGGCTGGTCTCCCCGCCGCACCCGCAGTACACTCCCGCCCCGAAAACCGCACGTCCACCGCAATCTCCGTGGGTCGGGGCCACGGCCCCGAGGAGGCTCGAAGGGTGGGCGGAGGAACAACCCACAACCAGGAGGAACCACGTGGCAGTCGTCACCATGCGGCAGCTGCTGGAGGCCGGAGTCCACTTCGGTCACCAGACGCGCCGGTGGAATCCCAAGATGCGCCCCTACATCTTCGGTGAGCGCAACGGGATCCACATCATCGATCTCCGGCAGACTCTCGAACAGATCGAGCGCGCCGCCAAAATCGCCCGCGACACCGCCGCCGGAGGCGGCTTGGTGCTGTTCGTCGGCACCAAGAAGCAGGCTCAGGCCGCGGTCAAGGAGGCCGCGGACCGAGCCGGCATGCCCTACGTCAACCATCGCTGGCTCGGCGGCATGCTCACCAACTTCCAGACCATCCACAAGCGCATCCGCTACATGCTCGAGCTGGAGCGCATGGAGAGTTCCGGCGAGATGGAGGCCCTCCCCAAGAAGGAGCGCCTCAAGCTGCGCCGCGAGCTGACCAAGCTCCAGGCGGTGCTCGGCGGTGTCCGCACCATGCACCGACCCCCCGAAGCGGTGTTCATCGTCGACGTCAAGAGCGAGCACATCGCCGTCACCGAGGCCTCCCGCCTCGGGATCCCGGTGATGGCCCTGGTCGACACCAACTGCGACCCAGACATGATCGACCTCGTGATCCCCGGCAACGACGACGCCATCCGCGCCTCGCAGCTCATCACGTTCCTCATCGCCGACGCGGCTCGGGAAGGCCGGCAACTCAACGAAGCCGGGCGCAGCGACCGGGCCCCCGAGGCCGATCGTGGGCAGCCGGAGGACACCGAGCCGCAGCCGGCCACCGACACCGCAGAGGAGGCATCGTGACCGTCAGCACCCAGGACATCCAGACCCTCCGCCAGGAGAGCGGCGCGGGGATGATGGACGCCAAGCGGGCCCTGCAGGATGCCGGCGGCGACATGGACAAGGCCAAGGACCTGCTGCGGGAACGTGGCCTGGCGGCGGCCGCCCGGCGCACCGAGCGAGCCCAGACGCAAGGCACCATCGGCAGCTACCTCCACTACCAGGCGGGCCGACCCGTCATCGGCGTCCTCGTCGAGCTGGCGGCAGAGACCGACTTCGTCGCCAAGAGTGAGGAGTTCCAGACCGCCGCCAACGACATCGCCCTCCACATCGCCGCCGCCCACCCCGAGTGGGTGCGGCAGGAGGACGTGCCGGAAGACGTCCTCGCCAAGGAGAAGGACCTGATCGCAGCCCAGGCCCGCAACGAGAACAAGTCGGAGAACATCATCGAACGTATCGTCGAGGGCCGGCTGCGCTCCTTCCACGAGGAGCACGTGCTCTACGACCAGACGTTCGTACGGTCCGAACAGTACGACGGCACCGTGGGCGACATGGTGAAGAACCTCGCCGCCACCATGGGCGAGAACATCTCGGTGGCGCGCTTCAGCCGGCTTCAAGTCGGCCAGGACGCCGAGTAGCCGTGGGTAACCGGGTCGTCCTCAAACTCTCCGGCGAGGCCTTCGCCGATCCCGAACTCGAATACGGCATCGATCCCAAGATGGTGAACCGCGTCGCCGAGGAGATCTCGGTGGTGGCCGCCGAAGGACACCAGATCGCCATCGTCGTCGGCGGCGGCAACATCTTCCGCGGCCTCAGCTCGGCGGCGGCCGGGATGGAGCGCGCCAACGCCGACTACATGGGGATGCTGGCGACGGTGATCAACGCGTTGGCGCTGCGCGACGGTCTGGAACGGGCCGGGGCGGCCGCCCGGGTGCTCACCGCCATCACCATCCAGGAGGTGGCGGAGCCCTACATCCGGCTGCGCGCCATCCGTCACCTGGAGAAGGGACGGGTGGTCATCTTCGCCGGCGGCACCGGCAACCCGTTCTTCACCACCGATACCACCGCGGCGTTGCGGGGCGCCGAGATCGGAGCCAACGTGGTCCTCAAGGCCACCAAGGTCGACGCGGTCTACACCGCCGATCCGGTCACCCACCCCGGCGCCGAGGTCCTCCACGACCTCACCTACATGGACGTGATCTCCCGGCGGCTCCAGGTCATGGATACCACCGCCATTACGATGTGTATGGACAACGACCTCCCCATCAGGGTGTTCAGCATGGTCGAGCCCGGCAACATCGCCGCAGCCGTGCGGGGGGAGGCGATTGGGACGCTAGTGCACTGAGGTGGCGCGGTGATCAATGACCTAATGGACGAAGCCTCCGCCAAGATGGACCAGGCGGTGACCCACACCGCCCAGGAGTTCTCGATGGTGCGCACCGGGCGGGCCAATCCGGGTCTGCTGCACCGGGTCATGGTCGACTACTACGGCACCCCGACGCCGCTGCAGCAGATCGCAGGGTTCAGCGTTCCCGACGCCCGCCTCCTCGTCGTCCAGCCGTACGACAGGTCGTCGATGCACGCCATCGAGCGGGCGATCCAGGAAGCCGACCTGGGCCTCAACCCCTCCAACGACGGCAACGTGATCCGGCTCGCCTTCCCCTCCCTCACCGAGGACCGGCGCCGGGACCTGATCCGGCTGGTGCGGCACGTCGCCGAGGAGGGACGGGTCGCCGTCCGCAATGTGCGCCGTCACGCCAAGGACGGCATCGAGGCGCTGGAAGGCGAGGTGTCGGAGGACGACGTGCGCCGCGCCGAGAAGGAACTGCAGGATCTCACCGACGAGCACACGCAACGGATCGATGAGCTCCTGACCCACAAGGAGGAGGAGCTGCTCGAGGTCTGACCGCGAGCAGCCCGCCGGAGGAGTTCGAGTGAGCCGTCGTCGCGGAGACGCCGCGGGGTTCAACCCGCAGCCCGGTGATCCCTGGCATCCCGACTGGTCGCTGCAGGACGACGACGACGCCGAGCCGACCCCGGAGACGGACGAGGAGTCGTCGAGCTGGCTGACCCGGCTGCGTCGGGGCCGGACCCGCGACGCCGCCCCCGACGACGACGACTTCACCTCCTCGGTCGAGGAGGTCTACGCGGTGCTGCGCGCCCCGGAGGATGGTGGGGCCGAACGCTCCGGGGACCCGCCACCGGTGGAAGCGCCGGAGGACGCCGAAGCGGCGGAGGAGGTACGAGCGCCGCAGGACCTCGCCCCACCGCCGCCGGACGCGCTCCGTGAGACGGCCGCTCAGGATGTCATTCCCGAGTCGCCACCGGAGCAGGCACCAGAAGAGGCGCAGCCGGCGGACGAGGCTCGGCCGGCCCAGGCAGTACTGATCGCCGGGGAGGAGCAGCGGGCCGGGGCTGCCGGGCGCGACCACCTGCAGTCCCTCACCGCCGCCGGCGGCGCTGACGAGGAGCGGGATCTGGGCGCCGAGCTGCGCTGGGTCGAGACTTCCGTCGCGGCGGCGCGGGAGCACCTGATCGCCACCGGATCGGAAGTCGCCGCCGCGTCGGGCCGTAAGCACCAAGCCGTCCTCGGGCAGGTGGCGGCGTCGGTCGCCGCCACCACCCGCAGCGCCGAGCTGGGGCGGGCGGAGATCCAGATCGCTGCCGAACAGTCCCGTCTCCGGGAGCAGGGCGCCCGGGACGCCGCGACCCGGGGTCGGGGGCACGCCTCCGCGTTGGCCCGGACCGAGACCGGCGCGGCGGAGACGCGGCAGGCCGCCGAGCTGCAACGCGCTGCCACCACGATCACGGCGACCCGCCGGCGGGACGGGGAGCAGCGAGCCGCCGCCGCCGGGCACCACATCGAGATCGACCTCACCGTCGTCGAGGGAGACGGCGAGGCGACGTCGCTGGTGGCCGAGCTGGCGCGCGCCGGCAACGCGGTCACCGTGGCCCGCACCCGGCAGCGGGTGGCCGAGGCGGCCATCTCCACCGCCACCCTGCGGCCGCTGGAGCGGGAACTGGCCCGGCAGGACGAGACACTCGACCACACCGCCCTCGAGGCCGAGCTGACCCGCCTGGCGGGGGGCCGGGCCGTGGCCCTGGAAGCGCTCGAGGTCGCCGCCGCGGCGCGGCGCGGCATCGAAACCGAGCGCCGGCTCGAAGCCGATGCGGCCGCCGCCGGCGCCGCGGCCCTGGCGGGGGAGCTGCGGAGAATGGCCGCCGCCGCTTCCCGGATCCGGTCGGCGCAGCCCACCGGCGACCGCGGCGCCGGGGCGCCGGGACGGGTCGGGGGGAGCGACGGCGAGGTCGCGGCCGGCCCCGGTGTGGATGGAAGCGGCGCATCCGTGGCAGAATCCCCAGTGAGGGGCTGGCGGCGCCTGGTACGGCGCCGGGCCTCGGTGCCGGTACGTGGTGGATCGGACGATCAGGTCCACCTGCAGGTACCGGTGGCGGCAGGGGACGACCGTGTCCGCAGCGAAGTGACGGAGGCGTCGGAGGTCTTGTTCTCCGACGTCGAGCGAGCGCAGGAGGACGCAGGTGTCGAACCGCCTGATGCGACCCTCGAACGGCATGCCCAACCCGTGCCGGGTGAGGCGCGTCCGGACGAGCCCGTCTCCGTGGACGGTCCGGGGTGGCGCATCGAGGACTTCGACGTCCCCGAGTGGTCGGCAGGTGGCGCCGTGAGCGACCGTTCCGGCTGGGAACCGTACGCGGACGAGGCGGATCGCGACGCGGCGGACCGGCCGCAAGGCGACCCGTCCGTTCACGAGTCGCTGCGCGACTCGTCGGGTGACGGGAACGACTCATCGGAAGGCGCGGATCGCGGCTCGTCCGAGGATGCGGATGCGACGGGCGACGCGGCGTACGGGCCGCAAGGCGACCCGTCCGTTCACGAGTCGCTGCGCGACTCGTCGGGTGACGGGAACGATTCATCGGAAGGCGCGGATCGCGGCTCGTCCGAGGGTGCGGACCGCGATTCGTCCGGAGGCGGGGACCCCGATGATGACGACGACATCCCCGACTTTGCCCAGTACACCAGCGAGGAATACGCCCAGGCCAGCACCCGCGAGTACGCCGGGCTCGCCGAGGCCGTCGCCCGCGCCGCCGAGGAAACCCCGGAGCCGATGGCGATCGCCGCCGGGATGCCCGGCCTCGACACCGGCCTGGTCGGCCTCGACGACGTCATGGACGTCGCCGGCGAGATCGCCGAGCACGGGGCCACCGTCCGCATCTCCGACCTGCCGATGCGGATCCTCACCGGGCTCCTGCTCGGTGGGATCTTCCTGGCGTCGCTGCTGCACCCCTGGGCGATCGGGCTCCTGGTGCTCCTCGTGCTCGCCCTCGCCGTCGGCGAGTTCTACACCGTGCTCATCCGCAGCGGCCGTCACCCCCTCGCCCTCTTCGGGTTCCTCGGGGTGGGCGGCGCTTTCTTCGGGACCTGGACCGGGAACCTGGCGGCGGTCCCGGTGTCGCTGCTGGTGACCACGATCGCGGTGCTCTTCTTCTACGCGGTGGTGCCCGGCCGCGCCAAGCCCCTCGAGAACGCCGCCCTCACCATCGTCGGGGTGGCCTGGATCGGGGGCCTCGGCGCCTTCGCCTTCGACATCCTCGACTCGCCCGACTACCGCTGGCTCATCGGCGGCCTCGTCGTGACCGTGGCACTGATGGACAGCGCCCAGTACTTCGTGGGCCGTCGCCTCGGGCGCCGCCCCCTCGCCCCGGTCGTCTCGCCCAAGAAGACGGTCGAAGGGCTGATCGGCGGCGTGCTGGTGGCGCTGGCGGCCGGGGCCGGCTTCGGCATGTTCGAGCCGTTCGACCTGGTGAACGGCCTCGTGCTCGGCGCCGTGGTGGCGGTGGTCGCCCCCTTCGGGGACCTGGCCGTCTCGGTGATCAAGCGCAGCATCGGCGTCAAGGACATGGGCACGATCCTGCCCGGCCACGGCGGTGTGCTCGACCGGATCGACGCCGTGCTGTTCGTCATCCCGGCGGCCTGGATGGCGTACGCGTGGATGGGGCTGCTCACCTGAAGCCGCTCGTCGTCCTCGGCGCCACCGGGTCGATCGGAGCCCAGGCACTGGAGGTGGCCGCCCGGCTGGAGCTGCCGGTCGCCGGCATCGCCGCCGGGAGCTGCTCCGACCGAATCCTCGAGACCGCCGCCGCCCATCCCGCCGCCGCCGTCGTCATCGCCAACCCCGACGACGCCGGCCGGGAGCGGTGCCGGGACCGCCTCGGGGACCGGGTCTCCTTCGGCCCGGAGGCCCTCGACGCCCTGGCGGCCCGCCCCGGCAGCATCGTCGTCAACGGTGTGGTCGGCGCCGCCGGGCTCGCTCCCACCGTGGCCGCCCTCGAAGCAGGCAACCGGGTCGCCCTCGCCAACAAGGAGAGCCTGGTGGTCGGCGGGCCGGTGGTCACCGCTGCCGCCGAGTACGGCGGAGGCGAGGTGATCCCGGTCGACAGCGAGCACTCGGCACTGTGGCAGTGCCTGGTGGGGGAACCGGTGGGGGCGGTGCGCCGCCTCATCCTCACCGCCTCCGGGGGCCCGTTCCGGGGCCGCGACGCCGCCGACCTCGCGCATGTCACCGTCGCCGAGGCGCTGGCGCACCCCACCTGGAGCATGGGGCCCCGGATCACGGTCGATTCCGCCACCCTCATGAACAAGGCGTTCGAGGTGATCGAGGCCCATCACCTCTACGGGGTCGACTACGACCACATCGACGTTGTCGTCCATCCCCAGAGCATCGTGCACTCCCTGGTGGAGTTCGCCGACGGCAGCGTCAAGGCCCAGCTCGGAGAGCCCGACATGCGGCTCCCCATCCAGTACGCCATCACCTACCCGGACCGGGTCGCCGCTCCCGCCACCGGCTTCGACCTCACCCGGAGGCCGCTCAGCTTCGAGGCGCCCGACCACGACGCCTTCCCCTGCCTCCGGCTCGGGTACACCGCCGGGAAGCAGGGCGGCTCGGCGCCCGCCGTCCTCAACGCCGCCGACGAGGTGGCGGTCGCCGCCTTCCTTGCCGGCCGGATCCGCTTCCCCGCCATCGCCACGGTGGTGGCGGCCACCCTCGAGGCCGTCGCCCCCCACCCGGTCACCACCGTGGCCGCCGCCCTCGCGGTGGACGCCGAGGCCCGGGTGGTGGCGGCCGGGCTGGTCGAGTCGGCGGGATGAGCCGAACTCGGTAACGTGACCCGGCGGGTAGCGTGTCTGCCGCCCGGGGAGGTACATGGGACCCGCCATCATCATCGTCGGCTTCATCCTGATGGTCGTCATCCACGAGGGCGGCCACTTCGTGGCGGCCAAGTACTTCGGCATGAAGGCCACCGAGGCCTTCTTCGGGTTCGGGCCCCGCCTCTGGTCCACCCGGCGCGGCGAGACCGAGTACGGCATCAAGGCGATCCCGCTCGGCGGCTACGTGCGCATCGTCGGCATGAACCCCCTCGAGGAGGTGGATCCCGCCGAGGAGTACCGCACCTACCGCCAGAAGCCCTTCTGGCAGAAGTCGATCGTGGTGCTGGCCGGCATCGCCAGCCACTTCGTGGTGGCGTTCATCCTCTTCTACATCGTCACCCTCGCCTACGGCACCTACGAGCGCAGCACCGAGGTGCGGGAGGTGGGCGACGTCCTGGTGACCTCGACCGCCGACCCGGCCGACGAGATCCCCCTCGACCTCCAAGCCGACGACGTGGTGGTGCGCGTCGACGGGGTGCCACTCCGTGAGGTCGACCCCGTTACCACCAAAGCCCCCGACGCCACGACAGAGGTGGAGGTGGAGCGCGCCGGGTTCCTCGTCACCCTCACCACCACCGACCTGGTCGTTCCCACTCCCGCCCTGCTCGCCGGTCTCCAGGCCGGGGACGTGCTCGTCTCGCTCGACGGGGTCCACATCGACACCTGGGACCGCTTCGTCGAGCTCGCCCAGGATCGCCCCGGGCGGACGGTGAACATCGTCGTGGACCAGGCCGACCGGGAACAGACCCTCCAGGCCACCCTCGCCACCATCCCCGCCGACGGCAGCGGGTCGATCGGGTACCTCGGGGTGAGCCCCGTCGTCGTCGAGCACCACTACGGGCTGCTGGCGGCGGTGCCGCAGGCGGGGGCGACGATCGGGGAGACGTCGGTGTACGCGGTGCAGGGGCTGTGGGGCATGGTCTCCAACTTCAACTCGATCGTGGGGCAGGCCTTCGGGAGGGGGACCGGCGACGTCAGCCAGGTCCGCCCCGTCAGCGTCGTCGGGCTGGTGCGCATCGCCGGCCCGGTCCAGGATGCCCTGTTCCTACTCGGTTTCGTCAACGTCTTCGTCGGCGTCCTCAACCTGGTGCCGCTGTTCCCACTCGACGGGGGCCACTTCGCGGTGGCGCTCTACGAGCGGATCCGAGGGCGGGCCGCCGACGTGCGCAAGCTGCTGCCGGTGGCGGCGGCGGTGTTCGTCTTCATCATCATGCTCGGCTTGCTCGGCCTCTACTTCGACATCGTCGACCCGATCCAGCTCCCCGGCTGAGGTCCGGCCGTGCCCCGAGCGGCGCGGTCCCGCTTAGCATTGACCCCATGAGCATCACCCGGCGCCCCACCCGCAGGATCATGGTGGGCGACGTCCCGGTCGGCGGGGACGCCCCCGTCTCGGTGCAGTCGATGACGACCACCAAGACGGCCGACGTCGACGCCACCCTGGCCCAGGTCTACGCCCTCAAAGGCGCCGGGGCCGACATCGTTCGCATCACCTGCAACGACGCCGAGGCCGCCCAGGGTCTCGCCGAGATCGTGCCCCGCTCCCCGGTGCCAATCATCGCCGACATCCACTTCCAGTACCGCCTCGCCCTCGCCGCCCTCGAAGCCGGCGTCGCCGGGCTGCGCCTCAACCCGGGCAACATCCGCAAACCCGAGCACATCAAGACGGTGGCCCGGGCCGCCGCCGCCGCCGGGGTCCCGATCCGGGTCGGCGTCAACGCCGGCTCGCTCGACAAGGACCTGCTCGCCGAATACGGCGCCCCGGTCCCGGAGGCCCTCGTCGCCTCGGGGTTGGCGGAGATCCGGCTGCTGGAGGAGGTCGGGTTCGAGGACATCAAGATCTCGGTCAAACACTCCCACGTGCCCTCCATGGTGGAGGCCTACCGGTTGCTCTCGGAGCGGATCGACTACCCGCTCCACCTCGGCGTCACCGAGGCCGGCCCGCCTCCGGGCGGCCTCATCAAGTCGGTGGCCGGCATCTCGACCCTGCTGCTGGAGGGGATCGGCGACACCATCCGGTTCTCGCTCACGGCCGACCCGGTGGAGGAGGCGAAGGCGGGCCGCAAGCTGCTCGAATACCTCGGCCTGCGGGAGCGCAAGGGCCTCGACCTCATCGCCTGTCCCTCTTGCGGGCGGGCCGAGGTGGACGTCATCGACGTCGCCGCCCGGGCGAGCGCCGCCCTCGAAGCCGAGAACCTGCCGGTGCAGGTGGCGGTGATGGGTTGCGTCGTCAACGGGCCCGGCGAAGCTCGCGAGGCCGACCTCGGGATCGCCGCCGGGCGGGGGCGGGGCCACCTCTTCGTCAAGGGCCAGGTGGTGCGGGTGGTGGCCGAGGAGGACATGGTCGAGGCCCTCGTCGACGAGGCCCGCCGCCTGGTGGCCGAAGGGGTCGAAGCCCGGCTGGCCGCCGCCGACGTCACCGCCGCCGACCTCGCCGAATCACAGCGTATCGAGCTGCTCGGGGTCCAGGGCGACGCCAACCGGGCCGCGGCGCGCCGGGCCGCGGTGGCCGAAGTCGCCGGAGGCGACGACGGGGCGTGAGTCGAGGCCCGGCGCGGCCTGAATCGGGCCGGACGGGGCGGGGCGATAGACTCCGGCGCCACGAACCGACCGTGGAGTGATCGTGCGCTGGTCCCAAGCCTTCATCCCCACCCTGCGCGACGACCCGGCCGACGCCGAGGCCGCCAGCCACCGGCTCCTGATCCGGGCCGGGTTCATCCGCCAGCTCATGGCCGGCGTCTATTCGCTGCTGCCGGCGGCGTTCCGGGTGCAGGACAAGATCCGGCGCATCATCCGCGAGGAGATGGACGCCATCGGTGGCCAGCAGTTCCTGCTGCCGGCGATCCACCCCAGCGAGATCTGGAAGAAGAGCGGCCGGTGGGAGGTGATGGGGGACGAGATGTTCCGCATCAAGGACCGCAAGGGGGCCGAACTCGGTCTCGGCATGACCCACGAGGAGATCTTCACCACACTCGCCCTCGAGCTGACCTCCTACCGGCAGCTCCCGCAGATCTGGTACCAGCTCCAAACCAAGTTCCGGGACGAACCCCGCCCCAAGTCCGGCCTGCTGCGGGTACGGGAGTTCACCATGAAGGACTCCTACAGCTTCGACATCGACCGGGACGGGCTCGATCGCTCCTTCGCCCTCCACCACCAGGCCTACCAGGCGATCTTCCGCCGCCTCGGGCTGGATGCGGTGCCGGTGGAGGCCTCCTCCGGGTCGATGGGAGGCAGCGGCTCGATCGAGTTCATGGTGGCGGCGGCGGCCGGCGAGGACCTGGTGGTGTACTCGCCGCAGTGTGGCTACGCCGCCAACGTGGAGCGGGCCGTCTCCGCCCTGGCGCCCGCCGACGACGGGCCGGGGCTCGCCGCCCCCGAGAAGTTCCCCACCCCGGGGGTGCGCACCATCGACGACCTCGTGCACTTCGAGGGCGGGGCGGCCGCCGACCGCCAGATCAAGACCCTGGTGTACGTGCTCGACGGTGCCCCCACCTTGGTGCTGCTGCGGGGCGACCACGCCCTCCAGGAGCAGAAGCTGCAGGACGGCACCGGGGCGGTCGAGCTGCGCCCCGCCCATCCCGACGAGGTGCGGGAGCTGCTCGGCGCCGACCCGGGGAGCCTGGGTGCGGTCGGGGTCGAGGGGGTGCCGATCGTCGCCGACACCGGGCTGCAGGGCCGTCGCAACATGACGACGGGCGCCAACGAGGACGATTTCCACCTCCGCGGCGTCGATGTCGAGCGCGACCTGCGGGTCGACCGCTGGCTCGACCTGCGTGAGGTCGGCGCCGGTGAGCCGTGCGTCACCTGCGGGGAGCCGCTCGAGGTGTTCCGCGCCATCGAGGCCGGGCACATCTTCAAGCTCGGCACCAAGTACTCCGAGCCGCTCGGCGCCACGGTGCTCGACGAGCACGGGGCGAGCCGCCCCATCGTGATGGGGTCCTACGGCATCGGCGTGGAGCGCAATTTGGCCGCCGTCGTCGAGACCCACTTCGACGACAAGGGCATCGTGTGGCCGGTGGCGGTGGCCCCCTACGAGGTCGTCGTCACCGTGGTCAAGGTCGACGACGACGCCTCGATGGAGGCGGGGGAGGCCCTCTACCGGGAGCTGGGGGAGGCGGGGATCGACGTCGTCATCGACGACCGTGACGAGCGTCCCGGGGTGAAGTTCAACGACGCCGAGCTGATCGGCATCCCGTACCGGATCACCGTCGGGCCCCGCGGTCTCGCCGCCGGGACGGTGGAGCTGACCGAGCGGCGCAGCGGGGAGACCCGGACCGTGCCCACCGGGGACGCCGCCGCCATCGTCGTGGCCGAGGTGCAGGCCGCCCGCACCTGAGGCGGCCCGCCGCCTCCCAGTGTCTGGAGACGGCCGCTCCGGAGACGCTGCCGCGCCCGTTCCGGGGAGGGATCGGGAGAAAGGCCCGGCTGCTATACTCCTTTCCCGAACGGAGATCGTGCTCGAGGTGGGCCTGGGCCCGCCTCGTTCTGTGAAGGGACCCGGAGGAGGAGTGGTCGTGACCGGCACCGAGGAGCGCCTGTGGGGCGTGGTCGAGCCGTATGTCGCGGCCGAGGGGATCGAGCTCGACGACGTCGAGGTCGTCGGCAGCGGCCCCGGCACCCTCGTGCGGGTGACGGTCGACGCCGCCGAGCCGATCGACGTCGACCACGTCGCAGCCCTGTCGCGGGGGGTGAGCCGCCTGCTCGACGCCGAAGACCCCGTGATCGGTCCCTACACGCTTGAGGTCACCTCGCCGGGGCTGGAGCGCAAGCTCCGCCGGCCCCGTCACTTCGAGAAGTCGTTGGGAAGAGAGATCCGAGTGAAGACTCGCCAGCCGGTGGAAGACGCCTCCCAGCACCGCGGGGTGCTGTCGCAGGTCGACGAGGACGGCTTCTGCATCGAGGTCGACGGCGGCGAGCGCCGCATCGCCTTCGACGACGTCGCGTCGGCCGGGACGGTGTTCGTCTGGGAGAAGACCGCCAAGCCGGGTACGCGGCGATAGAGAGGGACGACGATGGACTACAACTTGCTTGACGCTCTCGAACTGCTGGAGCGTGAGAAGGGGGTACCGGCCGACACCATCCTCGACGCCCTCGCCAACGCGCTCGTGTCCGCCTACAAGCGCACCCCCGGAGCCGCCGAGGAGGCCCGGGTGACCATCGACGCCGACACCGGCGAGATCGTCGTCTACGGCCAGGAGCTGGACGAGGACGGTAACGTCGTCCGGGAGTGGGAGGACACCCCGGAAGACTTCGGGCGCATCGCCGCCCAGACCGCCAAGCAGGTCATCATGCAGCGCCTGCGTGACGCCAAGCGGGAGCAGGTCTTCGACCTCTACGAGGGCCGCGAGGGCGACCTGGTGACCGGCATCGTGCAGAGCTCCGACCACCGCTACGCCCTGCTCGACCTCGGCAACGCCGAGGCGATCATGCCGTCGTCGGAGCGCATCCCCTACGAGAGGCTGGAGCGCGGCAATCGGGTCAAGGCCTACATCCTGGAGGTACGGGGCGAGGGCAAGGGCCCGCAGATCGTGGTGTCCCGCAGCCATCCCGAGTTCATTCGCTCGCTGTTCGAGCTGGAGGTGCCCGAGCTGGTCGACGGCGACGTCGAGATCCGGGCCATCGCCCGCGAGCCGGGCCACCGCACCAAGATCGCGGTGGCCTCCAACGACCCCAACGTCGACCCGGTAGGGGCCTGCGTCGGCGCCCGCGGCTCCCGGGTGCGCCAGGTCGTCAACGAGCTGCGGGGCGAGAAGGTCGACATCGTCGAATGGCGGGACGACACCCGCTCCTTCATCGCCGAGGCACTGAGCCCGGCGCGGGTCAAGGAGGTCCGACTCGACGAGGACGAGAAGATCGCCACCGTCGTGGTGCCCGACCACCAGCTCTCGCTGGCGATCGGCCGGGAGGGCCAGAACGCCCGCCTCGCCGCCAAGCTGACCGGCTACAAGGTCGACATCCGCTCCGAGAGCCAGGACCTCGGCCTCGACGTCGAGGACGAAGAAGGGCTCGGAGCCGAAGACACCGCGACGGGCACCGCAGCGGCCGTGCCCGCGGCGGCCGAGCCTGCGCCCGAAACGGTCGCCGAGGTGGCCGCGGTGGTCGAGGAGGCCGCGGTGGTCGAGGAGGCCGCGGTAGTAGAGGAGGCCGCGGTTGCCGAGGTGGCCGAGGAAGCCGAAGCCGGTGACGAGGCCGGAGAGGCCGCGGTTCCGGAGAAGGCCGAGGTTGTTGACGAGAGCGAGGCCCCCGACGAGGCCGGCGCAGCCGACGAAACGATGACGGACGACGAGGAGCGAGGCGCCGGCTCGACCGCCTGAGCGGTCTGGCACAATAGGGCGCCCGGAGGTGACACTTGGCGAAGACGCGCGTATACGAGCTGGCACGGGAGCTTGGGCGAGAGTCCAAGGAGGTGCTCGAACGCGCCCAGGAGTTGGATCTCGACGTCAAGACCGCCTCATCCGGCCTCGACGAGGACGCGGTGGCGCTGGTCAGGATGTCCTTCGAGGAGAACGCCGCGGCGACGCCGGCGCCGGCGGCCGCCGAGGAGGCGCCGTCCGAGCCGGAGGAGGCCGCCGCCCCCACCCCCGAACCTGAGGCGGCGCCCGAGGCGCCCGCCTCCGCCGCCCCGGCCCCTGCCACCGCCACCGCCGACGAGCGGCCCATCCTCACCGTCGACGAGGGCATCACCGCCGCCGAGTTCGCCCGCCTGGTGGGACTCCGCACCGGCGACGTGGTGCGCCAGCTGATGTCGATGGGGGAGATGGTTCCCGGCGGCGGCACCATTCCCACCAACGCGTTGGAGCCACTCGGCGACTTCTTCGGCTTCGACGTGCTCGTCGAAGCAGCCCCGGAGGCGCCGGAGCCGGAACCGGTGGCGGAGCACTCCGTCGTCGAGTACGAGGACGACCCCTCCACCCTGCAGCCCCGGCCCCCGGTGGTGACGGTGATGGGCCACGTCGACCACGGCAAGACCCAGCTGCTCGACACCATCCGCAAAGCCAACGTGATCGCCGGGGAAGCCGGCGGCATCACCCAGCACATCGGCGCCTACCAGGTCGCCCGGGACGGCTCCAAGATCACCTTCATCGACACCCCCGGCCACGAGGCCTTCACCGCCCTGCGGGCCCGGGGCGCCCACGTCACCGACGTCGCCATCATCGTGGTGGCCGCCAACGACGGCGTCATGCCGCAGACCGTGGAGGCCATCGACCATGCCAGGGCGGCCGGGGTGCCGCTCATCATCGCCATCAACAAGATGGACCTCGAATCCGCCGACCCGTACGCGGTGCGGGCCGCACTCACCCAGTACGGGGTGGTGGTGGAGGAGCTGGGCGGCGATGTCGTCAGCGCCGAGATCTCCGCCCTCACCGGCGAGGGCGTCGACGAGCTGCTCGAGATGATCGCCCTCGTCGCCGAGGTGGAGGAGTTCAAGGCCAATCCCAAGGCCCCCGGAGTCGGCACCGTCATCGAGAGCCAACTCGAGGTGGGCCGCGGCCCGCTCGCCACCGTGATCGTGCAACGCGGCACCCTGACCCGCGGCGACGCCATCGTTGCCGGCGGCGTGGCGGGGCGGGTCCGCGCCATGTTCGACGAGAACGGTCAGCAGATGAAGACCGCCGGGCCTAGCACCCCGGCGCTCATCATGGGCTGGGATGAGGTCCCGGCGGCCGGCGACATGTTCCAGGTCGTCGCCAACGAGCGGGAGGCCCGCAAGCTGGCCCAGGAGGCGGCAGTCCGCCTCCGGGCCGAGAACCTCATCGTCCCCACCGCCACCGAACGCCTCGAGCAGCTCCTCGAGCAGCTCCGCTCCGCCGACCAGACCGAGCTGCGGGTGATCGTCAAGGCAGACGCCACCGGCTCGCTGGAGGCGATCCGGGACGCCATCGCCAAAATCACCCGGGAGAACGCCCAGATCAACATCGTGCTCGGCGGCGTCGGCGGCATCACCGCCAACGACGTCATGCTGGCCGAGGCGTCGGACGCCATCATCTACGGCTTCAACGTGCGTCCCGACAGCGGCGCCCGCAAGGCCGCCAAGGATCAGGGCATCGACATCCGCACCTTCTCGATCATCTACGAGCTGCTGGAGGACGTCGAGGGTCTGCTCGTCGGCGAGCTGGCGCCCGAGGAGGTCGAGACCTTCCTCGGGGTCGCCGAGGTGCGAGCCACCTTCCGGGCCCCCCGACTCGGCACCGTCGCCGGGTGCTACGTCACCGAGGGCGAGATCAACCGCAACGCCCGGGCCCGGCTGGTGCGCGACGGGGTGGTGGTCTACGACGGCCGGATCGTGTCGCTGCGGCGCTTCAAGGAAGACGTTGCCTCGGTCGCGGCCGGCTTCGAGTGTGGCATCGGGCTCGACAACTTCCGCGACATCAAAGAGGGCGACACCATCGAGTCCTTCGAGATTCGGGAAGTCGCCCGGACCTGACGGTCGTCGTGCACGCCGGCGCCCTCCGCATCGAGCTGAGGATCCGGGACGCCCACTCACTGAAGGAGAAACGGCAGGTCGTGAAATCCATCACCACCTCCGTGGGGCGCACCTTCGGCGTCGCCGTGTCCGAAGTCGGCCATCAGAACCTGTGGAACCGCGCCACGCTGGGAGTGGCGGCGGTGGCGCCACAGGCGGGGCAACTCGACCGTATCCTGCATCGTGTCGAGCAGCACCTGCGCGAGCGGGTCGACGTCGAGGTGCTGGAGGTGGGCGTCTCCCACCTGGAGGACCCGGAATGAGCCACCCACCGACCCCGCGGATGCGCAAGGTGAATGAGTTGCTGCGCGAAGTCATCGCCGAGGAGACCACCGAGCTGAAGGACCCCGGCATCGGGTTCCTCACCATCACCGGGGTCGAGACCGCTCCCGACCTGCGCCACGCCATCGTGTACTACTCGGTGCTGGGAACGGACGAGGAGGCGGCCGCCACCGCCGCAGCCCTGCACCGGGCGGGACCTCGGCTGCAATCCGCCATCAGTCGCCAGACCCGCATCAAGTACACGCCGGTGCTGGAGTTCCGGGTCGACCCCTCGATCGAGGAGGGCCTCAAGATCGACCGTCTCCTCCACGGTCTCGATCGGGAAGGGGAAAAGGAATGACACCCGAGATCCGATCGGGTCTGCAGCAGGCGGCGGGGCTGCTGCGCGCCGCCGAGTCACTCGTCGTCATCGGCCACGTCGGTCCCGACGGCGACGCCATCGGGTCGGCGCTGGCGCTGGCGGAGGCGGCCCGCAACGCCGGCAAGGACGCCTATGTCACCTTCGGGGAGCCCTTCGTGCTCGGCCGCCAGTTCCGGTTCCTCACCCAGGACCTGCTGGTGGCCCCGGGCGCGGTGCCGCCCGAGCTGGACCTGGCAGTGGCGGTCGACACCGGATCGGCCGACCGTCTCGGCAGCGCCGCCTCGGTGGCGAACGGCGCAGCCAGGCTCCTCGTCATCGACCACCACGCCTCCAACGGCGGCGACTTCGGCGACGTCGCCGTCATCGACCCCGCCGCCGCCGCCACCGCCCAGCTCGTCTTCCACCTGCTCGAAGAGCTGGGGTGGGGCCTCACCCCAGCCATCGCCACCGCCCTCTACACCGGGCTGGTGACCGACACCGGCCGCTTCCAGTACTCGGCGACCAGCCCCGAGGTGCACGAGATCACTGCCCGCCTCCTCGCCGCCGGGGTCGAGCCCGACGAGGTGGGGCGGTACCTGTTCGAGGAATCGCCGTTCGGCTACCTGGGGGTGGCGGGGGCGGTGCTGTCACGGGCCCGGCTCGACCCGGAACGTTCGCTGGTGTGGTCGGTGCTGCACGTGGAGGACCTGGAGCGTTCCGGGATCGGCTACGAGGACGCCGACGGCCTCATCGACCTCATCCGGGTCGCCCGGGAGGCCGAGGTGGCGTGCCTGGTGCGGCAGCTCGACGACGAGACGGTGAAGTGCAGCCTGCGGTCCCGCGGCACGGTGGACGTCGGCGCCGTCGCCTCCGCCCTCGGCGGCGGCGGCCACCACAACGCCGCCGGGTTCACCCACAAGGGCACCCCGGAGGAGATTGTCGAGCTGGTCCGGGCCGGTCTGCGGTGAGCCCCAAGGAGCGCTTCACCGGGTTCCTGCTCGTGGACAAGGACTCCGGCTGGACCTCGCACGACGTCGTCGCCAAGGTGCGGGGCCTCACCCGGAAGCGCAAGATCGGCCACGCCGGCACGCTCGATCCACTGGCGACCGGGCTGGTGGTGCTCGGGCTCGGCAAGGCGACCCGCCTGCTCCGCTTCGTCCAGGACGCCCCCAAGGAGTACCTGGCCCAGGCTCGGCTCGGGGTCGCCACCGATTCCCTCGACGCCGACGGGTCGGTGCTGTCCCGGGAGCCGATGCCGGTGTCGGAGGACGAGGTGCGGACCGCGATGACCCGCTTCGTCGGCCGGATCTCCCAGATCCCCCCGATGGTGTCGGCTCGCAAGGTGGAGGGACGCCGCCTCTACGAGCTGGCCCGCCAGGGCATCGAGGTGGAGCGGGAGGCCCGCTGGGTGGAGATCTCGGTGCTGGAGCTGCTCGATTTCGCCCCCTGCAACTACCCGGAGGTCTCGTTTCGGGTGATCTGCAGCAAGGGCACCTACGTGCGGACCCTCGCCGACGACATCGCCCGCGCCCTCGGCGGCCACGCCCACCTGACCTCGCTGCGACGCCTCCGCAACGGGTCGCTGCTCGTCGACGACGCCCACACCATCGACGAGGTCGCCGCCGCCGGGGATGACTGGCGGGACCTGAGCCTGACGGCGGCCGCCGGTCTCCCCGACCTGCCGCTGGTGACGGTGGGCGACGACACCGCGGTGGCGGTCCGCAACGGCGTCGTGTTCCCGGCGTCGGCCCTGATGGCGGAGCCGCACGACGGTCCGGTGCGGGTCGTGGACGGCGAGGGGCAGCTCCTCGCCGTCTACCGCGTCGACGCCGGCCGGGCCAAGGCGGAGGTGGTGCTGGCGTGATCGTGCTCTCGGGGGATCCCCAGCGCTGGGAGCCGGTGCCGCGTCCCCAGGCGGTGACGATCGGCATGTACGACGGCGTCCACCGCGGGCATCAGCGGGTGCTGGCCGAGCTGCGGGCAGCCGATCCCGACCTTCCGCTGGCGGTGGTGACGTTCCAGGACCATCCGGCGATCGTGCTCCACCCCGAGGACGCCCCGCTGCTGCTCACCAGCATCGAGCAGCGCCTCGAGCTGCTCGAAGCCAACGGCGCCGACGTGGTGGCGGTGATCGACTTCGACGACCGTTTCCGCCACACCGAGGCCGCCACCTTCGTCGAACAGGTCCTGGTACGGGCGCTGCAGGCGCGGGTGGTGGCGGTCGGCGACGACTTCCGGTTCGGCTACCGCCTCGGCGGCGACGTGACGCTGCTCGAGGCGCTCGGCCAGGTGCACGGGTTCGAGGTGCGCCGGGTCGGCATCTTCGAGGACGGGGAGCCGGTGCGGTCCACCGCCATCCGCCGGGTGCTGGCCGACGGCGACGTCGCAACGGCGTGGCGGATGCTCGGCCGCCCCTACCAGCTCCGGGGCCGGGTGGTAGCCGGCGACGGGCGGGGGAAGACGATCGGGTTCCCGACGGCGAACCTCGACATCGATCCCCGCATGTTCGTTCCGGCCTCCGGCGTCTACGCCGTCGAGTGCGGGCCGGGCGACACCCGCCGGCCGGGGGTCGTCAACATCGGGGTGCGTCCCACCTTCGGCGGCACCGAGAGCGTGGTGGAGGTGCACCTGCTCGACTACGACGGCGACCTCTACGGGCAGGAGCTGCAGGTCGACTTCTGGGCCTGGATCCGGGAGGAGCGCAAGTTCCCCGACGTCGACGCCCTGGTCGCCCAGATCACCTCGGACGTGGCGACGGCCCGGATGCTGCTCGAGAAGGACTGACCGGGTAGGGGAGCGCGCCGGTCGGGTCCCGCCCTCTTCCCTGGCGGCGGAGCCGCCGGCGATTTCGGGAGGGTCGATTTCGGGTGGGGTCGCGGCTTGGTACCCCCCTCGGCTCAACGCCAGCTCCGCTGGCGCTTCGCCGGTCCCCCCTGATCCCAGGGGGGACGAGAGAAGGAGAGGGGGGGCGAGGGGAACTACGCGCCGGCCGCCTCTATGCACCCCCCTCAGCTCGCTGCGCTCGCTGGTCCCCTCTGGTCCCAGGGGAAACGACAGTGACCGCGCCGGCCGCCTCTATGCACCCCCCTCAGCTCGCTGCGCTCGCTGGTCCCCCCTGATCCCAGGGGGGACGAAAGAGGGAAGGGGGGACGAGAGAAGGGAAGGGGGGACGACAGAGGAAAGGGGGGACGAGAGAAGGAAAGGGGGGACGACAGAGGGAAGGGGGGGACGAGGGGGGAGGGGGGAAGGGGGGAGGTGTGGGCGCGTCGGAGCGGCACTGGGGGTGGGGGAGGTCATCGGCGGTGTGGTTGAGATTGAGGGGGTGTGGTCGGGGTTCAGGGAGGATCGGGTCCGCGGACGCCGGCCCGGAGGCGCCGGCACTGGGGTGGTGAGTCGGGATCGATCCGGTAGCCCATGCCGTGGATGACCACGTGGTGGTGATACCAGCAAAGGGTGGTGAGGTTGTCGGGGTCGTGGCCGCCGCCCTGGCCCCACTCCCGGATGTGGTGGGCCTGGAGGCGGTAGCGGGACCGGCACCCGGCGACGGTGCAGCCCCCGTCCCGCCACGCCACGAAGCGGCGGGTTGCAGGCGGGATGGCCCTCGTGGCGTCCGATGCCGCCATGGGGTGGCCGCGCTCGAGGCCGACGACCTGAACGGCGCCGGTGCACAAGATGCGTTCCAGAGTGCCCGGTCCGACCTGCGGCCCGTATTCGATCTCGGCGCCGGCCTCGCCCGCGGTGGGGCCGGCGATACCGGTGTCCACGAAGACCGTGACCAGGGGTTCCGCGCCGTTCGACGGGAGTGCCCCCTCCGGCGCAACGCCGTCGAGGGAGTCCTGGGCGATGGAGACGAGGGCGTCGGCCATGCGCTGGCCCTTCACCAGTTTGGGGCCGGGCAGGTCGTTGAACTGGTCCCCGCGCTGACGTAGTGCCTTCTCCACGATCCGCAGCTCGAAGCCGGGCAACTCTCCCCAGAGCCGTCCCGACGACTCGTCGAGGGAGGCCTGGATCGCCAGGAACCGGTCGAGGAACACCTTGGCCTCGTCTCGCCGTGTCATGCGGCGGCGGCGGGCTGCGAGCCGGTGCACCCCGGCGAGGTCGAAGCCCGCTGACGCGGTCACCGTCGCCTCGTCGGCGCCCGATGCTGCCAGTTCAGCGGTCGCCAAGGCCCGGTCGAAGCTGACGTCGCCCCGTTGCATGGCGGCGGCGAGGTCGGGGTGCTCGGCGAGCGCCTTGGCGGATCGGACCAGGAGGCGGGCGGTGTCGTGCTCGACGTCGAGACGTGCCGCGGTCCATTCGAGCATCGAGCGGCATCCGTCCATCTGGTGGACGTGGGCGGTGTCGAGGGCGGCGAGTGCTTCGGCTTGACGGGCTCGGATCTTGGCGATCAACGCCTCGCCAGCCACCAGGACCTGCTCGTGGTGGTCGATCGGCACGGAGGGATCGTGGGCCAGCATGGGACCATCATGACGGTCGGGTGTGACAAGAAACCATGGAGCGCAAGGCGATCCAGGGGAGGGTTGGAGTGGGAGACGGAACGGGACCCCCCTCAGCTCGCTTCGCTCGCTGGTCCCCCCTGGAGACAGGGGGGCGAGGGGAACTACGCGCCGGTCGCGTCCGTGTACCCCCCTCGGCTCAACGCCAGCTCCGCTGGCGCTTCGCCGGTCCCCCCTGATCCCAG
>CAYQEC010000005.1:0-109062 GCA_964416425.1 uncultured Acidimicrobiaceae bacterium | reverse complement strand
GGGCCGTGGTGAGGTGGCCGGCGTTCCAGTCCTCCCAGGAGGGGACGTCGGTCTCGAAGGTGGCGTTGCCGGTGGCGATGCCCTCGCGGTAGACGGAGGCCACCTGTTGCCAGTCGTCGGGTGTCATCGGTCGCACGAGCACGGTGTGGTCCTCCGGCACGAGATCGTAGACGTGACCGCGACCCGCGATGTGCCGGCGCCTGCGGCGGGGGTCATTCAGCCGAAACGGATGAGCACCGAGGTGTCGACCCGGCGGGCCTCCCCGGAATCGGTGTCGACGACGAGCAGGGTCCGGCCGTCGAGGCGGGCCAGGATCCACCGCCCGTCGAAGTCCAGGTCGGTCACCGTCTCCACGTCGTCGAGTGCCCAGCGGTCGAGCACGGCGCCGCTCGCCACGTCGAGCACGGCGACGGCGTCGATCGGGCCGACCGAACTGTCACGGAGCGCAGTGGCGATGCGGGTCGCGTCCGGGGAGAGATGGCCGATTCCCACCGGCTCGTCCGGTTCGAGGGTGCGGCCGTCCGGGCCGATCGTGAGAGCGGCAGGGTCGATCTGGTACACCTCGTACCAGGCGCTGTCGCCCACCCCGAGGCTCACCAGCAACGTGTCCCCGGCGAGGTCGGCCCCGTGGATAGTCCCGTCCCGCCCGCCGAGATCGAGCAGGGTGGCTTGGCGCCCGGTGTCGAGGTCGACGGCGTCGAGTTGCCGCCCGTCACTGACGAAGGCCAGGGAGTGGCCGCCGCTGCTTCCCGCGCCTGCCAGAGTGAACGGCGCCGCGGCGAGCTCGGAGCCGGGGGCCCCGCTGTCGAAACCGGCGGAGACGGTGTCCATGGATTCGTACACGACGTGTTCGCCGGCGGCGGCGAAGCTGGTGGCCCAGCGGAGTCGGTAGGCCGGCTCCCAGACACGCTCGCCGTCCGTGATGCGTTCCACAGCCACGTAGCGGCCGGCGAGCAGCGTGCCGTCGTACGGCTCGCCGAACACCCGGACGTCGATCGGATCCGCAGTGCCCCCGGCGGCACCGTCGGGCGGGAGGGAGCTCACCGTGGTGACCCCTTCGAACATGCCGGTCCCCAGTGGCACCGTCACCGGGCCGGCGGCGGTGTCAAAGGTGACCTCGAGGGTCCGGGTGTATTGGCCGACGGCGACGGTGTCGCCGATCTCGTAGGGGGCGCCGCAGGCGGCCCGGGCGCAGAAAGCAGGGAACAGCTCGGCGGGCGGGGTCTCCCACAGGTCCCCGAGGCGCTCTTCGACCTCCGCGGAGAAGCCTTCGTTGAGGAGGTAGCCGCCGGCGATCTGGTACTCGCCGACGGCGACGGCGTCGAGGAAGTCCTCGATGACGAGATGGGCGGTCGCCTCGTCGATCTCGGATTCCGGTCCGAGCCGGGCGTCGTTGATGAGGACGGTGTGCCCACCGGCGCCGTCGTCCACCGGGGTGACCTCCAGGAACTCGCGAAACTGCCGCACCGCGTCGCCCAGCTGGTAGAGGATCAGCAGCTCGACTCTCCCGTCCTCGCCTCCACCGGCCACGACCTCACCACCGACGAGGGTCACTCCGTCGCACTCGACGAGGCACAGGTCGGGCAGGGTGCCTTGGGGCTCGCCGTCCCGGTATGCGCGGGCTCCGCTCACGGTGAGGCACTGCTCGGCGGCGTTACCGGCGAGGCGGTCGGCCAGGAAGTGCTCGGCCAGCAGCAGGGATGCCTCCGGGTCCGGCGCTCCGTCGTCCCCCACCTCGGCCGGAACGGGCTCGGCACAGGCGCCCGGGGGCCGGTCCGATTCGGGCGCCGGGGCCTCCTTCGCCAGCAGGGCGGCGAGGAACGCCGGCTTGGCGTCGAGCGGCTGGAGGCTCGTCACGAAGTCGTAGAGCTGGTCGGGGATGGGGTCGGCCCGGGGGGCATACCCTTCGACCGAGAGGAAGGAGCAGGGGTCGGAAGCGGCGTCCCCGACCTGGACGGTGGCGATCACCCGTTCCGACGCGCCGGTGGCGACCGGTAGCCATAGCTCGACCGGGTAGATCCCGTCGGTGATGGCACCGGTCGGCTCGGCGCCGGCGGGTACCGGTGAGGCCGGCCAGCGGATCTCGAGGACCACGTCGAAGTCCCGGGACCAGTGGGCGACGACTTGACCGGCTTCGGCCGGCACGGAGCCGGGCCCCGGCCCGGACCTGCTTTCGACGTCGGCGGCGTCTTCAGCCCAGGTGAAGGCGGGAAAGACGGGGATGGCGTCGCCGCACTGGAGAGCGGGGGATTCCAGCGTGCCTGGGGTCTCAGCCTCGGTGGTCGAGGTCGCATCGTCACCGGCGGAATCGCAGCCGGCCGTCACCAACAGGATCGCCAGCACGATTGCCAACAAGGGCCGCATCCCCCCGAGATGCCCCAAGGTACGGCGCGGTTCCTCTCCGTCCCTGCCAAGAAGTGTCATCGCTACATTCTGCACGCGTCGAGGGTTCCGACGCCACCGCCCGCCGGCTTGGTTCCCGAAGACGGTGCGATCAGGGTGGACCGGAGCCTCGGCCGGGCCGGAGGAATCGCCTCCGGCCCGGCGGGCTCGCGGGATCGACGGCGTGCCCCATGCCGTGCACGACGACGTGGTGGTGGAACCAGCAGAGAGTGGTGAGGTTGCCGGGATCGGTGGGCCCGCCCTCCGACCAGGGCGTGACGTGGTGGGCCTGCAGCCGGTGGCGGGAAGTACAGCCATCGGCCGTGCAGCACCCGTCGCGGTGGAGCACCCAGCGGCGGAGGCGCGGCGGGATGAGACGGCTGCTCCGCCCCACCGCCAACGGTGTCCCGTGCGCGGTGGTGGCGACGACCTCCACCGCGCCTCCACACAGCAGCTCCTGGAGGGTGCCGGGACCGACCCGGGGGCCGGCGGCCACGGCCGCTCCCGCCTCGCCGCCGGTCGACGCCGCCGCGGCGGCGTCCACGAAGACGGTCACCAGTGGGGTGGCGGCACCGCCGCCGTCCCCGGTGCCGCCGAGGGAGTCCGTCGCCAGCGACACCAGGGCGTCGGCGTGGCGCTGCCCCCGACTGCAGGTGGTGCCGCCGGGGAGGAGCGGGAAGCCGTCGGCCCGCTGATCGAGGGCGCGCTCGACGATGCAGCCGTCGGCTCCGGGGAGCAGGCCGTGGAGGCGCCAGGCGCTCTCGTCGAGGCTCGGCTGCACCACGAGGTAGCGATCGGCGAAGGCGCGACGCTCGTCGTGCCGGGTCATGCGGCGGACGCGGGAGGCACGGCGGCGGAGCCCGGTGATGTCGAAACGGCGCCCCATGTCGAGCAGGTCGTCGCCGGGGGCGAGCCGGGCCAGCTCGGCGGCCCGGTCGAAGGAGACGTCGCCGGCGTCGAGGGCGGCGCGAAGGGAGGGGCGTTCGACGAGGGCGAGCGAGGTGCGGGTGAGGGTCGCCGCCGTCTCGGGGGCGAGGTCGAGACGCCCGGCCACCCATTCAGCCGTCGAGTGGCACCCGTCGGCGGTGGCCACCTGGCGGCGATCGAGCTCCACGACGATCGAGGCTTGCACCGCCCGCAGCCGGGCCACGGCCGCCTCGGCCTCGCACAGGATCTGCTCGAGCAGGTCGTCAGTGGCGGCGGCGATGTGATCGTCCATCCAGGCAATGTATCGCCGATCTGTGACAGAAAACGGTGCATGACGTCGCCGGTGCACGAGCTCCCGGTCTCCCAGATTCCGGCGTGCCCGCGACCCGGACCTCGCGGCGGCGCTAGCTTGAGAGCGAGGAGCGCGGAGAGGAGTGAGCATGGCGGCGACGACCCCCGGCCTGGTGTGCGCCCACCATCACCTCTACTCGGCGCTGGCCCGCGGCATGCCGCCGCCCCCGAAGACGCCGACCAGCTTCCAGGAGATCCTCGAGCAGATCTGGTGGCGGCTCGACACCGCCCTCGACCTCGAGATGATCCGCTGGTCGGCCATGCTCGGCGCCCTCGAGGCGCTCGAATCCGGCACCACCGGCATCGTCGACCACCATGAATCGCCCGAGGCGATCGAGGGGAGCCTCAGCGTCATCGCCGAGGCCTGCGCCGAGGTCGGGGTGCGGGTCCTCCCCGCCTACGGCATCACCGACCGCCACGGTCCCGACGGCGCCCGCCGCGGCCTGGCCGAGAACGAGCGGTTCATCAAAGAGGGAGGCCGCGGTCTCGTCGGCATCCACGCCGCCTTCACCTGTAGCGACGAGTCGCTGCAGGCCGCCGCCGGCCTCGCCGCCGACCTCGGGGTGGGAGTCCACATCCACGTCGCCGAAGGCGAGGGCGACGCCGACGCCCCACGGCGGCTGGCGAGCCTCACCCGGGACGACTGGCTGCTCAGCCACTGCATCCACCTCCCCACCGACCACACCCTGCGGGGCACGATCCTGCACAACCCCCGCTCCAACCTCAACAACGCGGTCGGCTACGCCGACCCGGCCCGCTTCACCAACCCGGTGGCGCTCGGCACCGACGGCATCGGCGCCAACATGATCGAAGCCTTCCGCCTCGCCTACGTGATGCAGCGGTCGGTCGACGTCACCTGCGGTCCCGACACCGCCTGGGAATGGCTCGCCACCGGATGGGACCTCATGCCCGAGGCCCGCGACGACGAGGTGACCTGGTCCTACGAGCCGATGGACCCCTGGCACCTCGCCTTCACGCCCGGGGTACGCCCGCTCGAGGTGAAGGTCGACGGCGAGGTGGTGTTCCGCGACGGAGCGCCGACCCGGGTCGACGCCGCCGAGGTGCGGGCCAGGGCCCACGAGCAGGCCATCCGTCTCCACGCCCGTCTCTGAGGAGTATCACGATGTCCGACCGGTTCCGACCCATCTCCATGGAACAGCTCACCGAGTGGGTGTTCACCGAGCTGGAGCAGAGGCAGTCGATCTTCGGCATCCCCCGCTCGGCGTTCTTCGTGCCCGACTCCGGTGACCGGTTCCGGACCGAGACGTACGGCAGGACCCTGGAGACGCCGTTCGGGGTGGCGGCCGGCCCGCACACCCAGATGGCGCAGAACATCGTGGTGGCGTGGCTGGTCGGGGCCCGGTTCATCGAGCTGAAGACGGTGCAGACCCTCGACGAACTCGACGTCAACAAGCCATGCATCGACCTCGAGGACGAGGGCTACAACGTCGAGTGGTCCCAGGAGCTGAAGGTCTACGAGTCGTTCGACGAGTACCTGCGGGCCTGGGTGCTGATCCACGCTCTGCACCACGCCCTCGGCTTCCCCGGCGAGGCGCCCGGGATCATCTTCAACATGAGCGTCGGCTACAACCTTGATGGGATCCTCCGCCCCAACGTGCAGTGGTTCCTCGACGTGATGCGGGACGCCTCGGAGTACCTCCCCGCCTACGTCGACGTCGTGGCCGCCCACCACCCGCCGGTTCGCGACCTCGCCATCCCGGCCCAGCTCTCCGACACCATCACCCTCTCCACCATGCACGGCTGCCCGCCCGACGAGATCGAGCGCATCAGCGGCTACCTGCTCAGCGAGCGGGGGCTGCACACGTCGGTGAAGTGCAACCCGACGCTGCTGGGAGCCGACCGGGTGCGTCGCATCGTGCACGACGACCTCGGCTTCACCGACGTCCCGATTCCCGACGAGGCGTTCGGCCACGACCTGGAGTACCGCGACGCCGTTCCCATGTTCCACAACCTGCGGCGCATCGCCGACGCCCACGGCCTCACGTTCGGGCTCAAGCTCACCAACACCCTGGAGGTGGAGAACTTCCGCCCCGTGTTCGACCGCGACGAGATGATGTACATGTCGGGGCGGGCGCTGCACGCCGTCACCACCAACCTGGCGCAGCGCCTCGTCGAGGAGTTCCGCGGCGGGTTGCTGCTGTCGTTCGCCGGGGGCGCCGACTGCTTCAACGTCGCCGACCTGCTCCGCTCCGGGATGAAGACCGTCACCGTCTGCTCCGACCTGCTCAAGTCGGGCGGCTACCTGCGGATGCTGCAGTACATGGAGAAGCTGGACGAGGCGCTCGACGCGGCCGGGGCCGCCGACCTCACCGACTTCACCTGCAAGACCGCGCTGTTGCAGGGCACCTTCTCGGGGTTCGCTCCGCTGCTCTACGTCACCGCCCTCACCGAGACCGGCGTCGCCCTCGACCTCGACGCCTGCCAGGCCCTCGCTGATCGCCTCCGCACCACCCCGCCGACCGGGCGCGCCGTCGACGTGGTCGCCGCCTGGGCGGCCGAGGCCGGTCACGATCCGGACCGGGTCGACGACATCGTGACGGCGGCGGTGCGGGTGCTCTCCCGGGTCAATCTGCGCCAGTACGCCAACGCGGTGCGCAGCGACTGGCGGCTCCGCAAGGACTCGTTCCGCACCAACCGCTCCAAGACGCCGCGGGAGCTCGACCTGTTCGACTGTGTCATGGCGCCCTGCGTCGACGAGTGCCCGGTCGACCAGGCCGTGCCGCAGTACATGGCGGCGGTGCGGGAGCGGGACTTCGCTCGCGCCGTCGAGATCACCCGGGCGGACAACCCGCTGCCGGCGATCCTGGGGCGGGTCTGCGACCACCTCTGCGAGAACACCTGCATTCGTACCCACCTCGACCAGCCGCTCGCCATCCGGGAGATGAAGCGGTTCATCATGTCGCACGAGCAGGAGCCGCAGCTCCCGGTCCGCACGCCCGCCACCGGGGTCAAGGTGGCGATCATCGGCGCCGGCCCCGCCGGGCTGTCGGCCGCCGAGGAGCTGGCCTCCGCCGGCAGCGACGTCACCGTCTTCGAGGTCTACCCCTACCCGGGCGGCATGGTGGGCGGCGCCATCCCGGCCTACCGGCTGCCGCAGCCGCAGATCGACCAGGACGTCGAGATCCTCCACCGGCTCGGGGTGGAGATCCGCTACGGGCAGAAGGCCGGCGTCGACTTCACCCTCGACTCGCTGCGCCGGGACGGCTTCCGGTACGCCTTCGTGGCGGTGGGGGCCCAGCTCGCCAAGCGCCTCGGCCTCGAGGGCGAGGACAGCGAAGGGATCATCGACGCCCTCCACTTCCTGCGCAGCACCCGGGAGGGGAGGCCGGTGGCGGTCGGCGACCGGGTCGGCGTCATCGGGGCCGGCGACACCGCCATGGACTGCGCCCGCTCGGCGCTGCGGGTCGGGGCCAAGGACGTGTCGATCATCTACCGGCGCACCATCGACCAGATGCCGGCCGACCGCGAGGAGATCCGGGCCTGCATCGAGGAGGGGATCCACGTCGTCGAGCTGGCCGCCCCCGAGGCCCTCCACATCGAGGAGGGACGCCTCGCCGGGCTGGTGTGCACCCGCACCGAGTACCGGGGCGATCGGGACGCCTCCGGCCGCAAGATCCCCCACGACGTGGCCGACTCCGCCTTCGAGATCCCGCTCGACACCCTCATCCTCGCCATCAGCCAGCATTCGGTGCTCGACTTCTTCGGCGACGAGGAGCCGGCCCTCACCCCCCGCGGCTACCTCCAGGTCGATCCGGTGACGTTCGAGACCTCGATCCCGGGCGTGTACGCCGGCGGGGACGTCGCCGGCGCCGGTCCGTCGTCCATCGTCAAGGCCGCCGCCGACGGCAAAGCGGTCGCCGCCGCCATCGCAGCCGCCGTCGGGGAGCCGGGGGCGCCGGGCACCCCGGAGTGGATCGACGTCGACCTCGGAAGCCTCTTCGTGCGCCGGGCCCGCCGCGAGTACCGGGTGCCGGTGAAGCACACTCCGCTGACGGTGCGCAACGACTTCGGGGAGACCATCCTCACCTACACCGAGGAGGAGGCGGTGGCCGAGGCGAGCCGCTGCCTCGACTGCCACACCATCTGCAGCCTCTGCGTCGGGGTCTGCCCCAACCTGGCCCTGATGACCTACCAGACGGAGCCGTTCGCCGCCGAGCTGCCGGCACTGGTCGTCGAGGGCGGGAAGGCGGTGGCGGCGGAGCCCACCACGTTCCGGGTGGAGCAGCGTCCCCAGATCGCGGTCCTCACCGACTTCTGCAACGAGTGCGGCAACTGCGTCACCGCCTGCCCCACCTCGGGCCAGCCCTACCTCGACAAGCCACGCCTCTACCTGGACCGCGCCGAGTTCCTGGCGCAGAAGGACAACGCCTTCATGGTGACCCGGGAGGGGGAGACGGCGGCGATCGAGGCCCGCTGGGACGGGGCGACCCACCGCCTCGTGCTGAACGGCGCGGTCGAGTACGAGTCGCCGTCGTTCCGGGCGACCCTCGACACCACGACCCTGGCGCTGCGTGAGGCGGTTCCGGCGCCGGGCGCCGTCGAGGGCGAGGTGCTCTCGCTGCAGCCGGCGGCGACGATGTACGCCCTGCTGCGTGGCCTACAGGACTCGATGCCACACGTTCCGGCCGCGGTGCTGGAGGGATCGGGGGCCGCCTCCACCCGCATCGCCCACCCCGGCTACCCCGAGTAGCCGTCATCTCTCCCGGATTGCCGGCGCCCCGCCTTCCCCGCCCTCCACGGAATTCAACAGGTGTTGACCTCAGAATTCAACAGGCGTAGAATCTCGCCGATTCCGCATCCAGGGAGGTACCCACCATGTGGCCGATGATCGTCAAGGAGTTCCGGCAACTACGCCGGGACCGGCGCACCCTGGCGATGATGATCGCCATGCCGCTGATCCTGCTCACGGTCTTCGGCTACGCCGCCCGTTTCGACGTCACGAGCATCCCGACCGCGGTGTTCGGACCGCAGGCCGACGCCGTGGTGCAACAACTCCCGCCGGCGATCCACGTCATCAGCGTCGATGCGACAGGGAACCGTGCCGACGCCCAGGAGGTGCTGCGACGCGGCGACGCCGCGGTCGCCATCTACGCCGGGCCGGACCCGGTGGTCTACGCCGACGGATCGGAGCTGTTCATGGCCCAGGCGGTGCTGCGGAGGGCCCCGACCCTGCCGGCGCCGGTCGAGGTGCTCTACAACCCCGACCTGAGCACCGCGGTGGTGATGGTCCCGGCCCTGATCGGCTTGATCATGGCGTTCATCGGCACCATCGTCACCAGCCTCGGAGTGGTGCGGGAGCGGGCCGACGGCACGCTCGAGACGCTCTCGGTGATGCCGCTGAAGCCACGCGACGTCATCATCGGCAAGATCGCCCCCTACTTCCTGGTGGCGACGGTGGACATCGTGCTCATCACCATCGCCGGACTGCTCGTCTTCAACGTCCCGTTCCAGGGCTCGGTGCTCGTCTTCGCCCTGCTGTCGTTCCTGTTCCTGCTCGTCGTGCTGGGCCTCGGTGTGCTCATCTCCACGCTGTCGCGCACCCAGGGTGAGGCCATCCAGCTCGCCATCATGGTGATGCTCCCGCAGATCCTGCTCTCCGGGATGATCTTCCCGCTGTCGTCGATGGCGGCCGGGGTGCGCTGGATCGGGCAGCTGCTGCCGCTCACCTACTTCGTCACCGCCGCCCGGGGGATCCTGCTGCGGGGGGAGCCGATCGGTGCCCTGCTGACGCCCCTCGGGGTGCTGGCCCTGATGGCGGTGATCATCCTGGGGGCGGCCGTGTTCCGCTTCCACCGCGACGTCGCCCCGGCCGGAGCGGCCGAGATCGTCGACGTCGCCGCCGAGGGAGCGCCGGCCTGATGTGGGGCATGACCGACGTCACCGTTCGCTTCGGCCCGGTCACCGCGCTCGATTCGGTGTCCCTCACCGCCGAGCCGGGGATGGTGACGACCGTGGTCGGGGGAGACGGAGCTGGCAAGTCGACCCTGCTCAGGGTGCTCGCCGGCCTGCTCGCCCCGACCGAGGGACGGGCGAGCCGCCCCCCCGACCGGAAGCTCGGCTTCGTCCCCACCGGCTCCGGTGTCTTCGGCGACCTCACCGTCGCCGAGAACGTCGAGTTCGCCGCCGGCGCCTACGGCGTCGCCCTGCCCAGCCGGCGGGTCGACGACCTGCTACTGCACGCCGGCCTCGCCGAGTTCAAGGACCGGCTCGGCGGCAGCCTGTCCGGTGGCGAGCGGCACAAGTTGGCCCTGGTGATGGCCCTGCTCGCCGAGCCGGTGCTCCTGGTCCTCGACGAGCCGACCACCGGGGTCGATCCCGTGTCGCGCATGATGCTGTGGCGGCTGATGGCGGCGGCGACGGCCCGGGGAGCCGCCGTGGTCTTCTCGACCAGTTACCTCGCCGAGGCGGAGCGGGCCGGGGCGGTCATGCTGCTCGACCGCGGCCGGAGCCTCGCCTTCGGCACGCCCGACGACCTGATGCGACAGGTTCCGGGCAGCATCGTGACCACCGACACCCCGAGCGATCCGACCCGGTCGTGGCGCAGCGGGGCGCGGTGGCGCCAGTGGAGCCCCGATGGCTCGGTTCCGGGTGAGCCCGTCGAGCCCAGGCTGGAGGACGTCGCCATCGTGGCGGCCCTGGCGGAGGGAGGCGCGGCATGATCGAGGCGCACAACCTCACGAAGCGGTTCGGCGACTTCACCGCCGTGCACGATGCCTCGCTTGCCGTGGGGGCGGGGGAGGTGGTGGCGCTGCTCGGCGCCAACGGCGCCGGCAAGACCACCCTCATCCGCATGATCCTCGGCCTGCTGCGACCGACCACCGGATCGGTGCTGCTCTTCGGGGAGCCACCGTCGCGGGAGACACGGGCCCGCATCGGCTACGTGCCGCAGGGCCTCGGCCTCTACTCGGATCTCACCGTCGCCGAGAACCTGGAGTTCGGGGCCGCCGCCTTCGGGCTCGAGGCGCCGCCCATCGAACCGGCCCTGGCGTCGCAGGCCGATCGGCTGGTGGGCACCATCCCGCTCGGGGCGCGGCGCCGCGCCTCGTTCGCCATGGCGCTGCAACACGAGCCGGACCTGCTCATGCTCGACGAGCCCACTTCCGGCGTCGACCCGCTCGCGAGGGCCCGGCTGTGGGACCAGATCCGGCGGGCTGCCGAAGGTGGCGCCGCGGTGCTGGTGAGCACGCACTACATGGACGAGGCCCGACAGGCCGACCGGCTGGTGCTGATGGCGGCGGGCAACGTCGTCGTCGAGGGGACCGTCGCCGAGGTGATAGGCGACGCCGTCACCCTGCAGGTCGAGGCGGGCGATTGGCAGGCTGCCTTCACGGCCCTCGACGGGGCGGGGCTTCCCGTGATGCTCGACGGGCGGCGCACCAGGGTGCCCGGCGGCGATCGGGTGGCGGTGGAGGCGCTGCTCAGGAACGGAGGCGTCGTCGCCGAGACGACCGTCGTGCCGGCGACGCTGGAGGAGGTCATGGTCCTTGCCGACGGATGAGCGCGCGAAACAGAAACGGCGGGGTCGGCGGCCCGGGGACGCTGCGGTTACCCGCGCCGCCATCCTCGAGGCCGCCCGCGCCGTCTTCGGCGAGCGGGGTTACGAGCGGGCCACCATCCGGGCGATCGCGGCCCGCGCCGGCGTCGACCCGGCGCTTGTGCACCACTACTTCGGGCGTAAGCACCAGCTCTTCGGCGCCGCCCACGAGATCCCGGCCGATCCGGTGGAGGTGCTGTCCGAGGTGCTGGTCTCCGGCGACCCGGACCACCTCGGCGAGGACATCGCCCGCTTCTACGTCACGACGTTCTTCAAGCCCGACGGTCCGATGCCGTCCCTGCTGCGGGCGGCGGCCACGAACGCCCAAGCCGCCGCCATGCTGCGGGGGTTCATCGAGCGGGGCATCATCGGACGCTTCGAGGCGGTGTACCCGGTGCCGGACATCCGGTTGCGGGTGGCGCTGATCGGGTCGCACCTCGTCGGCCTGTTCGTGGCGCGCCACCTCATCGGGGTGAAGGACCTGGCCGAAGAGGACACCGAGGTTCTGGTGCGGGCGATCGGGCCCACCATCCAGCGCTATCTCACCGAACCGCTGGGCACCTGATTCCCTCAGAAAGGGGGTTGCGGGTGTCCGGGCACGGGCTACGCTCGGCACCACTGGATTCCGCCGGTTGGCGAAACCCGATGCCACTTCGGTGCCGGGCCCAGGTTTGCGAGATCACCATCGGAACGGTGAGCGCGGAGGCGAGGCTTCATTGCCTCGCCTCCTGCGCGTCACGGCGACGACGCGGGTTGCCGGAGTAGGGTCTGCGGAGCCGGCAAGGGGAGATCGACATGGACGAGGCGCGGCTCGATGCCGTGTTGGCGGAGTGTGAGCGGCAGCTCGGCGCCGGAGGGCAGGTCGACCTGCGAGCGGTGGGGTTCTGGAAGGCGGTGGCCGCCGTCAAGCGCGATCCGGCGCTGGCCGGGCGTTACGCCGACCAGATCGCCGCGGTCGACCGGGCCGCCTTCGAGCGATGGGCCTGGCTGAAGGTTCCGATCGGGACCGGGATGGCGCTGATGGCGCTGCTCGGGATCGGCGCCCTGGCCGTCATCGCCGTCGCCTACTACGTCGACGAGCCGTGGAACGGGCTCCTGCTGCTCGGCGGGGCAGTAGCGCTCGAGACCGCGGTCCACACCCCGGCCCACTGGCTGATGGGGCGCAGCGCCGGTATCGGGTTCACCCACTGGTACGTCGCCTCGCTCACCCGACCGCAGCCCGGCGTGAAGATCGACTACGCCAGCTACCTGCGGGCGCCGGCCCGGGCGCGGGCCCGGATGCACGCCGCCGGGGCGATCGCCACCAAGCTGATTCCGTTCCTGCTGCTGGGCGCCGCCTGGGGCATGGGAGCGCCGGCCTGGTCGTGGGTGGCGCTCGCCGTGCTCGGCGTCGCCCAGATCCTCACCGATGCCCTCTGGTCGGTGAGGAAGTCGGACTGGAAGCGATACCGCCGCGAGATGCGGCTCGCGGCCGAGGTCGAGCGGGGATAGGAGGGTGCGTCGGTGCGCCACAAACGTCTGAACATCTGATGTGATATTCAGACGTTATCCGGGTAGCCTCGGGGGGTGATGACGACACCTGCCACACCGCCGCGGCCGGTCGAGCCCATCCTCGACGCCGACGACGCCCAACTCCTCGCCGAGCGGTTCAAGCTGCTGGCCGACCCGGGCCGTCTCCGCATGATCTACGCCCTGCTCGAGGCGGGCGAGTTGTGCGTCGCCGACCTGGCGAAGGCGGTCGAGGCGAGCGAGTCGGCGACGAGCCACCAGCTTCGCCAGCTCCGCCTCGGTGGCTTGGTGCGATCCCGCAAACAGGGGCGGGAGGTGTTCTACCGGGTCGCCGACACTCACGTGCGGCTGCTGCTGGACGTCGCCGTCGAGCACTACCTCCATGGCCACGAGGACCACCGATGAGCACGGCCCATACCCACGTGCCCCGGGCGGGGCGCCGCCATCTTCGCTCACTCGCCGTCGCCTTCGGGCTGGTGCTGGGCTTCATGGTGGTCGAGGCGGTCGCCGGGTTCCTCACCGGCTCGCTCGCCCTGATCTCCGACGCCGGGCACATGGCCACCGACGCCCTCGGGATGGGGATGGCGTGGGCCGCCATCGTTGCCGCCGACCGTGCCTCGGCCGAGGGTGGACGCACCTTCGGGTCGTACCGCTTGGAGATCCTCGCCGCCCTCGCCAACGCGGTGCTGATGGTGGGGGTCGCCGGCTACGTCATCGTCGAGGCGGTCCGGCGTTTCCGGGAGCCGCTCGATGTGGAGACCGGTGCGATGCTGGTGGTCGCCGTGCTCGGCCTCGCCGTGAACCTGATCGGCTGGCGTCTGCTGCGGCCGGGCGCCGGCGAGTCCCTCAACGTGAAGGGCGCCTACCTGGAGGTGATCGCGGACTTGGCCGGCTCGGTCGGGGTGATCGCGGCCGCCGTCATCATGATCCTCACCGGCTGGCCCTACGCCGACCCACTCTTCGCCCTGCTTATCGGGCTCTTCATCCTGCCGCGGGCGTGGCACCTCGGCCGCCAGGCGGTGCGTGTCCTGGTGCAAGCGGCGCCCGCCAGGCTCGACCTCGAGGCGGTGCGGACGGATCTGGCCGCCATCGGGGGAGTCGTCGACGTGCACGACCTGCATGTCTGGACGCTCACCTCGGACATGGACGTCGCCACCGTGCACCTCATGACCGGGGCCGGGACCGATCCCCATCCGGTGCTGGACGAGGCCCGCTCCATCCTGCGCGACCGCTACCGGATCGAGCACGCCACCCTGCAGGTGGAGCCCGATACTCACCACGGGTGCGCCGAAGTCGCCTGGTGATCGATCAGCGGGCGGCGAGCTCGGCGAGGGTGGTGACGGAGGGCCAGTTGCGGATCGTGGCCGACGCCCCGAGGCGCCCCTCCAGCAGCGTGTGGTTGAGCTTGGAGCGGCCGGAGCCGTTCGGGTAGGCGAGGTAGACCTCCCGCCCGTCGATCGTGAACCGGTCGGGGAGGTACGACGCGGCGTCGATGACGGCGTCGACCGTCGGGACGCGGTCGAGGAAGGCCACCATCAGAAAGCGCGGCTCCAGCTCGAGGGCGGCGAAGGGATGGGAGGCGGCCACCGCCCCCAGCTCGGCGGCGGAGCGCACCATCACCGGGACCGGGAAGCCGAAGCGGTCCTCGAGGGCGCTCGCCAGGGTGGCCACGGTGGCGATGTCGTCGAGGTGGGTGTCGAATACGAGATTGCCGGACTGGATGTAGGTGACGGGGTCACCGAACCCAAGCGAGGCCGCGAGGTCACGCAAATCCGCCATGGGGACCCGGTGGCGCCCGCCGACGTTGATGCCGCGCAGCAGGGCGACCTTGGTGTGCTCGCTCACCCCGGCGAGGCTACCCGTCGACGTGCGTTTGGGGGATCTGACCCCCAGTCACCTGGTCGCCGGTGGGCCCGATCACTAGTCGGTTGGGCCCATCGCGTCTTCTGTTGGCTCGCAGCGCACCGATCCAGAACGAAACCACTGGACCAAGGTGATAGCCAGGTGTATGGCTGCCTCAGCCTGCTGTTGATTGACCCGGCGGGGTGCATCCTTGTCGTCGGTGCCATGGCGGAGCTGGGCTCGCCAAAGCAGCTTCAACATAGCCAGAACGCCGTCCATGGACGACATTCCCTTCGGTTCGAGCACCATGCCGTACTTCTGTGGTGCATCCTGTATCGCGCTGATGACCTTGCCAAGAGTGGCCGCGTTGTCGCTGGGCAGCACAACAGGATTGGCCACAGCCTCGACGGCCATTACTGCTTCTGCGTACGCCCCGCTTGGATCGGGGTGGATGCCATAGATCTTGGACCACGCAGACTGCAGATACGCAGCGGCGTTGTCGCTTGGCTCAACCGCGAGTTCATAGTCAGCCTTCGCCGCATTATCGACGCGTTTCTCGAGCCTATGTGCCTCGCCGTCGGAGACGACACCCCACGCAGAGCCGCCGTCCTTCAAGTACCCATCCAGGGTTCGCGCTGCCTGCCCCTTCCGATGGTCCTGATGCAGCAGCCAGTCGACTGTGTCGAGTAGCAGTGTCTCGTTGGCGGCCAACAGCGATGCCATTTCGGCCCACATATCGCGAGCCAGAGTCGCGGACAACTGGAACCTCAGTCTGCGCTCGGCCGCGCGTATCCTTTCGACACTGTGTCGTCCTTGTTGCTCTGTCCGGCCAATGCCCACCGTCACGGTGTGATAGGTGGTGAAGCCTTCCTCGGTCCAAGAGAGCAGCGATTGAACAAGCCAGGGCGGCACGCCCTTGTGAAGATCGTTATATGTAGTGTGTGGTTTGCTGCGTTCGCTTAGCGGCATCCAATCGGCCGGCATCTTGGTTCCTCAGTTTGTCCGAAGCCTGATCGCCAACGTAGTCCGAAATCCACTCGATGGTGATGCTGAACGCGACCGCTCTAGGGGCGTGATGGTCTAGCGAGCCGAGGTGGCTGTGGCAGGGCGTGGTCGGCATCGGTGCCACGCTCTCTATCACTATCTCGTCCATCGCCCCAGACGCAACGGGCGACCTCCCGGTTCCATCGATTCTGGCGGATAAGAGCCGGCGTCGCCGGATCAGCGGGTGACGGGCTGGCGGATGATGGTGCGGTTGTTCTCGGGGGCGCTGCGGCGGACGTCGGTGAGGTAGATCTCGTGGTGCTCCCCGCCGAAGCGGTAGCCCTCGTCGGTGATGAACCCGTGGAGCCGCGCGATGGTGGGACCCTCGGCGGCGTACGGGCCCCGGTGCAGGATCTGGGCGGCCGGCCCGTCGCCGAAGTGCTGGTAGCGGGCCAGGTCACCGGAGGGGAGGTCCTTCTTGGCTGTCACGTCGGCGATGACCGCGGCATCGAGGTCGGGGGTGGCCTCGTCGGGGAGGCTGATCAGCATCGTCCACTTCCAGTTGGACTTGTCGGCGATGTCGAACTCGGCCCAGTCGTCGACCCACCACAGGCCCTCGAGCGGCATGACGGTGTAGGCGATGCCGGTGGCGTCCTTGACCGCCTTGCGGACTCCGTAGGCGAGGGGGTAGAGGGTGGCGAGGGCGTCTTGGTAGGCCTGGGCAGTGTTGGGGTCGCCTTCGCCGTCGATCATCAGGAAGGGACGGGCCGCGATCTCGACGAGCACCGGCTCGTCCCGGGCCGTGTAGTGATCCCGATAGGTCTTCTTCAGGTCGACGCTGCTCATGACGGAGCCTCCTCGGATCGGTCGGGGAGGCCGTCGAGGAACCGGGCGAGCCAGTCGCCCTCGGCGGCCAGGCGGGATCGGATGAAGTCGAACATCGCCTCGGCGTGGGGAGGCATGGGACGGGCCGACGCTTCGTCGTGGTCGAGGTCGGTGATGCGGTGCTCGAGGTCGGCGCGCCGCCGCGCCAGGGCGTCACCGGCGGCGCCGCGGTCGAGGAGCGGGAAGCCCGAGAGCGCCAGCAGGAACTCGCCGGGGGAAGCCTCGACGTCGGCCAGCACCTGGAGGGTCTCGGTCTCCCAGAGCCGGCGTCCCTTCGGGGTGGCGGCGTGGATCCGGCGCTCCTTGCCCCGCCCCGGCGCCGGCTCGACGCTGACCGTGGCGAGCCCGTCGGCCACGAGCTGGTCGAGCAGGTGGTAGATCGACGAGAACCCGATCGGCGTCCACTTCCGCATCCCGCGCTGCTCGATGATCCGCTCGACGCCGTAGCCGTGGAGCGGCTGCTCCACGAGCAGTCCGAGGATGGCGAGCTGGGCCGACACGGATGCCTCTCCTGTTCGCTTGACTATTCTCAATCTAGAATAGTCGTGAAGCCGCGAGCCTGGCAAGACGAGAGTGCCGTGGGGACGCTGCCATCGGAGGACAATGGCGATGCGATGCAACCGATCCGGTCTCCGGCGTGTGGTGAGGATGTGAACGATTCCGAGATCTATCGGAAGCACAAGGACGACCTCGTGCGCTTCGCCGCCTCCCTCGTGGGATCGGACGGCGCCGAGGATGTGGTATCCGCAGTCGTGCTGCGGACACTGGCGCGCCGGTCGCTGAGCAGCCTCGAGGAACCGCGGGCGTACCTGTTCCGGGCGGTGCTGAACCAGGCCCGGTCAACGGCCGGACGGCGAACGCCACCCGCCCGGGTGTTCGAGACACCACACTCGCCGCCGCCGTCGGAGCCCCGGCCGGAGGTGATCGCCGCCGTGATGGGGCTGCCGCTCCGGCAGCGGGCCGCGACCTACCTCGTGTACTGGGCCGACCTCTCGATCGCGGAGGCGGCTCGCCTCATGGGTGCCCGACCCGGCACCGTGAAGCGATACCTGCACCTGGCGCGCCGCTCGTTGAAAGGGGTACTCGATGGACGTTGACCGCTCGACACCTGAGGCGCTGGCATTCCGGCGCGTCTACCAACTCGTCGCCGATCGCACGGCTCCGGCCCGAGAGCTGGAGGAGCTGACCTCCTCGACGCTCGGTCCTCCGCCTCGTTCCCCGCGTCGCGCCTGGCCGGCTGCAGTGGCGGCCGCAGCCCTGGTGTTGGCGCTGGTCGGCGTCAGCACCCTCGCGTTGCGGGGCGACGGCCAACCGATGGGGGAGCAGGCGGGTCCGACGAGCCCGTTCGTGGTGATGGCCGACCCGGCGGGGGTGTTGGGACCGGACGCCCGCATCACCGCGAAGAGCGAGTCATCCGATGCCTTCGCAGACGGTGGCGCCGAGATGCAGATGTGGGCACGAGAGAGCGAAACCGGCCTCGAGCAGGCCGTGGCCGTCGTGACGGGCGCCTCCGACGACTACCTCAGCGAGGTCGCCGACTTCGCCGGTCCCTCCGAGACGATCGAACGCAACGGGGTGACGTTGACACGCTTCCTGCCCGATCCTCAGTCCGGGAGTGAGACGACCGAGGTGCAGTGGCAGGGCGGAGCCGGTTCCACGTCACTGCTGATCGCCCGTGGACTCTCCGACGATGCCGTACTCGAGATTGCGGTGGCGGTCGCACTCGATGGCACCGCCGCCGGAGCCGTGCCGGACGGACTGGAACCGGTCTACGACGGAGACCAGATGCTGGCGCCACCAGCGGGTGTGATTCTGCGCGAGGTCGTGTATGGCGCGGCGGCGGGCTACGTGGACCTCTTCTCATTCGAAGGCTGGGCGCCCGATCAGGTCGGGTTCCTGCTCCGTTCTGGCGAGGCGCGCCGGGTCGACGTCAACGGCCGTCCCGGAGTGCTCACCCCGACCGGCGGATCGGACTGGGCGGTGGTGTGGACCGACGGCAACGACCTCACCTTCGCCGTCGAGAGTGGCGATGTCTCGACCGAGGAACTGCTGGCGGCCGCGCGCTCGGTGCGGTCCATCACCGAGGCGGAATGGGATGCCTTGGTCGCCGATCCCGGGGACGCCTCGGGTGGGTCGGCCGCTCCTTCCTCCGATCCGATCGACTGACCCCCGGAAGATTCCCCCGCCGCACCGTGTTCTCACCTACGGCAAGGCGAGGAGAATCGCGATGACCGTCATTCCGGAATCGCATCGAGACATCCTCGAGAAGAAAGGCTTCGCCCACGTGGCGACGATCGGGCCGGGCGGGGAGCCGCAGAGCCACCCGGTGTGGTACGACTGGGACGGGGAGGCGCTCCTCATCAGCGCCACCCCGGCCAAACAACGCCTGGAGAACCTGCGCCGCTTCCCACGGATCGCGGTGTCCATCCAGGACCCGGACGACCCCTATCGCTACCTCGAGATCAGGGGCCCGGTGGAGATCGAGCCCGACCCGCACCACGCCTTCATCGACTCCCTGACTCACAAGTACTTCGGGGTCGAGCGGTACGAGTACGACCCGCCCGGCACCGAGCGGCTGATCATCCGGATCATCCCGGAGCACACCACCCATCAATAGGGCGCAGCCGGCGTGTAGCGTGGCGACGTGGCACGCTCCAACTGGCCGCGGATCCGGCTCCGCCTCCGGGCGGTCTTCTCCTCCATCATGGTGTTCGGGTGGGTCGTCGTCGCCGTCACCGGGTTCCTGCTCTACTTCGCCCCGACCGGCCGGCGCTCCGGATGGATCGAGATCCTCTGGCTGACGAAATCGGAGTGGAAAGACGTGCACTTCTGGGTGTCGGTGAGCATCGCCCTGGTGACCGTGGGCCACGTCGTGCTCAACCGGAAGGGCCTGCGCCGCGCCTTCCGCACCCTCGCCGGGCTCCCGCCCCGCAACGTCACCCCGCAGGAGTCACCGCCGAGCGGCGGCCCTCAGCCGTCGTAGGTGAGGGTGACCCCGCCCGCCGCCAGGATCTCGGCGGCGCGTTCGGCCAGTGACCCGTCGACGATCTTGGCGTAGAGGTTGGCCCCGGGGCAGGTCGTGCCGGCGTAGTCGCGGTGCCCGGCGATCTCGTCGACGGGGACGTCGAACTGCGCCGACGCCCAGGCGATCATCCGCGCCAGCATCTCGAGCTGTGCCGCGTTCGGCTGGTCATGGTCGAAGTTGCCCTCCACCACGATGAGGAAGTGCCCGGTGGGGTCGTAGGAGGTGGCGGTGTCGCCGACCGCGGTGTAGGGGCGGCCCTCGTACACCTTCCCGTCCTTGCCCACGATGAAGTGGTACGCCAGGTCGGGCCATCCCAGCGACAGGTGGTAGTTCTGCCAACTCCGGAACACGGTGGGGCCGGAGCCGCCGTTCTCGCTCCAGGCGTGATGGATCGTGATGTGGTCGATCTCGTGCGGCGTGAAGGAGCCCTGCGGCGGGGCGGCGCCCCATCCCGCCCGGGGCACGACGTCGACGGCGATCGGTCGCGCCGGCACCGTGATCGGGCTCAGGTGGAGGGCCCGCGCCAAGAACGACGCCATCTCGGCTCGGGTCGTCGGATCGTTCGGGCAGAAGCGGTCGGGTCCGCATCCCACCGTGATGCCGGCGGCGAGGATCTGCTCGACGTTCTGCTCGAACGGGGTGGTGTCGTCGTCGACGAAGCTCTCCGACTCGTCGGCAGGCGGCAGGTCGAGGGCCCGGGCCAGGAAGGCCGCCATCTGGCCTCGGGTCACCGGGTCGTCGGGGCAGTAGCGGTCGTCGACGGGAGGGTTGCAGCCGCGGGTGATGCCGGCGGCGGCGAGCCGGTTGATGTCGTCCTCGAAGATCGAATCGGCGTCGTCGGAGAAGGCGTCGGCGGCGGCTGCCGGGAGGTGCAGGGCGCGGGCCAGGAAGGCCGCCATCTGGCCTCGGGTCACCAGATCCTCCGGGCAGTAGCGGTCGTTGGCGGGAGGGTTGCAGCCGCGGGTGATCCCGAGGGCGGCGATGGCCTCGATCGTGCCCTGGTGCACGCTGGCGTCGTCGTCGACGAAGGTGCCACCCGGCGGCAGCTCGCCGGCGGCGGCCGGCGCCATCGTGGCGACCACCAGCAGCAGGGCGAGGGCGAGGTGCTTCCCCATGGCCGCGATGGTAGGGCGCCGTTCCCGGGCCTCAGGGCGCGGCGGCGCTCCTACAATCGGCCGGTCCGCCGAACCCAACGGAGCCTGCCGTGCACACCCTGGCCGATACGCCGTGGCTGGTCGGCGCCGTCACCCTCGTGCTCATGGTCGGCGACTGGGTGCTGACGATCTTCCAGGAACGGGAGCGGGTGGCCTCCTACGCCCGGCACTACGAGAGCTACCCGGTGGACACGATCGAAGGGAACCCACTGCTACGCGCCGCGGTCGCCGAGCAGCGGTTCCTGGAACCCCGCCACCTCGGAGCCGCCGTGGTGGCGAGCGTCGCCGTCGCCTTCGTCACCACGATCTTCACCCCGACCGGGCGGGAGGTGTTCGTCGGGTTCGTGTGGGGCGTGTTCCTGCTCGTCATCACCACCCACCTGGGCAACCTGGCCGGGTACCGGGCCTCGCGGCGCGGCCTGGAGGGGAAGCTGCGGATGCACCTCCGCACCGGGCTGTGGATCCAGGCCGGGCGCTACCTCGCCTGGGTGCCGCTGCTGCTTGTCCTGGCGCTGGCGTCGGGCTCCGCCTTCGTGTGGGGGGTGTTCGCCGCCGGCATCGTCTCGTCCGTCCGGCAGCTTCTCTACCTGCGCCGCCTGCCGCCGGTGGAGGACTGAACGGCCCCGCCGCTACAGCCCGACCTTCTCGTTGAACCGGTCGATGAGGGCGTCGATCGGGTCGACCAGCGCCTGGATCGACGTCCAGTAGTCGGGGTCGTACCACTGGGCCTGGATCTCGGCGTAGGTCTTCCCCTGCTGCTCGACCCAGGTGTAGTACTTCAGATTGTGGATCCGTTTCCGGTCGTGGTACCCCAGTTCCTGCACGTAGTCGATGCCGGCGCCGAGCAGGTGCCGGTGGTAGGAGGCGGCGGCGTCGAGGGTGGTGAAGGCCCCCCGCTCCTCGTTCAGCTCCACCAGCCGTGACTCGTACATCTCCATCGAGTCGGTGCCGAGGGTCATGACGACGTCGCGGCCGTTCAGCTCGTAGTACTTGGCGAACTTGATCGCCATCAGCAGGTTGCCGATCCCGGAGATGCCGAGCAGGGGGAGCTTCTCGATGAGGTCGGGCTTGACGCCCTGGTCGGCGAGGTAGGCCTGCCCGGCCGAGTCGTTGAAGAGGCGGATGAGGCTGATGGTGGCCTCGTCGTCGAGGCCGATCGCCATGTCCGTGTTCCTCAGGTTGTGGATCCACGGGATGTGCTTGTCGCCGATGCCCTCGATTCGGTGCTCGCCGAACCCGTTGGAGAGCATGGTGGGGCACTGCACCGCCTCCCCGGCAACGACGCGGGAGGTCGGGTACACCTGCTTGAGGTAGTCGCCCGAGCCGATGGTGCCCGCCGACCCGGTGGTGAGGGTGACCCCGGCGAACCGGTCGTTGGGTCCCATCACCGTCTCCAGCACCTCGACCATGGCGGGGCCGGTCAAGGCGTAGTGCCAAAGGTAGTTCCCGAACTCGTCGAACTGGTTGAAGATCACCAGATCCTCACCCGAGCGGCGCAGCTCGTTGCACTTGTCGAAGATCTCCTTGACGTTCGACTCGGTGCCGGGGGTCTTGATGATCTCGCCGGCCACCGACTCCAGCCACTGGAAACGCTCGGCGCTCATGCCCTCCGGGAGGATGGCGACCGACTCGCACCCCAGCAGATTCGAGTCGTAGGCGCCGCCCCGGCAGTAGTTGCCGGTGGAAGGCCACACCGCCTTCTGGGTGACCGGGTCGAACTGGCCGGTCACGAGGCGGGGGACCAGGCACCCGAAGGCGGCGCCGACCTTGTGGGCCCCGGTGGGGAACCACTTGCCCTCCAGCATGACGATGCGGGCGTCGACCCCGCTGATCTCGGACGGGATCTCGAGGAAGTTGACCGGCCCGAAGCCGCCGCCGCCGGCGACGGGCTCGTTGTGCCAGGTGATCCGGAACAGATTGAGGGGATCGAGGTCCCACAGGCCGACCCCGCCGAGCTGTTGCTTGATCGAGGCCGGGACGAGGGATGGGTCGCGCATCTGCTTGAAGGTGGGGATGCGGATCGACTTCTCCTGGGCGCGGCGCGCCGCCGACTCCAGGGTGGCTTGGTGAATGGTGAGGTCGATCATCGGGTTCCCTTCTGGAGTGCTGCCTTCAACGATGCCAGGTTCGGCTCGACCCGGATCGGTTTGGTGCCGGCGGCGGCGACGGCCCGCATCGCCGACGCCACGTCTTTGAGCCCGTTGCCGGTGGCGAGCACCGCCACCCGGTCGGCGGGCCTGATCAATCCCCGGTCGACGGCCGTGATCAGCCCGGCGTAGGAGGCCGCCCCGGCCGGCTCGGCGAACACGCCCGACCCGCGCGCCAGCAGCGGGACCGCCGCCAGGATGTCGTCGTCGCTCACCCGCAGGTAGGCGCCGCCGGTCTCCTTCACCGCCGCCATCGCCTTGATGCGGTCGCGGGGGAGGTCGGCGCTGATCGAGTCGGCCACGGTCTGGGCTGTGATGGGCGGCTTGGTGAGCACGTCCTCGCCGCGCTCGAAGGCCTGCACCATGTAGTCGCTGCCTGCCGCCTGGATCCCGAAGATGCGGGGGGCTCGCTCGATCCAGCCCAACGCCAGGGCGTCCTTCACACCCTTGTGGAGGCCGCCGATGATGGAGCCGTCGCCGACGCTGACGAACAGGGCATCGGGGGCGTCCCAGGCGAGCTGCTCGAGGATCTCGAGGACCACGGTCTTCTTGCCTTCGGTCATGTACGGGTTGAAGCCGGTGTTGCGGTTGTACCAGCCGTACTCGGCGGAGGCCTCCATGCACAGCTCGAAGGCGTTGCCGTAGCTGCCCTCGACCAGTACCACGGTCGAGCCGTAGGCGAGGAGCTGGGCGATCTTGGCCTCCGGGGCGGATGCCGGAACGAAGATCACGTTCGCCTGCCCGACGCTGGCCGCGAGCCCGCTCAAGGCGGCGGCGGCGTTGCCGGTGCTGGCGGTGGTCACCACCTGGGCGCCGGCCTCACGGGCCTTGACGATCGCCATGGCGCTGGCACGGTCCTTGAGGGAAGCGGTCGGCTGACGCCCCTCGTCCTTCACCCACACTCGGGCGATGCCCAGGGCGGCGGCGAGACGGGGAGCGTCGTAGAGGGGGGTGCCGCCGACGGTGAGCGGGGGGACGGCGGCATCGTCGGCCACCGGGAGTAGGGGGCGGTAGCGCCACATCGTTGCGTCCGGGTTCGTCCGCAGCGAGGCACGGCTGATCCGACTCGCCACCTTCTCGTAGTCGTAGCGCACGTCGAGGATGCCCTCGTTGCCGTGGTCGGGGCACACGTAGGCCACGTCGCCGGCGGCATAGGTCTTCCCGCAGACGACGCAGGCCAGCCCGGTGACTCGATCGGTCATCGCACGATCCGGGTGCCGGTCTCGCCGTTGACGGCCCGCTCCAGGCTCGCCGGGTTGGTGATGAGCGCCTCCTTGCCCCCGTTCTCGAGGAACTGCACCACCGCCCGCATCTTGGGCGCCATGCTGCCCTCCCCGAAGTGGATGCCCTCCGCGAGGTACCGCTTCACTTCGTCGAGGGTGAGCCGGTCCACCCACTCCTGCTCGGGGGTGCCGAAGCGCAGCGCCACCTTCTCCACCACGGTGGAGATGAGCAGCAGGTCGGCGCCCAGCTCGTTGGCGAGCAGCGCCGAGGCGAGATCCTTGTCGATCACCGCCGCCACGCCGTGCAGGTTGCCGTCGGCGTCGGCGACGACCGGGATCCCGCCGCCGCCCACCGTGATGACGACCACCCCGGCCTCGAGGAGCTGGCGCACCACGTCGATCTCGACGATCCGCATCGGCTTCGGTGACGCCACGACGCGGCGCCAGCCGCGCCCGGCGTCCTCGACGACGTCCCAACCCTCCTGATCGCGGCGCATCATCGCCTCGTCCTCGTTGAGGAAGGAGCCGATGGGCTTCGACGGCGTGGCGAAGGCGGGATCGTCGGCGGCAACCTCCACCTGGGTGACGACGGTGGCCACCGCCTTCGAGATGCCGATGCCCCGGAACTCGTTCAATAGGTTCTGCTGGAGCATGTAGCCGATGGCTCCCTGGGTGTCGGCACCGCAGATGTCCAGTGGCACCTCGTGCAGCTCGTGGCGCGACAGCTCGGAGCGGCGCAGGATGAAACCGATCTGTGGCCCGTTGCCGTGGGAGATGGCGACGTCCCATCCCGCCTGGATGAGGGCGGCGATGTGGTGGTCGGTCTCGCCGACCGCGGCGTACTGGTCCTCGACCGTGCGGTGGGCGGCGTCGGCGATGAGGGAGTTCCCGCCGATGGCGACGACGGCACGTCCCATGGCTATTCCGTCGCTCCCAGGACGAGCGCCAGCAGGGCCATGCGCACCACGACGCCGTTGTAGGCCTCCTGCCAGTAGCGGGCGTGCTTGAGCTGGTCGACCTCGGGCAGCAGCTCGTCCATGCGGGGCAGCGAGTGCAGCACGATCGAGTCGCCCTTGGCCCGCTCCAGCACCTTGCGGGTGATCTGGTAGTTGGGTGGGGTGCGCCCGTAGTCGTCCTGCTTCTCCTGGCGCGACTGGGTGTAGTCGGGCTGCACCACCGGCTCCATGTAGATGACGTCGGCCTCCGCGATGACCTCGTCGATGTGCTCGACGATGCGCCACGTCGTGCCCAGCTCGTCGAGCTCGGCGAGGAACTCGGCGGTGGGGGACATCTCCTCGGGGGCGAGGATGACCATCTCGGCGTCGAACTGGGAGAGGGCGTAGCCGATCGAGTGCATGGTGCGCATGCGATGGTCACCGATGCAGACGAAGGTGAGGCCGTCGATCGTGCCCTTCTCCGTCTGGACGGTGTAGAGGTCGGTGAGCACCTGGGTCGGGTGCTCACCCCAGCCGTCGCCGGCGTTGATGACGGGGATCGAGGCCCATCGGGCGGCCTCGGCCGGGGCGCCCTGCTGGAAGTGGCGCATGACGAGCACGTCGCCGTAGTACTCCAGCATGTGCACGGTGTCCTTGATCGACTCCTGGTAGAAGTCGCCGGCGCGGGTCATCTTGGCGTCGGAGAAGCCGGTGACGTGGCCGCCGAGGCGGTGCATGGCGGCCTCGTGGGCGAGGCGGGTGCGGGTCGAGGGCTGGTAGAAGGCGGTCACCAGCGTCTTCTCCGCCAGGAGGTCGGTGTTGCGGCGCTCCCGGGCGATCGGCTCGAGGTCGTCGGCGACCTCGAAGACGTGGAAGAACTCGTTCCGCTCGAATCCCTTCAGCGAGAGGATGTCGCGTCCCGCAAAGCTGCGCATGGGACCTCCTGGTGTCGGGGACGCCGCCGGAGCGGCGTCCTGCCCCCCGAGTGGACACCCGCCGGGGGCTTCGGTACGATTTGTCATACAATCATACAACATGACGTTTGTGTCGACCAACCCCGTCGAGGTTCGATGATCACCCGGAAACCATCGCTCACCGATCAGGTGATGGCCTATCTCAAGGAGCGTATCGTCGGGGGCGACTTCGAGGAAGGGCGCATCCCGCCCGAGATGGAGCTGGCGATGGATCTCGGGGTGAGCCGCACCACCATCCGCGACGCCTTCAGCCGCCTCGAGCACGAGGGCATCATCATCCGCCGCCAGGGCTCGGGGACGTTCGTCAACGAGCACGGCCTCCAGATCAAGTCACGCCTCGAGGACATCTGGTCGTACGACGAGGTGCTGCGAGACCACGGCTACACCCCGTCGGTCCAGGTGCTCGACACCCGCACCGAGCCGGCCGGCGAGAAGCTCGCCGCCGACCTCGGCATCGAGCCGGGGGAGCCGGTGCTCGTCATGGAGAAGCTGTTCCTCGAGAACGACCAGCCGGTGATCCACACCTACAACCGGGTCGCCGAGCGTCTCATGGGCCATCCCGACGACGCCGCCGCCGGCTCGCTGCCCATCTACGAGTTCCTCGAGCGGCACTGCGGCCGCCACCTCAGCTACTACGTGTCGGAGATCCTCCCCGTGGCGCTCGGCGCCCACGTGGCGGCGATGCTCCACCTCGAGGCCGGGACGCCGGCGCTGTCCTTCGACGAGGTCGGTTACGACGAGGACAACCAACCGGTCGTCGGCGCCACCTCGGTCTTCCGCGATGATCTGCTCCGCTTCCGCCTCATCCGGCGGAAGGCAGGGGCCTGACGAACGGCGACAAGGAGCGAAGAGATGCAGACCCATCTGCGTGGACGGGACATGATCACTACTCAGGAGTGGACCAAGAGCGAGATCGACACCGTGCTCGACGTCGCCCTCGACCTGAAGCGGCGCCGCGCCCTCGGCGAGCCACACGGCCTGCTGCGGGACAAGGTGCTGGCGATGCTGTTCTTCTTCTCCAGCACCCGCACCCGGGCCAGTTTCGAGGCCGGCATGGCCCAGCTCGGCGGCCACGCCCAGTTCATCGACTCCACCACCACCCAGATCAGCCACGGCGACACCTGGAAGGAGATCGGCGACATCCTCGGCCGCTACAACGACGGCATCGCAATCCGCCAGGTCGACTGGGGCATCGGCAACGACTACATCCGGGCCGTCGCCGAGGCGAGCAGGGTGCCGGTGCTCAACATGCAGTGCGACCAGTACCACCCCTTCCAGGCGCTGGCCGACCTGCTGACGATCATCGAGCACAAGGGCGACCCGCGCGGGCTGACGATCAACGTGAGCTACGCCTACGCCGCCAGCTACCTGAAGCCGATGAGCCTGCCGCAGAGCCTCATCCTCCTGCTGACCCGCTACGGCGCCAACGTGCGGCTGACCCGTCCGCCGGAGTTCGCGCTGATGCCGGAGATCGTCGAGCAGGCCCGCGGCAACGCCAAGGCCGCCGGCGGTTCCTTCGAGATCCTGGAGGACTTCGACGCCGGCTTCGAGGGTGCCGACATCGTCTACCCGAAGAGCTGGGGGCCGCTGCTCACCACCACCGACACCACCGAGGCGATGGCGATCGCGGCCAAGTACCAGGACTGGATCGCCGACGAGCGCCGCATCGGGCTCGCCAAGCCCGACGTCGGGTACATGCACTGCCTGCCGGCCGACCGTAACGTCGAGGTGACCGACGGCGTCATCGACGGGCCCAACAGCATTGTCTTCGACGAGGCCGAGAACCGGCTCCACGTGCAGAAGGCGGTGATGGCCCTCACCATGTAAGGGTTCGCTCCCTTCTTATCACCCTCCCTTGTTGAGGGAGGGTCGCGGTGGTGGACGCACGGCACACCCCCCTCGGCTCGCCTGCCAGCTTCGCTGGCGCCTCGCCGGTCCCCCCTTTTTGGCAAGGGGGGACGACAGAGTCTGTCACCCTCCCTTGTCGAGGGAGGGTCGCGGTGGTGGACGCACGGCACACCCCCCTCGGCTCGCCTGCCAGCTTCGCTGGCGCCTCGCCGGTCCCCCCTTTTCGGCAAGGGGGGACGACAGAGTCTGTCACCCTCCCTGGGAGCCGTCTCGCCGGCGGCGCTAGTTGTTCTCCAGGAACTCCTCCCACTGGGCCGGAGAATCGCTGCCGGTGGAGGGGAGCGGGATGGCGGAACCGGTCGCGCGATCCGGGAGGTCGGCCGGCACGAAGAGAGCCCACAACGTGCGTTCTCCCACCCAGGAGTCCCAGCCGGGGTTGATTCCGTTGAAGGCGAAGTCGATGTCCATGGGACCCGGCTCGGCGGTGATGATCGCGGTGGTCGTGCAGGCGTTGGATCCGCTCGGTCCACGGTTATCGGGCGTGTCGTCGTTGGACAGGAAGAGGGCGGTGAACCCGTGGGCGTACCCGTTGAAGGAGATCCAGCATCCGATCCAGTCGTCCTCGCCGTCCTCGACTCGTGCTTCGGCGGACGCGGTGGCGATGATGTAGCCGCTCACCGGGACGTCGATCGTCGTCGAAACGACCGCGTTCTCGTCGGTAGCGGCGGGTGCGGTCATGACCGCCCCGGTTGCGCGAGATGCGATGGCGACGGCATCTTGACCGTCGACCGTGCCGGCGTCGACCGTGCCACTCGCAGCGAGGCGTCTCATGAACGCCGCCATCTGGCCGCGGGTCACATACGACTCGGGACAGAACATGTCGTTGGCAGGTGGGTTGCAGCCGCGGGTGACGCCGCTGTCGGCCAGCCAGACGATGTCATCGTGGAACAAGTGGTCGCCCGGCACGTCGGTGAACTGCGAAGCCGCATACACGGACACCGGGGCGGTCACCGCAACGGTGACGAGGACGACGAGAGCCAGCCGCAGGGCGCGGCGGCTGATTCTGAGCGTTACGTATCGCTCCACAGGCACGACCTCCGATCGGGAACTCCCGGCACGATAGGCAGTCGGCCCAGTGGCTGCTCGGGGCTGCTCACACCCCCCCTCGGTTCAGCGCCGGCCATGCCGGCTCACAGGGCCTACAGGCCGGCGGCGCGGTGGAGCAGAGCTGCCATCTCGCCCCGGGTGATCAGCCGGTCCGGGCAGGGGCTTGAGGCCTGATGGCTGGTCTCATGGCTGGAGCAGCCGCGATGGCGGCGCTCCGATTCCCGCCGATGACGACGGAATCGACTCCGATCTCACGATGCGGCCCCGCCCGGGCGGCGCGGAGTGCAACCCGGCGAGCCGCTAGCTTGGCCCCATGACCACACTGCTCGTCAAGAACGCCCTGATGCTCGCCACCATGGACGGGGAACGGCGGGAGATCCCCGCCGGCGGCCTCTACGCCGTCGACGGGTTCATCCAGCAGGTCGGCCCGTCGAGCGACCTGCCGCAGACCGCCGACGAGGTGCTCGACCTCACCGGCCACGTCGTGCTCCCCGGCCTGATCAACACCCACCACCACCTCTCCCAGACCCTCACCCGGGCTGTGCCGGGCGCCCAGGACGCCGGCCTGTTCGACTGGCTGCGCACCCTCTACCCGATCTGGGCCCGCATCACCGCCGAGCACCTCGCGGTCTCGACCCAGCTCGGGCTCGTCGAGTTGGCCCTCTCCGGGTGTACCACCGCCTTCGACCACACCTACGTCTTCCCCAACGACGCCCGTCTCGACGACGAGATCGAGGCGGCGGCCCCGGTCGGCCTTCGCCTCCACGCTTCCCGCGGCTCGATGAGCCTCGGGGAGTCGAAGGGTGGGTTGCCTCCCGACTCGGTGGTCGAGGAGGAGCCGGCGATCCTGGAGGACACGGCCCGGGTCATCGCCGCCTACCACGATCCTGAGCCCGGTTCCATGGTCCAGGTGGTCGTCGCCCCCTGCTCCCCGTTCTCGGTCACCACCGACCTGATGCGCGAGTCCGCGGCGCTGGCCCGCCACCACGGGGTGCGGCTCCACACCCACCTCGCCGAGACCATAGACGAGGAGGCCTTCTGCCTCGAGACCCACGGGCGCCGGCCCGTCGAGCTGGCCGAGGATCTCGGCTGGATGGGCGACGACGTGTGGTTCGCCCACGGCGTGTTCGTCGACGACGCCGAGATCGAACGGATGGCGACGAGCCGCACTGGGCTCGCCCACTGCCCCTCCTCCAACATGCGGCTCGCCTCCGGGATCGCCCCGCTGCGCCGGTACCTCGCCGCCGGCGTGCCGGTCGGGCTCGGCGTCGACGGATCGGCCAGCAACGACGGCAGCCACCTGCTCGCCGAGGCTCGTCTCGCGATGCTGCTCGCCCGGCTCGACGCCGCCCCCAACCAGCGGGGCGGCGACCTGCTCACCGCCCGCACCGTCCTCGAGCTGGCCACCCGGGGTGGCGCCGAGTTGCTGGGACGTCCCGACCTGGGATCGCTCGAACCCGGCAAGTGCGCCGACTTCGTCGCCATCGACGTCAACCGGATCGAGTACGCCGGGGCACTCCACGATCCGGTGGCGGCGGTGCTGTTCGCCGCCCCGGTGACGGTGGATGTCAACTACGTGCACGGCCGGCCCGTCGTCGTCGACGGCAGGATCGTCACCGTCGACGTCGAGGCCCTCGTCGTCCGCCACAACGCGGCGGCGCGTGACCTGACGAGGGGCTGATGCATACACTTCGTAAACGTTGAAGGGGACCCGTTGGAGATCGCTCGACCGAGCTCACTCGACGAAGTGCTGCAGGCGCGGGCGGAGACGCCCGGCGCCGACCTGCTGGCGGGAGGCACCGACCTCATGGTGGAGGTCAACTTCGGGCATGCCCGCCCCGAGTCGGTCATCGCGCTCCGCCGGGTCGACGACCTCAAGGGCGAAGACGGGCGCCGGATCGGGGCCGGGGTCAGCTGGGCCCGTCTCGAGTCGAGCCCGCACCGCGCCCTCGCCCAGCTCGCCCGCACTGTGGGGTCGCCGCAGATCCGGGCAGCGGGGACGATCGGCGGCAACATCGGCACCTCGAGCCCCGCGGGAGACGGCCTGCCTTGGCTGGCGGCGCTCGACGCCGAGATCGAGGTGGCGTCACGGGACCGGGGAACCCGTCGCCTGCGGTGGGACGACTTCTTCACCGGCGTGAAGCGCAACGCCCTCGCCCCCGACGAGGTCATCCTGGCCGCGGTGCTGCCCGACGAGGTTCCCACCAACCAGGAGTTCGCCAAGATCGGCCAGCGCAGCGCCATGGTCATCTCGACCGTGGCGGCCTGCGTCGTCCGCTACGACGACGGGAGGGTTCACGTCGCGCTGGGCTCGGTGGCGCCGACCCCGATCCGGGCCACCCGGGCCGAGGAACTCCTCGCTTCCGAGCCCACCCCCAACGAGGGGACCCTGGCCGAGTTCGCCCGCCTCGTCGCCGAGGAGGTGCGGCCCATCACCGACCATCGCTCCACCGAGGCCTACCGCCGCCACGCCTCGGGGGTGCTCGCTCGCCGACTCCTGGAGAGGTGCCTGGCCCGATGCTGATCGAGTTGACCGTCAACGGGGAAGCGCGCGTTGCCACCGTTAACGGCGCCGAGAGCCTACTCAACGTACTCCGCAACGAGCTGCGGTTGCCGGGGTCGAAGAACGCCTGCGAGCAGGGCGAGTGTGGGTCCTGCTCGGTGGTGCTCGACGGCGAGTTGGTGTGCTCGTGCCTGGTCATGGCAGCCGACTGTGACGGGGCCGATGTCGTCACCGTCGAGGGGCTCGCCGACGACGAATGGCTCCACCCGGTGCAGGCCGCCCTGGTCGAGGCCGGCGGCGTGCAGTGCGGCTTCTGCACCCCGGGGTTCGTGGTGGCCGCCGCCCACCTGCTGGAGCACAACCCGGCGCCGTCCCGGGAGGAGATCGAGGAGGCGCTCTCGGGCAACATCTGCCGCTGCACCGGCTACGGGGCGATCCTGCGGGCCCTCGAGAGCCTGACCGGAGGTGCCTCGTGACCGTCCCCACCCGTGTCAAGGTTCGGGGCGGCGTCGGCGAGTCGGTGGCCCGCCCCGACGGGATCCCTAAGGTCGTCGGCGCCTTCGCCTACGCCTCCGACCTGTGGGCCGAAGGCATGCTGTGGGGCGCCACGCTGCGCAGCCCCCACGCCCGGGCCAGGATCACCCGCCTCGACACCGCCCCGGCGCTCGCCCTCGACGGGGTGTGGGCGGTGCTCACCCAGGACGACGTGCCCGGGGCGCCCACCTTCGGCCAGCTGCAGCGGGACCAACCCGTGCTGTGCGACGGCGAGGTCCGCTACTGGGGAGAGCCGATCGTGGTGGTCGCCGCCGACGACCTCGACACGGCGCGGCGGGCCGTCGCCGCCATCGACATCGCCTACGAGCCGCTCGACCCGCAGATCGACCCCGAGGAGGCCGACGGGCGTGACGACGTCTTCCGCCGGATGCGCATCCGCCGCGGCGACGCCGCCGCCACCGGCGAGATCGTGGTGGAGGGCTACTACGAGACCGCGTCTCAGGACCAGGCGCCGCTCGGCACCGAGGCCGGCCTCGCCATCCCCGACGGGCACGGCGGTGTCGACCTGTGGGCCACCAGCCAGTGGGTCCACGTCGACCACGAGCAGATCCATCCCTGCCTCGGGCTCGACCCGGGGGAGGTGCGCTGCCACCCGGCCGGCATCGGGGGCGCCTTCGGGGCCCGGGAGGACATCTCGCTCCACATCCACCTCTGCCTGCTCGCCCTCCGCACCGGGCGGCCCGTCAAGATGGTCTACGACCGGGCCGAGTCCTTCGTGGGCCACGTCAAGCGCCACGCCGCCCGCATGTGGTACCGCCACGAAGCCGACCCCGGCGGGAACCTGGTCAAGGTGGAGGCGCGGGTCGTACTCGACGGCGGCGCCTACGCCCACACCAGCGAGGCGGTGCTCGCCAACGCCGCCTACTTCGCGGTCGGTCCCTACCGGTGCGACAACGTGGTGGTCGACGCCGTCGCCGCCCGCACCAACAATCCGCCGTGCGGGGCGATGCGCGGCTTCGGGGCGGTCCAGGTGTGCTTCGCCTACGAGGCGCAGATGGACCTGTTGGCAGCCCGGCTCGGCATCGACAGCCTCGAGCTGCGGCGCCGCAACGTGCTGGCGCCGGGGGATCCGATGCCCACCACCGGGCAGCGGATCGAGGGGGCCCTTCCCATCCGGGAGGTGATCGACGCTCTCGAGGAGATCCCGTTGCCGGCGGAAATCGCCGGCAACGATCCCCGCCTCCTCCCAGGCGGCACCGGGCTCACCACCCCGCCGGATCGGGTGCGGCGCGGGGTCGGCTACGCCGTCGGCTTCAAGAACCTCGCCTTCTCGGAGGGCTTCGACGACTACGCCGAGGCCCGGATCGTGCTCACCCCCACCGGGGTCGAGGTGCACACCGCCGCCATCGAGGTGGGGCAGGGTCTCGTCACCGTGTGCCAGCAGATCGCCCGCAGCGTGCTCGGGATCGAGCAGGTCACCTTGGTGGCCGACGACACCTCGGAGATCGGATCGGCCGGGTCGACGTCGGCTTCCCGCCAGACCCAGATGACCGGGGGCGCCGTGCACCAGGCCGCCGTCGAGCTCCGCCGCCGGCTGCTGGTGCAGTACGACGGTGACGATCTCGACGACGACGGGGTATGGCGCCGCGGCGAGATGGTCGTTTCGCTCGCCGACGTGTGTGCCAGCGGGAAGGTCGAGCAGCACGTCCGCTTCCGCCATCCCGAGACCCATCCGACCGACGAGAACGGCCAGGGTGATCCCCACGCCGGGTTCGCGGTGGCCGCCCACCGGGCCGTCGTCGACGTCGACCCGGATCTCGGGCTGGTGCGGGTGGTGCGGGTCGACACCGCCCAGGACGTCGGCCGGATCCTCAACCCGACCGCGGCCCGGGGCCAGGTGGAGGGGGGCATCCTGCAGGGCGTCGGCCTCGCGGTGCTGGAAGGTCTGGTGCTCGACCAGGGCCGCATCCTCAACGCCAGCTTCACCGACTACCTGTTGGCCACCACACTCGACGCCCCCGACGTCGAGATGCGCTTCATCGAGCAACCCGACCACTGGGGGCCGTTCGGCGCCAAGGGCATCGGCGAGCCGCCCACGATCTCGTCGACGCCGGCGGTGGTGGCCGCCATCCGCGACGCCATCGGGTGTCACCTCTACCGGGTGCCGGTGCTGCCGCAGGACATCGTCGGGCTGTGAACGGACTGGTCGCCGGGGTGATCCTGGCCGCCGGCGCCTCGCGCCGCATGGAAGGCGGCACCCTCAAGCAGCTCCTGCCCTGGGGCGCCACCACCATGGTCGGCGCCGTGGTCGCCCAGGCCGACGCCTCCCGCCTCGACCCCGTGGTGGTCGTCGTCGGCCACCACGCCGCGGAGGTGGAGGCGGCGTTGCCGCCCGGGCGGCGGATCGTGGCGACCAATCCCGACTACCGCGCCGGCAACCTCTCCTCCTTCCGGGCCGGGCTCGCGGCGGCGGGCGTTCCTGAGGCGGTGGTGGTGCTGCTGGGAGACATGCCGACGGTGGGGCCGGAGATCATCGACCGCCTGGTCGACGTATGGGAGGCGAGCCGGCCGTGGGCGGCGGTCGCCGAGTACCGCCACAGCCGGGGCCATCCGCTGCTGCTATCCGCCGAGGCCCTCGCCGCGATCGATCCCGCGGCGGGAGCGAAGGCGCTGTGGCGCCTCGTCGAGGAGGCCCCGCCGGGGGCGGTGCGCCGGGTGCAATTCAGCCTGTCCCACCCGTGGGACATCAACACGATGGCGGACTACCGGGCCGCCGCCGGCCGCGCCCGCCGCACCGGCGGGTGGACGCCGTGACCGGGGCGGATCGCCCTGGCGTCGCTGAGGTCGATATGCTCGAAAGGAGGGAGCGGACGACGCACCACGGCCAGGCAGGGGAGGGCAGGACGGCGCCGGGAGCGAGCCACTGCCGCCTCCCCGAGGCCGGACGAGGAGCATGAACCCCCGATGACCGTCCCGACGACGGAGCACGACGAACGACCCTGGTGGGCCTTGGGGGTCACCGAGACCCTGGTCGTGCTCGCCTCCGACGCCGACCGCGGGCTGGCGGTCGCCGAGGCCGAGGCTCGGGCCGAGATGGTGGGCCCCAACGAGATCGCCGCGGAGCCGACCCGGCCGCGGTGGCTCATCTTCGCCAGCCAGTTCGCCAACACCATGATCGTGGTGCTGCTCATCGCCGCCGCCATCACGGTGGCGCTGGGCGAGATCAAGGACGCCATCGTGATCGGCGCCATCGTGGTGCTCAACGCCATCATCGGCTTCGTGCAGGAGCACCGGGCGGAGGAGGCGATGGCGGCGCTCCGCACCATGGCGGCGCCCGAAGCCCGCGTCCTGCGCGACGGGGTGGAGGTGACGATCCCGGGCCGGGGCCTGGTGCCCGGCGACCTGCTCGTGCTGGAGGCCGGCGACGTCGTCCCGGCCGACGCCCGCCTCATCGACTGCCCCAACCTCCGGGTCAACGAGGCGGCCCTCACCGGCGAGTCGGTGCCGGTCGACAAGCAGGCCGAGACGTTGCCGCCCGAGGCCGGCGTGCTGATCGCCGACCGCCACAACATGGTGTTCAAGGGCACCGCCGTCGTCTACGGGCGGGCCCGCGCCGTGGTGGTGGCGATTGGGATGGAAACCGCCCTCGGTGGCATCGCCGGGCTGCTCAAGGCTCACCAGGCGCCGCGCACCCCGCTCCAGATCCGGCTCGCCGCCCTCGGGCGCTGGCTGGCGGCCGCCTCGGTCGTCGTGTGCGCCATCGTGTTCACCGTCGGGGTGCTGCGCGGGGAGGAGGTGAGCCTGATGTTCCTCACCGCGGTGAGCTTGGCGGTGGCGGCGATCCCGGAGGCGCTCCCGGCCGTCGTCACGATCGCCCTCGCCCTGGGGGCGCAGCGCATGGTCCGGCAGCACGCCCTCATCCGCAAGCTTCCGGCGGTGGAGACGCTTGGCTCGGTGACCGTGATCTGCACCGACAAGACCGGCACCCTCACCCAAGGCCGGATGCTCATCGAGAAGGCATGGACCGCCGCCGGCGAGGTAACCGCCGACGGCTCCGGCTACGAGCCGGGAGGCCGGATCCTCGGAGACGGGGAGCCGCTCGAAGTGGATCCGAGCCGCGGCCCGCTCGGCTCGCTCATGGTGGCCGCCGCCCTCTGCAACGACGCGGTGTTGGTGGCGCCGGCGGCGGTAGGCGGCGACTGGGGGGTGGCCGGCGACCCGACCGAAGGCGCCCTGCTGGCGTTCGCCGCCAAGGGCGGGGTGGAGCGCGACGAGCTGCAGCACCGCCACCCCCGTCTCGCCGAGGTCCCCTTCGACTCGGAACGCAAGCGTATGACCACGGTGCACCGGGGACCGGATCACCACGGCCGCCTCATTGCCTCGAAGGGCGCTCTGGAGGCGGTGCTGGAGACCGTGTCGTCCCTCGCCACGGAGGGCGGGCCGCGCCCAATGGGCGACGCCGACCGTGAGGAGGCCCTGGCACGCGCCGAGGGTTACTCCGCCGCCGGCTATCGGGTGCTCGCCGTCGCCGGGAGGATCGACGACGGGGCGGCCGACCGCGCGGACGGCGCCGAGGGCGATCTCGTCCTGTACGGGCTGGTGGCCATGGCCGATCCTCCCCGGGCCGAATCGGCCGCCGCAGTGGCGGCGTGCCGCGCCGCCGGCATCACCCCGGTGATGATCACCGGCGACCACCCCGCGACCGGTGCCGCCATCGCCACCCGGCTCGGGATCCTCGTCGACCAGGAGATCATGACCGGCGCCGATCTGGCCCGGGAGCACACCGCGGGCCTCGCCGCCCACGTCGACCAGGTCGGGGTCTACGCCCGCACCTCGCCGGAGCAGAAACTCGACATCGTGCAGGCATGGAAGCGACGGGGGGACATCGTCGCCATGACCGGCGACGGGGTGAACGACGCCCCGGCGCTGCGGGCCGCCGACATCGGTGTCGCCATGGGGGTGGCCGGCACCGAGGTGGCCAAGGAAGCCGCCGACATGGTGCTCACCGACGATGATTTTGCCTCGATCGTCGCCGCCGCCGGCGAGGGGCGCCGCATTTACGACAACATCCGCCGCTTCGTGCGCTACACCCTGACGTCGAACTCGGGCGAGATCTGGGTGATGCTCCTCGGCCCGTTCCTCGGGTTGCCGCTGCCGCTGCTCCCGGTCCACATCCTGTGGGTGAACCTCGTCACCGACGGGCTGCCCGGCCTCGCCCTGGCGGTGGAACCGGCTGAGCGCAACGTGATGAGCCGACCGCCGCGCCCGCCGTCGGAGAGCATCTTCGCCCACGGCATGGTGCCGCACATCCTGCTGGTCGGCCTGCTCATGGGCGGCATCCCGCTCGGCCTCGGCGTGTGGGGGAAGGCGGCCGACCGACCCTGGCAGACGATGGTGTTCGTGTCGCTGGCCCTGCTCCAGCTCGGCAACGCCATGGCGGTGCGCTCCGAGCGGGAATCGCTGTGGTCGCTCGGCATCCGCACCAACCTCGCGCTGCTATGGGCGGTGGCGGGCACGGCCGTGGTGCAGATCCTCGTGATCTACCTGCCGTTCACCCAGACCATGTTCACCATCGACCCGCTCTCGATCTTCGAGCTGGTGCTGGTGCTGGCGGCGTCGACGGGGGTGTTCTGGGTGGTGGAGCTGGAGAAGGCGGCACGACGCCGGGCGGCACGACGCGGAGAGGCGGCAGGGGCGTAGAGAGCGTAACGGGCGTGTGTGTCCCGGGCCGCGGCATCGGCACCGTGTCCGGCCGATAGTGTACGAGCGACTCCGATCGAGTTCCGTCTGGAGACTTTCGCCGACGGCGCGGCAGACGGTCAGGAACGTGACGTGACTCCCAGCCGGCTCAAGGCTTTCCTCCTCGGGCGACGTCTCGCCAGCCACGAGGCCGTGCACCAGCTGCTGCCCAAGCGCTTCGCCCTGCCGATCTTCGCCTCCGACCCGCTCTCCTCGGTGGCCTACGCCACCGAGGAGACGATGCTCGTGCTGGCGCTCGCCGGCGCCGGGGCGCTGTCGCTGGTGACGCCGATCAGTCTCGCGGTGGCGGTGCTGCTGGTGATCGTCATCATCTCGTACCGCCAGACCATCCGTGCCTATCCGGGCGGCGGCGGAGCGTTCATCGTCGCTTCCGAGAACCTCGGCCTGGGCGCCGGAGCGACCGCGGCGGCCGCCCTGCTCGTCGACTACACCCTCACGGTCGCGGTGTCCGTTGCCGCCGGTGTGGCCGCCATCACCTCGGCGGCGCCCTCCCTCCTCGGCCATCGTGTCGCCCTCGCGCTCGGCTTCGTTCTACTTCTCACCGTTGCCAACCTGCGCGGCGTACGGGAGGCATCGACGCTGTTCGCCGTCCCGACGTACGCCTTCGTCGTCACCGTCATGGTGATGCTCGTCATGGGCTTCTCCAGGTGCCTCGACGGAGTGTGCCCGCAGGCGGCGACCGCGCATCTCGACCTCGCGCCCGAGGTGGGGGCGGTGGGTCTCTTCCTCATCCTGCGGGCATTCGCCTCGGGGTCAACGGCGCTCACCGGGGTCGAGGCGATCGCCAACGGCGTGCAGGCGTTCCGCGAGCCGAAGGCGAAGAACGCCGCCGTCACCCTGACGGTCATGGGCGGGATCGCCATCACCATGTTCTTGGGGATCTCGACGCTCGCTCACCTGTTCGGAGTGCGGGTGAGCGACGAGATCCTCGACACCCACGGGACGGTCATCTCGCAGATTGGGCGGGTGGTCTTCGGCGGCGGCGCCGCGTTCTGGATGCTCCAGGTGTTCACCGCGGCCATCCTGGTGCTCGCCGCCAACACCGCATATCAGGACTTTCCGCGCCTCTCGGCGATCCTCGCCAACCACCGTGTCTTCCCGCGCCAGTTCCGCAACCAGGGCGACCGCCTCGTCTTCTCCAACGGTGTCATCGCCCTCGCCGCCCTCGCCTCCCTCCTCCTCATCGTGTTCGGCGCCGAGGTGACCCACCTCATCCAGCTCTACGTGGTGGGGGTGTTCACCAGCTTCACCCTCAGCCAGGCGGGAATGGTCCGCCACTGGCTCAGGACCCGCGAGGCGGGGTGGCGTCGTTCGGTGGCGATCAACGCAGCCGGGTCGGTCACGACCGCGGTGGTGCTGGTGGTGGTGGCGAGCGTCAAGTTCGCGCACGGGGCCTGGATCGTCATCGTGGCGGTGCCGTTCATCGTGGCGGCGATGATGGCGGTGCGGCGCCACTACCTGGCGGTGGCAGGCCAGCTGCGGGAGATCCCGCTCGATGCCGAGCCCCGGCCGAATCGGGTCGTGCTTCTCGTCAACCACGCCGACGAGGCAACCGAGCGGGCGCTCCTCTACGCCCTCCTGATTCGGTCCGCCAGCGTGGAGTGCGTCCACGCCGAGGAGGCCGGCTCGGATGCCGTGATGTTCAGCTGGCAGAGCTTGCACCCCGACCATCCGCTCACGCTCCTGTACGGCGAGGGGCGGCCCATCACGGGCCGGATCGTCGACCATGTGCTGTCGCTCCGCGACGCCCACCCTGCCGACCGGGTCACCGTCGTCATGTCCGATCGGTTCCGGAACCGGACCATGACCGAGATGTTCCGTCACCGCCACAGCCTCGCCATCAGGGCGCGCCTCCTGTTCGCCCAGAACGTGGCGGTCACCGACCTCACGCTGTTGCGGCGCCTCCGTAGGCGCGGCATCACGCCCGTGCCGCTGCGCCGTCTCGAGACCGTCGTGCTCATCTCGGATCTCACCCGCCCGGTGCGGGAGGCGCTCTCCTATGCCGTCGGATTGGGTACGCCGGTGAGCGCGGTGCACGTCGACGTCGAGGAGGAGCAGCGAGATCGCATTCTCCGCGACTGGCCGAACACCGGGTTCGACATGCCGCTCGACGTCGTGCCGTCCCCCTACCGGGCGATCGTCGAGCCCCTCGTCATCTACCTGCGCGACCGGCGACGCCGGGCGCTTCCGGGAACGATCATCAACGTGGTGATCCCGGAGTTCGTGGTTCCGGGCCGCATCGCCCACCTGCTCCACAACCAGACTGGTCTCCTCATCAAGGGCATGCTCGCTCCGGAACCGGGGATCGCCGTCACGAGCGTTCCCTTCCACCTGCGGTCCGCCGGTATCCGCGAGGCGGGGGTGAGGGCCCAGCCGGCCGCGTCCTAGTCGGGGAGGCCGGACAGCGCCTCCCGGATGGTGCCCCGGTAGCGGCGGGAGACGTCACGGCCCGTCGCTCAGGCTGGGGGAACGACCGATGTCTCGAGGCCGGCGGCGAGCACGGCGTGACGCCGGAAGTCGAAGTCGGGGTTCACCAGCCAGGCGAAGGCGAGGCCGTTGAGGGCGGCGAGGAGGACTTCGGTGTGCGCCAGCACCTCCTCGGCGCCGAGTTCGGGATGCTCCCGGGCCATGGCCTCGGCGAAGCGCTGGGTGCGCCGGCGGTGGTGCCGAGCCACCCGGGCGCCGAGGCCGTCCTCGTTGACCGCCCCGCTGATGGCGATCTTGAGGTAGACCCGGGCCAAGGTGGATTCGCCGGTGATGAAGCTGATGTAGGCCTCGACCAGCTCTGCGAGGGAGTCGTCGCCGCCACCGGAGGGGCGGGGGTCGACGGCGCGGATCGCTTCCTTGACGATCCGGAGCACCACCTCCTCCTTGGACTCGAAGAGGTTGTAGAAGCTCCCGGCGCGGACCTCGGCGCGCTCGCAGATCGCCTTGAGGGTGGTGCCCTCGAGGCCGACCTCGCCGAGGAGCTGACGCGTCGCCTCGACGATGCGCCCCTCGGTTCGGATGCCTGCCTGGTAGCGGGCCACGCCGTGCTCTCTTCCTATCCCCGGCAAGGAGCAGCCTTGCCTCGGAGAACTTGAGCGGTTGCTCAAAATAGAGTGTAGAGTCAAAAACGAATCAGAGAGTACCCAGGTCCACGATTCCGTCCCACGATCCGCCGGGACGAGAGGCAACACAGGGGTCACAATGAGCCACTACAAGACGAACCTCCGTGACATCGAGTTCAACCTCTTCGAGGTGCTCAGGATCCAGGAGTACATGGGCGCCGCGCCCTTCGGCGACGTCGACGAGGACACCGCCCGCCAGATGCTCGGCGAGATCGAACGGCTCTCCGTCGAGGACCTCGCCGCCTCCTTCGTCGATGCCGATCGGGCCGATCTCACCCTGGTCGACGGCGAGGTGAAGATTCCCGAGCCGATGAAGCGCTCCCTCGCCGCCTACATGGACGGCGGTTGGGACACGCTGTTCTGGCCCCCCGAGCGGGGTGGGGTCGCCACCACGGACACGCTGCGGTGGGCGGCCCAGGAACTGCTCATCGGCGCCAACCCCGCCGTCTACCTCTACGTCGGGACGCTGATGCCGATCGTGCTCAACGAGGTCGGCACCCCCGAGCAGATCGACCGGTTCGTGAAGCCGGCGCTGGAGCGGCACTGGGGCGGCACGATGGTCCTCACCGAGCCCGACGCAGGGTCCGACGTCGGAGCCGCCGTCACCAAGGCGATCGCGGTGGACGAAGCGGCGGGCGTCTACCACCTCGAGGGCGTCAAGCGGTTCATCACCAGCGGCGAGCACGACATGGCCGAGAACATCGTCCACCTCGTGCTGGCCCGCCCCGTCGGGGCCCGCCCCGGCACCTCGGGCCTGTCGATGTTCATCGTGCCCAAGTACCTCGTGAACGAGGACGGCTCGCTGGGGGAGCGCAACGGGGTGGTGTGCACCTCCATCGAGAAGAAGATGGGAATCAAGGGGTCGACGACCTGCGACCTCACCTTCGGGGCGGACACCCCCTGCGTCGGATACCTCGCCGGCGGGGTCCACGACGGCATCCACCAGATGTTCCGCATCATCGAGCGGGCTCGCATGCTGATCGGGACCAAGGCGACGTCCACCCTCTCGACCGGGTACCTCAACGCCCTCGCCTACGCCCGGGAACGCCTCCAGGGCGCCGACATGACCCAGATGACCGACAAGACCGCCCCCCGGGTGCCGATCATCCGCCACCCCGACGTGCGCCGCATGCTCATGCTGCAGAAATGCCACGTGGAGGGGATGCGGGCCCTCCTCTACTACACCGCGTGGGTGCAGGACCAGATCAGGCTGCATCCCGAGGACGAGACGTGGGCCCGCCGTGAGGACCTGCTGCTCCCCATGGTCAAGGGGTACTCGTCGGAGAAGGCCTACGAGATGCTTGCCCTGTCGCTCCAGGTGTTCGGTGGTGCCGGGTTCACCAAGGACTACCCGATCGAGCAGTACATCCGCGACACCAAGATCGACACCCTCTACGAGGGCACCACCGGGATCCAGTCGCTCGACCTGTTCTTCCGCAAGATCGCCCGCGACCAGGGCCAGGCGTTGACGGCGCTCGCCGCCGAGATCGTCGAGTTGATCAAGGGCGGGACCGAGGAACTGGCCACCGAACGGGAGCTGCTCGGGTCGGCCCTCGACGACACCCAGGCCCACCTCGGTGTGATGGTGACCCAGCTCATGGCGGCCCGGGAGGACCCGGCCCAGCTCTACGAGCTCGGGCTCCATGCCAACGCCCTGCTGGAGAGCATCTCCGAGGTCGTGATCGGCTGGCTGCTGCTGCGCCAGGCCGAGGTCGCCCTTGAGGCGCTTCCCGAGGCGAGTGACAGGGACCGCGGGTTCTACGAGGGGAAGGTGGCTGCGGCCCACTTCTTCGCGTTCCATGCCCTTCCCAAGGCGAAGCTGCGGAGGGAGAGGGCCGAACGGGAGGACGGGGCCCTGATGACGATGGACGACGAGGCGTTCTAGGAGGTTGCGGCTCGAAGCCGCAGGGGACCGGGCGACGAGAAGAGACGGGTCGTCCCCGGGCCCCGGCGACGACCGTCCCGGTGTATCCGAGACGGACCGGCGCCACCGCCACAACGCAACGGGCCGGCGTGCCCGCGCCGGCCCGTTGCTCGTTGGGGGAGCATTCCTCCTCCCGCGGAGGTCTTCAGTCCCTGTCGATGAGCTGCTGCACCGCCTCCCGTAACTCGTCGCGGCGGAACGGTTTGGTCATGACCACGTCGGCGCCGGCTTCCTTCGCCTCCTGGAGGGTGCCGAGGCGAGCATCGGCGGTGAGCACGATGATGGCCGGCGAGGTGTCCAGCTTGCGGGCCTGGCGCACCAGTTCGATGCCGGAGCCGTCGGGAAGGTAGATGTCGATGATGGCCAGGTCGGCGGTTCCCGTCTGGAGCCGGCGGAGAGCGTCGGCGTAGCGCGCCGAGCTTTCGATCTCGCATCCGAGCCCTCGCAGACTCGATGTGATGAGCCGACCGAGGATCTGGGTGTCCTCGACGACGAGCGCGCGTACGGGTTCGTTCATCTTCGGATCGCTACCGTACCGCCTGCCCTCCCGGGTCGCGTCTCGCGGGCCGGTCGATGGGGCAAACGCTGACCCGGCACCGGCCGGTTTGAGCTAGGAGATCGGGTCCCCGCCGGCTGTTTGTTCACAGAACCTGGTTGGCGCCTTAAGGGTTTCGCCTCCTCGTGCCGATATGCAAGGGTGGAATACCGTAACCGGGAGGAAGGCGCCGTCGAGCGTCGGCGACGCGCCGGCGCATTCGCCTTGGCGACGCTCGGCGCCACCCTGCTCCTGGTCACCGCGGTTGCCTTCTCGTCTACCAACGCCGCCCAGCGAGTCGCCACCAACGCCGAAGCGCTGCACTGGGCCAACGGGATGCTGGGCTACACCGAGATCTCCTGGGAGTCGGTCGGCGCCACCCTCAGCGAGGCACGGCTCGAGGAGGAGGGCGCCGCGACCCCGGAGGACGTGGCGGCCGCGGCGGATGCGACGCGCCTTCACCTCGACGAAGTCTCCGCCTGGCGGGATGGGGCCGGCAATCCGGGCGGCGACCTCGACGCCGCCGTTTCCGAGTACCTCGCTACTGCGGGCCAAACGCTGGCGCTGATCACGACGGGAGACCTCGCGGCTGCCTCCGAAACCCGGGTCGTCCAGCTCGCGCCGCGGCGCCTCGACCTCGTCGAGCTGGGCACGGCGCGCCAGGACGAGGTCGCCTCTGCCATCGCCGTCTCCGAGGCGGCTGCCGGCAGGGTCGCCGGCGTGTTGCGCTGGCTGCTGCTGCTGGTGATCCCGGCGCTGGCGATGCTGGGCTACCGGCGCTACGCCCGCAAGAAGTTGCGGGAGCAGGCGATTCGGTCGGCGAGCGAACTGGGCGCCCAGCGTGAGGTGAGCCGGGCGAAGGAGGATCTGCTCGCCGGCCTGTCGCACCAGCTGCGCACGCCGCTCACCGGAATCGTCGGGATCGGGGACCTGCTGCGAGATGATCCGGAGATACCCGTTCTGCAGCGCGACCTCATCGGCACTCTGCACACTGAGGCGACGGAGCTGACCCGCCTGGTAGAGGACGCCCTCGCCTTCACCCGGTTGAGCCGGGATGCCGGGCCGGCGCCGATCCGGACGATCGCGGTGCGCCCGCTGCTCCGGGAATTGTGTGACGACGCATCGGGCATCGGCCACTACGTGGAGCTCGACTGCCCGCCTGCCTTCGTGCTGGGAGCGGCGATCTACATTCCTCATGTCATCCGCAACCTGCTGTCGAACGCCCGCCGCCATGGCGGGCCCACCACCAAACTGACCGGGATTGTCGCCGGGGAGTGGTTCGAGATCACCGTGGCCGACGACGGGCCCGGGGTGGACCCGGAGATCGTCGGCCACCTCTTCGAGCCCTTCGTGAATCACGGGAACCGGGCGCTGCTCGCCGGCAGCCTCGGCATGGGCTTGGCGGTGGCGCGGGGCCTGGTCGAGCGGATGGGCGGCGAGCTGGAGTACACCCGGGTGGAGGGTTGGAGCGAGTTCCGGGTGCGGCTCGGCCTCGCCCCGGGGTTCGAGGAGGAGCACGGCTGGCCGCGGGCGATGGTCGGCGAGGAGGTGGGCGAATGAGGCGGTGGCCTGCCATCGTCGGCCTCTGGCTCGTGTTCGGCCTCGTCGTCGGCGTTGGTTCCCCGGCGGCGGCCCAGCCTGCCACGGGCACCGCGGCGCAGGGCATCCTCTCCATCGGCGCTGGGAGCGAGGCGACCTCGGTCGTTGCGGCGTTCTTCTGGTACGACGACGGCGAAGGCGACGGAGCCCCGGACGTGAAGAAGCCGAAGAAGCCAAAGGACGTCAAGGACGACCCGGAGCCGGGCGACACGACCACGACGGTCCCGCCGGTGACGACCACGACCACGACGGTCCCGCCGGTGACGACCACGACCACGACGGTCCCGCCGGTGACGACCACGACTACGACGGTCCCGCCGGCGTCCCCCACGACTACCGCCCCACCCCCGGCGACCACGACCACCACCATGACCACCACCACCACGCTGGTCGGCGACGAGGCCCCACCGCCGGGGGCTGACCCTCCGGCGGGCGAGGCCCCGGCCGAAGATGCCCGACCGTCCGTTCCCACTCTGCCGCCGGTGTCCTTCGTCACCGGGGCGGGTGCCGCGTCCTACCCGACGACTCCGTTGGAGGTGGTCGGGTTCGCCTTCCTCGGAATCGTGGAGGAAATGCGCCTGAACCTGCTGCCGGCGGCGTTGCTCGGGATGTTGACCGCCCTGCTCGTCTTGCGCCCGCTCGAGTCGCGCTCGATGCGATCGCGGGGGTCGAAGGGCGACGGCAGCGGGTAGCCTCGGTGCCATGAACGACACGTACCGGCGGATCCTCCATCTACGGGCAATCCGCGGCTTTCGCCCCGACCAGCTCACCGACGACGACCTGACGGCCATCCTGGAGGCGGCACGCTGGACCGGGAGTTCGAAGAACCGGCAGGAGTGGGCCTTCGTGGTCATACAGGACCCGGAGCAGAAGGAGCAGTTGTGCCGGGCCGGCAACTACACCCGGCCCGTCCACGATGCCCCGACCGTGATCGCCATCGTCGAGGAGCCGGAAGGAAACGAGTTCGACTCGGGCCGGTTGGCGCAGAACATCATGCTGGCCGCCGACGCCATCGGTGTGGCGAGCTGTCCGGTCACCCTGCACCACTCCGAGGTCGCCGCCGAGGTGCTGGGACTGGGGGAGGGGCGGCGCTGCCGCTACGCCGTCGCCCTCGGCTACCGGGAGCCCACGGCGGGTCCGCGCCGGGCAGGAGGCCGCAAGCCGCTCGCCGAGCTGGTGCACCAGGAACGCTACTGAGGGCCTGGCGTTGGGCCGAGTGGCGGCTTGGCGCACGAGTGTGCCGCTCCGCGGCGTGACGCGGAAGCTCCATCGTTCGTCTCGCGCTCCTGTGGCCATCACTTCTCGACGTGGCGAAGGCGCATCGTACGGACAGCTGATGGATGCTCACTCCTGACCCACCCCGGGGCGCATCTGGCCGCAGCGGGTCTGCCGCCTTTCGCTATCCACGAATTGCCTGGCGCATGCAAGACATGATAACGTATTCTAACGTTGGATAGCATTGCCTCACAATGAGTCACGCGACCACCGAGGGTGGCATTGCGGATTGGTGGCCTTTTCCATGGCTTGGTATGGTCCGCCGCAGCGCCGATTCTGACGGGCTCCGCGGACCCATGAGTCCGAGTGGGGGAGGGGGAAGTGGCTGAGCGATCGACCGGAACTGGCGGCCGCCTGACTGCGCTCGAAGAGCAGGAGCCGCCAAAACGCAACCCGCTGTCGCGGGTCAAGTTGGGCCACGTGCTGATGGTGCTCGCCGGGCTGCTCGCCCTCGTCTTCAACTTGGCGGTGATCCGCGGCAACCAGGCCACGATCGCCGTCGCCGTCGCCGGCGGGGAGATCCGCTCCGGCATGGCGATCACCGACGGTCTCGTCACCGTGCGACGCATCCCCGCCGACCGGCTCCTCTCCGACCACCTGCTCGCTGCCGACCAGATCGAGGCGGCGGTCGGCAGCGTCGCCACCCGTACCATCGCTCCCGGTGAGCCGATCCTGGTCTCCGACGTCCGGGCGGTGGAGACCCAGGACGGCCTTCGGGCGATGAGCGTCCCCGTCGACAAGGGCCGGGCGGTCGCAGGGAGCCTCCGCCGCGGCGACCGGGTCGACGTGGTCGTGGTCGAGGCGGGCCTGGCCCGCTTCGTCGCCGTCGACGTCGAAGTGATCGACACCCCCACGGTCGACTCCCGGGCTCTCGGGGCCACCTCGAGCTGGACCCCGACCCTGGCGGTCACCGACGAGGACGCCTTGCGGATCGCCGCCGCCCTCGACTCGGGGGAGGTTCATCTCATCCGCTCCACCGGGGCGCCCGATCCCACCTTGGAGCAGGCCACCGCCGGCGGCGACCCCGCGCCGGAGCCATCGGAAGAGGGTGGGTCGTGACGGCGCGGCCGATGCAGCGGGAGCCGGCGGTCGCCCTCAGCTCGTCGCAGCGTCCCTGGGTGGCCGATCTCATGAGCTACGCCCGCGACCACGCCGGGGTGCGGGTGGTCGGCACGGTGCTGTCGACCCGCGACGCACTCGAGAGCGACTACGACGTGCTCGTCATCGACGACTCGTCGAGCTTCCTCAGCCAGCGGCTGGTGGCCCGGGTGCAGGGACGCCACCGCATCGTGATCGGCGTCTACGACGGGGAGCGGGGCGAGCTGGGCCGGGACAAGTTGCTCGCCATGGGGGTCGACGACACCCTGCGGGCCGACGCCTCCCCCCGCGACTTCCTGGCCCGGATCCGCTCGATCACCGAGCAGCGTCAGTTCGACCGGGCCTTCACCGGGATCGTGACGGTCGAGGGCCGGGACGATACGCCACCGGGCGGCCAGTCCTCGGGGCCGCACGACACCGGGTCCCCGATCCGCTCCGAGTCCGAGGCCGGGGCCCGCGGCGTCGTGGTCGTGAGTGGGCAGGGCGGCGCCACCGAGGTAGCCGTCGGCCTCGCCGCCCGCTTCGCCCGCCGTGCCCAGTCGACGGTACTGGTCGACTTCGACACCCTGGAACCGGCGGTGTGCCAGCGGCTCGGCCTCGACCTCACCCCCAACGTGTTCACCGCGGTCGAGAGTCTCCGTTTCGGCGGCACGCTCGACGGCTCCTTCACCTCCCACCCGGAGGGCTTCGCCGTCATCGGAGGGCTTCCCAGCCCGCGGGAATGGGAGGCGTGCCGGGATGACGAGGCGCTGGATCTCGTGACCGAGCTGGCGGCGGCCTTCCGCCACGTGGTGGTGCGGGTCGGGCGCCACCTGGAGGACCTGACCACGTTCGGGGCCGGGGCCGGCCGCTTCGGGGTGTCCCGGGTCCTGGTGGGGACCGCTGACCATCTGGTCGTCGTCGGCGAGCCGTCCCCCACTGGCGTCACCGCCACCCTGGCCTGGATCGGGGACGCCCGGACCCTGTCGCCGGCGCCGGTCCACGTGGTGATGAACCGGTGCGCCCGCAGCATCTACCAGCGGGGGGAGCTCATCGAGGAGATCACCCGTACCTTCCCCGCCGCTTCGGTGAGCTTTCTCCCCGACGAGCCGCGGGTGCGCACGGCCGCCTGGCAGGGCGAGGTGGTGGCGGCGCGACGGTTCACCAGGGCGCTCGACGTGCTGGTGGCGACCCTCGGTGCCGGGCGCCGTGCCACCGCACCGCCCTCGGAGACTCCGGCGTGACCCCGCCGACCAGGGCCCCGAGCGCCTACGAGCGGCTGCGGGAGCAGGCGGTGGAGCGGATCGAGGACCGCAAGCTCGACGTCCGGAGTCAATCCGACGGGGTGCAGCAGGTGATCCGCGGCGTCGTCGGCGACTACCAGTCGAACGCCCACAAGGGCCTCGCCGAGCCGCTGCGCGACCCGGCCGACATGGAGCGCCGCCTGTGGCAGGCGGTCGCCGGGTTCGGACCGCTCACCGAGCTGCTGGAGAACCCGGCGGTGGAGGAGGTGTTCCTCGAGGGCGACCGGGTCTCCTACATCGACGACTCCGGGGAGCTCCGCTCCCTCATCGCGTCGACCTCGGAGGCGGAGCTGCGTCAGGTCGTCGACCGCCTCCTCGCCGGCACCAACCGGCGCCTCGACAGCTCCAACGCCATCGAGCAAGCCCACGTGCTCGACGGCACCGCCCGCCTCACCGCGGTGGTGCCGCCGGTGTCGGCCCGCCTCTCGGCGACGATCCGCAAGTACACCGTCGCCGACGAGACCCTGGCCTCGATGGTGGAGCTGGGGTCGGTGAGTCGCACCGCGGCGGCGTTCCTGTGGGCGGCGGCGCAGGCCTCGACCTCGATCCTGTTCTCGGGAGCGACCGGCGCCGGCAAGAGCACCTTCATGAGCGCCTGGCTGCGCGCCGTGCCCGACGACCAATGCATCCGCATCTGCGAGGAGGTGCGCGAGCTGCACATCCCGCTCTCACCCCACAGCAGCTACTACGAGGCGTCGCCGGTGACCCTGGAGGGATCGCGCCGCTACTCGTTGCGGGACCTGGTGAAGGTGAGCCTGGCACAACGGGTCGACCTGCTCTGCGTCGGCGAGGTGCGGGGCGCCGAAGCATTCGAGCTGACCCGGGCGGTCAACGCCGGCTGCGGCTTCGCCTGCACCGTGCACGCCAACTCGGCCCGCGACGCCCTCGCCGCCATCGTCAACGCCGCCATCATGGCCGGCGAGAACGTCACCGAGCCGATCGTGCGCAAGGTCTTCGCCGGCTCGATCGACTTCGTGGTACACCTGGAACGGGACATGCGCCGGCCCGAGAACGGCGACCGGGGCATCCGCCGCCAAGTCGCCGAGATCCTGGCGGTCACCCCGTCGCTGGCGACCGACGACTTCACCACCGAGCCGGTCTTCCGTCGGGCCGCCCTCGGCGAGCCGATGCGCTGGACCGGCACCTTCCCGCCCGAGCCGATGGTCGACCGCATCGACCGGGCGCTGCCCGAAGGTGCCTCGGTGGCCAACATCCTGAACGGCGCCTGGAGGCCGGGGCTGTGAGGCTGCTGGCTGCGCTCAGCTCGGCGGCGTTCGCCTACCTGGCGGTGGCCCACCTCGCCGGGTTGGCCCCCAACCCGACCGCCCGGACCACCCGCCGCCCCCAGGTGTCGCGCCGCCAACTCTGGCTGCTCCAGGCGGGATCCGACCTCACCCCCCGCCAGTTCTGGGTCGGCTCGATCGGTGCCGGACTGGTCGCCTTCCTCGCCTTCCTGGTGCTGGCAGGCACCTGGTGGGTGGCCTTGATCCCGGCCGTCGCCGTGTCCTGCGCCCCTTACCTGCAGTACGGCCGGCAACGGGCCCGTCGCCTCGCCGAGGTGCAGCGGTCGTGGCCCGACGGCTTGCGCGAGATCCTGGCCCACGTCAACTCGGGAGCGACGCTGGCGAACGGCATCGAGGCGCTGGCCGACCGCGGTCCGGCGCCGTTGCAGGAGGCGTTCGCCCGCTTCCCGATGCAGGCCCGCATGCTCGGGGTGGTGCCGGCGCTGGAGATCATCAAGGAGGAACTGGCCGATCCCTCCTCCGACAAGGTGATCGAGGTGCTGGTGCTGGCCCACCAGCATGGCGGGGAAACCCTCCAGGTGGTGCTGCGCGACCTCATCGAGACGATGGTGGCCGACCAGCTCACCGCCGAGCAGATCCGCACCGCCGGTCTCGAGCAGCGGCTGGAGAGTGTCGTCGTGGCGGTGGCCCCGTGGGTGATCCTGCTGTTCCTGGCGACGGTGCCCGAGGCGTACCGCGAGTTCTACCGCTCTCCCCAGGGCCGCTTCGTAGTGCTGCTCGCCGGGGCATGGGCGGTGGTGGGGTGGGTGTTGCTGCGGGTTATCTCCCGCCGCACCGAGGAGGTGCGGGTCTTCGGCGGCGGGTCGACCCTCACCGCCGAGCGGGACAAGGCGGGGGCGCGATGACCGACCTCACCCCACTCGAGCTGGTCGCGATCGCCTCCTCGCTGCTGTTCGTCGCCTCGGCGGTGTGGGTGGTGGCGCGACCGCTGCGTCCCCTCGCCGGGCGGGTCCGCCCCTACACGACGGTCACCCGGGTGAGGCTGACCCGCCCCGCCGACGTGCACGGCGCGGCGACGGCCGGGCCGGTCCTCGGCGACGGGACGCTGCGCCGGCTGTTCGGGCCGGTGCTCGACGGCATGGTGCGTGGGTTCGCCCGGCTCATCTCGGCCTCCAACGTCGAGCGCCTCGCGGTGCGGCTACGCCAGGCCGGCCTCTACCCCGACCTCCCCGAGGTGCAGCGAGTCCAGGAGTTCCGCATCCGGGCGTTCGTGCGGGCCGTGGCTATGGCGGTCGGTCTCGGGTTCCTCGGGCTGCTGATCCGCGACCCGGCCTGGATGGTGATCTTCGGCGGGGCGGGCTTCGTGCTCGGGGTGCTGCAGGCCCGGAGCCGGGTCGACAAGGCGATCCTGGCGCGGCGGGAACGGATCCGGGGCGAGTTGTACACGATCAACCAGCTCATCGCGATGCGGACCAGGGTCGGTGGCGGGGTGCTCGACGCCATCCGCCACGTCGTGGTGCGCGGTCACGGCGCCTTCGTCGACGAGCTGGCCGAGGTGCTGCGTCTCCACGAGTCGGGGATGGCGCTGTCGCGCGCCCTGCAGCGGGCGATCCGTCTCACGCCCGAGCCGGAAGCGGCCCGCACCTACTCGGTGCTGGCGACCGCCCAGGACCGCGGCGCCGACCTGGGGGAGACGCTGCTCGACCTGAGCCGCGACCTGCGGGCCGCCCGCCGCGAGGACCTGCAAAGGGCCGCTTCTCGCCGGCGCCTGATGATGGTGATTCCCATCGTCGTGGTGCTGGCCCCGATCGTGCTGCTGTTCATCGGGGCGCCGATCCCGAGCCTGATCTTCCAAGGGGGTTGACCGTGAATCCAACCGTGACGTCCGATGCCGACCGTGCAGGAGGGAGCCAATGAGAACCGTGTGGAGACGAATGGGACGAATCGCCGGCAGGGTCGGCGCCGAGCAGCGGGGCGCGGTGGAGAGCGCCCAGATCTTCGCCTGGATCGTGGTGACGGTGATCGCCATCATGGCGACCGTCGGCATCATGCAGGCCCTCGGCGTCGATGTGCTGTGCTGGATCCGGGACCAGATCGGGATCGGTGGTGCCTGTCCCTGAGCCGTCTCAGGCGGGCGGCTGCCGCCTGCGACGGGACGAGGCCGGGATGACGACGGTGACGACGCTGCTCGCCATCGCCTTCACCGTGCTCACGGCGATGGTGCTCGTCAACGTCCTCACCTTCCTGTATGCCCGTAGCGTGGTGCGGTCTGCCGCCGACGAGGCGGTGCGGGCCGGGTCGCGGGCCGGCGCCGGGGTCGTGGCGTGCGACGCTCGGGCCGAGAACGCCCTCGATGCGCTACTGGGCGGGCCCCTCGGAGACGAGGTGTCGATCACCTGTGAGATCGACCCGGTGTCCGGGAATCTGGTGGCGGTGGCCGACGCCACTCTCCACAGCCCGCTGCCCGGGTTGCCGGCATGGTCGTTCAGCCTGCGAGGTGAGGCGGTGCAGGAGGTGGCGCCGTGAGGGTGCTGCTGCGGCGCCTGCGGCGCGAAGAGGTCGGCGCCTATGCCGTGATCGAGATGCTGCTCGGCGTCGGGTTGCTGCTGTTCCCGACGATCATGGTGCTGGCCCAGGTGCCGGGGATGCTGGAGCGCAACGGGGTGGCGAACCTGGCGGCCCAGGAGGCGGCCCGGGTGATGGTGCTGGCCGACGACGCCGCCGCCGGGCAGGAGGCAGGCATCCAGATCGCCCGTTCCATCGCCGCCAACCACGGGCTCGACCCCGACGTGGTGTCGGTCGACTTCGAACTCGACCCGCCGGTGGGGGAGTTGACCCGGGGCGGGACGGTGACCGCCCGGGTCGAGATCGGGTTCCCGATCGTCACGGTGCCGCTGGTGGGCCCGCTGTGGGAGTCGTTCACGATCACCCGGGAGCACACCGAACGGGTCGATGACTTCCGGAGCTTCCCGTGAGGCGCCGGGCCGCCGGCGAGGCGGGGTCGGTGACGCTGTGGGTGCTCGGGTTCTGCCTGGTGCTGTTCGTGCTGGGGTCGATCGTCTTCGACCTGTACCGGGCGTTCAGCGAGCGGCAGGAGGTGGCGGGGTGGGCCGACGCCGCCGCGGTGGCGGGCGCCACCGCCGTCGACGAGGGCCACTTCCGGGCCACCGGGGAGGCCCGCCTGGTGCCGGGTGTGGCCGAGGCGCGGGCATTGGAGTACCTGGATCGCCAGGACGGCTACGACCCGGCCGAGGTGGTGACGATGGTGGCGGCGACCGAGACCGAGGTCACCGTGTACCTGGAACGGGAGGTCGAGTTCGCCTTGCTCAGCGGGCTGCTGGCAGGCGAGGACCCGGTGCTGGTGCAGATCAGCGGGACGTCGACGCCCCGCATCGGGTCGTGAAGCGCGTGACACCGATGGTGGTCGTGGGGTCTGAGGTGTTGACAATAGCCAACACTGTCTCGTAGCGTCACCAGCGATGAGATCCCAGTTCACCCTCATCGTGGATGGTCCGGACCTGCAGGACGACGCCAATCTGGCGGCTTTGTACGCGGCGGGATGCGACGACGCCACCGCGGGACGGGTCGGCACCGTGCAGTACCTCGACTTCGACCGGGAGGCCGAGTCGTTCCCGGCCGCTGTCGAGGAGGCCGTCGATGCGGTCGAGGGTGCGGTCCCCGGGGCGCAGGTGGTGCACCTCGAGCCCGACGACCTGGTCACCATGGCCGAGATCGCCCAGCGGGTCGGCCGCACCCGTGAGAGCATCCGGCTCTACATCACCGGGGCGCGAGGACCCGGCGGCTTCCCGGCCCCTGAGACCCACCTGCGGAGCCGGCATCGCATGTGGCGCTGGTCGGCGGTGGCGCCGTGGCTCGCCGAGAACCTCGGGGCGGCCGTGGTGGTGGACGATCCGGGTGTCACGCAATGGGTGAGCGCCTTCAACGCCGGTACCGCCTTCCGCAGGTATGTGGCGTTCCTCGACCTCGTTGAGCGGGATAATATCGAGCGGTTCCTGGCGCGGCGCGCCGACCGCGTCGTAAGTGCGCAACGAAGCTCAGTCACACGTGCCTCGTAGGCTCGGTACGGAACGGTGAACATAGAGCCGGCGATCCCACCCAGGCTCATGCGCGGACGGTGGGAGCAGATCAGTCCCGGCGAGGCCGAAGCTCGAATCGGCGGATGGCACCCTCCCGCGCCGAGGCCAGTGCCTGATCGAGGGCTGCGGCCGCCTCCGGGTTGCCGTAGTGGCGTGCCTCGGCCGGCGTCATCACGATGGCCGGATGCAAGGCGACGCCACCGTCCTCCAGCTCCTCCACGACGAGCTGGGTGTCGCTGATTCCGAACCGGGCGAGCGACACACGGCCACGACGATCGACTTGGACGACGCGGCGAAGGGGCAAGCTCTCGTTCTTCGCCATTCGCCGGTACCTTCCCGTCGTGATCAACGCTGGCCAGCGTATCTCACTCGTCTGACTCGCCGTATTGCGCCTTGATCTCCTCGAATCCGTCGCACATGGCATTGATGTAGTCGGGATCGAGTAGTTGCTCGAGGGTTCTCAAGCAGCCCGGGTCCCGGTCGGGCAGCCTCCGTCCCGTCGAAGGTGATCGACCTCCTCGAGATTGGACGCCCCGGCGTGCGCGGTATGCTCGCCCCCAGCTCGGCAGAGGGCCCCTCATGACCGACTGGTCTCCAGATTCGTGGCAAACCAAGATCGCCTTGCAGCAGCCGGTGTATCCCGATGCGGCGAAGGTCGACGAGGTCGTCGCCCAGCTCACCGCATTGCCTCCACTGGTGACGTCGATGGAGATCGAATCGCTAAGAGCGCAGCTCGCCGCATGCGCCCGTGGAGAGGCGTTCCTGCTCCAGGGAGGCGACTGTGCCGAGACGTTCGACTCCTGCAACGCCGACGAGATCACTTCCAAGCTGAAGATCCTGCTGCAGATGAGCCTGGTGCTCGTCCACGGCACCCGCCGCAAGGTGGTGCGGGTGGGACGCATCGCCGGCCAGTACGCCAAGCCGCGCTCCGACGACCAGGAGCTGCAAGGCGACGTGGCGCTCCCGTCGTACCGGGGAGACCTACTCAACCGCACCCCCTTCACCCGGGAGGACCGCACCCCCGACCCGGAACTCCTGCTGCGCGGCTACGAGCGGGCCGGCCTCACCATCAACTTCATCCGAGCCCTCGTCGACGGCGGGTTCACCGACCTGCACCACCCCGAGTACTGGGACCTCGACTTCGTCACACGGGCACCGATGCGCAAAGACTACGAGCGCATCATCGACGCGATCCGCGACTCGATGGAGTTCATGGAGAACGTGCTCGACGCCCGGTCTCCCAGCACCACCCGGGCCGAGTTCTTCACCAGCCACGAGGGTCTCGCCCTCCTCTACGAGCAGGCGCAGACCCAACGAGTCCCCCGCAGCGACGGCTACTACAACCTCTCCACCCATTTCCCCTGGATCGGGATGCGCACGGCCGATCCCGACGGTGCCCACGTCGAGTACTTCCGGGGGATCCGCAACCCCATCGGGATGAAACTCGGGCCGGCGACCACCCCCGAGCGCATCACCCGGCTGCTCGACGTCCTCCACCCCGTCGACGAGCCGGGGCGCATCACCTTCATCTGCCGCTTCGGAGCCGCCCACGTCACCGAGATGTTGCCGATGGCGATCGAGACGGTGCGGGCGACGGGCAAGACGGTCAACTGGACCGTCGACCCGATGCACGGCAATACCGAGATCACCGCCGGCGGCATCAAGACGCGACGCTTCGAGACGATCCTCGAGGAAGTCGAGGCGACCTTCCGCATCCACCACGAGATGGGGTCCGTACTGGGGGGCATCCACTTCGAGCTCACCGGCGAGAACGTCACCGAATGCACGGGAGGCGCCAGGGGACTCTCCGACGCCGACCTCGGGCGGGAGTACCGGTCGACGCTCGATCCCCGGCTCAACTACGAGCAATCCATGGAGATGGCGATGCTCGTCGCCCACCAGCTCCGTCTCGGCTCCCGCTAGGGAGTCGCCGGGCCCACACGCGAGCGTGTCACAGGTGAGCGAAACGACGCCTGCACGATGATCACAGTCGCTTGGCTTCCGGCCATCAAGGGTTCACGGCACCGGATGTGTCGATCGCCGCCCAGGGGCCGGAGCACCGCAGCCAGAGCACGCTCGGGCCATCGCCGGCGCGGGAGATGGTGGTCGCCGGCTCGCCCGGCGACCTTTCGGTAGGCGCCACCCTCATGGATTCCTCTCCGCAGCCGGCGAGCGGGGGCCATCACCACGAGCACCGCCACTGGCGCTCCGCATCGGTGGGTCCGGATCGCTCGGGGATCGGTCACGATCGTCATGCTTCCTCCCCTTGGAAGACGCCACCGGCCTGGCCAGTAGACGTCCTCCCGATACGCCGCGAGCAGGCTCGCGCTGCTGCCAGCCGTCTTGTGCCAAGGACCGCACAGTGTGGAGAGCCCATCTGGCCAGGAGATGCCGGCCACCAACCATGGGGTCCACCGGGCGGACACGGTCGCCGTCCCGTCGCCGTGGCGGGGGAGGAATGCGGTCCTCACGGGCCGGCGCCGGTCGGTTCACCGAGGACCACCGCCGGGTCCATCTCCGGGAGCGAGTCGATCACCGAACCCAGCGAGTAGTCGCCGATCGTCTTGGTAGCGAGGCGGGCCCCGTTGGGCCCCGGAGTGGTGATCTGTGGAGGTCGTGCCCCTCCGGGACCCCCGTGCTGCTCTTGGCCGCGAGCAGATTCCCGGTTCCGGGGATGGAAATGTCAGAGGGACGGGGGACAATGAGAGAGGTCGATCTGTGGAGGTTCCCATGTCCATGCATCATTCGGCGCGATGGCTCATGGCGCTGCTGGTGGGAGTAGCAGGGGCGGCGACCCTGGCGCCGTCACCCGCCGCGACGGCGGACACACCGGAGCCCGAGACCCACTGCGTGCTCCAGGTGCGGTATCAGAAGCCCGACGGGGAGCTGGTGATGGCCCCGGCGCGGTGCTTTGCCAGCTTTGCCGAGGCGGTCGCCGACGCCAGCGGAGGCGCGGTGAGGGTCGACCCGGGGACGCCGGCGGCGGCGCTGTGGACCGATCCCGACCTGCAGGTGCTGCTGTCCGGCTTCGCTCTCGGCACCCACTACGACGGCTTCAACGGCTCCGGCAGTTCGGTGACGATCCGGGGCTCGTCGTGCACCGGCGGCTGGTGGAACACGAGCGCGGCGTGGGACAACCAGATCTCGTCGTCGTGGAACGGCTGCACCCGGCTGAGGCACTACGACTACCCGAACAAGGGCGGTGCGTCGCAGGACACCTACGGGTCAGGCACCACCGACAACCTGTCGACCCTCAACAACCGAACGGAATCCGTCGCCTACCTGAGTAGCTGACGCCGGCAGACTCCGATCGCCGGCACGTGGCAAGATGTGCCGCAATGACGGGCGACCGGAGCGATGCCGAACTCATCGAGGCCTCCTTGGCCGACCCGGAAGAGTTCGGCGCGCTCTTCCACCGCCACTACCACGCCATCTACCGCTACCTGGTCCGGGCGGTCGGCCCCGGCGACGGCAACGACTTGGCGGCCGAGGTGTTCGAACAGGCCTTCAAATCACGGCACACCTACGACCTCACCCGACCAACGGCGCTGCCTTGGCTCTACGGAATCGCCGGCCACCTCGTCTTTGCCCACTACCGGAAGCGGGCCCGGCGGATCCGGCTCCTTCCCGTCACCGACGACAGCCTGGAAGCGGCGAATCCGTCGGGCTGGGTAGAGCCCGGGTTCGAGGACGACCTCATCGACCGGGTCGACGCCGCGACCGCCCATGCCGAGCTGCGCCGTGTCCTGGAGCGGCTGCGGCCCGAGGAACGGGACGTGGTGGGCCTGCACCTGCTTGCCGACCTCAGCTACCAGGAGATCGGCGAGACCTTGGGCATCCCGGTGGGCACGGTGCGGTCCCGACTCTCCCGCGCCCGGGACCGGCTCCGGAACCTTTTTGCAGAAGACGACCAATCACCTAGTGAACCTCCAGGACGATCCGATGAGTGATCCCTTCGATCCATTCGAGCACCTCCGCCGCCTCGCCGGCGACCCCGCACCCACTCCCGAAGAGGAGCGGGCCGCCTTCACGCGCCTGGAACGAGTCATCGCCGCCGATGGGGCCCTCGCCACCCGCCGGCGGTGGCGCATCGGATGGCGTTGGGCGGTCCCCGCCGCGGCCATGGCCATCGTCGCCGCCCTCTTCGTCGGCGTTGCCGCCCTCCAGCCGGGAGCCGCCGAGGCGGCACTCACCGAGATCGCTCACGCCGCCCGCGACGCAACGCCACTCGACATTCCCACGGGCTCTTTCATCTCCCTCGAGTACGACGCGACCAACCTCGGAGTGAGGCCAGGTGAGGAATTCGGGCTTGACCGCGCCAGCGTCGGCTACCTCCTGCCCGAGCACGTCGAGGTCTGGTACCAGCCGGCCACCTCGTTCTACCAGCGTCGGAGCATCGCCGGCGAGCCGATCTTCTTCGATGACGAGGTGCGTGCCGCCTGGGAGGCCAACGGCGGCGCTGAGCGGGACCAGGTGGGAGAGGTGGTGTTCGGGCGCTACACCGGCATCGAGAACGACAACGCCACCACCGACTGGCCCGCCGACGCCGACCGGCTCCGAGAGGCCTTGGAGACCCAGCTCGCCCTCGGCTCTGGCGAGCGGCCGCTCCACGTCGAGCTGTTCGACAAGGCCGGTGAAATCCTCGAAACCGGCGTCGCCGGCCCCGAGCTGCGGGCCGCCATCGCCGAGATGCTGGCCGGCCTGCCGCTCGATCTCGTGGAGCGCCGGCCCGACGGCGCGATCACCCTCGCCGTCACCTACGAGCAGAACGGAGGGATCCAGCGTGACGCCATCACCCTGGGACCGGACGGGACACTGATCGACCGGACCGGGACCGACGTCGACGGCGACACGGAGCTGGGCATCCCTCCCGGCACGGTGGTGAGCGAAGTCACCTACCAGCCGCCGCAGATCGTCACCGACCTCCCCGAATCCTGAGGTCGTTCCGCGGCCGAGGGCAGCCCTCCTCGTACTTCCCGGACGTTCGCCTCAATCCAGGGTCGCCGGCAACACGTCGAAGACCAGATACTCCATGAAGTCGAGGCATCGCATCGGGATGGGGGAGGTCACCACCTCGGCGGCGCTCTCGTGCGTCGTGCCTCCACCCGGGAACAAGAGAGGCTCGCCGAACGGTATCACCGTCCCGTCGGACTTGCGGATCTCGATCCCGTCCCCCACCACCTCGGCCGTCCAGTCTGCAGGCCACAGTGCGAGGAGCGGCCGGTCGTTCGGGCCCACGTCGAGCCAGGTGCACCCGTTGTCGAGCACCAACGTCGCCGGCATGTTGGCGATGGCCTGGTCGCCCTCCTCCGGCGTGTAGGTGACGAAGGCGAACTCCCCGGGAGCGACCCCCTCGGTCGTCGTCGTGGTGGTGTCGCCCGACGACGAGCAGGCGGCGCAGGGCAGCGCGAGTACCAGGACCGAAAGAGCGAAGCGGCGAGCGAACGGCGGGACGCTCATGGCGCTGAGGGGGGCTCCTTGCCGTGGCTAAGGCCTGGCGAATTCCACCTGGGGGAAATGGCACGCCACCGGGTGCCCCTGGCCTCGCTCCACCAACTCGGGCGGATCGGTGGCGCACACGTCCTGCGCCTTCCAGCAGCGCGTCCGGAAGCGACAGCCACTCGGCGGGTCGGCGGGGCTCGGCACGTCGCCCTCCAGCAAGATCCTCCGCTCCTTGTCCCTGAGAGCCGGATCGGGGATCGGGACGGCCGACAGCAGCGCTTCCGTGTAGGGGTGGGCGCTGTTGTCGTACACGTCGTACTCGTTGCCGATCTCGACGATCTTCCCCAGGTACATCACGGCGATGTGGTCGCAGATGTGGCGCACGACCGACAGGTCGTGGGCGATGAACAGGTACGACAGGCCAAGCTCGTCCTGGATGTCCTCCAGCAGGTTGACCACCTGCGCCTGCACCGACACGTCGAGTGCCGAAACCGGCTCGTCACAGATGATGATGCGCGGCTCGAGTGCCAAGGCACGGGCGACGCCGATACGCTGGCGCTGCCCGCCGGAGAACTGATGCGGATAGCGATTGATGTGATCCGGGTTGAGGCCCACCAACTCCAGCAGCTCATGGACTCGGGCCCGCTGTTTCGGCTTGGCGACGACGCCCTTGTGAACCCTCCATCCCTCGGTGATGATGTCGCCGATCGTCATCCGCGGGTTGAGTGAGGCGTAGGGGTCCTGGAAGATCACCTGGATTCTCCGTCGCAGTTCCCGCATCTCCGATCGGGACAGCTCGAAGATGTCGCGGCCCATGTAGGAGGCGTGGCCGCTGGTCGGGTTCTCCAGGCGCAGGATGGTGCGCGCCGTCGTGGTCTTGCCGCAGCCCGACTCTCCCACCAGGCCGAGTGTCTCGCCGCGGCGCAAATCGAAGCTGATGTCATCGACGGCCTTGACCGTGCCGATCTGGTGCTGGAAGAGGATCCCTCGTGTGATGGGGAAGTACTTGACGAGGTTTTCGACCTTCAGCACCACCTCGTTTGAGGTCGGGGTCTGATCAGGCGCGGTCACCGCGGACCTCCTTCCAGAAGTGGCAAGCGCTCACTCGCCCCGGAGCGACCTCATGCAGGGACGGCTCCTCGATGACGCACTTCTCCCTGGCATAGGGGCAGCGGGGATGGAACGGGCACCCCGACGGGATGTGCATGAGGTCGGGAGGAGATCCCTTGATGGGGTTGAGGCGGTCGGTGTGCACGTCAGGCCGTGGAATCGACTGCATGAGCCCGAGCGTGTAGGGATGGGTCGGATCGTGGTACACCTGGTTGATCTCCCCCGTCTCGACCTCCCGCCCGGCATACATCACGACGACGTTGTCGGCCACTTCGGCGACGACGCCGAGGTCGTGGGTGATGAGGATGAGGCCCATGCCGGTCTCCTGCTGGAGATCGGCGAGCAGCTGCATGATCTGGGCCTGTACGGTGACGTCGAGGGCCGTCGTCGGCTCGTCGGCGATGAGGATGTCAGGGTCGAGCGCCAGCGCCATGGCGATCATCACCCGCTGACGCATCCCCCCGGAGAACTCGTGCGGGTAGGAGTTCACCCGCTCTCGGGCCATGGGGATCTTGGCTCGGTCCATCAACCCGATCGCCCTCTCGAAGCCCTCTTTCTTGGTCGCGCCCCGATGGATGCGGAACATCTCGGCGATCTGCCATCCGACAGAGAAGACCGGGTTGAGGGCGGTGAGAGCATCCTGGAAGATCATCGCGATGCGCTCTCCGCGCACCGTGCGTCGCTGTGACTCCGGAAGGTCGAGGAGCTCGGCGCCGCGGAACTTCACGCTCCCTCGAGTGACGTAGCCGGGAGGGGTGTCGATGATGCCCATCACCGCCTGGGCATTCACGCTCTTTCCGCTTCCGGACTCACCGAGGATGGCCAGCGTCTCATGCCGGTCCAGGCTGTAGGTGAGGCCATTGACCGCCTTCACCGTGCCCATGTCCATGCGGAACTCGACGTGGAGATCATCAACGGTGAGCAGCGGCGCCGAGGGATCGAGCGCTCGATCACCGATCGTGTTCTTCTTGTAGGTATCCACGGCTGTCATCAGCGGAGCTTCGGATCGAGAGCGTCGCGCAGGGCGTCACCCATCAAGATGAAGGCGAACACCGTGATGGAGAGGAAGAGCCCGGGGAAGAACAGCAGGTGGGGATCGGTGCGTAGCCGGTTTTGGGCAACGCTGATCATGAGGCCCCAGGAGATAGCGGGGAGCTGGAGGCCGACACCGAGGAACGAGAGCGCCGCTTCCGCCGCGATGATCGTTCCCACGGTGATGGTGGCGTAGACGATCACCGGAGCCAGCGCATTGGGGAGGATGTGACGGCGGATGATCCGGAAGCTGCTCGCCCCCAGAGCACGAGCCGCATCGACGTAGTCGTTCTCCTTGACCGCCAGGACCGACGAGCGCGCCAGGCGGAGCATCGTCGGCCATCCCAAGAGGATGAGTACCGCGCTCACCTGCATGATCCCACGCTGCCCGACGAGGCTGAGGATGAGGATGCCGCCCAGGATGAGGGGGATGGCGAACACCACGTCGGTGGCGCGAGCGATGAGCGTGTCGACGAGACCCCCGTAGTAGCCGGCGATTGATCCGAAGATGAGGGCAACAACGGTGGCGACGGTGGTGACGATGATTCCGATGGCGATCGACACCCGTGTCCCGTAGAGGACACGGGCGTAGTAATCGCAGCCAAGCAGATCCGTACCGAACCAGTGCTCGGCGCTCGGCCGCAGCCGCGCATCCTGCAACGGGCAATCGCGCGGGTTGTAGCCGGGGAAGTTGAAGAGGCCTGGGAAGAGAGCGATGAGAACCATGAGAATCACCAGCAGTGACGAGATGATGAAGATGGGACGCCGCCGTAGCAGGCGCCACGCGTCCGACCACAAGCTTCCTTCCGGCCCAATCGGTATCTCCTCGATCGCCTCCGCCCCTACCAGTGCGGCGCTGGTCATCGGTTCAGTCATAGCGGATCCTCGGATCGAGCACGGCGTAGAGCACGTCCACGACCAGATTGGCGACCATGTACACGACGACGAGGAAGGTGACGATGCCCACCACGACGGCGTTCTCCTGGCTCCGCACCGCGTTGTACACCTCTCTGCCGATGCCGGGCACATTGAAGATGGTCTCGGTGATGATGGCGCCTCCCATCAGGGCGCCGAGATCGATGGCGAGGTAGGTGACCACCGGGATCATCGAATTGCGCAGGGTGTGTATGCCCACCACACGCCGCCGCGAAAGTCCCTTCGAAGTCGCAGTGCGCACGTAGTCGGCACGCAGGTTCTCTACCAGGCTGGTTCGTGTGAGGCGGGCGATGTAGGCCAGCGACACCGAGCCCAGTACCAGCGCAGGCATGAGGAGACTGAAGGTCGGACGACTGGGGTTGTAGGAGATCGGCATGACTCCCAACCTCACCCCCAGCATGTACTGGGCTATGAAGCCCAGCACGAAGATCGGGATCGCAATCACCACCAGCGTGCTTGCTAAGACCAGGTTGTCCATGAAGCCGTTCTTGCGGACGCCGGCAAGGATCCCGGCGAGGATCCCTATCACCACCTCGAAGACGAAAGCCATGAGAGCGAGCCGCATGGTCACGGGCAGCTTGGCGGCCAGCTTCTCGGTCACCTGTTGGCCGCGGAAATCCTCACCGAGATCCCCGGTGAAGAGCCGGCCCATGTACTTGACGTACTGAACGTGAAATGGGTCGTCGAGGTCGTAGCGGTCCCGCAGCGCCTGGCGGGTCGACGGCGACATCTGCCGGTCACCAGCCAGTGCCCGGATGGGGTCTCCCGGCATCAGGTACACGAAGAGGAAGATGATGGCGGTGGCAACGAAGAACACCGGGATGAACTGGAGGATTCGTCGTACCAGATACCGCCCCAAGAGCGTCTCCTTCTTCACCAGGGTCGGGCGGTAGGAATCTAGCGGATCGATCCGGTCCACGCCGAAGGGCGCCCCATCGGAGCGCCCTTCCGCGTCTTCAGATGGATGAAACCGACTACTCGGATTCCTCCTCGGGGGCCGGGTTCATCTCGGCGTAGCCGACGATGTTGTTGTAGAAGCTGTTGTTCTGCTGACCGTTCGGGCCGTACGCCCCGTAGTTCCAGGCGTTCACGAACGACGACGCCGTCACCGGCTCGCCATTGTGGAACGTCCAGTCAGGCTTCAGCACGATGGTCCAGGTCGTGCCTCCGTCGTCCGACGAGACCGACTCGGCGGACAAGAGGAACTGCTCCATCGTGGCCGGGTCGTACTGGACGAGCGGCGCGAAGAGCGCCCGAAGCACGGCGATGCCCTCGGACTCGTTGGAGTTCGTAGGCATCAGGTGCTCAGGCTCAACGAGCGCAGTCGACACGTGGTCGTCGTCTGAAGTGGCCAGGGTGTAGCCGAGGTCTGCGAACGCATCGATCACGATGTTGTCGACGCCCTCGTTCCAGACGTACTGGCTCTTGCCGAAGTACACCGGGATGATCTGGGCATCCTCACAGAGGATGTCCTCAGCATGCTGGTAGAACGGAATGGCGTCGCTCAGGGAGCCACTGGCTGCGAAGGCATCTACGCCATCGGCCAGAGCCTGATCGAAGTCCGGGTTGCTGTAGAACGTGTTGTTCGACCCGCCAACGTCAGGAGTGCTCTCGGTAGCGAACAGCGGCTGCAGGAAGTTGTAGGGCGACGGATAGTCCATGCCCCAACCAAGCCGGAACGGACCGGTGGCGCCCTGCTCGTCGAGCAGCGGCAGATACTCCGACCACTCCATCTGCTCGAATTGGACTGCGGACGTGTCGATCCCGAGGTTCTCGCCCCACTGGTTCACGATGGCCTCGACCCACAGTTCGTGGCCCGAGCCTTCGTTGAACCAGACAACGATGTCATCCTCGAAGCCGGCTGCATCCCACAGTGCCTTCGCCGCAGCTGGGTCGAAGCTCCAGCTGTCGCAGACGAACTCCCGCGCCCCGGCGAGGTTCGGTGGGATCACCGAGTGCGCCGGATCACGGGCACCCTGGAAGACCGTCTCGACGACGAGGTCGATGTCAACGGCCATGTTCAGGGCCTGTCGCACGTCCTTGGTGTACGCCTCCACGTAGGAGGGGATACCGAGGTAGCCGAAGCTCGTGGTGCCTGCCTCAGCGTTCCTTCCCGGGAAGTCGTCCTTGTAGACGGCGAGGAAATCGGGCAGCACCGTGTCCACGACATCGAGGTTGCCGGCGAGGGCCTCGTTATAGGCCGTAGCCATGTCGGCAAAGATCATGAACTCGATCTGGCCGACCTGTGCAGGGTTCGAGCCCGGGTAATCCTCCCACTTGGTCAGCAGGATGTTCTGATCGTGGTTCCAGGTGCCGTCCATCATGAAGGGGCCGTTCCCAATGGGGGCCTCTTCGTAGGCGTCTGGATCGTCGAAGAAGGCATCCGGCAGCGGGAAGTACGCTGCGTAGGCCAAGCGAAGCGGGAACTCGGGGTCGGCGGTGGTCAGCTCGACCGTGAAGGTGGTGTCGTCGACGACCGTCAGGCCGGCCAGCTCGGTGGGCACCTCTGGGGCCGCTTCCGTCGTGGTAGTGGTCTCGTCGGGCGTGGCGGCTTCTGTCGTCGTCGTGGTGGTTGCCGCGACTGTCGTGCTGGTCTCCTCTGTGCTGTCACCGCAGGCGGCTGCGATGAGTGCAAAGAGGGCGATCACCACGAGCAATCGCGATCGTTTCGCAAATGAACTCATGTGGGGTGCCTCCAAAGGGGGATCCTTCTCTTACGTCGTGCCTCTCCACGTTCGGCACCGGAACAACCTCCACGACCAGCACGCCGAAACCAGACGGATTCGCCGCCCAATGTCGAGTCCTCCCGGCCGGAACCGGCCGCAGTCGCTTCGCTTGCTCCGCTTCGAACGGCCCGTCACACCGATGGGCCGCCACCAAGGGTAGCCTTCGCACATGGCAGAAGTCTCGCGCGATGCCCCATCTCCTCGCGCGTACACGGCCCTCTCGTGGAGCGTCCTGGCGCTGACCGTGGTGGTGATCCTGGGCGGCGCGGTGGTGCGCGCCACGGGTTCGGGTGCCGGCTGCGGGGAAACGTGGCCGCGTTGCCGGGGCCACATCATCCCGTTCTCGGCCACGTCGGAGACGCTCATCGAGTTCACGCACCGGATGACGACGGTGGCACTGGCGGTCGCCATCGTCGTTCTCATCGTGTGGACCCGGCGCCTCTTCCCGCCCCGGCACCGGGTGCGGCGTGCCCTGTGGACCGCGCTGGCGCTCTTCGTGATCGAGTCGCTGATCGGGGCCTCACTCGTCGTCTTCGGATGGGTCGACACCAACGCCTCGGTGGGGCGGGCCTTCGTGGTGCCACTCCACCTCACGAACACGTTCCTGCTGCTGGGCGCCTTGGCTCTGGTGGCGTATTTCGCCGGGGGCGGGAAGGGGTTCGAGGTGCATCCGGAGCGACCGTGGGACCGCCGGGTGCTGGGCGGCCTGGTGATCATCCTCGCCGTCGCCGCCTCCGGGGCGCTCAACGCTCTGGCCGACACGCTCCACGAGGCCGAGTCGGTGGTGGGAGGCATCCGCGCCGAGTTCGGGCCGGCGGCCCCGTTCCTGCTGCGGCTCCGCACCGTGCACCCGCTCATCGCCATCGCCGGCGGCATCGCCGTCTACGTCCTCGCCCGGCGTCTCGCGGTGCTCGGAGGGCCGGCGATACGGAGGTTGGCACTGGCGGTGCAGGTGGTGGTGTGGGCCCAGTTCGTGATCGGCGTCGTCAACATCGCTTTGCTGACCCCCTTGGAGGCCCAGCTGGTGCACTTGCTCGCCGCCGACGCCCTCTGGGTGCTGTTCGTGCTCCTCGGCGCCCAGGTGCTGGCGGTGCCCGCCGCCGCCCGTGGGCTGGAGCCGGCCTCCCGCCATCCGGTGGCGGATCCGGTGTGAGCACCCCCCAGATCCGGATCACCGACCCGCGGGCTCCGGCGGCGACGTTCCCGCAGAAGGCGAAGGCCTACCTCGAGCTGACGAAGCCGCGGATCATCGAGCTGCTGCTCACCACCACCGTGCCCGCCATGGTCGTCGCCGCCGGCGGTTGGCCCGACACCTGGCTGGTGCTCGCCACCCTCGTCGGCGGCACCCTCTCCTCGGGCGGGGCCAACGCCATGAACCAGGTGATCGACCGTGACATCGACCGGGTGATGGGTCGCACCCGGCGGCGGCCACTGCCGACCGGGCGGGTGTCGGAGCGGGCCGCGGTCGGCTTCGGGATGGTGCTGGGCGCTGCCGGGTTCGCCTGGCTGTGGCTCACGGTGAACCTGCTCGTCGCCCTGCTCTCCACCTCGGCGTTGCTGTTCTACGTTCTCGTCTATTCGATTGCCTTGAAGCGCACCACGACCCAGAACATCGTGATCGGCGGGGCCGCCGGTTCGGTTCCCACGTTGGTCGGGTGGGCGGCCGTCACCGGCACGCTGGCGCTGCCGGCCTGGGTCATGTTCGCCATCGTGTTCTTCTGGACCCCGCCGCATTTCTGGGCACTGGCGATCCGCTACCGCGACGACTACGCCGCCGCCGGGGTGCCGATGCTGCCGGTGGTGGTGGGGGTGGAGCGGGCCCTCGACCACATCCTGGCCTACAGCGTGGTGCTGGTGGGGGTCTCGCTGCTCCTCTTCGCCACCGGGGCGGTGGGATGGATCTACCTGGCGACGGCGGCGGAGCTGGGCGCCTGGTTGGTGTACGGGACGTGGCGGCTACGGCGCGACCCGGGGGAGGCAATGCGCTTCTTCGGCTACTCCAACGTCTACCTGGCGGTGCTCTTCCTCGCCATCGCGATCGATCCGCTGCTGTTGGGCTGAGCCGGTCGGGCGGTCACACCCGGGCCGGCACGTCCAGGCTCTCCATGAGGGTGCGGACCCGCTGCTCGATGTCGTCCCGCACGGTGCGGACCACCTCGAGTGGCTGGCCGGCCGGGTCGGTGAGCTCCCAGTCCTCGTAGCGCTTGCCGGGGAACAGCGGGCAGGCGTCGCCGCAGCCCATGGTGACGACGACGTCGGCGGCGCGCACGATCTCGTCGGTCCACGGTTTGGGGAACTCGGAGCGGATGTCGATGCCGATCTCGGCCATCGCCTCGACCGCCGCGGCGTTGATCTCGGACCCCGGGTCCGATCCGCCGGAGTAGACGTCGACGGCGTCGCCGGCGAGGTGGCGGAGCCATCCGGCGGCCATCTGGGAGCGGCCGGCGTTGTGGACGCAGAGGAAGAGCACGGCGGGGTTGGTGTCGGCGGAGAGGCCCTCCACCCGAGCGAGCGCCTTGAGGCGGTCCCGGGTGAAGCGCTCGATGAGGATGGGGAGCCAGCTCGTCACGGAGGCCCGCGTCTCGAGGTCGTGGTGGGATTCGGCGATGAAGCGTTCCACGGTCTCGGTGGAGAAGACGCCGCTGAACTCGTCCTGGAGGCGGCGGGCCGACTGCTTGACGAGGTAGAGCTGCTCGGTGGTGAGGTTGGTGCCGGTGACGTCGGTCATGAGCGGGAGCCTCCTGTGAGGGCGTCGACACGGTGCTGGAGCTGGGAGAGGGCGAGGTCGAAGGAGTCGGAGCGGGACGAGTCGACCGGGTCGGGGATCGACCAGTGCCACCACGACTCGCCGGGCGTGAGCTCCTCGTGGGCCTGATCGCACACGGTCACGACCAGGGCGGGGTCGCGCTTCACCTCGTCGAGGCGGCGGGGGTGGGCTCGGGAGAGGTCGAGACCGGCGCGGGCGGCGGCCGCCACCGCTCCGGGATGCACCCGGGCGGCGGGGTGGGTGCCGGCGCTCTCCGCCGGGCGTCCGGTGCGGCGCTTCCACAGCTCGGCGGCGAGCTGGGAGCGGGCCGAGTTCTGGGTGCAGATGAAGAGTACCGGGCCGTCGGGGATGGCGAGCCCGATGCGGAGGTCGGCGAGGGCCTCGAAACGGAGGCGCACGTAGCGGCGTCTCCGGTCGCCGGACGACTCGTGGCGTTCGATGAGCCCGGCCCGATCCAGCACGCCGAGGTGGTGGGCGAGCAGGTTGGAGGGGAGCCCGTGGCGTGATCCCAGTTCGGTCGGGGAGCGGTCGGAGAGGGCGAGGTCGTCGACGATGGCGAGGCGGGCGACATCTCCGAGTGCCGCGTACTGGTCGGCTCGCCGGGTGAGGTCTGGTGGTGCCATGCCGGCACCCTAAGCCTCAACCTCCATTGCGTCAATAGTCATTGAGGGATATTGGGGATCTCACACGAGACGAGTCGGACCATCATGGCGACATGGCGGTGAGCTTCCGACCGGCGCGCGAGGGTGATATCGACGCTCTCGTCTCCCTGCTCGGCCAACTCGGTTACCAACGGACGCCGGACGAGGTACGACGTGGGCTGGCTGCCGAGCCGGGCGCGGAGACGATCGTGGCCGAGGACGGGGAGGTGATCGGCTTCGTCTCCTTCCACACCCGTCATCACCTCCACCAGGGAGCGAAGGTGACCTCGATCGACGCCCTCGTCGTCGATGAGGGACGCCGTTCCGCCGGGATCGGGGCGGCGCTGGTGGCCGAGGTGGTGGGGGCGGCCCGGGCCCGCGGCGCCGTCATGGTGGACCTACACAGCAACCTGGCCCGGGCCGAGGCCCGTCGCTTCTACGAGCGGCTCGGGTTCACCGTCACCAGCAACTTCTTCGTGAAACGCCTCGACGGGTAGGGCGAGACCGGTTCTCCTCGCGTTCCAGCCCGAGGTCGTCGCTGATGAATCCGGTGACGAGCTGTTGAACGGTCATGCCGCTTCCTTTCAGGCGACCCAGCTCGTCACCGTGACACCGCTCTGCTCGGGTGTGACGGCGGTCCAGCAGTCACCGTCCCATTCGAACTGCATGACGATGCCGAGGCCTCCGTCGCGACCGGTGACGCCACCGACCTCGATGCCGACGACACGGTCGGTGAGGGACTGCACCGGCCCGACGCTGAGCAGGATGCCCCGCCCTCCGTCCACCAACCCGTCCGGCCCGAACAGAGCATCGGCCTCGGCGCCGGTGACGAAGTCGAACCGGTCGTCGGCCGCTTCGATGGCCTCCCGCACCGAGGCAGGCATGGCGTGGTGGGCGCTCTCCGGCATGGTGGCGGTGAGCGTCGTGTTGTAGACGAAACGGTCCAGGTCGTCACAGTGCGCCGCACAATACGACTGCAATGCCCGCGCGGTGAGGTCGGCTTCCACCTCCGCGGTGATCGGTCCCGGTGACGGTACGGCCTCCGACGTGGTGGTCGCCGTCTCCGCATCTGGTCCGGTGGCGCATCCGGCGAGCACCAGGACGCACGCCACCGCGACCGTGGCGATCCGCAGCAACCGGCTTCCCATCATGTCGCCTCCTGCAGGCGTCGTCCCCCGTGGGTGACACGCAGTATGGCCCGAATGGGAGGAAACCCGTCGTGAGTGGCGGGCGTGTTGTCAGCCGCTGCGGGCCCGGCGCAGCAGACCCCAGCCGTACCAGCCGAGAGCGGCGGCGATGCCCAGGGAGATGGCGGCGATGACGTAGTGAACCACGAGGAATCCGAGGGAACGATCGTCGCCGATCAGGTTCACGATGCGGTTGAGCCACACGAAGGCGGTCCAGGCGGCGGCGAGCAGCATCACCCAGGCGCTGCGGCGGAGCAGGGATTCGGGTGGTGTGGCCATCGAGCCAGTGTACGGGTGGCGGGGAAGCGGGAAGGCGGCGCCGCGCCGGTAACCTCCGGCCCGTGGACGGGTGGCACACCCTGGTGTTGACGATCGGGACCGTGCTCGTCGCGGCGGGCTTGGCGGCCGTCGTGTGGCGCGAGGTCGGATCGCCGCAACGCCGGGTGGTGGGGCGGCTGCGGGATGCCGTCGAGGTGGGGATGCCGATCGTGGCCGGGGTCGCCCTGCTCGTGTGGCTCTGGGTGGCCCGGTAGCCTGCAGCCATGGGCCACGACAAGCCCCCCGAGATCGACGAGGCCGAGCTGCAAGCCTGGTTCGCGGATCGGATCCCCGAGGGCTGGTTCAGCGGCCCGGTGCGGATCGCCGTCGATCGCGACGAGATCCTCGTGATCGGCACCCTCCCCGCCGAGGAAGGCGGCGCCGATCTGGCGGCGCCGGTGCGGCGGGAACGGTGTGAGGCGCGTATCACCACTCACCGGGAGGAGACCCGGCAGCGCCGGATCGAGATCGCCACCGCCGCCGAGGCCCGGTTCGAGCGCAAGGTGTCGTGGGGTGCTCGGGCCGGGGAGTTCGCCATGCTGTTCACCCACCTCTCGATCCCGGCGATGACCCGGCTCCGCCTTCGGGAGCGCAAGGTGCTCGACACCCTCGTCGACGCCGGGGTGGCGCGCAGCCGCAGCGAAGCCCTCGCCTGGTGCGTCCGGCTGGTCGGCCACAACCTCGACGAGTGGCTCGGCGAGCTGCGGCAGGCGCTGGTGCAGGTCGAAGACGTGCGCCGCAAGGGCCCTTCCGCCCAGTAGCGGGTCCCCCGGTATTGCGTCGACGGCCGCGGCCCGGTATGTTGTCGCGGCGATGACATACGGCTTCTCTTTCGCGTATCCCTTTACCGGGCTGTCGGCCCGGGTGGAGGGCACGCGGTAGCAGAAGCCGCACACGAGAACCCCCCAACCCGAAGCCGGCAGAGGCTTCGGGTTTCTTTGTGCCCGGGGCCGCCGCCACAGGAGAGCACCATGAGCAGCGAGCGTCCGGAACCGATCCTGAAGAGTCACCGCCGCCCCGACGTCGAGACCACCGTCTTCGCCGTCGGCAACGTCAAGTTCGGCGACGGCTCGTATCCGGTGATCGCCGGGCCGAGCGCCGTCGAGAGCGAAGACCAGATCATGGCGGTGGCCGAGACAGCTGCCGCGTCGGGCGCGTCGATGTTGCGGGCCGGGACGTTCCGGGCGGAGACCTCGCCATACTCGTTCAAGGGACTGGGTCGCGAGGGCCTCTGGCTCCTGGAGAAGGCGGGTTACGAGACCGGCCTTCCCACCGTCACCGAGGTCATCGAGCCCGGCCACGTCGAGATCGTCGCCGAGCACATCGACATGATCGAGGTTGGCCCGGACAACATGCAGAACTTCGTGCTGCTGCGGGACGCGGGCCGGGCGGGCAAGCCGGTGATGCTGCACCGGGCCGCCGCCGCCACCATCGACGAGTGGTTGCTGGCCGCCGAGTACATCCTCGCCGAGGACAACCCGCGGGTGCTGCTGTGCGAGCGGGGCAGCCGCACCTTCGATCCCCGCACCTCCGACTCGCTCGACATCACCGCCGTCCCGGTGGTGCAGCACCTGTCGCATCTCCCGGTGGTGATCGACCCGGCTCCGGCGATGGCGGGCGACGACCTGATGCGCCCGCTGGCGCTGGCGGGCCGCTCGGTTGGAGCCGACGGGCTCGTGGTGGCGGTCCACCCCGACCCGGCCCATGCTCTCGCCGGGAACGGCAACCAGCTCGACCTCGCCGCCTTCGAACGGCTCATGGAGGATCTCGGCATCCCGACGCTGCGGGACGAGATCGACCGCATCGACCGTCAGCTCGTCAAGCTGGTGGGCCGGCGCCTCCAGAGCTCGATCGAGATCGCCCGCATCAAAGCGTCGCGCGGCCTCTCGATGCGGTCGCCCGACCGTGAGGCCGAGCTGATCCAGGAGGCGCGGGAAGACGCCATCTCCCTCGGCGTCGATCCCGGCTACATCGAGAAGTTGATGACCCTGGTGCTCGACCACAGTCGAGTCGCCCAGGAGGCGGCGATTACCGCCGAACCTCCCGAGGCGGCGGACGTGTGAACCCCTCGCTCGTCGTCGGCACGGACGGAGTGACCCGGTGCAGGTGGGGTGCCTCCGCCGAGGACTATCAGCCATACCACGACGACGAGTGGGGGTTCCCCGTGGCCGACGATCGGCTCCTGTTCGAGAAGCTCTGCCTCGAGGGGTTCCAGGCCGGGCTGAGCTGGCTGACGATCCTGCGGCGCCGGGCCGCCTTCCGGGCGGCGTTCTCCGGCTTCGCCATCGACACCGTCGCCGGCATGACCGAGGCCGACGTCGAGCGTCTACTCCACGACGAGGGGATCATCCGGCACCGGGGGAAGATCGTGTCGACGATCAACAACGCGGCCCGGACCCGGGAGGTCATCGACGAGGTCGGCTCGCTGGCGGGGCTGGTGTGGAGCTACGAGCCCGACCCGGAGCACCGGGTCGTCGCCCCCGTCACCCCCGAATCGACCGCTCTCGCCAAGGACCTGAAGCGGCGCGGCTTCACGTTCGTCGGTGCCACCACCGTGTACGCCTTCATGCAGGCGATGGGGATCGTCAACGACCACGAGCCGCAGTGCGACACCTTCGCCCGGGTCGAGGCGGCCCGGGCCGCGTTCGTACGTCCGGTGCGCCGAGACCGCTGAGCGTCTCCTTTCTCGTCCCCCCTGGGATCAGGGGGGACCGGGGAGCGGAGCGACCCGAGGGGGGTCGCGGTGATGTGGTGAGCCGCGACCCTCCCCGGATCGCCGCCACCTGCGGTGACGGCTCTCCGACCCTCCCTGGTCCCAGGGAGGGTGAGAAGACGGTCGAGGGGGGTCGCGGTGCCGTGGTGAGCCGCGACCCTCCCCGGATCGGTCGCCTTCGGCTCCCTCTGCGACGCCTCCGCCTTTGGCGGAGGAAACCTCCCTGGTCCCAGGGAGGGTGAGAAGACGGTCGAGGGGGGTCAACCGATCGCTCCCTCGTGGCGCAGCAACCAGGCCTTGGTGTCGAGGCCGCCGGCGAAGCCGGTGAGCGACCCGTCGCTGCCGACCACCCGGTGGCAGGGCAGCACGATCGACACCGGATTCCGGCCGGTGGCGGCGCCCACCGCCCGAGCCGCGGCCGGCCGCCCGAGGCGGCGGGCCTGGTCCCCGTAGGTGGTGGTGGCGCCGAACGGGATCTCGGCCAGCGCCCGCCACGACGCCACCTGGAAGTCGGTGCCCCGCAGGTCGAGGGGGAGATCGAACGTGGTGCGGGCACCGGCGAAGTACTCGCCGAGCTGGGCCACGGTCGCCGCCAGCACCGGATGGTCCCGCCGGGGATCCGGCGTCGTCTCCGGCAGCGCCACCCGGGCGTCGTCGTCGCCGGGCCAGAGGATGGCCCGCAGGCCCCGATCGGTGGCCACGATCGTGAGGTCGCCCACCGGCGACGGCATCACGGTGGAGAAGTGCGTCTCGTTCATGTCAGGGGTCCTTCCTCGGCGATGGTCCACAGGAGCTGGGCGGCGAGCGAACGATGGGGGCGCCACCGCTCGGCGAGCGCGGTGAGGTCGACGGCCGGCATCGGGTCGGCGAGGCCGAGCAGCCGCGCCGCCCCCTTGCGGAGTCCCAGGTCCCCGGCGGGGAAGGCGTCGGGGTGGCGGTGGAGACGCAGCGCGGCCATGTGGGCCGTCCACGGTCCGATGCCGGGCAGCTCGCAGTACCCGGCGACGAGGTCGTCGAGCGGGGCGAACCGGAACAGGTCGAGCGAGCCCCCGGCGACGGCGTTGGCGACGGTGCGGATCGTGGCGGCCCGCCGGGCAGGGAGGCCGAGCCCTGCGAGGTCGGCCGCGGCGAGGGCCGCCGGGTCCGGGAAGACCAGGTTGGCGCGGTCGTCGGCGCCGGGGATGCGGCGCCCGGCCGCCGCCGCCACCCGGCTCGTCAGCGTCGACGCTCCCCGCAGCGAGACCTGCTGCCCGATCACGATGCGGATCAAGCTCTCGAACCGGTCCCAGCACCCCGGGACCCGCAGGCCGGGGCGGGCCTGCAGCTCGGGGCCGAGGAGATCGTCGCCGGCCAGCGCCCGTCCCGAGGTGGCCGGCTCGTCGAGCCCGAGCAGATGGCGGCAGCGGGCGACGTCGTCGATCAACGTCGCCATCGTCGGCAGGTGGGCGGTGAGCGTCATCCCGTCGGTGTCGGAGGTTGCATCGCTCAGATCGAGATCGATGAGGCCGGCGAAGCCGCAGGTCTCGAACGTGCGCCGGTAGCCGCCGGCGCCGTCGAGGTGGTCGACGCCGGGAACCGTACGCGGCCCGAGGTGGCGGCGGAGCCGGGCCCGGTCGAGCGGGCCGTGGTACGGGACGTGCAGCGTGAGGCCGCCGTCGTCGATCGGCCGGTCGGGCCGGCGGCGCTTCGCCCGCAGCTCACGCGGCGGGAAGGCGAACGTGGCGGTGACCGCCCGGTGCAGCTGGCGGGTCGACCGGTAGCCGGCGGCGGCCGCCACCGCGGCGAGCGGCAGGTCGGTCTCGTCGAGGAGGCGCCGGGCGAAGTGCGCCCGCCGCGACCGGGCCACAAACGCCGGGCTGGCGCCGACGTGGGTCAGGAACAGCCGGCGCAGCTGGCGCCCGCTGTAGCCGACGGCGCGGGCGAGGGCGTCCTCGGTGTGGGAGTCGAGGTAGCCGTCGGAGATGAGGACGAGGGCGTGGGCGACCGCCGGCGGGGCCACCTCGGGGAGGTGCGGCTCCGGGAGCCGGTCGGGCCGGCAGCGCAGGCAGGGGCGGTAGCCGGCCGCTTCGGCGGCGACACTGGTGGCGTAGGGGGTGACGTTGCGGGGATCAGGTTGGGCGGCGCAGGTGCTGCGGCAGTAGATGCCGGTGGTCGCCACGCCTTGCAGTGCTGCCATGACCCGTAGTCTGTCAGATCCGATCGGACAGGAACGGACAGAGAGGGGATTCTCGCCATCCTGTCCGAATCTGTCCGATGGCCTCCACCGGAGCGGGAGCGTCAGTCGATGCCGTGCAGCTCCCGCCGGGCACGCCGCCCCATCAGGGTGGCGACCGCGGTGACCGGATCGCCCTGCTCGTAGAGCACCTTGCCGACCTGTTCGGCGATCGGCATCTCGATCCCGTGACGCCGTGCCAGCGCCAGGATGGCCCGGGTTGACTTCACCCCCTCGGCGACCATGTGCATCTCGCCGACGACGTCGTCCAGGGTGCGGCCGCTCCCCAGCCCGAACCCGACCCGGTGGTTGCGGCTCTTGGTGCTGACGCAGGTGGCGATGAGGTCACCCATTCCCGCCAGACCGGAGAACGTGAGCGGCCGCCCGCCGAGAACGACCCCGACCCTGGTGATCTCGGCCAGTGCCCGGGTGATGAGCGTCGCCATGGTGTTGTCGCCGAGGCCGAGCCCGTGGGCCATGCCGGCGGCGATCGCCATCACGTTCTTGAGGGCCCCCGCCGCCTCACAGCCCACGACGTCGTCGTTCGTGTACACCCGGAACGTCGGGGTCATGAAGAGCTCCTGGAGCCGGGCTGCGGTGGCGGCGTCGCCGAGAGCGACCACCGCCGCGGTCGGCTGGCCGGCGGCGACCTCGGCCGCCAGGTTCGGTCCGGTAAGCACCCCGACACGGTCGGGGGAATGGCCCGGCAGCACCGCGGCCACGACCTCAGTCATCCGCAGCAGCGTGTCCTGCTCGATGCCCTTGGTGAGGCTGACGATCGGCACCTCGGGCGCCACGAACCCCGCCACCTGCTCCAGCACGGCGCGGAAGCCGTGCGACGGAACCGCCATGACGACGACGTCGGCGCCGTCGAGGGCAGCGCTCAGATCGGAAGTGGCGTGCACCGCCGCGGGGAGCCGAACCTCGGGCAGGTAGGCCGGGTTGCGCCGCTGCTCGTCGATCGCGGCGGCCAGGACCGGGCGCCGCGCCCAGAGAGACACCGGCCCCTTGGCGGCGACGAGGGACGACATGGCGGTACCCCACGATCCCGCCCCGATCACCGTCACCCGCACCGCCCACTCCTTCCGCAGACGGGGGAAGGCTACGGCACGGATCCCGAACGCGACGAGCGACCACCGCCGGTGGCGGCGGCGGGTCCTTGCTTTTCGCGCTCTCGGAGGTCAGTCTGACGGCTCAGCGGTCGAGAGGAGCCCGACCCGGTGGACAGCAAGACCTATGTCCTCGACACCTGCGTCTTGCTGGCCGATCCCCACTGCGTGTTCCGGTTCGACGAGCACGACGTCGTGCTGCCGCTCGCCGTCGTCGAGGAGCTCGACCGCCAGAAGAGCCGCCTCGACGAGATCGGCGCCAACGCCCGCTCTGCCATCCGCACCCTCGAAGAGCTCGGCGCCTCCCAGCCGGGCGGGTTGTCCCAGCCCCGCAGGTTCGAGGGTGGAGGCTCGCTGCGGATCGAGCTGAACGGCACCCACTCCGATCGCCTTCCCGAAGTCCTCGACCCGTCGAGCCCGGATCACCGCATCCTTTCGACCTGCCTCAACCTGGTCGACGGCGGGCACGAGACCGTGCTCGTCACCCGCGACGCCGCGCTGCGGATCAAGGGCGCCCAGCTCGGTGTCGAGGTGGAGGACTACCGGGCCGACACGGTGCAGGTGGACGAGTGGTACTCCGGCGTGACCGAGATGAGCACCGACTCCGCCACGATCGACCGCCTCTACGGCGAGGGCAAGATCACACTCCCGGGACCCGAGCTGCTCGTCAACCAGTTCTGCATCCTCCACGGGCCCGGGTCGCAATCGGCGGTGGCCCGGGTTGCCGACGCCGGTCCGGAGCCGACCCTGGTGCGGGTGCCCGGCACCCGGCACGCCTTCGGGATCGAATCGAAGAACGTGCGCCAGGCCTTCGCCCTCGACCTGCTGCTCGGCCCCGACATCGCGGCGGTGAGCATGATGGGCACCGCCGGCACCGGCAAGACGTTCCTCGCCCTCGCCGCCGCCCTCGAGCAGACCCTCGAGCAGGGCCGCTACCGCCGGGTCTCGGTCTACCGCCCGCTGGTGGCGGTGGGCCGGCAGGAGGTCGGGTTCCTCCCCGGCGACCTCGACGAGAAGCTCGAGCCGTGGATGGCGGCGGTGCACGACAACCTCTACGCCCTGTTCTCGGGCGCCGACACCACCGAAGCCCGCGACGCGGTCGAGGAGCTGCTGGAGCGGGACGTGCTCGAGATGGCGGCCATCACCTACCTGCGGGGCCGTTCCATCACCGGGGAGCTGGTGATCATCGACGAGGCGCAGAACCTGGAGCTGCCGACCCTCAAGGTGATCCTCACCCGCATGGGGGTCGACTCCAAGGTCGTCTTCTGCGGCGACCTCACCCAGGTCGACAACCCCTACGTGTCGCCGTTCGGCGGGCTGGCGGCACTCATCGAGAAGATGAAGGGCCACCGCCTGTTCGGGCACATCACCCTGGAGCGCTCGGTGCGGAGCCCGCTGGCGGAACTCGCCGTCAACCTGCTGTGAGGCGGTAACCTCGCCCCATGGCATCGGTGTTCACCATGATCATCGACGGCGACCTGCCGGGCCGGTTCGTCTGGAAGGACGATCGGTGCGTCGCCTTCCTCTCCATCAACCCGATCGCCCCCGGCCACACCCTCGTCGTGCCGCGGGAGGAGGTCGACCACTGGATCGACCTCGACCCCGACCTCCTGGCGCATCTCACCGAGGTGTGCCGCCGCATCGGGCAGGCGCTGCAGCAGGGCTTCGCGCCGGTGAAGGTGGGTGTCATCGTGGCCGGCCTGGAGGTGCCGCACACCCACCTCCATCTCGTCCCGATCGACTCGGAGCGGGACCTCCGGTTCGAGAACGCCGACCCCGCCCCGGACCCGGGCGCCCTCGACGCCGCGGCGGAGACGATCCGGGCGGCGCTGCACGACCTGGGATACGGCGAGTTCGTCGCCTGAGTCCGCCCCTGCCGAGAAATCGGCTGCGTTGCCTCAAGTTTCGCGACGGCGAATGCCGATAGCAGGGGGGAGGATTGCGAGGCAGATCGCGGACCTGCAGAACCCGTCGGCGTGGTACGGCAACGGCCCGGCGGGTTCTGTCGCGTCGGGGGCCGGATCAGGAGGCCTCTGAGGTTCCATCGACCGAAGCGGCTCCCTGGGGTCACGACCACCGCCCACCCGGCTAACTTGCCGAAGGTGACGTCACACGACCGCCAGGAGAGCCCCTCCGGACGCTCTCGACTGGGCGCATCGGCCCGGGCCGGGACCCGCCTCGCCGCAGAGCGGCTCCGCCTCATGTTCAGCTCGCGCGGGCCCGGCTTCCGGCGCCTTGCCGAATCCCACGCCGGGTCGGTCGGCGGCGACACGCTGGTGGCGATGGCGCTGGCCGGCACCTTGTTCTTCTCGGTGCCGTCTTCGGAGGCCCGGGCCAACGTCGCCCTCTACCTGCTCATCACAATGGCGCCCTTCGCGGTGATCGGCCCGTTCCTCGGCGGCGTCTTCGAGCGGTTTCCTTCCGCCTACCGGGGCGGGTTGGTGCTGAGCGCCACCCTGCGGGCGCTGCTGGCGGTGGCGATGATGATCTGGGTCGGGTCGCTGGCGCTGTTTCCGATGGCGTTCCTGCTGCTCGTGCTGTCCCGGTTCCACGGCATCGCCCGCAGCAGCGTGCTGCCCGGGGTGCTGGAAGGGCGGCGCGACCTCATCGCCGGCAACGCCCAGCTCGCCCGGGTCGGCGTCGTCGCCAGCGTCGCCATCCTCCCGGCCGGGGTCATCAGCGTGACGATGGAATGGCCCTGGTTCGCCCTGGTGTCCGCCGCCGCCGTCTACGTCTGGTCGGCGATGAGTGCCTTCGAGCTCCCCAAAGTCGCCGTGGGGAGGGCGATCCGGCGGACCCGCCGCGAACGCCGGGCAGTGGCCACTCCCCGCTCGGTGCGGCTGGCCCGTTTTGCCACGGCCGGGGTGCGGTTCCTCAACGGGTTCCTCCTGCTGCTCGTCACCTTCGCCTTCCACGGCGACGCCGGGTTCCTCGACTTCGGCGCCCTGCTCGGCGCCGCCGGCGGCGGCTACTTCGTCGCCGCCTTCGTCACCCCCATCTTCGACCGCCACATGTCCGAGGAGCCGATGGTGGTGGCCGGGCTCGCCATCGAAGCGGGGGCGGCCTTCATCGCCGCCCAGGTGTTCGGGCTCCCCGCCGCGGCGGCGCTGGCCGGCGCCGCCGGCTTCGCCTGGGGCACCGCCAAGTTCGGTTTCGACGGCCTGCTGCAGTCGACGGTGCCGGTCGAGTCGCGGGGCCGCGCCTTCACTAACTCCGAGACGTTCTTCCAGTTCGCCTGGGTGCTCGGGGCCCTCATCCCGGTGGTGCCGGTGGTGCCGATCGTCTTCGGGCTCACCGCCGCCGGAGTCCTCGCCCTCGCCATCCAGGTCGTGTACGTCTCGGCGGTCCTCATCCCGGTGGTGGCCCATCGCCGGCAAACCGCCGACGACGAGATGCTCGGTGAGGCGGAATCGGATTCCACCCGGACCCTGTGGGATCTGATGTAGCGGTCAGTCCCGGAAATCGGCGAAGGCGTGGAGTTCCTCGCGCGGCAGCCGGACCCGCACCGCGGTGGCATCGTCGAGATGGCGTTCGTCGATGACCTCGCCCACCCGGTGCAGCGCCGCCAGGGCGTCGCCCCGGTCGTAGGGGACGGTGAAGTCCGCCTCGACCACCCGGGCGCTGAGGGCGCGGGCCGCCTCCTCCGCCAGCGTCTCGAGGCCGTCGCCCCGCGACGCCGAGATGGCCACCGCCCCGGGGTGGAGCCGCACCAGCCGCTCCACCGCGGGGGCGTCGGCGACATCGCACTTGTTGACGACGATCAGCTCCGGGATGGCGGCGGCGCCGATCTCCGACAGCACCTGGCGGACGGCCTCGATCTGGCGGTCGGGGTTCTCGTCGGCCCCGTCGACGACGTGCAGCAGCAGATCGGCCTGGTTGACCTCCTCCAGCGTCGAGCGGAACGCCTCCACCAGCTCGTGGGGGAGGCGGCGCACGAACCCGACCGTGTCGGACACCAACGCTGCCATGTTTGACGGCAGCTCGACCCGGCGTACGGTCGAGTCGAGGGTGGCGAAGAGCTGGTTCTCGACGAGCACGGAGGCGCCGGTGAGGGCGTTGAACAGTGTCGACTTGCCGGCGTTGGTGTAGCCGACGAGGGCGATGAGCGGGAGGCGGGAGCGGCGCCGCGCCTTGCTGCGGGTCGCCCGCGACCTCCCGAGGTCGGTGATGGCGCGTTCCAGTTTGCGGATCCGGTCGAGGATGCGCCGGCGATCGGTCTCGAGCTGGGTCTCGCCGGGGCCGCGGGTGCCGATCCCGCCACCGAGCCGGGACATCTCGACGCCCCGTCCCCGCAGCCGGGGCAGCCGGTAACGGTGCTGGGCGAGCTCGACCTGGAGCATGCCCTCCTTGCTGGTGGCGTGCTGAGCGAAGATGTCGAGGATGAGGGCGACCCGGTCGACCACGTCGCACTGGAAGAGGTGCTGCAGGTTGCGCTGCTGGGCGGGGCTCAGCTCGTTGTCGAACACGGCGACGTCGATGTCGAGCGCCTTGATCTCCGAGGCCAGCTCCTCGACCTTGCCGCGGCCGATGAAGGTGGCCGGGTCCGGGTGGGGCCGCCGCACCAGCTGCGCCTCCACCGGGTCCGACCCGGCGGTGTCGGTGAGCAGCTCCAGTTCGGCGAGGCTGGCCTCCGCCTCCGGCACCTCGGCGCTTCGGGTCACCAGCCCGACGAGATAGGCGCGCTGCCGCACCACCTCGAGGTCGGTGACGGTGGCGGTGAGGCGCCGGCGCTGCCGTCCGGCACGGGAGTCGTCGGTCATCGCCACCATGAAAGCAGACCCCCCGGGAAACGTCTCCGCCCGGCTCGGCGTGGCCAGGTCCCCTCTGCACGGTGGCGTCACGGCGGGTAGGTTGAGACGTGACCGAGGAGGAGCGATGCAGAAGACCGTCGATCACCTGCTGGCCGCCAAAGGGCGCGACGTCTGGTCGATCGCCCCGGACGCCACCGTCTTCGAGGCGCTGCGGCTCATGGCCGACGAGGGCATCGGCGCGATTGTGGTGCTCGACGAGGGGCGGCTGGCCGGGATCCTGTCGGAGCGTGACTACGCCCGCAAGGTATCGCTGCACGATCGAGGATCGCGGGACACCCCGGTGCGGGACATCATGACGGGTCGGGTCTTCACGGTGAGGCGTGACCAGACCGTGACCGAGTGCATGACGCTGATGACCGATCACCACATCCGCCACCTGCCGGTGGTGGAGGACGACGTACTGGTGGGCCTGGTCTCGATCGGCGATATCGTGAAGGCCGTCATCTCCGAGCAGGCGTTTCTGATCGCACAGCTCGAGAGCTACATCACCGGCTGACCGCCGCCGCCGGGTGTGCCGCGTTGCTGTCGACGACTTCGTCGACGAAGGCGTCGGGGATCTCGATTTCGAGGTGGCGGACTCGATCGTGGAGGCATGCCAGGGCCGCCACCACGATCGTGAACAGGCCGAGCACGAGGAACAGGAGCCCGACGCCGCGCCCGGGCCCGGTGCCGGTGAGCCGTCCCACCGTGCCGGCCAGCGGGCCTCCGGCGGCAAGCAGCGGTTCGAACACGCGGTCGGCGAGGGTACCGGCCAGCAGGTAGGCGAGGGGGGTGGCGGCGAGGCCGAGCATCGCCTGGAGGGAGAAGACCCGTCCCTGGAGATCCGGCGGCACCTTGGCCTGCCAGATCGCCTGGCCGGTGCCGGCGGCGATCGGGAGGGACACCAGCAGCACGAAGAGGCCGGTGGCGGCGACCGCCACCGAGGGGCGGAGCCCGGCAAGCCCGTAGCCCGCCCCGGCGAGCACCAGCGCCCCGAGGGTGCCGGCGACCCGCCGCCGCGGCCCACCCCAGGCGCTCATCACGACGCTGCCGAGCACCATGCCGAGGGCGCCGGTCGAGATGACGGCTCCGGCGGTGGTCTTGGTGGCGAACCCGAGCAGCAGGGGGTAGATGAGCACGGAGTGGAACCCGATGGCGAAGTTGGTGAGCGAGGAGGCGGTGAGTAGGCCGAGCAGGCCGGGTCGGGCCGTGACGAAGCGGAGGCCTTCTCTCGCCTCCGACCAGAGGCCGGGTCGGGGGCCGGTGCCTTCATCCGGGATCGTGCGCTCCGGTTCGGGCCAGCGCACCAGGAGCAGGGTGAGAACGGCGAAGAGGAACGTGCCGAGGTCGATGAGGAAGATGGTGGTGAGGCCGCCGAGCACGAGCAGCACCGCTCCGAGGGTCGGGCCCAACACCAGTCCGACGCTGCCGGCGAGCTGTACCAGGCCGGCGGCCCGGCCGAAGTGGCGCTTCGGCACCAGCAGGGTGGCCGAGGCGGTGTAGGCGGGGGATTGGAAGGCGCGGAACACCCCGGCGAAGCCGAGGGTCAGGTAGAGGTGCCAGATCTCGAGGCGGCCGGTGGCGAGCAGGATGGCGGTGGCCAGGGTTCCGAGGGCCGCCCCGGCGTCGGCGACGATCATGGCCCGGCGCCGGCTCCAGCGATCGACCAGGGCGCCGGCGAACGGGGAGATGAGCAGCATCGGGGTGCGGGCCGCCACGATCACGAGGGCGAGGCGGGTCGCCGATCCCGTCTCGCCGTACACCCAGAATCCGAGGGCGAACGAGGTGAGGCTGGATCCGACGTTGGAGACGAGCTGGCCGAACCAGACGACGAGGAAGGTCCTGAACGAGGTTCCCACCGGTTCTCTACCAGTCGATAGTATGCCAGTAAATCATCAACCACGATAGTAACATGGCGGGATGGGTTCGCACCAAATCGACCACCGGCGCGAGGCGGGAACACACACCATCCATCTCGGGCTGCTGCTCAAGGCCGAGATCGAGGGCCGGATGAGCGAGACGACCGGCATCCTGCTGGCGGACCACGAGGCGTTGGCGAGCCTGGAGCAGGAGGGCGGGGCGCTGCGGATGAGCGACATCGCCGACCGGCTGGTGCTGACCCGGGGAGGGGTCACCAAGCTGGTCGATCGCCTCGAGGAGGCCGGCTACGTGGCGCGGGGCCCGTCACCGTCCGACCGCAGGCTGGTGATGGTGGCGCTGACGGCCCGGGGGCGCAGCGCGGTGCGGCGGTCACAAGCCGTCTTCGACGAGGCGTTGCACGACCTGTGGGGCCGGCATCTCTCGGAGCAAGAAGCGGGAGCGGTGCTCGAGGTGGTGGATCGGATCAGGACCGCGCTCGACCACACCCGAGCGGCCGGCGGTGCCTGACCCCGGGGAATCAGGCGCCGGCGAGGCGCTCGAGCTTGAGCCGGGCGGCCTCGGTGAGCTGGGCCGAGAGATCCTGCAGGGCACGGGACAGCGCCAGCTCCTCCCCGACGACGGGGACCATCGGATCGTCCGGGCTGCGGCGGGCCTTGCCGGTGGATTCGAAGTGCTCCCCTGCGAGGTTGAGCACGGTGCGCACCACCGTGGTGGTCTCGTCCTCGGAGAGATGGATCGTCACCTCCATGTCACTCCTCCGCGTCGACATGGGAACAGTTTCATGGCTGCGGCGCCGTCCGTCCAGTGGTTCTTGCGGAGCGACATGCCGACCGCCTCCAGGGTGGCGCTACCACCGCACCCGCGCGGTGCAGAGTACGTCGGCGCCCTCGGCGGCCCTCTTGCTTCGGAGGGAGGTGAGACGTCGCAGGCTCGTCAGACGCCGCGGTTGGCGACGATGGCGGCGTCGTACGGCTCGATCATGATGCATTCGCCGGGGCATTCCTCGGCGGCCTCGACCACGGAGTCGATGATGCTGTCCGGGACCCGGGCGACGCCCTGTGCCCCGTCCGGGCCGTGGCCGTCACCCTCGGCGCCGTCGAAGATCGTGGTGGTTCCGAAGAACGAGGACTCCTCCTTGACGACCCAGAGCCCGTCGTCGCGGCCGAGGAACACGTCCGGTGCGATCTCTTCGCAGATGCCGTCACCGGTGCAGAGATCCTGGTCGATCCACACCATCAGCTTCGTCGCGTCCATGGGGTTCTCCGTATCAGGTCGCTCTCTCGCTCCTGGATCATAGAACCGCATCGCCCGGTAGCCTGACACCCGGAGGCGTCCGGATGCCTGGTGGGTCCCGCGGTCTTCAAAACCGTTGAGGGGGCGCACGCTCCCTGGCGGGTTCGATTCCCGTCCGCCTCCGCCAACCCTCGCCGGGTGCCAGAGGATGTCGGGCGGCCGTCGAATCAGTTCCGCGGCCCGACGTCGTGCATGTCATCGCCCGGAAGGAACGGGATGATGTCGCTGAAGCCGGGCTGCTGCCACAGGCACGACGGCCCGTCCCGGCTCGACGAGACCCTCGTTTGCATGAACAACCCCACCGTCTCGAGCCATGACGGATCAGTGATCGGCTCGCAGTGCTCCGCACACTCGCTCATCGCAGCGATGTACTCGGGGTCGAGTCCGCCTTCTGCAGCCGCGGTGCCCAGCGACTCGGCCCGGGTGACACAAGCCGCATAGGCATCGTTGGCGCGATACGCCGAACCGGGGGGACCCAGCCAAAGAAACGCCGTGAGCGCGGCGAGGACGAGCAATCCGCCTCCAAGCCACGTCACCCGACGACGCGTCACGCTCACCACCAGATGATGGCACGGTCGGACCTGCCTGCCCACCCGAGCGCGCCATACGGGCGAGTCTCGATAGAATGCCCGGTCCTGCAAGGGTTTCCGTCCGATCTCGTTGGAAGGCCGATACACTCCCAAGGCGCCCGGAACGGTCTGCACAACCGTTGAGGGAGCGCACGCTCCCTGGCGGGTTCGATTCCCGTCCGCCTCCGCCGGGACAGGTTTCGGGAACCTCGCCGCACCCCGGAGGCGTTGGTTCTGCGGGAACGTGGGATAGGCTGCCGCGCACCGATCGAGGGGATAGATGACCGAGGAATCGACACTGGGCGACCTGGTGCGGGAGCGCCGTCTCGCCGCGGGCTACTCCCTCGGCCAGCTCGCCAGCAAGGTGGGCCGGACCGCCGCCGTGGTCCGTGAGTGGGAGCGCGGCGAAGGATACCCCGACCCGGACCTGGTGGAACGGCTCGCCGAGACCCTCGAGATCGACCTCGGCGACATCGCCGCCATGCTCCCACCGCCCGAAGCGGCCGTCCCACCCCCTCCGCCGGAGCCGGAACCGCCCGCACCCGCGGCACCAGCCGTGGCGCCGCCTGCCGCCCCGGCTGCGGTGCCGGCAGAGGCCGCTCCCGCCACCCCGGCCGCCGACGACGATGTGCCGCAGATGGACGACGACCTCGACCTCGGGGATCTGTGGTCGGCGGCCGACACCGCCATCGAGGTCGGTGATCCTGTCGAGGTCGGCGATCCGCCGCCGCCGATTCCGGTGCTCGATCTCGCCGACGCCCCCACCGAGGCGATCTTCCCCCCGGTCGGCGCCCCCTTCCCCGAGCCCGCCCGCGAGCCGTATGCCGAAGCACCGGCCGCGGTGGCCACCATGACCGCTCCCCGGAGACCCCCGTCGCCGTGGGACGCCTGGTTCGACCCCTTCCGGGCCTTGTTCGACCCGCAGAAGCGCTGGCTCTACTGGATCCGGGCCGTGCTCACCATCGTGGTGATCATCGTGCTGTTCTTGGTGCTGGCCTGGGCCGTCAAGGAGCTGTTCGCGGCGCTGTCGGAGGTCCTCCACTCCATCGAGCCGACCGACACCGGGGACAACGTGCTCGGGCTCGTCACCGCTGTCGGGGGAGCCGGCTGACTCAGCCCACCATCGAGCGGATCAACAGCGAGACCGCAGCCACGGTCGACACGGTGAGGATCCCCCGCCGCATCCACACGCCCTCGAACCGGCTGGTGAGGCGCGAGCTCATGGCGAGGCCGATCAGCATCGCCGGAAAGAGGAAGGCGGCGAGGGCGAGGTCGTCGGCGGTGATCTTCCCTGCGAGCAACCGGGTCGTGGCGGTGATGGTGATGCCGATGGCGAAGATCACCGCCAGCGAGGAGCGGGTCTCGGCGCCGTCGGAGTCCTTGTAGAGCAGCGCCACCGGCGGTCCGCCGATCGACGCCACCAGCGCCATGATGCCGGAGAGCACGCCGGTGCCGAACAGGTTGCCCGGAGTGCGGGGCACGCTGTGGCCGGCGGCGATGACGATGATCGCGATCAGCACCGCGGCCGCGATCAGGGCGTCGATCGCCCGGGTCGTCGCCACCACCAGGAGACCGACCCCGATCACCGATCCCGGGACCCTGCCCGCGATGATCCACGGGATGCCGCGGCGGTCGATGTCGTGGCGTTCCCGCCACGCCATGAGCAGCGTCATGGGGAAGACCACGAGGAGCTGGGGGACCGGGGCGAGCACCGGGTTCACCAGGGTCAACAGCGGGACCGAGACCACGCCGAAGCCGAGGCCGATCGTGCCCTGGACCACCGCGGCGAACACGCTCACCGTGAAGGCGATGACGAGTTGCAGGTTCGATACCGGCATGGCGGGCTCGTTTCCACAGTGGCAGGCGGGGGCACCTGCTCCGTCGAAGAGGCCGACGCCGGTGCGCCGTCCGAGTATCGCAGGTCCCTGGATTCAGGCGGAATAGACGGCAAATGTAAAAAGTTAGACAAAAAGTGCGTGACTTTGCGACTAAGGCACCACTACAGTGCCCAACGCCCCGGGCCCCCGGGGTATGTCCGCCGACCCATGCCGATGAAGTGAGATCGCACCGCCTACACCCGAAGCCCCTCGCCCGCCGGCTCCGGCAACCCCTCGTGCTGGTGGCGGCGGCACTGCTGCTCGCTTCGTGTTCGGGCTCCGGGCCCCAGACCTCGCTCAACCCGAAGGGCCCGATGTCACGGGACATCGACAACCTGTGGCAACTCGTCTTCATCATCGCCGCCATCGTCTTCACGGTCGTCCAGGTCGGCCTGCTCTACTCGCTGTGGCGCTACCGGGCCCGCAAGGGCGACGACCGTGAGCCGGTCCAGCTCCACGGCAACACCCGCCTCGAGATCCTGTGGACGATCATCCCGGTCGTCATCCTGGCCAGCATCGGCGTTCCCATCATCAAGGGGATCTTCGAGATCCACGAGATCCCCGTGGGGCCCGACGTCGTCCAGGTGAAGGTCACCGGCCACCAGTGGTGGTGGGAGTTCGCGTACCCCGATCTGACGAGCGACGACGGGCGCAGCCTCGTCACCGCCAACGAGCTCCACATCCCGGCCGGACGCAAGGTGAACCTCACGATGACCTCGGCCGACGTCATCCACAGCTTCTGGGTGCCGTCACTGGCGGGGAAGCGGGACCTCGTCCCGGGCCGCATCTCCCACCTCACCCTCGAAGCCGACGATCCCACCCCGCCCGGGGAGCCGCTTCCCGGCCAGTGCGCCGAGTTCTGCGGCCTCTCCCACGCCGACATGCGCTTCAAGGTCTTCGTCGAGACCGACGCTGGCTTCCAGGCCTGGGCCGACCAGCAGCTCACGCCGGGCACGGTCCCGACCGGCGACCCCGCCGCCGCCGGCTGGGAGGTGTTCTCGACCACCTGCACCGCCTGCCACCGCGCCACCATGCTTCAGGACGGCACCGTGAGCGTCGTCGGCGTTGAGCGTCACGTCGACGTCCGCGGCGAGACCTTCGTCTCCTCCCTCGCCCCCGATCTCACCCACTTCGGGAGCCGCACCACCTTCGCCGGGAGCGTCTTCGACAACACCCCCGAGCACGTCGCCACCTGGCTAGCCGACCCGTCGGCGGTGAAGCCGATGAACCCCGACCGCAACGACCTCACCACGGGCCGGGTGCTCGGCATGCCGAACTTCGGGCTCGACCAGGCACAGATCGAAGGACTGACGGCGATGCTGGAGGGCTGGCAATGACGACGAGAGAGGGTGATCCGGTGTGACGATGACGGCCGAACGGGAGCTGCTGCCCCGCACCGGTCCCAACGGGATCTGGAGCTGGATCACCACGGTCGACCACAAGCGGATCGGCATCATGTACGCCGTCACCGCCTTCGCCGCGCTCTTCATCGCCGGTCTCGAGGCCCTGCTCATCCGGGTCCAGCTCATCGGGCCCAACCAGGAATTCCTCAGCGCCGACGCCTACAACCAGCTCTTCACCATGCACGGGCTCACCATGGTCTTTGGCGTGGTGATGCCGATCGGCGCCGCCTTCACGAACTACCTGCTGCCGATCATGATCGGCGCCCGCGACGTGGCCTTTCCCCGCCTCAACGCCTTCAGCTACTGGCTGTTCGCCTTCAGCATCGTGCTGATGATGTCGTCGTTCGTGCTCGGCGGCGCCCCCGACGGCGGCTGGTTCGGCTACGCCCCGCTCTCGACCGAGCTGCGGGAGGTGGTGCGGATGGACTTCTTCTCGGTCGGCGCCCAGCTCCTCGGGGTCGCCTCGATCGCGGCCTCGATCAACTTCATCGCCACCATCTTCACGATGCGGGCTCCCGGGATGACCATGCTGCGGATGCCGGTGTTCGTCTGGATGGCGCTGGTGGTCGCCTTCCTCCTCGTCTTCTCGCTGCCGATCTTCGGCGTCGGCCTCTTCCAGCTCTTCTTCGACCGCAACCTCGGCGCCCACTTCTTCTCCTCGGGAGGTGACCCGCTGCTCTGGCAGCACATGTTCTGGCTCTTCGGCCATCCCGAGGTGTACGTGCTGATCCTGCCCGCCATGGGCATCGTCTCGGAGATCCTGCCCACCTTCTCCCGCAAGCCGCTGTTCGGATACCCGTTCGTGGTGTTCTCCGGCATCGCCATCGGCTTCATGGGCTTCGGAGTGTGGGTGCACCACATGTACACCGCCGGCCTTGGGCCGCTGGCGGAAGCCGGGTTCGGGGTGTCGACGCTGATGATCGCGGTGCCGACCGGGGTCAAGATCTTCAACTGGATCGGCACCATCTGGGGGGGACGGGTGCGGTTCGAGGTGCCGATGCTGTTCGCCATCGGGTTCATCGCCATGTTCGTCATCGGCGGCCTGTCGGGGGTGACCCACTCGGTGGTTCCGGCCGACACCCAGCAGCACGACACCTACTACGTCGTCGGGCACTTCCACTACGTGCTGTTCGGCGGCGCCATCTTCGGTTTCGTGGCCGGCGCCTACTACTGGTTCCCGAAGTGGACCGGGCGCATGCTGAACCGCACGCTCGGGCTGTGGCACTTCTGGCTGATGCTGATCGGGTTCAACCTCACCTTCGCCCCGATGCACATCCTCGGCCTCAACGGCATGCCGCGCCGCACCTACACCTACCCGGAGGGCCTCGGCTGGGGGTTCTGGAACGCCATCGCCTCGATCGGGGCGTTCATCATCGGGCTCTCGTTCCTGATCTTCCTCTACAACGTGGTGCGCAGCGCCCGGCGCGGCGCCATCGCCGGCCCCGACCCGTGGGACGGGCGCACCCTCGAGTGGTCGATCCCGTCCCCGCCGCCGCCCCACAACTTCGACGAGATTCCCCATGTCACCTCGCTCGACGACTACTGGCACCAGAAGTACACGACCGACGAGGAGGGGCGGGCGGTCCGCATCGCAGAGCGGGAAGACCCCGCCCCGGCCGCCGAGCACCACGACATCCACCTGCCGGCGCCCTCGTTCTACCCGATCGTGGCGGCGGCCGGGCTGGTGACGATGGGTTACGGGTTCGTCTACCTGCCGGCGGGGCTGGTGGCGGCTTGGATCGGGGCCCTCATCACCATCTCGGGCCTGTTCGGCTGGTCCCTCGAGCCCATCGACGGGGAGGCGGCGACATGACCCTGAGCGAGATGACGGCCGGGACGGCGGGCCACGAGGCCGAACACCACGACGTGATCCCGATCCGCAAGGTGGCGGTGTGGGTCTTCCTCGCCTCCGAATGCATGTTCTTCGGGGCGATGATCTCGACGTTCCTGCTCTACCGGAGCACCACCGGTGACGGGCCCGGCGCCGAGATCTTCAACCTCGCCTTCACCTCCGCCAGCTCCTTCGTGCTGCTGATGAGCTCGCTGACGATGGTGCTCGCCCACCACGCCTATGAGCGCCGCGACCTGCGCCAGGCCCGGGTGTGGCTCACCGGCACGGGGCTGCTCGGCATCACGTTCCTCTCCGGGCAGATCTTCGAGTTCACCGAGTTCGTCCACGGCGGGCTCAAGCTGTCGACCAGCCCGTTCGGCTCGGCTTTCTACATGCTCACCGGGTTCCACGGGGCCCACGTCGCCATCGGGGTGCTGATGCTGCTCGGCATGGTCATCCTGTCACTCGACGGCCGGATCTACGCCCGGCGCGGCCTCAACATCGAGCTGGTGGGCCTCTACTGGCACTTCGTCGACATCGTCTGGATCGTCATCTTCACCGTCGTCTACCTGCTGCAGGTGTGACCATGACCGAGCGAGCCCATCCCACCCCCCGGGTCTACTGGATGATCGCCCTCATCCTGGCGGTCCTCACCGCCATCGAGGTCACCATCCCCCAGGTCTCCGCGTTCGACGGGGTGAAGGTGCCGGCGCTGCTCGGGCTGGGAGCGATCAAGTTCGGCGCCGTCATCGGCTTCTTCATGCACCTCCGTTTCGACAGGAAGCTGTACCGGAACGTGTTCTTCGTCGGTCTGCTCGGAGCGCTGCTGCTCTTCGTGGTCGTGCTCCTGACGTTCGAGGCGCTCTGACATGCCGGCGTCGGAGGTCCTCCGCTTCCACCTCCACCTCGACGTGCTCGGCGTCGCGACGGCCATGATCCTGGCGTTCGAGTACGGGATCCGGCGGCTCGCCCCGGACCACGCCCCCCGCGGCGAGCCGGTGGTGACCCGGCGGCAGCGGATCGCCTTCTACTCCGGGGTCGGGTCGCTGTTCCTGGTGTCGACGTGGCCGATCCACGACATCGGCGAGAACAGCCTGTTCCTTTTCCACATGATCGAGCACATGGCGTTCGGGCTGATTGCCCCGCCGTTGCTGCTCTACGGGACCCCGTGGTGGCTGCTGCGGCTCGCGGTCAAGCCGATCCTGCCGGCGCTCCGCATCCTCACCAAGCCGCTGGTTGCGTTGGTGCTCTTCAACGGGGTGCTGGCGTTGATCCACGCTCCGGCGCTGGTCGATCTGATGCTCACCTCCGAGGCCGCCCACTTCGCCATCCACGGGGCGCTGTTCGTCACCGGCATCCTCATGTGGTGGCCGGTGATCGGCCCCATCCCCGACCTGCCCCGGCTGGAGCCGTTCCCCCGCATGGGCTACCTGTTCCTCCAGTCGCTGGTGCCGACCATCCCCGCCTCGTTCCTCACCCTGGGGGAGAGTCCCCTCTACCACATCTACGAGACGATGCCCCGCCTGTGGGGGATCTCGGCGCTGTCCGACCAGGTCGCCGGCGGCCTGCTCATGAAGATCGGCGGCGGATTGCTGCTGTGGGGCTTCATCGCCGTCTACTTCTTCCGCTGGTGGGATGAGGAACAGCGGTTCACCGAGCCGCGCCCGGTGGTGCACTCCTCCTGACCGACCGTCCCCGGCGCGATCCGAGCGGTCAGGTGCCGTTAGATCGGTCCCAGGGGCGGTAGGCGACCAGGGCAACGCCGCCCAGCACCACCGCGGCCACGACGGCGAAGACGGCCACCGCGGCATCCTTGCCGAGGGCGAGCAGCAGTTCGGACAGACCGATCGCCAGCGCCACGATCGTGATGGCGGCCAGCATCGGCGCCCCCACCGCACGTGCCATGGCACGCAGGAACGTGCCACGATCCGCCGGCCATGCCTCGCCCCCGAAGCCGAGGACCCGCTTCCGGGCAAGGGGTTCGACGATGCCGGCGGTGACGGCGCCTGCGACGAAACCGGCGAGCAGGGTGACGACGATCATGCGGAAGGCGGAGATGGTGACTACGCCGCCGCCGATGTCGGCAGTCGCCCCGAGACCGGCCCGCAACACGGCATAGCCGGCGACGAGGCTGGTCACTGCACCGACCGGGAGCACGGCACGCAACGGGAACCGCTCGCTGGTGGGATCCAGCTCTCGGCTGCGGGCGTAGGTGAGGGCGGCGACGGCGAGCCCGCCGAGCAGGGCGATTCCCGCCACCAAGAGGAAGAGCCCGCCGCTGGACACCGCGAACTGGGGCCGGGCACGGACCGCGTCGTAGTCCAGCACCACCGCTCCGACCGAACCGATGGCTTGGCGGCCGGTGAACAACACCAAGACGCCAAGGGCGAGCAGGGAGCCGACGGCGGCTCCCCAGGCGGCCGACAGGGTGCGCTGCCACATGGGCGGAGAGTTCTCCTGGTCGAGGGTGGGGGCGATGCTAGCGGACCACCTTCACCCGTTCAGTGAGAAGTGCTCGCAGGCGTTGGGAGAGTAGATACCGGTGACGATGCCGGCGTCGGTGTCGGCGGTCACCGGGCCCCACAGCAGCAGGTTGTCGGTGTTGGCGCCCCGCAACTCGAAGGTCGTATGGAGCTGCGGGTCATCGACGAAGTCGATGTTGAAGCCGTTGTAGATGGTCTTCAGCTCCCGTACCGAATTCCCCACCTGGAGCCCGCTGAGGGTGGCGAGGTCACTGGCGGGAGAATCGGCGAGGGTTCCTCCCGCCGTGGTGGGGATGTCCCAGTCGACCCGGTAGCCGGCGAAGGTCTCGGTGCCGTCGTCGTCGACGAGGACGACGGCGGCGAGCGGTCCCCAGGTGACGATCCGCACCGCGTCTCCGGTGCACGCCCCGTAGGTCCCTGAGGAGACGATGTTGCCGCTGTCCGAGTCGGGCTCCCCGAGGCTGGCGATGAGGCGCCCGATGGCCTCGGCGGCGGGCTGACCTAGCTTGACCTCGCCGATGCCGTCGACCTGGAGCGTCAGGTCCTCGATCGGGATCGGATCGCCTGCAGCCACGTAGGGCTGTCCGGAACTCGGGAGCGTCGTCGAGGATGTCGTGGAGCCGTCGTCGGGCGCGGTGGTTTCGCTACCCGCCACGGTGGTTCCCCCGTCCCCGGCGACGGTGTCGCCGGGGGCCGTGGTCTCGGTGGGCCCGGCCGCGGTGTCGTCGCCGCGGGCGAACTGGAAGAGGGCGATGCTCAACACCACCAGCAGCAGTCCCAGGATGAGGCCGGTGAGGAGCGGGGAGCGGGGAGGGCCGGCGGGCGGGAGGCGCGGATCCTCGAGGGGCGGGATGGGCTCGCCCCCGGAGAGATCGAGCAGGCCCTCGTAGGGGTCGAACGGCTCGTCGGGAGGTGGTCGATTCGGGTCGTAGTAGTCCGTCACGGTTCCCTCTTCGTCATTCGCGGTGTCCACGACCCCCGCAGACGCTCCGCCGCAATCGCCATCTTATGCCGAATCGCATGTCAGGTCGGGTCAGGACGCCTCCTCGGCGGCGATCCCGTAGTACTCGGCGATGACGCTGTCGAACGAGGCGGTGGGGATGAGCACGGCCGCGCCCTGGGCGGTGAGGTAGTCCGCCACCGGGACCTGGAGCCGCACGATCGTCGCCGGATCGATGTTCCTGAGGTCCCAAGCGAGGCGGATCGCCTCGGTCACGCCGAGCTGGTTGTCGAGGGTGAAGGCGTCGGTCACGCTGCGCACGGTGCGGGTGAGGTCGTTCGACGACTTGAAGGCCCGTATCTTGTCGAACATGGCGAGGATCACGTCTTGCTGGCGTTCGTTGCGGGCGAGGTCGTTGACCCCGGGCATGACCCGCCACCGGCCGTTCACCAGCTCGAGGGTGTGGCGGGACCGGACCCAGGCGAGGGCCTGTTCCCCGCTGGCGTTGGTGCAGCCGGCCGGCAGGTCCAGGCCGGACTTGCGGTCGCGCACGTCGTGGTCGACGCAGATCTCGACCCCACTCACCTGGTCGATGATGCGCTGGAAACCGTCGAAATCGAAGAGGGCGAAGTGGTCGACGGGGATGCCGGTGAAATCCTCGACCGCGAGGGCGAGCAGGGTCGGCCCGTTGACGGTGTCCCCGCAGCCCCCGAGGTTGGCGTTGAGGCGGTCGAACCCCTGGGTGCAGCGGTTGACGACGTAGAGGTCCCGTGGCAGCGACACCATGAGTGGTGGGTCGCCGTTGGTGGGGAAGAGGGCGAGGATGATGACGTCGGCCCGTTCCCCGCCGAGGTCGCTGCCGACGATCATGAAAGTGGTGAACTCCCGGTCGGAGGGCACCGCGGTGATGGCCGAGGCGGTCTCCGGGGAGAGGTCGGCGGTCTCGAACAGGTCCGGCGGAATCGGGGGCAGTACCCCGAGGGCGGTCTCGACGTCGAACTGGTCCCGCTCGACACTGTTCCAGGAGTGCCACAGCTGGTAGCCGGTCCACGCCGTGTAGGCGACGATGATGATCGAGGCGGTGGCGAAGGCCCGCTTCAGGGCGCGGCGCAGCCAGTGCTCGGGGGCGGCGCGGTGATGGGAGCTGTGGTTGACGACGTAGCCGACGACCGGGGCCCCCATCTCTTCGAAGCGGCGGCACGCCTCGGCGATGGCGGTGCGGTCACCCCGCTCGGTGACGACCAGGATCGTCCCGTCGGCGTGGGTGGCGAGGGTTTGCTGGTCGCCGTCCCAGCCGGGTGGGGCAGCGTTGATGAGCATGAGGTCGGCGTGTTCGGTGATCTGGTCCACCGCGTCGGCGAGGCGGGTTCCCTGGAGGGCGGTGGGATTGTCGGGACGGCTCCCGGCAGGCACGAAGGGAAGCCGGTTGGCGGAGTCGATCAGCCACAGCCGGGACGCCTCGACGAGGGTGGCGGTTCCCTCGGCGAGGTCGGTGAGCCCGGGGGCGGCGCCGGTGTGCCCGAACCGGGACAGGCCCTGGGTGGAGAGGTCGCCGTCGACGAGAAGAACCCGGCGGCCCTCCTGGGTGGCGCCGATGGCGAGGTTGAGCGCCACGGTGCTGGCACCCTGTCCCGGCCCCGCGCTGGAGACCAGCACCACCTGGCCGGTGGTGGCCGATTCGAGGCGGCGCGAGGCGGCGCGATAGGCCTCGGCGGTGGGGGAGGCCGGCTGGGTGAGAGTCGGGGTGGGGAGGCCGGGGGTGGAGGGGATGGTGCCGAGCAGGGTGCCGGGGATGATCTTGGCGAGCGGGGGACCGGCGGAGAGGCGGTTCCACAAGACCCAGGCGACGGCGGTGGCGAACCCGGCGACGAGGGCGGCGAGCAGGCCGCCGACGTGGCTGTTCCAGGCGCGCACCAGCACCAGGAACACCACGATGCCGACGATCACCGAGCCGATGTTGGCAATCGTGAGCACCCGCCCCAGCAGGGAGGGCGGAGCGGCCGTTTTGTGATTCGCGTTCATGGAGACAGGATCCTCGAACAGCCCGGACGACGCACAATGTTATCTCGCTTCGGGAACCGTGCGGCTGGAAGCGCTTGGGGTGGGGTCGTCAAGAAGGACTGGGGCCGTCGTCGCACCAGAGCGGCGACGAGATGCCTTCGACGATTCCGGCGTCGTCCGACGACGTGACGGGGCCCCACAGCAGGGTGCGGTCGTCGCTGGAGCGCTGCAGCACGAAGTGGGGCGTGCCGGCGTGGTCGATGATGGTGACCCGCGAGTTGGCGTAGATCGACCGGATGTCGCCCACCGTCTGGCCGAGGCGCAGCCCCGAGAGCGTCGCAAGCTGGTCGGTGTCGGCCGCCGCACCGTCGGGGGCGGGCGCCAGCCGGTATCCCACCAGGGCCTGGCCGCCGTCGACGTCGAGGAAGATCGTGGTGAGCCCGCTCCAGCGATACGTGCTCCCGGTGGTGCCGGGGCAGAGCCCGTCGGCCTCGCCGGCCTCCGCCGTCGCCTCCGGCTGCCCCAAGGTGGCGGCGAGCCGTCCGAGGGCGTCGGTCGAGTCGGTGGCGAGGTCGAGCGGCCCGAGGGCGAAGGCACCCAGCTCGAGGTCGGTGAGCGGGATGGGATCGCCGACCGGGTCGATGGGCGGGATCGTCGTGGTGGTGGTCGTGCTGGAGGTGGTGGTCGTTGTCGCCGAGGTGGTCGTGGTGGTGGCCGGCGTGGTGGTCGACGAGGTGGTGGTCGTCGAGGTGATGGCGACCGGTTCGCCGTTGCCGTCGTTCAGCAGCAAGACGAAGACGATGAGGTAGAGGGAGAGCACCGCAGCGGCGACCGCGAGAGCCACCCACCACCCGCGGCGGTCGCGGGCCACCGGGGGCGGTGGCTCAGGGGGCTCGCCGGGCCCGGAAGGACCGGCGGCGAAGGACGGCTCGCCGGGCGGCGCCGGGGGCGCCACGGCGGGCGGCGGCGGGCTCGGTGCGGCAGGGATGGCCGGCTCCGGCGGGGGAGGAGGCGGCGTAGCCTCCCCGCTCCGGGCGAGCCGGGCATTCAGCTCGTCGAGGGAGATCGTGTCGATCGGTTCCGGTTCCGGCAGCGCTTCGCCCTCCGGCGGGACGGGGATGGTGGCGTCGGGTGCGGCCTCAGGGGCCGGCGGCGGGGTGGCGGCCAGCGGCGTTTCGGTCAGCCTCCGGTCGATCCAGGTGCGTTTGCACGTCGGGCAGATGGCGACGTTGACGGGCCGGGCCGTCCCGCAGAAGATGCAGATGCCTTGGGGGGTTTCGTCGCTCACGGTTCGATAGCTTACGGAAGCCCTGAAGTATGCCACGAATCATGGCAGGGTTTTCCTCGCGCCGCCGCCGGCGAGGTATCTTCGCCTGAGCCGCGTGTGCTCAACCGTCCAGCTCGGCCCGGAGCGCCTCCGGGGTGGTCACCGGCAGGCGGCATGCGAAGTGACGGCAGACATGGGCGGCTGCGGCGCCGTCGTGCAGGTTCCTCCCCGCCAGCAGCGGGATCCGGGTCGGCTCACCCGGGGAATGGGTGGCGAGCACGCAGTCGGGGCGGAAGCTCTCCCACAGCACCGCGGTGAGGGGCTCCCGTTCGGCGGCAGCGCCCACGATCGCCACCTCCTTGACCTCCGTCGCCACCGCCAGTACCCCGAGCAGCCCCCCGACCGCGGTGGGGTGGCGTTCCAGCAGCAGCGCCGCGGCGGCGGCGATCCCGTCGAGAAGTCCCGTGAGGGCGGCGTCCCCGGTATAGGCAGTGAGGATCTGGACGGCCTCGGCGGCGAGGGAGTTGTCCGACGGGGTGGCGCCGTCCATGAGGTTCTTGGGCCGGGCGATGAGGGGAGCGGCGTCCGATCCGGTGGCGTGGAACCCGTGGTCGCCGTCGGCGAACAGGTCGATCAGGTCCCGGGTGAGGCGCTCCCCTTCGTGGAACCATCGCTTGTCGCCGGTGGCCTGGTACAGCGTGAAGAGACCGACGGCGAGGGCGCCGTAGTCGTCGCAGAACCCGGGCCCCCCGGCGGCGCCGTGCCGCCAGCTCCGCAGCAGGCGGCCGTCGGCCCGCCGCAGGATGGTGGTGGCGAACTCGGCGATCCCGATCGCCTGCGCCAGGTACCGGTCGCTCGGCAGGATCGCGCCGGCTTCGGCGAAGGCCCGCAACGCCAGGCCGTTCCAGGCGGCCACGACCTTGTCGTCGGTGGCGGGGCGGACCCGCCGCGAACGGACCGATCGCAGCGCGGCGCCAGCCCGGTCCGCCACGGCGAGCACGGCGGCGGGTGTGATCCCGAGGTCGGCCGCCACCTTCTCCGGCGCCGCCGCCCGGTGCAGGATGTTCGCTCCTTCGAAGTTTCCGGCAGGTGTTGCTCCGTAGAGGGCGGCCACGATCGCTTGATCGTCGCCGAGCACCTCGCCCAGCTCGTCCCACGTCCAGATGTAGTACTTGCCTTCGACGCCTTCGGAGTCGGCGTCCTGTGACGAGGACAGGCCGCCATGCGGATCGGTCATGTCCCGCATCAGGTAGTCGAGGGTTTCGATCGCCACCCGCCGGTAGGTGGCGCGGCGGGCCGGATCGCCGGTGACCTGGGAAGCCCGGAGGTAGATCCGGGCTAGCAGGGCGTTGTCGGTGAGCATCTTCTCGAAGTGGGGGATCTGCCAGGCCGCGTCGACCGAGTAGCGGGCGAACCCCCCACCGAGGTGGTCGTAGATGCCGCCGGCGGCCATGCCGTCGAGGGTGGCCTCCAGCAGGGCGGCGGCGGCGCCGGCCAGTCCGGTGGGGCGGTCGAGCGCCGCGACCCGCAGCAGCAGCTCGAGCACTGGCGCCTGCGGGAACTTGGGGGCGCCCCCGAAGCCGCCGTGGACCGGGTCATGGGTCTGGCCGAGCCGTTCGACGGCGGTGGCGATCGCCTCCTCGATCGGGGGCGCCTCCCCGGATGGGAGGCCCGCCGCGATGGCCTTGGCGATGCGCCGCCCCTGGCCGGCGAGTTCGGGGCGTTGTGTGTCCCACGCCGCCGCGACGCCTTCGAGCACCTGCCGGAACGACGGCAGGCCGCGGCGCGGCTCCGCCGGGAAGTAGGTGCCGGCGAGGAAGGGCTCGCCGCTCGGCAGGAGGAACACCGTCATCGGCCAGCCGCCGTGGCCGGTCATGGCCTGGACCGCGTCCATGTAGATGCGATCGACGTCGGGTCGTTCCTCCCGATCGACCTTGACATTGACGAACCGCTCGTTCATGAGGGCGGCGGTGGCAGGATCCTCGAACGACTCGTGGGCCATCACGTGGCACCAATGACAGGCGGCGTAGCCGACCGAGAGCAGCACCGGGCACTGCCGGCGGGCCGCTTCGGTGAATGCCTCCTCACCCCACTCGTGCCAGTCCACCGGGTTGGCGGCGTGCTGGAGCAGGTAGGGACTGGTGGCGTGGGCGAGGCGGTTGGGCATGGGGGCACCCTACGCCGCGGCGGCAATCACGAGGACGGTCCGGGGCCGCCGGACGAAGGAAGGCGAGGAGGGGCGCGGTATGGCCCGGCAGCATTGCCACCAGGCCATATGCGAAGGAATGAATCCAAGAACGGGAACGTTGTCAGTCCTGGTACGGAAAACGGTCGTCACAGGCCTTTGGGGGGTTCACAAACCCCTTGCATTGTGTGATAGTGAGGCGAGCCCCCACTTGTGACGACATTCACAAGCATCGTGGAGATGGCGCGATAGGGTCGGGGTGTATGACGGACGAGGCCTGGCGGCACCTCTTGGAGGATTCACGGAATGACCACAGGCGGTAATGCGCGAGATTCGGTGCTCGATCGGGCAATGAGAGAGCGCCTCGAGGCCAAGGAGCGCGTGGAGCGTGATACGTTGTCGCGCTCGCGCCGTGACCGCGACCGCAACAAGCTCACCGACGAGCGCGGTCGCCTCACCACCGATCTCGTCAGCCAGTACCTCACCGCCATCGGTGAGTACGAGTTGCTCACCGCCGAACGCGAGGTCGAGTACGCCCAGAAGATCGAAGCGGGGCAGGACGCACAGGACAAGCTCGACGCCGGCGACTTCGCCGGCCGGACCGACGAGGTGGCGCTGCGCCGCAAGGTGCGCCGGGGCCGGGAGGCGAAGGATGCCTTCCTCACCGCCAACCTGCGGCTGGTGGTGGCCAACGCCCGCCGCTACGCCAACACCTCGGGCATCGACTTCCTGGACCTCATCCAGGAAGGCAACCTGGGCCTGATCCGCGCCGTCGAGAAGTTCGACTGGCGCAAGGGCTTCAAGTTCTCCACCTATGCGACGTGGTGGATCCGGCAGGCGATCACTCGTGCCATCGCCGACAAGTCGCGCACGGTACGCATCCCGGTGCACCTCCACGACACCCTTGCTGCGGTGCGGGCCGCCCAGGCGAGCCTCAAGGCCGAGCTGGGCCGTGAGCCCCGGCCGGAAGAGATCGCCGAGGAAGCCGGCGTCAACGTCGACAAGGTCGAGCTGGCGCTCGGTGTCGCCGACACCGTCTCGCTCGAACAGCCCGTCGGCGAGGACGGCGCCCAGCTCGGTGACTTCATCGAGGACGAGGATGCGATCGACCCGGTCAAGGTGACCGAGGAGCTCGACATCGCCGACAGCCTACGCAAGTCGATCGAGCGCCTCCCGGATCGGGAGGGGCGGATCCTGGCGCTGCGCTATGGCTTCTACGACGGCGTTCCGCGCACGCTCGAAGAGATCGGGGAGGAGTTCAACCTCACCCGCGAGCGGATCCGGCAACTCGAGAAGCTGGCGCTGTGCCGGCTGCGCCACCCGTCGTTCGGCATCCGCGAGCAGGATCTGCTCTAGGCCGGAGGGGGCCCTCGGGCGCCCTTCCGTGCCTCGTGTGCCGCGACGCCTCCCGCTAGTGTCGAGACGGACGGAAGGGCTGGAGTCAGGATGCAGCTTCATTCGCTCGTGGGCGGAGCCGCCGAGATCATCGGCCCCGAGGCCACCTTGGCGGCGGCGGCGGCCGGCATGGTCGACGAGTCGGTCGATTGCCTCGCCGTCGTCGACCGCAGCGACCTGGTCGGAATCATCACGGAACGGGATCTCGTCTTCGCCATCTCCGACGGGGTCGATCCCGCGAACGAGGTCGTCCGCGACTGGATGAGCGAGGCGCCCGACACCTTCGCGCCGGACGTGATGGTGCGGGAGGCCGTGGCCTGGCTGCTGGAGACCGGTTACCGCCACCTCCCGGTGATGGCCGAAGGCGAGCTGCTCGGGATCGTGAGCATCCGTGACCTGCTGTGGGCGCTCGCCCAGGACTCGTAGCCATTCGCCGGCGGGGCGAGGGCCGGCGGGACGGTACGCCGGTTCCCTCCGATCCGAGCGTTCTGGATGCCCGCGGCGGAGCCGCTAGCTCAGCATCTGGGTGAGGCGGCGATTGATGGCGTCGAGCACCGCCCGCACCGTGGCGCTGGTCGGGTCACTCTCCCGCAGCAGGGCGCTGCCGACCATGAGCTGCTCGGCGCCCGCCATCTTCACCTGCGCCATGGCGATCTGGGTCTCGCCGAGATCGGTGGTGGCGACGGCGGCCAGGGTGAGCGAGACCCGGCTCTCGGTCACCTGCTCCACCGCCCGCAGAGTGGCTTCGCCGAGGAGGCGGGGCCGTGAGGTGGCGTCGGTGTCGCCGACGGCTTCCCCCCGGTACTCGTCGTCCTGCCAGGCGAGCGTGACGGTCACGTGGGCCCGATCACCCTCCTCCTCCTGATGTACACGGATGATGGCCGGTCGCTCGCTCATAGGTCGGAGGCTACCTCTCTCGGGTCGGGCTGGCGAAGGATCGTAGCCCCGCCGGCGATTCACGCCACGGGGATCCAGAGCAGGGTCAGCGCGACGATGTCGATGTCGTTCTTCTCGAGGCCGATCTCGACGGACGCGATGGCGTCGCCGCGAGTCTCCCACCGGTCGTTGATCTCCTCCAGCTCCTCCTGCAACTCCGCTTCGAGCTCCTGGATCTCGGTCGACTTGTCGAGGGCCTTCGTCTCCGCCGTGGCGAGCCGCTGCTCCTTGGAGTGGGCCGCCCGCCTGGTGCGGGCCGATCCGGTGATGCCACGAGTGCTCTTGCGGCCGAGCAGGACGTCGAGCACGGCGCCGGCCGATTCGACGACCTGCTGCTGGCGGGCGCCCTCCAGGTCGACCTCCAGCTCCGCCACCCGCCGCTCGGCGCTGGCGAGCTGTTCCTGCACCCGCTTCACCTTGGTCCGGTACTTGTCGCGGAGCCCGGCCGCTTCGGCGTCGGCCTCCTGCTCGGCGGCGGCGTCACAGCGGGCCGCGAACTGCTCCCGAGCCTCCCCGACCCGGGAGTACAGCTTCAGCTCGGGGTTCTTGAAGATCTGGACGGTGCGTTCCCGGGCGAGGTGGTCCTCGAGCCGCCGGGCCGCGTCGCGCCAGAAAGCGGCACTCGCCACGTCGGCGGCGGGGAGCCGGTAGCGGGCGTCGTCGGGCGCCGCCGCCACGAAGTCACGTGTGTCGTGGTCCACCACCCGTGCTGCGGCGAAGTCGGGAGCCGGGTCGATCGGGATGAGGACCGCCTCCCACTCCTCCGTGTGGGTGAGCTTGGCGGGAGCGTCGTCGTAGGTGAGGGAGACCCGGGCGGCGATCCCTGCCCGGTAGCGGTGCGAGGCGGGGTCGCCGTCGACGGCTCCGATCCAGCCGGCGGCCGGGTCGAGGTGGGCGACCGGGATGCCGTCGGCGACGGGCGGCATCACCGCCGATTCGTCGTCGCCGAGCGCCGGCTCGGTGGTCGCGGGCTGCGCGACGGGCGGCGGCGCCTGCGGCGCCACGACGCCGTCCATGAGCACGCCGATCTGGTCCCGGGTCAGGGGACCGCGCAGGAAGCAGAGGGCCCAGCGGGTGGTGAACAACTCGGGGGCCGCCTCGCGGGTGTTGTGGAGCAGGAACTGGCGCTGGTCGAGACCGGAGACGAGCCGGTCGAGGGCGGCGGCGTCGGTGTCGCCGCGGGCCGACTGGAGCGCTTCGAGGATGCGGGCTTTGTCCCGTTCGGTCTGGAGGCGGCCGATGCACCAGGTGCCGGCGTTGGACATCGCCTTGTAGTCGAGGTCGACCGGGTTCTGGGTGGCGAGCAGCATCCCGACCCCGAAGGCCCGGGCCTGCTTGAGGAGGGTGAGGATCGGCTTCTTGGCAGGCGGCTCGGCGGTGGGGGGCACGAACCCGAATACCTCGTCCATGTAGACGAGGGCGCGCAGATCGCCGCTCCCGGATTGGGACCGCATCCAGGTCACCAGCTTGGACAGCACCAGGGTGACGACGAACTGCCGCTCCTCGTCGGAGAGGTGCGCCAGGTACACGATGGCCGCCTGCGGCTTGCCGTCGCGCCACAGGAGCCGCTCCACGTCGACCGGGGCCCCTTCCGTCCAGGCGCGGAAGGCCGGCGAGGCCACCAGCCCGTTGAGCTTCATGGCGAGGTCGGTGCGATCGTCCTCGGGGAAGAACGTGTCCAGCTCGAAGACGCCGAGCTTGCGCAGCGGGGGGCGCTGCACCCAGGCGAGGAGGGTGGCCAGATCGAGGGAGCGGCCCTCCCGCCAGGCATGTTCGATGAGGTTGCAGAGCAGGATGTGCTCCCGGGAGGAGATCGGATCGGCGTCGATGCCGACCAGCCCGAGCAAACCGGAGACGAAACCCTGGATCTCGTCACGGAGGGTCTCGGCCTCTTCGTCCCAGTCGAGCCCGGGGTCGTCGAGCGAGCCGACGATGTTCAGGGGAACGCCGGCCGACGACCCGGGCGTGTAGATGGTGAACCCGGCGCCCTCCTTCAGGCGGCGGATCCTGTCCCCATCCTGATCCCAATCGGCGAGGCCGCTGCGCCACCGCTCGGCGGTGGTGGCTGCCATCTCGGCGACGGAGACGCCGGCGGCGCGTGCGGTGGACTCGTCGATCCACGGGACGAAGTCGTCGGGGCGGAGGTCGGGGAAGGTGAGGAGGAGGTTGGTCATGTCCCCCTTGGGGTCGAGGACGAGCACCGGGATGCCCGCCAGCAGCGCCTCCTCGAGGTAGATGATGCCGAGCCCGGTCTTGCCGGACCCGGTCATCCCGACGATCACCCCGTGGGTGGTGAGGTCGCCCGGGTCGTAGTCGGCGCGGGCGGAGGTGCGTTCGCCGGAGGCGGCGTCGATGACGCCGCCCAGGTAGAAGCCGTCGGTTGCCATCGGGCGCCGTCCTCCCCGTCCCGGTCCGGGGCGAGTGTAGGGCGGTCTTCTCTCCCGGGTCGGGCCGACGCCGGGACGGTGCTCGCCTGCCCGGTCGTGAGGAGGACGGCGTCAGCCGGAGGGCTGGGCGAGGCGCCGCCGCACCTCGACCACGGCCTCTTCCACGGTGGCGGTACAGGTGATGATCGATCCGTCGGTGGCGAGGACGTCGGTGAGGTCGGCCACGAGGCGGCGCCACCGGGCCCCGACCGTGACTACCGGCTTCGGGGCCTCGCCGGTGAAGCGGGCGACGAAGGCGAGGTTCCAGGCGAGGACCATCTCGGCGAGGGTGCCCACGCTTCCCGGCAGGGTGATGGAGGCGCTGGAGAGGGAGAGGAGCCGGTCGATGCGGAGCACGAGGCCGGGGGCGGGGCGTTCCTCCGTGATGTAGGGGTTGGTGCCGGGCCGGCCCGGGAACACGGCGGGGGCGGTGACGCCGATCGCCTTGCCTCCCGCCTCGGTGGCGCCGCGAGACACCGCTTCCATGGTCCCGGCGTAGCCGCCGGTGGCGACGGCGAACCCTGCCTCGGCGAGCAAACGCCCGCACCGGACGGCGTCGGCGTACTCGGTGGACTGCGGATCGGACCCCGAGGACCCGAAGACCGCCACCACCGTCGATTCGGGGGTCACCGGGTGGGCTCGTCGGGTCGCGGCAGCGGTGACAGGGCGGCGACGAGCCGGACGCCGGCCAGGCAACCGAGGATGAGCAGGCCGAGGCCGATCACGACCCAGGTGTTGGCGTCGACCGCCTGACCCACCGTGGTGCGGGGAAGGAGCCGGCCCAGCAGCACGACGGCGCTGCCGCCGCCGAGTCCCGCCGGCGCGGCCCAGCGTGCCCCGGCGGCGATCGGGACGACCGGCGGACCGCCGACCACCCGGGGCCGGGCGTGGTGCCGCCGCCAGCGTACGAGCAAGGCGACGCCGGCGGCGAGGAGCGGCACCACCGCAACTTCGAGCCAGGTCGTTACGAAGCGCTCGAGCCGGGCGATGTCGTCCGCCGCGGCGCTCCCGGCGGCGAAGGAGACGAGCAACCGGTTGAGGACGATCAGCCCCATGACCGCGCCGAGGGCGGCGAGCCCGGCGCCGAGCAGGGTGAGCTCGGTGGCGGTCCGGCCGGGGAGGGGTGGCGTCGCCGTCGCGGCTCCCGGGCGGTTCGCGGACGCCGGCACCGGATCGGGGAGCGACCGGGCCTCGGGGGCGTCGACGTCGACCTCGTCATCCTCGGGGAGGGTGACGACCATGTCGGGCTCGGACACGTCTACCCATTCGGTCTCGGCCGGGTCCCAGCCGCGGCTGATCAGCTCCACTTCGGGGGTCTCGACCACCTCCGGCACCAGCGGCGCCTGTCGTTTCAGGTGGGCGGTTGCCTCGAGGGCGCCGGCGTTCTCGACCGTGAGCCGGGTCGAGCGCTCCCGGTCGGCGACCGGGGTCTCGACCCCGCACCGCGGGCAGTACCGCCAGGAGAGGGCGAGCCCGTAGGCGCACGAAGTGCAGAACGCCGGCCGGACCGCGGCCCCGGCAACGTCGAGGCCGGCGCCGCAGTCTCGGCAGAACACCCAGGACGGGCTGCTCTTGGCCCCGCAATGTGAGCAGTAATCCATCGTCGGAACGAGGTTACCCGGTGGTTCCGTCCCGGTCCGGTTCATCCCTCCCGGGAGCGGCGGGGCGGCGGTGATACGATCGGTGACGATGAGCGTGCGGCATCCCCGCGAGGAGGAGACGGAGATGGGCGTCGGCGGTCGCCTGGTTCCGATCCTGTTCGCCGCCCTGGCGGTGTTCGGCATCGTGGCGCTGGCAGTGGCGCTGGTCCTCTTCCTGCCAGGGACCAACCATTCGGCGGTTCCCCTGCCCTGACCCGATCTCAGCTCGGGTCGTCCTCAGGCGGCTCCGATTCCGTGAAGGGCGGCTCCGGCTCCGGCTGGCGCTCCGGCGCGGGAGAGGGAGCTGCCGGATGGGGCTCGCGGCAGTGCAGCCGGACGTCCTCGACGGTCGCCTGCTCCGGGGAGACCCCGGCGGCGATCTCGAAGTGGAGCGACTGCCGGGGGCATTCCGTGTGGGGGCCGCCGTCGCGCTGCCACACCTTGAGCTTGACCGGGACCTCGAGTCCTTCCCCGCCGGCGATCTCGTTCACCCCGGTGTCGCGGGCCTCCTCGTGCATCAGGTCGATGATGGTGGGGATCTCGGGGGCAGGTTCGAGGGTGGCGAGGATCCTTTCCCTTCGGGTCATCCGTCGCTTCTTGCCGGCGGGTTTCGTCGTGTCTCCCGATTGCAGCTTGGCCTCGTACTCCGCCCGTTTCCGCTCGGCGTCGCGCCGCATCAGCATGCGGCCGAAGACGATGCCGAGCACGAGCAGGGCGGCAATGAACAGGATGGCCGGCATCAGCACGAGCCGCTCCTTTCGGCCAGGGGTGGTGCGTCGACACGGACGAGGAGGAGGTCGATGGGCGCCGGGCCCTCGTTACGCACGGTGACGTCCCGATCCACCGGGAAGGTGGTGCCGGGCTCCCGGGCGCCGGCGTCGGTGCAGGCCGTGCCCGCCAGCACGATGCAGGAGGCGCCGGCGGCCTCGCCGGGGCGAAGGGTGACCTCGGCCCCCGGCAGCACGGTGAGGCGCTCGGCCCGGTAGCCGTCGCCACGGGCGAGCAGCTCCTCCAGGCCCCACAGGCGATGGGAGACGGGAACCTCGTCGGCCTCGCGCCGTCCCTCGGAGCGGAGGAACTCGACGATGTCCTTGACGTCCTGAGCGCGGTCGCGCGGCATCACCAGCACCGCGTCGGCGGTCTCGATCACCAGCATGTCATCGATGCCGACTGCGGCGACGAGGCGATGGCTGGACCGCAGGTAGCTGTTGGTGACGTCGCGAGCGTGGACGTCGCCGACGATGACGTTGCCGCGGTCGTCGCCGGAGCCCATCTCCCATACCGTCGACCACGAGCCGACGTCACTCCAGCCGAAGTCGAGAGGAAGGACGACGGCGTCGTCGGTGTGTTCCATCACGGCGTAGTCGATCGAGATCGAGGGGGAGGAGCGGAAGGCGGTGGCGTCGAGCAGGATGCCGTGGGACCGGTCGGCGGCGGCGACGGCGCGCCGGCAGGCCGCCACGATGGCGGGCTCCCGCATCTCCAGCTCCTCCAGGTAGCGGGACGCCCGGAACACGAACATGCCGCTGTTCCAGAGGTGGTCGCCGTCGGCGAGGTACGCCTCGGCGGTGGTGGTGTCGGGCTTCTCGACGAACTCGGCGACCCGGGCGGCGTCTCCGTTGAGCGGGTCGCCCTTGCGGATGTAGCCGTAGCCGGTCTCGGGATAGGTGGGGACGACGCCGAAGGTGACGAGGTAGCCCTGGGCAGCCAGCTCGGCGCCGCGGCGGGCGACGGCGACGAAGGCGTCCCCGTCGTCGATCACGTGGTCGGCGGGGAGCAGCAGGATGAGTGGGTCGTCCCCGCCTTCGGCGAGCACCAGGGCGGCGACGGCTGCCGCCGGGGCGGTGTTGCGACCGATCGGTTCGAGCACCATGCGGTCCAGAGCGAAGCCGGCCTCGCGTAGGTCGGCTGCCACCAGGTCGGCGTGGGCGACACTCCCGACGACGAGGGGTTGGGTGATCCCGGGCAGGCCTTGGACCCGGTCGAGGGTGGCGCGCAGCATGGTGCGCTCGTCGACGAGGGGGAGGAGCTGTTTGGGGTGGGCGCGGCGCGACACCGGCCAGAGGCGGGTGCCGCTCCCTCCCGAGAGCAGCACGGGCGTGATGGGGGGTGCCGGTTCCACGGCGGCCAATGTATCGCCCCGGAGGCGCTCAAGCGAGGAGATCGGTCGGCGGCGCCCGGAACAGAGCCGGTAACGTGCCCGCAAGGAGGAACCGACATGACGTTCGACGTGGAGGCGATCCGGAGCCGATTCCCGGCGCTGCGGCGCACGGTGGGTGGGAAGCCGGCGGCCTATCTGGACGGGCCGGGCGGCACCCAGGTGGTGGACGGCGCCATCGCCGCCATGGCCGGCCTGATGGAGGCCGGCGGGGCGAACCACGGTGGCCTGTACGTGACGGGGAGGGAGACCGCGGCGACGGTCGACGCCGCCCGCGCCGCCGTCGCGGACTTCTTCAACGCCGCCGGTCCCGACGAGATCGCCTTCGGGCAGAACATGACCTCCATCACCCTGTCGGTGAGCCGGGCCCTGGCGTGGACCTGGCGGCCGGGGGACGAGGTGGTGGTGACCCGGCTCGACCACGACGCCAACGTGTGGCCCTGGGTGCTCGCCGCCCGTGACGCGGACGCCACGGTGCGGTTCGTGGATTTCGACCCGGCAGCGGGCTGCTCCCTCGATCCGGCCTCGCTGGAGAAGGCGATCGGGCCGCGGACCCGGCTGGTGGCGGTGACCCACGCCTCGAACGCGGTCGGGACGGTGGTGGACGTCGCCGCCGTCGCCCGCATGGCGCACCAGGTGGGGGCGCTGGTGTACGTCGATGCGGTGCATGCCGCTCCCCACCGCCGGATCGACGTCCAGGCCGCCGACGCCGACTTCGCGGTGGCGTCCGTCTACAAGTTCTTCGGGCCCCACACCGGGGTGTTCTACGGCCGCCACGAGCTGCTCGCGTCGCTGGATGCGGTCCGGATCCGCCCGGCGCCTGCGGTCCCGCCGGGGAAGTGGGAGACCGGTACCCAGAGCTTCGAGAGCCTCGCCGGGGTGACGGCGGCCGTCGACTACCTGGCGAGCCTGGGGGAGGGGTCGCACCGCCGGGAGCGCCTCACCACCGCAATGCAGGCGGTTGCCGCCCACGAGGCGGCGCTCTCGGGGCGGTTCCTCGCCGGGGTGGCGGAGATCCCCGGGGTCCGCCTCCACGGGCGTCCCGACGCCGTGGGACGTACCCCTACCTTTGCGGTCGAGGTGGCGGGCCTGGCGCCGGCCGAGGTCGCCCGCCGGCTGGGTGACGACGGGATCTTCGTGTGGCACGGCGACTACTACGCGGTGGAGGTGATGAAGCGTCTGGGCCGGGCCGACCGGGGCGGCCTGGTCCGGATCGGGTTCGTGCACTACAACACGCCGGGCGAGGTGGACCGGGTGCTGGAGGCTCTCGGACGGCTCGCCGCCGAGGGCGGTGCGACCTAGCGAGGGTTCCCGTCCGGTTCGGTGCCGGGCTCGGGTTGGTGCTCGAGAAGGTAGGCGAGTGCGATCCGGGAGTCCCCGGTGCCGAAGGCGGTGATGGTGTCGCCGATCCGGATCACCGTGTCGCCGTGGGGGATGAGCACGGAGGCGCCGCGGCGTACCGACACCAGGGTGGCGCCCTCCGGCCATTCGAGGTCCTTCACGAGTTTCCCGGAAGCCGTCGAGCCGCGCCGCACCGGCAGCTCGTAGAAGGTGGTGCCGGGTTGGAGCCGCTGCTTGAGACGTTCGCGGTAGAGCTGGCGGTCGGCGGTGCCTCCGAGAGCGTGGTGGTAGGCGCGCACGACGCTCTCGCGCCGGAACATGCCGAGATACCGGCCCGAGTCGTCTTCGGCGACGACCGGGAGCCGACCGACCCCGAGGGCGGCCATGCGGGCCAGGGCGGACGAGACCGGCATCCCGGGGGTGACGGTGATGGGCTCTTCCACCATGGCGGAGGTGACCAGCCGGTTCCCTTCGCCGGCCTCCTCGGCGGTGGCGAGGTCGGAGACGGTGACGACGCCGACGAGCCTCCCGTCTTTCACCACCGGCATGCCGTGGTGGCGCTGGGTGTCGAGGACCTCGGCGGCCATGGTGATGGTGAGCGACGGGTCGATGACGTCGGAGGAGCGACTCATCACCTCCTCGACGGTGACGGTGTCGAGTAGGTCGATGTCTTCGGTGGCGA